>WOUT01000068.1 GCA_009773005.1 Chloroflexota bacterium | reverse complement strand
CGTTCCGTAATTGATCGCCGCGGGTGTTGCCCAGGTAATGGTGGGGGAAGCCTTTGTGATTGTCAGGTTCGCGCCGATATAGACAAGAATGTACTTGCTGGTATCCAGCGTGAGAGTACTCTCAATTGCATAAGTACCAACCGCTTCTCCAGAAACCCGCGATAGAGATCCGCTGAAAGTGTCGCTGCCCACAAGGCTGCCGCTCGTTAATTGATAGGTTAAAGCAGGGTCTGAGCTGCCATAGGTTTTTGTTTTAGGGTCAGCCTGAACTGTGATGACCGCCCTGTTGACAGAGATAGAAGTGGATGTAGAAGTGGTGCAATAGGCGCTGCTGGTTGGTGTAAATGTCACATTCAGGGTGTTTGAACCAACCCCCAAGACAGCTCCGGCTGATGGTGAATATGAGAATGAACCTGAAACACCACCTGAAGAGGCATTCAACTGTGTTCCGCTTAATGCGGTTCCGTAACTGATTGGCGCCGGGGTTGCCCAAGTTAAAGTAGGAGTTGTGCAACCGGTTACGACCAGCGTCCCGTTGGCAGTGTAGGTTGAGCCCGCAGGGGATGTTTGTGCAGCAGAGAGAGTAAACGGGTAAGTTCCAGCCGCAACTGATGAAGTGGTTGTTATCGTCAGATTTGCAGTGAAATTTAAATTCCCGGCTTCAGTCACTACACCAGGAGAAAAAGCTGCACCGGCAGGCAGCCCTGAAATTCCGAGAGTAGCTGTCACCGAGCCGTTCCCATTTCTGGTAAAAGTGAGGAGGTATGTTGCAGAGTTTCCAGCAGAGACAGGACTCGGCGACTGGCTACCTATAGAGACCGCAGAGATTCCGCCGGCAGCATAAACTGGTATTGGCGCAGAAAAACCAATCATATATATGAGAACAAATAAAACCTTAAACGCTTTGTCCAATAATTTTTTCATCTGCCTACCCTCCGCTTTTTTATAAGTCTCACTTTAACAAGTTCAACAAGTGTTAAATAATTAAAACCGACCTAAAGGGCCGGTTTCGCAATTGGCTCCCCTGATACCCGCTCAAATTTCTTTGAGTGTGCGACCAAACAAAGTATCAGATTCATCGCCGCCGTACATTATATTAATTGTAATGTAACTACAATATTACCATATAGATACTTAAAGTCAATCAATTAATAAGACAAAACGAGAAAATTTTACGGTGTTTTTACATCAAATCCGTATTTAAACCCGGAATTTCGGGTCATATCCTAAAAATAATTTCGGTTGCCTTTAATTACTATATTACTAAATCCTTACTTAATCTCAAGATGGATCCCCCCACTCGCACCTCTTTGAGATTCTTTTGCATGAATAGAAGCGCCGTCTACCTCTTCGGCTTCCTCGCAGATCACCGGCACTTGCACAAGCTGGGCAATACTTTCCCCCGTATGGATGCGCAGCGGTTTCCATGAATAATTAACCACTTTCACCAATATCTCCCCCTGGTAACCTGCGTCCACGATACCTGAGCCGATCAGGTGATTGTTGCGTCCCTTGGGACGGATCTCAAGCATGGACCCGGGCGGGACCTCAAAGGTCAAACCGGTATGCACTACCCGGAAACTGAATGGCAGCACAGTCAGAGACTCCACAGAGCAGACATCCACCCCGGCATCGGTTGGGTGTTTGCGGGTCGGGCTGACTGCTTCAGGGGTTAGTTTTGCATAGCGCAGCGGCATGGCGTCTCCTCAGATGGAAATTCGTTTCCCGAATTATACTTGTACATCACCTGGATTCATGTAAAATCGAAACAGGTGATTAGATGCGAAAATATTGTCTATACATATTTATCATTATTGGTTCTATCATGCTGACATCCTGCCGGGCAGGAATTTCCCTATTCAGTACCCCCACCCCCACGATCACCCCAACGCTCATACCCACTCCCACTCCCCAGCCCACCTCTACCCCCACGCCGACCCCAACACTGACACCCACCCTCACCACAACCCCCTATTCCGAAATGGGTCCATTTCAACTGGAGTATCCGCTTGACGGCTTGCTGCCCGGTCAGTGGCTGGACCTTCAGATCATCAAGGATAAATTGTGGGTTGTCTCAAGCCAAGGGGCTGCCTGGCGCAAATTGGATGAGACCGCTTTTAGCTCGGTCACTTGGTCAGCGGAATATCTTGGAATCGACCAGAGCAACCGGTTGTGGGTGCACAATCCCCTGACCGGCAGCCTCAGTTCATGGGACGGTTATCAATGGAAGGACTACACCGTGAAGGACGGCTGGTTGACCGGCACGCTGTTATCCAGGTCGCCGCTAAAGAACGTGCCGGTTTCTGATAACCAGGGCGGCACCTGGCTGGCCACCACCTGGGGTGCGGCGCATTTCGATGGTCAAAACTGGACGCGCTATCCCTTCTATCAAATGGGGTTCAAATCACCCCCAAAAGGAACTGTCCGTTCGCTAGTTTTTGTAAACGCAACCGATGTGCATGTTGACAGCCCGGACGGGACTTTATGGGCGGCTTCGTGCGTGTGGAAGGATGGCATGCCTGTTAATGAGGGAGGATTGAGCCGGTTTGATGGAACCACCTGGAGCCGGGTTGCGCTGCCTGACCTGGACACCTGCATCACAGCCATAGACTCCTCTATTTCACTTTTATGGCTGGCAACAACTGCCGGAATAATCTCTATGAGCCCCAATTCACTGGAAATACGATCATTCCCTGACCCAACTATCGGAGATCGAGCCAGCGTCGCTTACACCGATTCGATTCAGGTGACCCCCGGCGGCGAAATGTGGCCGGTGTTCGTGCTGTGCACACCCAATGGCTGCGGTCAGTTGGCAGTTCGTTTCCATTGGGTAAATGGCTCCTGGTTTCAAGGAGGTGAGGTCAGCGGCTTTCCTTTCCAGCCGGTGGTGTTTGACTTGAATGGAAATGCCTGGTTTCTCAATGATGGAAGGATCAGCGTTCCTGTCCACAACCATGATGGTTCTATTGAGTTAATTTCAAAAACGAATCTGGATGCGGTCAGCGGAGCCGTGGATAAAACTGGAAGGCTGTGGATCGTTGCCCGGTTCGGGGATGCCTGGGGGCTGTGGAGCGCTGGCACAAAATCTATTAATCAATGAATAATACAGTTTATGCTTGCGCGCTTTCGAAATAATTGGTATAGTAATAATCATGAACGACCGTTCACTTGAAAAAAATAAACCCAACCCCACCCGCTCGCGGCAGCAGATCGTTTCCGCCTCGCACCGCCTGTTTTTGACGCAGGGTTTCCACGGCACAACCATGCGCCAGATTGCCAGCGAATCAGGTATGGCGCTCGGATCGTTGTATAACCACTTTGCAGATAAGAATGATCTCTTCCGGGCAGTGTTCGAAGCCTATAACCCCTATCCGCTCTTGCTGATCGCGCTTGAGAATTCGCAAGGTCAGACTGCCGAAGATCTGGCGCGCACCGCCGCGCGGCGGCTGGTCACCCAACTCAACGCCCGCCCTGACCTGATCAAACTGGTTTTCATTGACGTGGTGGAGTTCCAGGGACAACATCTGCGCGAATCCTATCCGCAGGTCGCCCCAGGTATGGAGAAGTTCGCGCAGCGGCTGCGCCGCGACCCTTCGGCGCTGCGATACATTTCGACGGACGGGCTGCTGCGGGCTTTCTTCGGGTTGTTCTACACCTTTCACATGACCGAGATGCTGCTAGGCAAACCCGCCGACCCCGACGCCCAATCCGCGGCGCTGCAAGAGTTGATCGAAGTCTATCTGTTCGGCATCCTGACGCGCGAACAGGAAACCCTCGCAAATCGTTGAAACTTAACCCTCAATCGTTGGGTATTTTAATGAAACACCCCTCCCCTTGCATCAAATCCAGTCCCTTCTATTTTGATATTTTAAACCAAATGAACGATCGTTCAATGTTGTATATTAAATATATCTATGCGCAATCAATAAAATGGTGTATCACAGGCATATGACAGACTCCCCCTCCCCCATTGTGATCGAACCATCCAACCCAAATTGGTTAATCCTTTTCCAGTCCGAAGCGGCGCTCATCCAGTCGGTCATCGGCAGTTACATCACATCAATCGAACATATTGGCAGCACCGCCGTGCCCGGCCTGGCAGCCAAACCGGTGATCGACATTTTAATCGGCGTGCAGCGTGTTGCGGACTCCCCGCTCTTCCTCCCTCCGCTGACGGCACTGGGCTACATCTACAGGCCAGAATTTGAAAGCGAGCTGCCCGAGCGCCGCTACCTGTTAAAAATGAAGGACGGGAAGCATACCCATCATCTGCATATCGTTGAGTCAACCACGCAGTTTTTTCGCAAAGAACTTGCCTTCCGCGACTATTTGCGGATGCACCCTGAAACCGCTGAAGCCTATGCCACGCTGAAATACGAGCTGGCCAAAAAATTCGGTTCGGACCGCGCGGGTTACACCGACGCTAAAACCGCTTTTATTCAGGACGTGCTGGGTAAAACCACACAATAAACTTTTTATTTCGCTTAACTTCTAACGCCTTGCATACACGACTTGGTATCAACAAAACAATCCGGTACACGTTTGCGCGCAGCAACTGTAACCGCGGTTACACTCTTTAAAAGCAGATTAATTCGTTTCCTGAATGCAATTCTTTCATGCTGGCGTACAGGCAATTTCTGCATCTAGCCCAACAGGCAAAATCTTCCTTCTGGCCAGCATGCGAAATTCTCCTCCCCGCCAGAGTTAAAAAGATGCACCCCGGCCAGAGTGAATTTCTTGCGTTAAGGCAGCCGGAGTGCAGAATTGTTCTTTCTATTGAGTGCAGAAGATGCACGTCTTAATCGTGCAGAATTTGCACGTCATTCTATTCACTACTTAAGTACTACTTAACTACTACTCTTAATCCCACCCTTCATTTCTTTTTCTTCACATGGATCAGATCCTCAGGGAAGATCAGGTTCCAGTCATAGCGC
Source organism: Chloroflexota bacterium (assembly GCA_009773005.1). Lineage (GTDB taxonomy): Bacteria > Chloroflexota > Anaerolineae > Anaerolineales > Anaerolineaceae > UBA6107. The sequence goes on along the minus strand of WOUT01000068.1, from coordinate 2,711 downwards.
GGACTGCGCGAGGGCTGTTTATATTTTCCCAGATCGATCTGTCCGTTATTGTACTCGTTCATAAAACGCGCCAATGCCAGCGTCACCAACTGGCTGGCAGGCAGCCGCAGTTCTTCAGCCAACACGCGAATGGATTCGCGCAAGTTGGGCGGCAGATCATAAGTGGCGCGCAGGTCGCGCCGCGACTGGATCTTGGCGCGTTCTTTGGTAAGCCGCTCGCGTTCCTTGCGCGGAAGCTGACTCTCGGTTTGGCGTTGCTGCATCCCGCTTAACAGATCCGCCACTGCCGGGTCAAGAGCGGCGCGCCTTTCCAGTTTTCGTTCAGCCATTGATCACCTCCATCATGCGCCCAAGCACCTGCCGGTATCCGCCCAGTTTTTGGCGCCCTTCAAGATAACCTTCCATCGCTGAGGAATTGGGGGAGTAATCCCACATCGTTTTGCCGTAGGCCGCGGTCTCGCGTACGCGCGTGTCTTGGGGGATGGGCGGCCAGACGTGGTCGCTAAAAGTCCTGGCGAGATCCTGAAATTGAATGAGCGTCTCGCGGGTGGTGCGGTCAAAAAAAGTGGGCAGGATACTGTATCCCTGGTAACTGTGCCCGGTGCGGGTGATCTCAGCCATGGTGGTGAGAATCTCCTTCACCCCGTCCACCGCCAGCGCGTCCAGCCGGGTAGGGATGACCACCCAGTCGGCGGCGATCAACCCGTTGATGTGCAGCACATCCAGCGAAGGCGCCATGTCGAGCAGCACAGCGTCATATGAAGCGTCGCGCAGCAGGTCGGTCAGGATTGTCTCGCGGAAATCCGACAGCGTGATCTGGCGCTTGACCTTCTCGGTTTGTTTGTCGCCGGTCACCAAATCGAGGTATGGGCGAACCGCGACCTTCACCTCTGAAAGCGGCTCATCTAGGCAAACCAGGCGGTAGAGCCCGGGCGACTTCTCGAGACCAAAGGAGAGCGCCAGGTGACCCTGCGGATCGAGGTCCACCAGCAGGGTGCGGATCTTCAGGCGCGCCAGTCCGTCTGCCAGGGTGACCGCAGTGGTGGTCTTGCCGACCCCGCCTTTTTGATTTGCAAATGCAAAAATTTTCATCATTGTGTTGTCCTCGACTTGGGCGATATGTGGTTTGAAGAATTGCCATAAGTCCGGCGGTAAGGGTCGCCCCTGGATATTATACAGGGTCACCCCTTGAAAATCAAGGGTCGCCCCTGGGTAAATAGTTATTTATTTAACAGGGTCGCCCCTAGTATTTGAAAAACGGTAATCTATGCCGTATTTTAGGGGGAAAGCAGTATTTGTTCTTCTATTAAGCAAAGGGCTGTTTTGGAGCGAAAAAGTGAAAAATTACGATTGAAAAGAGTAACCACGGTTACGAATCTACAAGAAAGGTGTTGTCTGAAAAGCAAACTTTTCATACCATCCCTGCCAATCGTATAATTAATTCCATGAGAACCATCACAATACAGGTCAAGCGTTGCTCGAAATCAGGTGATATCCTCTAACCATAAGGTGAGCGCATGGATAGTTTGGATAACATTAATGCAGTTGAGCGGATGCAATCCTATATTGAAGCGCATCTAAACGGGCCGATCACACTTCATATGCTGGCAAACGCGGCGGGATATTCGCCATGGCACGCCGCAAAGCTCTTTAAAGCGCTGACTGGTAAAAGCCCTTTTGAATACATTCGAGCCGTGCGGCTGTCTCGAGCAGCCATTAAGCTGAGGGATGAAGACGTCAAAATTGTGGACGTGGCTTTTGATTTTGTCTTCGATTCCCACGAGGGTTTTACGCGCGCATTTTCGAAGCAGTTTGGGATAACCCCGCGAAGTTTTTCCCAAAACAAGCCCCCGATTAAATTGTTCATTCCAAACAATGTCCATGAAATCTATCTCGCCTTGCAAAAAGGAGATTATAAAATGGCTGAAACATTAAAAACCAATGTGATTTTTGTCCAGGTTGTGGACCGTCCGTCTCGGATGTTGATCATGAAACGAGGAATCAAGGCAGCCGATTACTACGCTTACTGTGAAGAAGTGGGTTGCGAAGTGTGGGATGTTCTTTCCGGAATCAAACAGGCCCTTTATGAACCGATAGGCATGTGGCTGCCGGAGAACCTGCGAAAACCTGGCACCTCCCTTTACGCTCAAGGGGTTGAAATGCCCGCGGATTATTCCGGTCCCATCCCGGAAGGGTTTGATTGCATTGACCTGCTGCCTTGCAAGATGATGATCTTCCAGGGGCAGCCCTATGACGATGCAAACTTTGAGGAGGCTATTGGCGGCCTTTGGGAAACAATCAAAAATTACAAACCGGAAATTTATGGTTTCAAGTGGGCTGACGAAGATGGGCCGCGCTTCCAACTCGAACCTCAGGGGTATCGGGGGTATATCGAGGGTCGCGCTGTCAGGCAGTTAAGAGAAGTGTAACCACGGTTACGAATTAATCTTGTTACCCCAAATCGCCCGGGGACTTAAAGTCACCAGGCGATTGTTTATCCAAAGTGTAACCGCGGTAACAAATTAAACCAAAACCCGGCAGAGTAAGCGCCGGGTTTTCCTAATTTAATGGGCTTTAGCCTGTTGAGCGAGTGCAGCGAGCGAAACGATAAACCACCCGCTATGCGGGTGGAGACAAAGGGTTAAACCAACAAATCACCCAATTGCTAGAATAGTGATAGTTCAAGCCACTAACATAGCAGAGAAAGGTGA
>WOUT01000012.1 GCA_009773005.1 Chloroflexota bacterium | reverse complement strand
CGCCCGCAAGAATGAGCAGCAAGTCTTGGATATTTTGCGACTAGCTCTCGCTGGTACGCCTTATTTACCTTCTTTCGTCTCACCTGCCTGAGCAGTTACTTATTTTTTATACTAATCTTATATTTACCTTTTTCAAGGTACAGTCCCTAAGGAGGAATAAATGAACCGGAGACGATTTATTTTCATGCTTATCGCACTGACCCTGATTGCCTCAATCACATCGTGTAAATTTCCGACAAAAAACAATCCTGGTTCTTCCAACGCCCAGAAAACCATGTTATACACCGCTCTGGATTCAACGTCGGTCCCTTTAAATTCCGGAGAAGTCAAGGCAGTTCTGGGAGGGATCGACATCACAATCGAAGGCGGTAACAAGGACAGCGCTGCGGTGGTAACACTGGAGGAATATGATAATTCCCTATTTAAAAATGAAGCAAGTATCGCGGATGGTAAAGGGTTCCTGTTAAAAGACCTTCCAGCGGATTTCAGCGGAAGGATCAAGGTGAGTCTGGATATCCCTGAAGACGTGCTCAAGGCTTACGAAAAGCAGAAATCAGACAGAGTAATAACACTTCTACTCGGACAATACGTTTTCACCCCGTCAATGGGATCTGTTAACTTTCAAACGCAATCCTATCCTGACGCCGTGGTCGACCTGCAATCCAAAAAGATTACTGTGGAATTGGATTTTTCAACACAAATGGCGTATGCCAGCCAATCAAAAATGGCAAACCTCCGCCCGACAGGAATCCAAAAAGGGTTATTCAATCCCCAGTGGTGGGAAACAACACCCAAACATCTTTTTTTCAAGGTTACAGCCGGAGTATTGGAAAACAAGACTACGGTTGGTAATTTCACGATCCATTTCCCAAAAAACCTCTCTGCTGGAGCAGTGGTTGATGCACTGCGTGAAAGTAAAGAAAAATTGGAGTCTGACGCTCTTAATTTTGAACTAGATCAGGAACTTCATGTGTATATTGAGGACTGTGATTCAAAGGATTCGAAATTTAGTATTGGTACGTGGGGATTTGGGTCCGTCATTGAATGTGATGGTCAATTCAGCCTGAGTCGGCTTGGTAACCCCTATGTCGTTATCAGCCCAAAAATTTTTGCACAAGGGATGGAAAAACAACTTCTGGCAACTGTTGGACATGAATTAATGCACTTTGCTCAATATCTGGTTTATCAAGATTACCCATTGATTGAAAGTTTTGAAACTCTCGATGAATCGACGGCTGTCTGGTTTGAGTCTTATCTGCTTGAAGACCCGAATTGGATGTCGCCATTAGCTGAGCAACAAATAGATTTTATCTATTCTCCATGGTGGTTCGCAACTGGTAAAATCGCTCGGACCGGGGGATATGGTGCAAGCTGGTTTGTCGATGATATCGCGACGGTTTATGGCGCTGATTTTATCAGAGAAGCCTATTCGAGCGACAACAAGGACGGCCATGATGCCTGGCGTAACGGTGTTGAACGAGTTTCCGGATTTCCAATATCGGAAATGTTTCGAGCTTTCTTGCAAGAGTACCTGCTAAACCCGGAGGGCGTTTCCACCAATCTTGGCGCCCTGGCAAGGTTCGCTCAATTGAATGACCAGAAAATCATTCTTAAATTTGACGCAGCTACGATGTCTGTGAATTTCCAAGCGCTAGATAGCATTCCAGAAACTGCGAATGTTACTCCAATCCCCGGAACGATCAATTCGACCGGGGAAATGAACGAGGCGCCGGCAATCTCGATCTCTCGGGATTTGAACGCAATGAATGGGTATATGTTCATTGTGAATTTCTTAAAACAATCCCCGGCAGAACTGCAAACCCCCAGACCCCTGACCGTCTCAGTTAGCGGGGCTGACGCTGAATATACGGGAATGATGGTATATGGTATCCCTGCCGGCGCCCCGTTAAGCTCGGCGGCTTTGATTGCAGATTCCATTAATCCGATCTTTTCGGGTGGTTCACTCACAATCCCAAACTTTGGAGCAAGTGGGGGTGGAGCGACCTATGACCGAGTTGCCGTGATCATGTTCAACGATAATTGGGCCAAGATTGACCCAACAACAGTGACTGTTACAGTCACTTATGGAAGCAGCGGAAAAGAATTCTCCGGCGATGGATATGCCACCGCCTGGAACTATGATGAGAAAGTGTGCTTTCTTGAAGAGACCTGCAATCCTCCACTTGAACCTCCGGCATGTTATAAACCCCCGGACTTTAGTGGTGGGGGTGGGGGCGGTGGTGACGACGCCAAACCAGTGCTGCCATGTACCATAAAGCTGCCTGAATTCTGCTACGGTAATCAAGGATGCGGGGCTTGCGCGGGTGGAAATAATTTTATACATATTGGGCGTTACAATGATCATAGAGTTTTCCTCATTGAGTCTCTAAAACTGGATGCGGACGGTCAGTTGACTGACATTGGCATTCTTTGGCTGAATGTCGTTGGTCCCCCATCGGTCACGAGCGGACCCAATGGTTTTGAGATCTCCTTCGTGATTATGGATTCGACCGATCAGCCCAAGGGATACCTGAAAATGCAGGGAACCTTCAACGCTTCAGGGGGTGGGGGCACGTGGGTTGCCGGGCACGAATGCACAGGGGATGCCGTCTCTGGAACTTGGTCGGTTGAGCAAATAGAAAAGTATTAGATCATGGAGTTAAACGGCCTGGGCTCCTAGACACAAAATATTTCAAGGAAAATGAAGTCAGACATCCACCGATTGTTCACGGTTGGCTTGGTTCTGCATGATCGCTCAAGATCAGGGGCAAGTCGTTTGATATTCTTCGGCTGGCTATTGCCAACTGGGTGTGTTTTATTTGAAATGCACGATAATCGAGAAGGAGGTTTGCCCATCCCACCATTCCAAGTAAACAAATCCGTTGGGCGAACTCGACACATTGCATGGAGGTATAACTATGAATCTGCTTGTCAAGATCTTAGTGGGCATTGGTAGTAGTGTTTCGATTGGTTTTGGAATATGGCATTTTTTTGTACCCAAAGCATGGAAGTGGTATTCATATATTGATATCAATGCAACAGAGCTAGTCGTCGCCGTCAGAGCCATAAATGTGTTCTTTTCATTATCTTTAGTATTGTTTGGAATAGTAAACATTTTGTTAATTTTCGGAGACAAATCAAACAGATATTCGATAATTGTTATGCTAGTTGCAACATGTATCTTGTGGATGACAAGATTTGCGTTTCAGCTTATTTATCCGCAAGGATCAATGAACCCCGTTCTCCAATACGGGATGTTGGCAGCATTCTTAATCGTGTCTCTGTGCTACATAATTTCACTAATTATCATAGCGTCTCAAAAAATCGTCTCCTATTAACCTTTTACCGATGTCAGGATCAGGAAAACGGAATTTAAAATCTTTTAGTTTAAGATTTATTACTTGCGTGATTGCCGTGCTAAACGCCCTTTGACTTGACGTTTCATTCCAAGTGGGGTATATTTTATCCGCTTTAGGTAATCCGCCCTCGTAGCGCAATTGGACAGAGCGTTTGCTTGCGGAGCAAAAGGTTGCAGATTCGAGTTCTGCCGAGGGCACAAATTGAGCGGATACCCGCTCTTTTTTTATAGTGGTAATAAATTATTTCGAGAATAAATTATGAAAAAACCTCAAATCCTGCTGGTAAATGACGACGGCATTTCCTCCCCTGGCTTGTGGGCGGCTGCCAAAGAACTCTCCTCCCTCGGCTATGTCACCGTGGCTGCCCCGCGAGAACAACACTCCGGCGCAGGGCGCAGCGTGCCAGCCTGGTCTGACGGCGAGATCAAACCCACCCTTCTCAAGATCGGCGACCAGGAATGGACTTGTTACGCGGTGGGCGGCTCACCCGCTCAATCAGTGCAGTATGGCATTTTCTGCATCCTTAAAGTGAAGCCGGATCTGATTGTCTCAGGCATCAATTACGGAGAAAACCCGGCCATTGATATCACCCTTTCAGGTACGGTTGGCGCAGCATTGGAAGGCGCTTCTTACGGTATTCCCTCGCTGGCAGTCTCAATTCAATTGGAAAATGAAGATTATTTAGGTTATTCCGACCAGGTCGATTTTTCAACTGCCGCCATCTTCACCCGGCGCTTTGCCAAGATTCTGCTGGAAAAGCAAATGCCGCCTGACGTGATGGCGCTGAATGTGAACGTGCCCTCGCGCGCCACCCCCGAGACTCCCTGGCGCGTCACCCGCCTGGGCAGGCATTCCTATTTCGTCCCATACCTCAAGGAACCCGTGCGTCCCGGTGAACCCCCCAGGCTCGACGCCCGCCCAATGCCCCACCCTGACGATATGGCGGATGTTACAACTGATGTTCGCGCTTTCAAGGTGGAGCATATCGTGTCTGTCACTCCGCTCAGCCTGGATCTGACCTCGCGGGTTGATTTAAACGATTTGCAAACCCTGTTCGGCAAACTCGATTAAAACGCGCGCAAGTACTGCGGAGGCACCGCACCGTTCACTCCGAGCACCTTGGCTGCATGCAGCGCCCAATAGGCATCCCGCAGCATCTCGCGCCCAAGCAGCACCACGTCCGCACGCTCGTTGCGGATGATCTCGTCGGCGTGCACAGGAGACGTGATCATTCCAACTGCTGCGGTTTGGATTCCCGCGCTCTTGCGGACTGCCTCAGAGATCGGCACTTGATAACCTGCTCCAGCGGGAACTTTCGCATCAGCCACGTTCCCGCCTGATGAACAGTCGATCAAATCAACCCCCATGTCTTTCAGTAATCTAGCCAGAGCCACAGAATCCGTCACCGTCCAACCGCCTTCCGTCCAGTCGGTGCCGGAGATGCGCACAGTTAACGGGAGTTCTTTCGGCCAGACTGTTTGAATCCCCTTTAATATTTCCATCATGAGGCGGGTGCGGTTCTCAAAACTGCCGCCGTATTCATCCGTGCGGTGATTCGACAGCGGCGAATAGAAACTGTGGATCAAATAGCCGTGCGCTGCGTGCAGTTCCAGCCATTCAAACCCGGCTTCCAGCGACCTTCTGGCTGCTGAAACAAATGCTGCCTGAATTTCACGGATATCTACCTTGGTGAGTTCATGCGGAACTTGATATTCTTCATTATATGCAATCGGGCTCGGGCCAACTGCCTGCCACCATTTTGCCTCCACTTTCTGCACAGGCTTTCCGCCTTCCCAGGGGCGGGCTGTGCAAGCCTTGCGTCCGGCGTGCGCGATTTGAATGCCAGCCACCGCGCCCTGTGATTTGATAAAGCAGGTCACGCGCTTCAACGACTCCACGTGCGCGTCGGTCCAAATGCCAACATCATACGGGGTGATACGCCCGCGCGGCTCCACCGCAGTGGCTTCAGCGATGACCAACCCGGCGCCGCCCGCCGCTCGCGCCCCCAGGTGAACCACCTGCCAATCATTCGAAAATCCCTCTTCGTAGCTATATTGACACATTGGAGAAACCCCGATGCGGTTGCGCAGGGTGATGCTGCGGATGGTAAATGGATCAAACAGTGTTGTCATCAGATAACCTCCTGAGTTGTTGCGGATAAAAACACTCCCGACAATTCAGCCGGGAGTAGAAAGGTCATAAATTAAAACGAATATTGAGGATGTCGCCATCCTGTACGATGTATTCCTTGCCCTCCAGCCGCAGCTTGCCTTTGGCTTTGGCTTCCACCATCCCGCCCAGGGCGATCAGATCATCATAAGAGATGACCTCGGCGCGGATGAAGCCTTTTTGCAGGTCAGAGTGGATCTCGCCGGCGGCTTGCGGAGCGGTCGCGCCGCGGTCCACCGTCCAGGCCCGGCACTCGTCCGGTCCAACGGTGAAAAAGGACTGCAAGCCCAATAGATCATAAGACAACTTGATCATGCGGTTCAGGCTGGGTTCTTCAATGCCATACTCAGTCAGGAAGAGTTGAGCTTCTTCAGGCGCGAGCTGGGCGATATCCATTTCAAGTTTACCCTGCAACGAGACGACCTTACTATGTTTGTGGGTGTAGGTGATCTCCGGGGCAGTCTGTCCCTCAGCGGTATTCAGCACGATCAAGAGCGGTTTGCGGCTCAAGAAACCAAACCCGGAGAGCAATTTATCCTCATACTCGCTGATCTCGATATCTCTGAGCGGGGTCTCGGCGCTGAGGGTTTCATTGAAGCGGCTGAAGAGCGCCAATTCACGTTCGACTGTTTCTTTATCGCGGCCGAGCGGTCGTTTCATTTCTTCATTCAGGCGTTCAAGCTTTCGTTCGACCGCGATCAGATCGTTGAGCAGGAATTCGCTATCCATGGATTGGATGTCGCGCGCAGGATCAATGGATTCATTGATGTGCATCACGTTCTCGTCGTCAAAAACGCGCACCACCTCAATGAAGCCATCCAATTGGGTGAGCTGGTTGAGCAAAGTACCCGAGATGCCGCCCTTGTTGGCGCTGCCGTCCAGACCCGCAATATCCACATAAGTGACCTTGGTATAGATCGTCTTTTTAGGGTTGAACATGGCTGAAAGCTTATCGACGCGCGCGTCGGGCACATCCACCACAGCGGTATGCACTTCGATCTTGCCGGTCACACCGGTGGGCTGCATGGCGCGGGTGAGCGCGTTGAAGAGTGTTGTTTTGCCGGATTGAGGTAGACCTATAATTCCTAGCTTCATTAAATATCCCTTGACCCTTGATAAATTGTCAGATATACTCTGCTTTGCATTGCCGGAGTGGCGGAATTGGCAGACGCGCACGACTCAAAATCGTGTTCCCTCGGGAATGTGGGTTCAATTCCCACCTTCGGCACCTAAATTATAACACGCGCTCCCCGCCTTCTGTCGCGGGGAGTTTTTTCTTCCGATAATTCACATAGTAATTATATCAAGAACAAATTATCCGATTTCTTTCCGCATTACCGGACGCTGTTTGCTACGGCGCGCAACTTCAACAAAGCCCTCTTTTCTGAATGTTGACGCCACGCCGGTGTATATGCTGAGGGCGCTCATCTTCTTTTGCGGCTCATACGGATAGGCTTCCATAATCTTTGCTCCGTGAGCCTGCGCGTATTCCACCGCTGCATGGATCAGTTTTCCCATCATGCCAGTTTGCCGGTAGTTTTTATGGATGAAGAAACACGGCATTGACCAAACGGGTTGATCATCGACCGGCGCCAGGATTTGAGAGGTTTCGAGGCGAACATAATCCATCCGCGGAGCAACCGTGACCCAGGCTGCCGGGATTCCGTCCGCATAAGCCAATAAACCGGCTTCAACGCCCCGGTGAACGAGCGTTCGGAGGGCATTTTTAAGCCCTTCCTTGCCGGAAGTAGTGAATTCCTTGTGGTTCATACGCCACCACATGCACCAGCAACCCGCGCAGGCGCCGTTGGGTCCGAACAGGGTCTCAAAGTCTTCCCAGCGCTTAGGGGTCAGCGGGAAAAACTCAATCTTTTGAGGTTCAATACTCTTTTTAATCATGCCCACGCCTTTCTCAGTCGTTCAGGATAAACTCGACCGCTCTCTGCAGCACGGGATCGAAATCTTCCGGGATATCGTGCGCCATGTTCGGAAAAATCTCCAATCCGCACTGGATGCCGTGTTCTCCCAATATTTTTTCGAGCTTTACCGCTCCCGGGGTGCAATGCTCGTCCTTTTCACCCAGCAGGAAGTATCCGCGCAGTTTCTCCTGCCCGGGCGTGCCCAATAAAGGCAGGATGGTGCTCAAATCGCCCACATAGGGCACCATGGCAATGAATCCGCATATCGGGAATAAACCTCTTAAAACCGAATGAATGGCTGCATGCCCGCCTTTTGAAAAACCACCAATGACGGTTTTTGCCGGATCAAGGGGATAGCTACTTTGCAGGGTATGGTAATGTGCGGTCAATTCTCGCTCGACCATTTCCATATCATTCCAAACATAAAGCCCTTTGGCGCTCACCTGTGAGGATTGCGGCAGCGCCACTAACCATTGATGTGCAGTGAGATATCCCCAATATCCTGAGAACCCCTCAGCATGAGAGTTGTTGCCATGCAGCCCCATAAAAAATGGTGTGTTTCCTTGAACCGGGGATTGAGGTTCAATGATCTTTGTTTCAGGTCTGGCTTCAGCTTGCGCATCAGCCAGCATCTTGAAGCTGCGCTCGACAAGCGTTTCAAAGCGCGGCCTGCCCTGCAGGAATTTAAGATCATCATCCTTGCGAAGGACGAATTCATTGTAGAAGTACCCTTCGTCCAATGCTTTCGCGAGAATTTCTTCAGCCAGTTCAAGTTTGCCCATCACTGCTGCCAGATCAACTCGGATCTCGTAAAACCGTCCTGTCCATGCGGGGTAGCGGTCACCGGCTTCCATCAGCAGATCATATGCCTCGGCGTAATTACTTTTCAAATAGAGTTGATAGGTCTGTTCAAGGACCTCCGGTTCATCCTTCATCTTAATCCATCTCCTGGTTCATGCTGATTGTACAACACTGCGACAAGTGGTTGTAATATTTTGACTGGAATTTTTACCCGTCTCGTTGTATACTCATTATTACTATAAATAATTATTATCCTATTCAAAAGAGGGCGCCCATGAAAGCCACTGTCACGCAACAACATCTGGCACACGGATTAAGCGTAGTCAGCCGTGCAGTTTCTCCCCGCAGCACTTTGCCTGTGCTGGCGAACGTGCTGGTGGCAACCGATGAAGGCCGGCTTCGCCTGTCTGCCACAAATTTGGAGCTTGGCATCACGTGCTGGATTCCCGCACAGATCCAGGAAGAAGGCTCCATCACCGTTCCGGCGCGCACCCTGGTTGACCTTGTTGGTACGTTCCCTCCGGAAAACGTGCAATTAGCGTTGGATACACGCACCCAAACCATCAACCTGGTGTGCAACAGCTCGGTACACGATATTAAAGGCATTGATGCTCAGGATTTTCCACCCATTCCGGTGCCGGACTTGACCGAGGGTGTCGACCTTAATTTGATCGATTTCAAAGAAATGATCCAGCAGGTGGCATTCGCCGCCTCTGCCGATGAAGCCCGCCCCGTCTTGCAGGGGGTCAAAATGGAAGTGCAGGAAAACCAGATCACGCTCGCCGCTACAGACGGTTTCCGCATTTCGGTGCGCAAAGAGCTGCTTGCTAACCCCATAAAACAAAGCTTCTCCATCATCATCCCCGCCCGCGCCATGAATGAACTTGCCCGCATTTCATCCGACAGCGACAAAGCTGTCACCATGGTCGTACCTCAAGGCCGCGGACAGGTCATTTTCCACTTAAAAGACGCCGAGTTGGTGTCACAATTAATCGATGGTAATTTCCCTGATTTTCGCGCCATCATCCCTCAAAACCACAAAACTCGCACCACGGTATCAACCCCGGCTTTTCTGAAAGCCTGCAAACAAGCCGAGATCATTGCCCGGGAAGGCAATAACGTCATCCGCCTCAACATCCTTCCAGAGGAAAACGGAGCTGGGCGGGTGGAAATTAGCGCTCTCACCGAAGAGACAGGTAAAAGCGACATCCAAATAGAAGCCAATATTGAGGGAAGCGGACTCCTGATCGCGTTCAACGTTCGCTTCTTGCGCGAAGTTTTGGATGTGGTTCGCTCTCCAAATGTGGCGCTTGAGACCAACGCCAACAATACCCCGGGGGTGATCCGCCCGGTGGGTGATGACAACTTCACGCACGTCATCATGCCAATGCACCTCGGCTAGAGGCTTCAAAAAACACACCACTTTCCCCTCTCGCCTGAAGAGGGGAAATCATTTTATTCAAATTAATTATTTCTAGAAATAATTACTTCTGACAAACCCATGGATTTTTTACCTAATTCTTCTGAACGTTTGCTCAGCCTGACCATCGCTCTTGGACAATATCCCATCCTTCAGGCACGAATTCGCGCGCGCATGCGCGCGGAATTATTCAATCGCATGATCATTGACCAAAAAGATTTTGAGTCCCAGGTTCGCAGTGAAGCCATCCAAACGCAAAAATTGGAGGGGATAGATAATCCATATAATCAGGAACCTTTAGATTTGTGGGAAACTCGAAAAACTATCTTGCGTGATCAGCTTACCGACCTATTGTTCAGCAGGCATTTACCCTTTGAAGTTTTGGAAATAATGATCAGTGAAGTGCTCTTGGAAAAAGGGGTCACGCCTACTGAACTTCACCTTGCCATCAACCCCGAGCTGGCGCCGCTTGACCTGGTGTTTGAACAAGCTCTTACCATTGAGAATATGCCACAAGAATCACGTTGCAAATATTTCGCCCGGCTTGAAGAATCCAAAGTCGTCTTAATAAGAACCCTCATCAGTGACCAACTACGGTATATCAATATTGCCAAAGAATGGCTGACGGTCAGCGATTTGGCGGAGATCAGGCGCAGGAAGATCGGCGCAGGACGTATCGGCGGAAAATCCGCCGGGATGTTACTCGCGCAGCACATCCTTAGAAACAACGCCAATCTGAGCGACCTCCCCAGCATCTCGGTGCCTGAATCTTTCTACATTGGATCCGATGAGCTTTATACTTTCATGTCCATCAACAACCTCATCGTTTGGAATGACCAAAAATATAAATCTGAAGACGAGATGCGCTCTGATTACCCGCAGATTGAAAAAGAATTTAGAGCCGGCACATTTCCTCCGGATATTTTAGACCAGCTTCAAACCACGCTGATCAAGATCGGTAATCAGGCGTTGATCGTACGTTCTTCAAGCCTGCTTGAAGACAACTTTGGCACATCCTTTGCTGGTAAATATGAAAGCATCTTTTGTCCCAATCAAGGATCTTTAGAGGAAAACCTTCACGCGCTCACGAGCGCTATCTCCCTGGTCTACGCTTCCATTTTTAACCCAAACGCGCTGCTTTACCGCAGGAACAAAGGTCTTCAAGATTATGATGAACGCATGGCGATCCTCGTCCAACTGGTAGAAGGAGAACGGTACGGAGACTATCTAATGCCGCACGCTGCGGGGGTAGCCTTCAGCCGTAACCTTTACCGCTGGGCGCCGCAGATCCGCGCTGAAGATGGTTTCGTGCGTCTGGTTTGGGGGCTTGGCACCCGCGCAGTTGATCGGGTGGGCAACGACTACCCGCGTTTGATCGCGCTCAGCCACCCATTGCTGCGCCCCAGCAATGATCCGAAAACAGTTCGCCGCTATTCACAGCAATATGTCGATCTCCTTGATTTAAAAAAGAATAAATTCGCAACCCGGTCAGTGCAAGAGATTTTAGACGCGGATTATCCCCCTTTGCGTTATATCGCGCAGACAGATGAAGGCGGCTACTTCGAAACCATCCGCAGCCTGATCATCAAAGATACTAAAGACCTTGTGCTTACATTCGACGAGCTTCTCAAGCGAACACCCTTTGCGGAACGAATGAAGGCGATTCTGCGCTCCCTCGAGTTGGCATACCACTCGCCTGTGGATGTGGAGTTTGCCCTGCGCGTCACCCAGAGTGGAAGCGCTCACCCCAGCTTAAGCATCACGATATTACAGTGTCGCCCCCAAAGCCACCTCAGCGACACCGAGGTGGAACGGCTTCCTGCTAATTTGAATCCGGCGGATATTGTTTTTTCGTCCGACTTTATGGTTCCGCGCGGAAAAATTGAAAAGGTAACCTTCGTGGTCTATGTGAAATCGAATGAGTATTTCTCGCTAAAAACCAATACCGAAAGGTCCGACCTGGCTCGAGCGGTTGGTATGTTAAACGAAGCATTAAAAAAAGAGCGGTTTATCTGTGTGGGGCCAGGCAGGTGGGGCAGTTCCAATGCCGACTTGGGCGTGCCGATAGCATACGGAGACATCTATCACGCCAAAGCCCTGGTTGAGATGGCAGGTGAGAATTGCGGACTTCCGCCAGAACCTTCACTCGGCACTCACTTTTTTCAAGACCTGCTTGAAGCCCAGATTTACCCCCTGGCGCTGCAACTAGACGACCCAAAAACTATCTTTAATCAGCCGTTTTTTGATAAAAGCCCAAACCATTTACTTGAATGGATACCTTCGGAGAAGAAATTTGAACAGTGCTTGTATCTGCTTAAAGTGGATGATTTTTCACCCGGAAAAACCTTGTCGATCCTCATGAACGACGAAGTCGGTAAAGTGCTGGCATACCTGACATCTGGATAAAAAACGTGACCGTCTCGGTGTAATTCACTGGACGGTCACGTTTGAATTTGCCTATATTTAGCTGGATTCCTCTTGGGAATCCTCTTTGTCTTCCACTATTTCCGCTTCTTCAGCCGCTTCAGCGTCGTCATCCTCTTCATCTTCTTCATCATCATCTTCTTCGCTGTCATCGTCTTCTTCATCCTCTTCCTCATCTTCCTTCTCGGATTCTTCTTTCCAGAAGTAGTAGATCAAGTAGATGTTAACGACCAGGAAGATTGCTAAAACCCCTTCGATCGCCCAATAGCTCCAATTTAATTGAGCCAGGTAAACCGAGACGGCGTCGATGACAGTGTGATACAAAATCGCTAAAAGGAACCACAAAGCCTGACGATTGACCACTGCTTTCCAAACCAGCACAGACAGAAGGATTTGGGCTGAAAGCGCGATCACCCGCTCCACTCCCGGCAATAGCCCGAAATGCCACGGCGCTGCCCAGAATTGGGCAATTTGCGCAAGGACGTAAGAAACTTGATCTGTGCTGGTGCCTTTGGCTATTTGATCAGCCGCATTATAGAACAACACACTCACAAGCGTTGCACCAGTTCCAAGTACGCCTAACAGAATTGCTTCGGTTCCACCGTGCCCAACACCCAAACCCAACGCAGAGGGGTACGGCTTGGCTTTCTTTTTTAGGATTCTAAAACCCACATAACGACAGGTCTCTTCAAAAAATCCGGCCATCAGACCCGCAATGATCGCATTCAAGAAGGGAATCCAGGCATCAGGCGGTGTTGGGATCGTCCCGTTGGCGAAAAGCGCGTTCAAACCAGACGAAGCAGGGATTCTCAGCGCTTGTGAGACCACAAAGGTTATGAAACCGGCCAGGATCACCCACCAGGAAACTTTAAAGCGGCGGGTCACAAACACAGCCAGCGCGATCGGCAAACCGATCATAAGAATGAGAGAAACAATGTACGCGATCAACAAACCCACATTTATCGTCATGACTGATCCTTTTATTGCGAGAATATTTCAAACATGGTTAATAATACCAATAATTTATCGAATTAACTTGAGTAAATATGCTTATTCATCCAAAATTGAAAGTGCGTCAGTTTGTAGAAGTATCGAGATGTTTCACGTGAAACATTTTTTTCAACCCATATGTTTCACGTGAAACAATATTAGAGTTCCTGCTTACGGAAAACCAACCACGCGCCTGCAAGAGAGAGGAAGATCAACCCAAGGCTAACCCACAACCCTGACCAATTTTTAGGGGTCTCTCCCATCATGATCAGGCTCGCGTTTGAGATCAGCGCATCCGGAAAGTTAGCTCCGATACCCGGCAGGCTGCCCAATATTCCAAGCAGGATCAATGTGCCAAATGACAATCCAATGGCCACATATTGGGTGCGCGTCAAGGTTGAATAGAACAAGGTAATAGCTGCATAGAGCAGCAGATACAGGGTCACCAATCCATTTAGAACTAACCAGGCACCGATCGCCAGTTCTCCAAACAGGAAAAAGGTATAGTAATAGCAGGCAATTGCCGCGACCAGTACTGCGATGATAAATGTTACGGACATGGCTGCAAATTTCGCTAACAAGAAACTCCACCGTGTCATAGGCTTGGAAAGCGTCATCGCAGCAGTCCCCTTATCCTTTTCTACTGCTACGGCTCCCATACCAAATACCAGCGCCAGCAAGACACCAAACTGGGTGATGTTCTTAATGTATTGCGCAACAGCATCATTGATGGTCGGAGTTGGAATGAGCATGCTAAAGGCTTCTCCCCCGGGTATCATGGTGATGATCTGTGGTGTCATTTTTGCCAGCAAAGGTGAAGTCATGCCAAAAAGTACCAGTACCACAATAGCAATCATGAATCGTCTTGTCCTGCGCTGCTCCAGAAGTTCTTTGTGGAATGCGGTTGTAAAACTCATTTTTTCTCCTCCACCCCATTTACCAATTGCATGAAAATGTCTTCCAATGAGGGCTTAACAATCTCAAGACGTTCAAAGTGAGCGTTCTGTCTGATGGCATCCTGCATGAGCTCGCGCTGCGCGCTGTGAACATCTTTTACAGCAATACGAAAAGTGTACCCCTCAATCGAGACGCCTGATACGCTGGTCATGCGCTCAATTCGCTCTTTCCATTCAGAAATCTGTTGAGCCATGCCATTTCCTGCCACCAGTTCCAGGGCCGGGATTGCATATTTTTCCATTAATTCCGCTTTTATGGCTTGCGTGATCAGTTTTCCTTTATTGATGATGCCAACGGTGTCGCAGACTCGTTCAACATCAGCAAGTATGTGGCTCGACATCAATACGGTACATTCCTTTCCAAGTTCTTCGATCAACTCCAGCACTTCCTTGCGGCCAGCGGGATCCAAAGCGCTTACAGGTTCATCCAGCAGTAGAACTTCTGGATGATTGACCAATGCTTGCGCAATCCCCAGGCGCTGCCGCATCCCGCGTGAGAAACCGCCAATGTGGCGCTTTGAAACTTCTTTCAAGCCGACTACATCCAGCAGTTCATCAACTCTGGCGCTGCGTTCTTTCGAACCAATTTTGAAAATACGCCCGACATAATCAAGATATTCTCGCGGCGTCATCCAGGGATAGAATGCGGGTTCTTCAGGAAGATACCCTGTCCTGGCGTATGGCGCCGGTGTTGTGTTCGATAGCGCAATCCCTGAGACGCTTGCGTTTCCGGCATTTGGCAGCGCCAGCCCCGCCAGAATGCGCAGTGTAGTTGTTTTTCCTGCACCATTTGGTCCCAGGAATCCAAACACTGAGCCTGATCGGACCTCCAGGTTGAGACCATCCAGGGCGCGGACGCTGCCGTATGTCTTTACCAACCCTTCAATTTTTATTGCGTTCATTCATCTCTCCCAAATATGAAATAAATGATGGGGCCAAACAGGTTCACAAAGACGATCACCAATATCCAACCCCATTTAGGGAGCCCCTTCGTATTCTCGCGCTTCATCAAATCGACCAAGGCTGCAACTAATAATCCAAATTGCAATAGCGCTATGGGTATCAAAAGCGGTAAATATTTTGTTAGTATGGTTAGATCAGACATTTTTCTCCTTCAGTTGTTTAACTCCACAGGGAAGATCTATACCTCCCTGTGGAGCTTATCATGATTATTTATTGAATCTTGTCAATATTCTGCTGCGCCATAGCAGTGATACCTGAAATACCTCCGAGGTTCATCGTGTCCACCGCACTGGATGGTACGATTACGAGGGCGCCTTTTTCTTTCAAACCTTCGAAGAGCATATTCATCGCCCGCAAGTGCAGGGCAGTCGGGTTGTTGATGTAAGCCTTGGAAGCTTCGGCAAAGCTTGCTGCAATCTGCATTTCAGATTCTCCCAGAATGACACGCGCCTGCCGTTCACGTTCAGCCTGTGCCTGGCGAGACATGGCATCTTCCAGATCTGCGGGGATGACAATATCGCGGATTTCGACGGACTGTACAGTGATGCCCCAAGGCGTGGTGCGCTCATCAATAATGCGCTGTAGATCGGCGTCCATCTTATTGCGTCCGATCAAAATGTCCGCCAGCGTCATCTGCCCAATCACTTCCCGTAGAGCGGTCTGTGATGCCCATGCGATGGCTGCTCGATAATTCTCCACTTCCAGCGCGGCTTTTTCTGCGTCCCAAACCAGCCAGAAAAGAACGGCATCCACGTTGACGGGAACTGTATCGCGGGTCAGCGTTTTCTCGGCTGAGAATGGCGTGACCATGACACGATGGTCAATCCAGGTAGTGATGGTGTCCAGTATCGGAACGATCCAGAAAAGTCCCGGTCCGCGCAGCCCTCGCATTTTACCCATGCGTAACACGACCGCTTTTTCCCACTGACGCGCCACCTGAATGGCGAAGAACAGGTAAAAACCTTTCAATAGTAGCGGAATATATACCGCAAAAATGATCCAGTCTTTTATCTTTAAATTATCCATGATCACCGCGCCACCCGTAGACAGAAGAATGAATACGATCAGGATAAATAAAGAAATCCCATTCATGTGTTGATCTGCCATGCTAAGGGGCTTTGCCTTTGCCAGATATCGGAATGGAGAAAGATGTTCGGCTCCGGTATCCATCAAATTGCCTTGTGATGTGTTCGACTGCGATTCATTATTCTGCGTTTTGTTTCTCATTTTTTCCTCGTTTCTCAGTTTTCAGTGTCAAACTCTTTTCCCAACGTCCCGTCGCGCCAGGTTTGAAAGAGTAATTGAATGGTTTGATTGGCTTCCTCCGGTTTGAAACCCTGCCTCTCAAGAGACCTCAGGAACCTTTTTGCTTGCAGTTCCAGTGATTCCTGTTTGAGTAGCTGGATGGCTTCCTTTGAGGGTTGGTCCAGCAGATACGTTCCGCGTCCCTGCTGCGTGGAGATCAGTCCGGCTTCATCAAGCATACGGTAAGCCCGCGCAATTGTGTTGAAATTAACCCTCAACTCAGACGCAAGCTGGCGAACTGTGGGGAGCTGGTCCCCCGGTTTTAAATCTCCGTCCGAAAGAAAGTTCTGCACCTGTTCCACGATTTGAACATAGCTGGGCACGCCAGATCGAAAATCCAAATAAAATTTTAAGGGCTTCACATTCGCGCCTCCAGGTATCTTGGATCATCATTTTATTGTATCTTTGTATTATTGTATCATTGTATGTTATTTTGTCAAGGGTAAAAAAATCAAACACAGTTCGCAATTGGTCGGCCTTGCTCATTCTATATGTCAGACAAATTCACTATTTCTGGTATGTGGGTTAATAATCAGGTTATTTGTCACCTGAAATGACCGCTTTATCGGGTAAAATTTAATTTCGGTTGACAGAATGAGATAAAATTGATTTATCGAGTACCGGGAAAAGGAGAAAGACCATGACCAAATCTTATGATGATTTAATGGCTGCTTTCGCTGGAGAAAGCCAGGCCAATCGAAAATACCTCGCGTTTGCCAAAAAAGCGGATGAAGAAGGTTTTTCACAAGTGGCTCGTTTGTTCCGCGCCGCCGCTGCTGCCGAGACCGTGCACGCTTTGACACACTTCCGCACGGCAGGAGAAGTAAAAAGCACTCAGGAAAACCTGAAGTCTGCCATTGCCGGTGAACACTACGAGAACACTACCATGTACCCCGCCTTCATTAAAGACGCCGAAGCCGAAGGGGAAGCTAAAGCTCTTAAAAGCTTTACTTGGGCAAACGAAGCTGAGAAAGTGCACGAGATGCTTTATAAAGAAGCCCTCGAGACCCTTGGCAAACCCGGCGAAGAGTATGATTATTACATCTGCCCGGTCTGCGGTTATACCCACCAGCGCAGCGCTCCCGAGAAATGCCCGGTCTGCGGCGTCCTTGGAAGCAAGTTTGAAAAGATCAGCTAAATTTTAATAACCTTCGTCAAGAGACCTGACAGGTTCCAGAACCTGTCAGGTCTTTAATTACGGTTTTATTCCGTTGCCTGTCTATGCCGGGCGTGGTAGAATCACGGGTGATGACATTTCTCTCTTCGATTTAATCGAAGGGTTCACTTACAGGAGAAAAGACTATGGAACAAAAAACTGGTTCCTTCGCGGTCAAAAAAGGCCTCGCCCAGATGTTAAAAGGCGGCGTGATCATGGATGTGGTCAACGCCGAGCACGCCAAGATCGCTGAAGATGCCGGCGCTTGTGCAGTAATGGCATTGGAACGAGTCCCGGCAGACATCCGGGCAGACGGCGGTGTGGCGCGCATGAGCGACCCTGACATGATCCAAAAGATCATGGAAGCGGTCTCCATCCCGGTCATGGCAAAATGCCGCATCGGTCATTTTGTTGAAGCCCAAATTCTGGAATCCCTCGGCGTAGATTACATCGACGAATCAGAGGTACTCACCCCTGCTGACGAAGCCCACCATATCAATAAACACGATTTCAAGGTTCCATTCGTTTGCGGCTGCCGCAATTTGGGTGAAGCCTTACGCCGCATTGGCGAAGGCGCTGCCATGATCCGCACCAAAGGCGAGGCTGGCACCGGCGATGTAGTTGAAGCTGTCCGCCATGCCCGCGCGGTGTTCGGCGAGATCCGCAAACTGCAAAACATGCCAGAAGAAGAAGTGATGGCGTATGCCAAAGAGATCGGCGCCCCCTTTGAACTGCTCCGGGAAGTTCGCACGCTTGGGCGTTTACCAGTGGTCAATTTTGCCGCAGGCGGCATCGCCACCCCGGCTGACGCAGCCCTCATGATGCAGCTCGGCGTTGACGGCGTTTTCGTTGGCTCCGGTATCTTCAAATCCGGCGATCCCGCCAAACGCGCAACCGCCATCGTCAAAGCCACGACTCATTACAATAACCCCAATATCCTGGCAGAGGTCAGCCGCAACCTTGGTGAACCTATGGTTGGCAGGCAGGTCTCGTCGATACCAGAAA
Organism: Chloroflexota bacterium; assembly: GCA_009773005.1. GTDB lineage: Bacteria > Chloroflexota > Anaerolineae > Anaerolineales > Anaerolineaceae > UBA6107. Next base: position 48,766 of record WOUT01000012.1, on the reverse strand, counting down.
CTGACAAGATCGCGACCCGAGGCTGGTAATTTTTCTATGAAAATTGGCGTTCTGGCATTACAAGGAGATTTCGCGGAACATCAGGTCATGCTCGAATCTTTAGGCGCAGAAGTGACTCAGGTTCGTTTGCCCAGTCATCTTGATGGATTAAATGGCTTGATCATTCCCGGCGGCGAATCCACCACCATCGGTAAACTGGCGATTTCTTATGGATTGATAGACCCGCTCAGGCAGTTCGCTAAAGATCATGCAATTTGGGGAACTTGTGCCGGGGCGATCCTGCTCGCAAAAGACGCACGGCGTTCACAACCGCTGCTCGAAGTCATGGATATTGTGATCGAACGCAATGCCTTTGGCCGGCAGGTCGATAGTTTTGAAGTTGATTTGGATGTTCCATGTCTCTCTATGGACGACAAACAAAACCGTCCTTTTCACGCGGTGTTCATCCGCGCACCGCTAATTGAATCGATAGGCAAAAATGTTGAAGCGCTTGCCACGCTCGGCGATGGAAGGATCGTGGCTGCCCGTCAAGGAAAGATCCTTACCACCTCATTCCATCCTGAATTGACTCATGACGACCGTTTCCATCGTTATTTTATGGAGTTGGCAAAATAATTGTTCGCCCGTTCGCCTGGTATGATCTTCCCACGTTACTACGCAATCGCAGCCGGTTGATCTGCCTTAACAAGAACCTCTTATTAACCCACGGAAACCCCTTAGGGTTTGCGGCGTTGATATCACGCTTGAAGCCCTCCGCTGAGAGTTTTACTGCAGTGGTGGATTCTGAAAATTCCTCACCTCATTTAATCAGTCAGATATTACATCAATCCGGCAGCCGGTCAGCGCATATCAATTTCCTGATAACCAACGACTCTCAAGACGAAAAAGATGCTCCAGCCTTATGGGACTTCCTGTGTTATAAAGCCGGAGAAATGGGCGCTGTCAATGTTTTAGCAGGACTGGAAGAGTCAGCCACCCTTTTCGAAACACTTCGAAAAGCAGGATTCAATGTCTATGGTTGGGAGACCGTTTGGAAATTCCCAAAACAGTTGGACAAGGACGTCTGCTCTAAAGATAATTGGGTATTATCAACCCCAACTGACGAAATTGCCATACGCACACTTCACCAATCCTTGGTCCCTCCGCTGGTACAGGCGGCTGAAACATTCTCCAACGGCGGCACTCCTCGCCTTATTTATCGAATTGAGAATGAAATTGTTGCATATGTTGAAAGCTGCAACGGTCCTGAAGGTCTATACCTGAAACCAGTCATCCATCCTTCTGTGGGTGACATCACTGCCCTCCTCAAAGACCTCGCCTCAAATTTCAGTGATCTCGGTTTGCCAGTTTATTTTCAAGTACGTTCATATCAGGCCTGGTTACTTGATGCTTTGCAAGCCGTTGGTGGTGAATCTTGCAACCGTTTCACGCTGCTTGTTAAACATCTGGCAATCATGCAGCGAAATGGTGTCACCATTATCAATCGCAAGCGGGTGGAAAGCCGCCAAACCGAACCCACCACACCGATGGTCAATACTATTATTGACGCTGAACATTCAGCGCAAGTTGTAAAACAAAGTTAAAAAAGAGTTTAAAGGTCTTTATGACACAAAAGAGAATTACGGATGATCTACATGTTTTGATGTCTGTTTTGCCGATACGTATCGTCGACGCGGTCAAAAAAGCCAATAACAGCGATAACTTGCTTGAAATCGTTTTAGATCTGGGGCGCTTGCCCATGGCGCGTTTTGTAGACAGAGAGTTGGAATTAAGTAAGGAAGAGGTTAGCAGGACTGATATCGACTTTGTGGTTTCCCGTATCGGGGAATTTGACGCTGATAACCGTGCTGGCTTGGAACGAACTTTGCACCGGATTTCGGCGATCCGCAACCGCCATAACACGATTGTTGGGCTTACTTGCCGGGTAGGTCGTGCGGTCTATGGCACAATCGAGATCATTCAAGACCTGGTGGAATCTGGAAAAAGTATTCTTCTGCTGGGCAAACCTGGCATCGGTAAAACCACCATGCTGCGTGAATCTGCGCGCATCCTTGCAGAGAAAAAGCGGGTCATTGTTGTGGATACTTCCAATGAGATTGGTGGAGATGGGGATGTACCGCACCCAGCGGTTGGTAAAGCCCGCCGTATGCAGGTGGCTACTCCATCTCTTCAGCACGAGGTTATGATCGAGGCAGTTGAGAATCATAACCCTGAAGTCATCATCATTGATGAAATCGGCCGTGAATTGGAAGCCATGGCAGCCCGCACGATAGCTGAGCGGGGTGTTCAATTAGTGGCAACCGCGCACGGACGTACACTCGAAAATCTTCTGCTTAACCCAACTCTTTCCGATCTGATTGGCGGTATCGAATCGGTTACCCTATCAGATGAAGAAGCCCGCCGTCGTGGCACCCAGAAGACGGTTCTCGAACGCCGTTCTCCTCCAACCTTTGATGTTCTGGTTGAGCTTCAAGACCGCGACAGGCTGGCTGTCCATCCTGACGTTGCTGAAGTTGTGGATACATTGGTGCGCGGTTTTCCCGTTGTGCCAGAAATTCGCTGGCGTGACGCCAAAGACGAGATCCATATTGATAAACCGGTCAAGCCCGCGGGCACGCGTGGAATGCCACAAGGCACGCGCCGGGCTTACCAAAACACCGGAGAAATGAAAAAGAGCGAGCAACCTCAACCTTACGTCACCAACCGTCAAAGACCTGAAGTCTCGCTTGAACCTGATGCTTTTGAGTTTGAATCGCTCCAAACTTATGCTCATCGCAGCCCTGCAAAAACAGTCCGTATTTACCCCTACGGGGTAGCTCGAAACCGTATGCAGCAAGCCGCGCATCGACTGGGCGTGCCCGCCGTTATCGCTAAAGATATCAATGATGCCGATATTGTGATGACGCTGCGTGCCTATTACAAATCACGGCAGCAGCCAATCATGGATGCTGAAGCGCGCGGCGTGCCTATCTATGTGCTTCGCTCCAACACAATCAACCAAATCGAGCAGTCTCTGGCAGAGATCTTTAATCTGCCAAATGACAGTATGACCGCAAATTTTGAAGAAGTGACTCATCAAACCGAGTCCGCCATAAAGGCTGTGATCAGTGGGCAGCGTTGGGTAGACCTCCCGCCCGCATCAGCGACTGTCCGCCGCATTCAGCATGAAATGGCTCGCCAGGCAGAACTCGTTTCACATTCTTATGGTAAAGACCCCAACCGCAGAGTTAGAATCTTTAGAGAGTAGCAGGGGTAAAAATGTTCATCACGCTTGAAGGTCCAGAAGGCAGCGGAAAGTCTATGCAGATGTATGACCTGGCAGAATTTGTCAGGCTGCAGGGGTTTGAAGTACTCACCACCCGTGAACCCGGGGGAACCTTTATTGGCGACCAAATCCGTCATGTGATCATGCGCATGGACAACACCATGATGGACCCGCGTACCGAGATATTGCTTTTCTGCGCAGCGCGCGCCCAAATCGTGGCTGAATTGATCCGCCCTAACCTTGAAAAAGGAGTGGTGGTGATCAGCGACCGATACGCTGATTCTACCCTCGCCTATCAGGGCTATGGGCACGGACTGGATCTTGAAACGTTGCGGGAAATCCTTTCGTTTGCCACTGGCGGGTTGAAACCCGATCTCACCTTGTTGCTTGATATCGATGTAGAAGAAGGTCTCAACCGCCGAAAGACTGGAGGAGGTGAGTGGAATCGTTTGGATGCTCAACAGCTTGAATTTCATAAACGTGTCAGGCAAGGGTATCACGAGATGGTAAAAGCCGACCCCTCCCGCTGGCGTGTGATTGATGCAGGACAAACACCCCAAACCGTTCAATCTGACCTGCGCAAAGCGATCCTGGAAAAATTTGGGGGTTGAAGAAATGAGATTTTATATGAAGAATAATTTTTTAGTATGCCTTATCATCCCGGTTTTAATTCTCTCTGGTTGCCAGACGGGCGGCATTAACACTCTAACCGCACCACCCAACCTGCCTGAATCCACAGTCGCTGCAACGATTGCGGCAGTTGAAGTTACACCCGATGTTACTTCCACCCTCGAGCCTACTGCAATGCCAACCTTGGTTTTTACCGCCAGCGCGCCTGCCACATGTGTTGTCGCTCCGGTTGTGCCCGCATTGCCAGCTGAAATTGATGGTCTTGTTCCTTCCGTTTCATCTACAGACTGGTCTTATGGTCCAGAAACAGCAAGTATTACGTTTTATGAATACAGTGATTTTCAATGCCCCTTTTGCGCTAAACTCGCTCCGGTATTAAAAGAATTGCAGGCAAAATACCCCCAAGACATCAGGGTGATCTACCGGCATTTACCATTAATTAGCATTCACGACAAAGCCGCGCTCGCAGCGCAAGCCGCAGAAGCAGCCGGTCTGCAGAAAAAATTCTGGCAAATGCACGATCTTTTATTTTCAAAACAATCCGAATGGGCAGCATTGAGCGTAGAAGGTTTTAAAACCTGGCTGTATGGCCAGGCAGTTTCTCTAAAACTTGATCCTGCTCAATTTACTACTGACCTGACCAAAGACTCAATTGTATTAAAGGTTAATACTGCCGAGACAACCGCAAGAAATATGGGGTTGTCGAGCACTCCATTCTTATTCATCAATAAATTCCCATACCAAAATCGGTATGATCTGGAAACCTTAACCGGTGTAACCAGGTATTTTCTGCTGTCTGGCAGTGCATTCACTTCCTGTCCTCCAATGACCATAGACTCGGACAAGCAATATACCGCGACGATAAAGACCGAAAAGGGTGAAATCGTATTATCGTTATTTCCTAAGCAAGCCCCCATGGCGGCGAATAATTTCGTTTTCCTTGCCAAACAAAAGTGGTTTGACAATTCTGCCTTCTTCAGGGTCATCCCAAGGTTTCTTGTTCAGGCAGGCGACCCCACTGGTTCGGGTCTCGCCAACCCTGGTTATCGTTTTACAAATGAAGTAACGCCGGAACTCCGGTTTAACAAACCTGGCGTCTTGGGTATGGCAAATTCGGGTGATGGAACGAATGGTTCGCAGTTTTTTATCACATATGCCGCTGCACCTGAATTTGATGGAAAATATACAATCTTCGGTCAGGTGATTTCCGGTATGGATGTACTGGAGTCATTGCGTCCGCGCAATCCGGAAAAAGACCCGCTCTTGCTGCCAGCCGACAAGCTCCTTTCGATTACCATTGAGGAAAAGTAAGCATGTTTGATCGTCCCGTCCAAACGCACATGCCGTCTGTTGCCCAACTCGTCATCAGTATCATAGGGTTGTTTTCATCGATTCTCACCATGTTTGCTTTGGGGTTATTGATCGTGGTTAATGGCTCAATGCTAGAGGTATCGATGCCAGAAACCCAACAAATGCTGTTTTTAATCTGGATCAGCGGCGCCATCTCACTGTTAACCTTGCCGTCTTTGGTTTTGTCGATTCGCAGGCTAGCTCGCAAATCGCTTCCGCAAACGAACTCCCGAAAGCTTTATGTGATCGCAAATCTCCTGGCGCCCGCGATTGTATTCCTGATCTATTTTGGGAATAAAGCGATCGTAAGTCAAAGTCTGCCGGCGGTCAAGGCAATTTTGACTGTGATTTTAGTAACCGTTCCGTTGTGGTGGTTTGTGGAACTTGGACGACACCATTTGAATTCAGGCAGTCCGCAAAGGCAATGGGGCTTGGTCAACTTTGGCGTTTATATCACACTGCCAATTGTGATTTTTGTTGAGCTCGTTTTAATTGCCATTGGAATCGGGATTGGGATCGCGTGGCTGATGCAGCAGCCGGAGTTTACGCCCCTCTGGATGCAGATGCAGACCGAATTGAGAATCAACCCCCAGGAGTTTCCGAATATCCTGGCACACCTGGAACCCCTTTTGCAAAAACCCGGCGTGATCGCAGCAGGTTTTTTTGGGGTTGCGATTCTCATTCCGCTAGTCGAGGAATTGTTTAAACCCCTGGCCTTATGGTTCTTTATGAAACGCAATTGGTCCCCGGCTGAGGGTTTCACGGCTGGTCTTCTGAGTGGCGCTGCGTTTGCAATGGTTGAAAGCCTGACCTCGCTCAGCGCCGTACCAAATGAAGCCTGGCTCGTAACAATTATCGGTCGGGTTGGAACCGGACTTTTGCACATTCTGACCACCGGACTAATCGGTTGGGCATTAACCGCTTCCTGGCGTGATGGCAGATATTTGCGGGTCGGTATGGTCTATCTGGCCAGCGTAACGATCCATGGGGTGTGGAATTTCTTTGCCCTGCTTTTTGGACTCGGTCCAAATCTTAATATCCCGACGATTCCGTCATTTGCAACCCTCTCCATCGCCTCACCATGGATATTGGTAGTGATTGCTTTGTGGATGATCACGATTCTGTTTGCCATGAATCGAAAACTCAGGATTGAATCAATCCCACCAGTTTTTCATGCCTTACCCTTTGAAACAATAGAGTAAAATAATACGGCTGTATAAAATTTCAATCAACAGGTGTTCAATGGATATTATTAAATTTGTCATCGACTTCATTCTGCACATTGATGTGCACTTGACAGAAATTATTAACAGTTTTGGGTTGTGGACTTACGCGATTCTTTTCGTGATCATTTTCATCGAAACGGGTCTGGTGGTCACGCCTTTCTTGCCGGGGGACTCTCTCTTGTTTGCAGCAGGGGCTTTGGCAGCTCAAAGTGGAAGCCCGTTAAATATTTTTCTTCTCTATATATTGTTGGTTATCGCAGCAATCGCCGGGGATACCGCGAACTACTGGATTGGACGATTCGTTGGCCCTAAAGTTTTCAGTCAAAAGAGCCGTTGGTTTAAAAAAGAATACCTTGACCGCACGCATGCTTTCTATGAAAAACATGGCGGTAAAACCATCTTTCTGGCGCGCTTCATCCCAATCATCCGCACATTTGCTCCATTCGTGGCTGGCGTTGGTAAGATGCGTTATGGTTACTTCATTTCATACAACGTAATTGGCGGCATTGTATGGCCGGCTGTTTTTCTATTTGCCGGTTACTTCTTTGGTAGCAATAAAATCGTACAAGAAAATTTTTCTCTCGTTGTGATCGCCATCATTCTCATTTCTGTTGTTCCAATCTTTATAGAGTGGATAAAAAATCGGAAAAAGCACCCAAAATTGGAAGAAGTTGAAATCAGAGAATAACAGATTGACTGTTTACTATTGACCTTACCAAGATAAAAAAGGACGATAGGATTTATGAAACCGCATAAATTAAGAAGAATCATCTGCTGGTTACTAAGAAGGCTGACAGTCACAGGATTTAAGGGTGTAGAGAATATCCCTTTGACTGGTGGTTTGTTGATCGCAACCAATCACATCAGCCGCATGGATATTCCTGTATTGTTTCTAACCCCCAACAGGCCGGATATGACCGCCCTAGTCACCACAAAATACTTAAAGTATCCGTTGATCCGCTGGTTTATCATCACCGCCCAAGGCATCTGGTTAGATCGCGAAACGGCGGATTTCGGCGCCTTCAGGCAGGCTGTAGAAGCGCTCAATAAAGGCAAGGCGGTTGGCATTGCCCCCGAGGGAACAAGAAGTGAGAATGCTCAACTACGTGAGGGCAAGCCTGGAACCGTGCTGCTTGCTCTGCGGGCAGGCGTTCCCATTTTACCTGTGGCGCTGACCGGCACAGAAGAATCGTTTAGGAAAATTTTGCGTTTTCAGAAACCTCATATAACTGCAGAATTTGGCACTCTTATCCCTGCGCCAAAACTTGACCGCAATAACCGCGAGGGACAGTTACAACTTCTGACTGACGAGATCATGTGCCAGATTGCGGTGATGCTGCCCGAAAAATACCACGGATTTTATGCCAACCATCCAAGATTGAAAGAGTTGTTGGCAGAAAGCCGCTCGCAAAATACCACGGTTTCTCCGCTTTAACCGTAATGACCAAATCCCCGAATATAGCTGAGAATATTGAGGCGCAGAAACCCCGGCGCTTCACTTTATTCACTTCGCTTTGGATTAGTTTATTGATCCTGGCTGGTTTGTTGGTTCTAACAGAATCTCTCTCCAGAATTGCATCGATCCAAAACCGACTTGCCATGCGATCAGTTGGAAATTATCATGCCCAATTCGAAATCAAATGGTTCAAACTGCAGGACTATGTTCTTGAAAACGACGGGGTGGATGTTATCTTGTTGGGTAACTCAATGGTAAATACGGGGATAGACCCTGAGGTTTTTGCAGAAGAATATCAACAAGTAACTGGTGCTGATCTTCGTGTTTTTAATTTTGGCGTTGAGGGGCTGACAGTGGCGCCAAACTCTTCCCTCGTACAACTGTTGGTAGAAACTTACCAACCCAAAACGCTCATCTATTTTACCGAAATGCGGGATTACGTTGCCATGAACGGATTAAAAGAAGAAGAAACTTTTTTGTCTAATGATTGGCTGATGTATCGATTAGGGAAACAAAACATCAAGGGTTGGTTTATTGATCGATCAACTGCGATTCAGATGCTTCTGCCATTTCGGGGTTGGACGCGATCTGATTTTTTGGATAATTATGTGCTAAACCTCCGCAGAGTAAAGATCACGCAACCAAATGGATATGAGCCTGAGACACGCACCCGTCAAGACATTGATGTGCGTCCAGACCCCAGCTCTCCGGCAGACAAACCTTTCTTTGAACTCTTTCAGAATTTCACGATCGACCCTCAACGAGTGAGTGATTTACATACGATTCTTTCCAAACAAGAGTTCCAAACCAATGTGTTTGTTAGTGAAATACCTGTGTATTTCACTTTTTATGATTACTTTGGTGGAGAAACTGTCCACCAGGATTACCTTAAAGAAATCAGTAAGATCGTAATCGACTATGGGGGGTTTTTTGTGCCACCTGTAGATCCAGATCTCATCCCTCTGGATGGAAGGGCAGACCGGCTTCACTTAAATATTCAAGGAGCAGATATTTTTTCAAAACTTCTGGCGGGAAAATTTTCATCTATGTGCTTGCAAGAGCATAAGTGTCTGGATTTTCCTCTACGATGACGATCAGTTCATTCCTTTTTTTTGTTTTGGCAATCCTGGCGGCATATGTTTATCGAGTCCTGCCAAAAAAATTGCGCAATTATTGGTTGCTTATTCTCTCAGCTGGATTTATTGCCACATGGTCATATGAATTCTTGCTCGTGTTGGTAGTTTTTGCCCTGATCAATTATTCAATAGGAATCAAGGCAGAAACCGCAGTACACCCTCGAAAATGGGTAATTACAGGAATCGCATTTAATATTTTCTTCCTTTTATTATTTAAATATCAAAAGTTTTATTTACCCGGTCTTGAGAGTTTATTATTAAAAAATGGATGGATGAGCGCCGGTGGGGCTCTTTCATTTTTAGTGCCTGTGGGTCTATCCTTCCTAGTTGTACAGGTAATTTCATATCTGATAGATATTTCCAACCAGCGATTAAAGGCCGAACGTGATCTAATCAAGTTCGGGGTTTATGTCCTCTACTTTCCCAAATTATTATCAGGCCCAATCGAACGAGCGCGGCTCTTCCTACCGCGGCTTGATGCCCCAATCCTGTTTGATCGGGTTTTAGCGCAGCGAAGTCTTTCTTTGATCCTGACAGGACTCTTTAGAAAAATGGTATTTGCCGATCCATTATTTGGAATGATCCCGGAAAATGCTTTTATCACGCCGCAAAATTATGCAGGGCAACATTTGTTTTTCTGGCTTTTAGCATATGCCCTTGCTCTTTTTAATGATTTCGCCGGTTACACCAGCATCGTTCGTGGGGTGAGTTTGTGGTTTGGCATTGAATTGGCTAACAATTTTAACCTTCCGTATCTTTCCCGTAATTTCACCGAATTCTGGAACCGCTGGCACATCAGTCTCTCAACCTGGCTGCGGGATTATATCTTCTTCCCGTTATCACGATCTCTGATGCGCCATTACACCGAGCGTAATAATTTCTGGAATTTGGTTGTTCCTCCCGTTGTGACCCTTCTCGTGAGTGGTCTTTGGCATGGTCTTTCTTGGGGATTAGTAGCGTGGGGCGGATTGCATGGTCTTTATTTAATATTCGAACGTTTTTCCGGGTTATTTAGGCCTTTCGTTCCCTTCGAAGAGCAGCCCCGCTGGCAGCAAAACCTTGGGATTGCTTTAACCTTCACCTTAACCACACTCGCCTGGATTCCATTTCGAATGGACATTCCTGTCGCATTATCCTATTTGACGGGTTTATTCAAATGGGTGAAACCGGATTATTTTCTCTTTCGTCGTTACGTAATGGGAGATACCGAATTCCTCTCTTGGAGTCCGTTGAACCTGCCGAACCCATTTTTGCTTCTGGTGCTAAGCGCCGCAATCGGATATGATATTCTGGTAAATCATAAAGGCAGTGAAAAAGAATTGCGTTCATTCCAGCAAGTGATTCAGATTGTGTTTTTAGTAGTATTATTTTCGTTTGCCCTGTTTTCGATTTTTGCCGATGCTACAACGCCTTTTGTTTACCAAGGATTCTAGTTTTGAATTAAGCGAAAGGTTATAAGGTGAGTGGATGAACTTGACTGGCTTCTGGTGGATTCTGGGCGCGGGCGCGATCTATGGGTTGCTTCATTCCATATTGGCATCCTTGACCGCGAAAAAATTAGCTGTCCGTTGGTTTGGCGAAAATGGACGAAAGTATTACCGGTTCTTTTATGTGGTTGTAGCTTGCCTTTCAACACCCTTATATACTGCCCTGATCTTTCTACTGCCAGACGCGCGCCTTTACACAATCCCGGTACCCTGGGTATACCTGACGCTTCTCGTACAGCTTGCAGCGGGTATTTGCTTGCTTCTCAGTCTGGCAGGAACAGGGGTGCTTTCCTTTGTGGGTCTTGATGTTCTTTTCAGATCTAACCCAGTACCCCAAAAATCAAAATTAAAGACCACTGGCTTTTATGCCTGGATGCGCCACCCGATCTATTTCTTTACCTTTGTCATCTTGTGGCTCTTCCCGGTGATAAGTTGGAACATGTTTGCTTTTGTAATTGGAGTGACGATTTACACTCTGATTGGCTCGTTGTATGAAGAACGCAGGCTGGTGATTGAGTTCGGGCAGGAATATCTTGAGTATCAAAAGAATACCCCCTGGATCATTCCCATCAAACTAAAGTAATAATCATCAGGTGACCATTGCCGCTTCTCTGGGTTTCAGCAGCTTTCATAGCAGGCATACTTTTGGGAAGATACGCTTCTTTGCCATCGTGGGCATGGCAAATCCTTGCTGTCCTTTTTCTAGGTTTTAGCCTGCTTGACCACTTTTCGCAGAAGAAACCCAAGATATGGATATCCTTACGAAATAAAACACCTGTTCCGCCTGGAATGTTACTCCTTTTTCTGGCACTAGGAGCGCTACGCCTTGAAATAAACATTCCGGTGTGGAATGGCGATGATCTAGCGTGGTACAACAATAAAGGGGAATACACCATCACCGCCTGGGTGTCCGCTCCGCCTGACAGGCGAGAAACTTTTGTTGTATACCAAATGACCGCAGTTGAGATCAATGACCAATTCACCCCTGATTGGATAAACGCGATTAATAAAGTAAACGGGGTTGCGCAGGTACGAATGTACTCCGGAGCCAAATGGGAATACGGCGACCTGTTACAGTTCACTGCGAAACTGTCAACGCCCTCAGAGAATCAGGATTTTTCTTATAAAGAGTATTTAGCCCGTCAAAACATCCATACCGTGATCTATTATCCTCAGCATCTTCGACAAGTGGGCAGCGGTATGGGAAGCCAGTTTCGCCGAACCTTGATCAACCTCCGCGAATCCGCCTGGAAAACGATATTCTCCATTTTTCCGCAGCCAGAATCCGGGTTGCTGGCTGGAATACTGCTTGGGATGGACAATGATTTGCCAAAAAGTCTCGCCCAGGCATATCGCGACACAGGCACTTCACATATTATCGCGATCTCCGGGTTCAATATGGCTGTTCTCGCAAGTCTCTTTCTTTGGATGTTCACCCGGGTATTCAACCGTTATTGGGCTGTTTTGCTCGCAGCCATCGCAATCTTTATTTACACAATCTTCGTGGATGGCTCTGCCTCAGTGATTAGGGCAGCGGTAATGGCTGTGATAGCCTTTGGGGGGCATCTGATCGGTCGGAAACAATCTGGCTTGAACGCATTGGGCTTCACCGCAGCAGTGATGTGCCTGTTCAATCCTCTGCTCTTGTGGGATGTTAGTTTTCAACTCTCCTTCATGGCAACTTTTGGTTTGGTTGTCTTTGCCCAGCCATTACAAACCTGGGCGCAAGATCGCCTTGCCAAACACCTGCCAGAGGAGACTGCAGTCAAAATATCCTCACCATTAAGTGAATATCTTCTCTTTACCTTCGCGGCACAAATCGCCACCCTGCCAGTGATTGTGCTCCAATTTGGTCGTCTCTCGATCAGCTCCCTCATCGCAAATCCGCTGGTGATCCCGGCGCAGCCCGCAGTACTTGTTTTAGGCGGCATCACTACAATCGCAGGGATGATCCTGCCAATGGCGGGCGAGGCGCTCGGTGTGTTTGTTTGGCCTCTTTTGGCGTACACCAACCGGGTCGTGCAATTACTGGCAAAAATAAAAGGAGGCGTATTGACCATCCATCCTTCGTTCTCAATTTGGATATTGATTGGGTTTATTTTGTTTTTGTTATTGTTTATCTTTCACAATTATTTCAAGAAATTATTAGGCTCAAGCAGATTGGTCTGGCTCTGCGTGTTGCTGCTTTGTGGCTCTGTAACAGTCTGGTCAATCTACTTACACCGTCCTGACGGGAATCTGCACGTAACCTTGCTGCGTACTGGAGAGGATGCCACGTTGTTTCTCCAAACCCCGGGCGGAAAAACCGTCGTGTTCGATCCGCGCGGCAGCGTGAATGAGTTATCAGCTGCCCTCAGCCGGGATCTCACTCCGTGGGATTACCGCCTTGACTCCGTCCTCCTGACCGACCGCTCCAGTGCAGACGAGTTATCGCAATTATCTGCAAGGTTGCCAGTCAATGAAGTGCTTCTGGCTCCTGCTATTTACCGGGCGACAAACACTAAGTTCCCGGTCATACTTCCAGAAAATATCGCTCTCGATAAATTGACCTCCGGAGAAACGGTCGAGATTGGCCCAGGGGTTACCCTGACGCTTGTTGCCGAGAACGCCAACGGGACAGCATTACTACTGGAACACAAAAACATTAAACTATTGATTCCCAACGGGGTGGATTATGCCCTGATCAAAGAGTCTGCGCCAGAATCAATGCAAACTTTGACTGCCCTGGTTCTCACCCCTGATGATATCAGCTACATCCCGCCGCGCGTCTGGCTGCAGCTCAACCCCGCCGTTATTCTGTGGAATAGTCCAACCCTTTCTCCTTTTGTTAATTCAATTGGTGTAGATGAGTCAACAAGAGTATCTCTAACCTCTGACGGGGTGGAGTATTGGGTGCAAGCAAGCCGTTGATAAGAAGATAACTAACGGTGAATTTCATCCGAAATTTCATAATTGCATAGTCAACAGGATAGTTCTATACTGAGTTAATCTAAAGCCCTTTTTTCTTTGCTGTTCCATTGTTGAGGGGTATTTCTCAAGGAGAAAATCATGAAAATATGGGGTTTTTTGTTTTTTGGTATTAGGCATTTTTCACTCTGGGTGGTAATGGCATTGCTTGTACTGCAAACGACCAGCTGCGATGAGTTGCTCGATGATTTTACCGCGGAATCGAATGCAGACAAAACACAATGGTATGTGAGTACCACGGGTGACGACAAGAACCCTTGCCATACTCAGAAAAATCCATGTCGAAAAATCACAACGGCGATTGAGCGCGCTAAAGATGGTGATACCATCCATATCGCTGATGGCAAATACTTTGAACAGTTGACCCTCACTAAAGAATTAAAGATATACGGTGAATCAATGTCGAATACGATTATTGACGCTCAATTGATAAAAAGACCGTTGACCCTGGATGGTTTAGGCAGACCGAATGGGTTTAACCTCGATTTGAAAAACGTAACTCTTACTGGCGGCGCTATAGGAAAAGGCGGCGGTTTTTTCGCGGAACGCGGTTTTTATGTCGTTTTGACTAATGTCGAAATTCGTAATAATGTTGGTCATTCGGCAGGCGGAGGGATTTACAGCATCAATACCGCTCGATTGATTTTGAATAATGTTTCCATACATGACAACCACACAGGCGTAGGCGGCGAAGTTGAAGGTAAAGGCGGCGGGATCTTCTTTGGCACCGGTGATGAAAACCACGGTTATTTTCCGGCATCCTTCATTCTTGATATTACGGGGTCGCACATCTTTGCTAACAGTTCCTACTATGGGGCTGGAATATATAATGAGGCAACCCTCAATGTGATTAAATCCACGATTGAATCCAATACAGCCGAGGCGGGTGGTGGGGGAGTCTACAACGAGTATGACGCCACGATTGGGCAAAGTAAAATCTTGAAAAACGCAGCCCAGGTAGGTGGAGGAGTAGAGAACGTTGAAAACCTGCTTCATTCTTCAACCGTTCCGGGTCTTAATGTATTTGAGTCGACGTTCTCCGGAAACACCGCCGTGTCGAGAGCAGGCATCTCCAATCAAACAAATCTCTCCCTCATCAGCAGCACAATCTCCGAAAATATTGCCTCCAATTCCGGCGGAGGGATCTTAAACAGCACTTTTCTTGCGAATAAGAATATTTATGGGTTTTTTGCGATCAATTCGAGCATTAGCAATAACAGTGCCGCTGTTGGCGGAGGAATTTGGAACGGTAAAGCTGAAGGGGGTGGTTATCAACCGGGCTACTTTGAAGGCACTAATCTGACCATAGCTAATAACACCGGCGGCGGTTTGTTTTATCACTTCGGGTCGCTCAAATTAACCAATGTGTTATTCTCATATAACACTGACGACAACTGCGATTTTACTGCTGCTGCGGAGATATTTTCCAGTCTTTCGAGTGACGACACCTGCCCTGGGTTTATCGTGGCTGACTCAATGATCCGGGATTTGGGAGATAACGGCGGGTCAACCGAAACTCACGCCTTGCTGCCTGGTTCCCCGGCACGCGACGCAGGTACGCCAATACAGGGACTGTTTACCGACCAGCGTCAATTTCCAAGTCCGCTGGATGGCGACGGTGATGGGATCGCCAAAATTGATATCGGCGCTTTTGAAGCCGAATACCAGGTGTTTCAACCCATCATCATTGAACCAATCGTCACCGAAACTCCATCCCCGGTCCGCACACGCTTACATTTCACGCCTGACAAAAGAGCAAATTGCCGAAGAGGGTACTCAATCTATTCAGGTTTGACGGGCATTGCAGAAATTGGAATTCAGTACCCATTAGAGGCACGCAATTCGGATAGCAATTGGTTCTATATTGCCTTGAACGAGAATGTCAAATGTTGGGTCAGCGCATCCACCGGGCGTCCGAGCGGTGATACTTTGGTGTTGAATATTTTGTACGTAAACATCCCAACAGCTACGCTCACTCCAACTCCTGTTCCTTGTGTGAGTTATTCAGCTTCTAATTGTCCGGTGTATTGCAATGTCGAAAAATACCCCTCTGGAGAATCCTATTGCACCGATAAATAATTGGTAGAAAAGACTGACTACAGGTTCAAATCGGTGGGTTCGAAACTGTAATTTTTTTGGGTTTCTAACCGGGATAAATGTCCATTCCTCGGTATACTCTTATTATGCGCTTTTTTAAATCATTAAAGCTACGCGCTCACGCGCTCAAACGCGATTCGCTGGCGGTGTGGTTCGCCTCCCGCGACCCTCGCACCCCCTGGTACGCCAAAACGCTGGCTGTTTTAGTTGTTGCATACGCTTTCAGCCCTATTGATCTTATTCCCGATTTCATTCCCGTTCTTGGTTATCTGGATGACCTCATCCTCATCCCTGCCGGGATTGCGCTGGCGGTCAAATGGATCCCCGCCGTGGTGATGGCAGATGCCCGCGCCAAAGCCAACGTTGAGTCACAAAAACCAATCAACTGGACCGCCGGTGTCCTCATTCTGCTGGTTTGGGCAGCGTTGATCTTCTTCATTGTCCGCGTAATTTATCGCTTGATATTGAAAAATGGATGAATCTCCGGTAAACTCTAGACTACCTCATTTTTCAGGAGAGCTGCATGGCTATCGAGATCATTGTTTGGGTTGTTTTTAACGGAATCGGTTTTGTGCTCTTGAATAAAGCAATGACAATACGCCGTAAAGCCAAGTCCGCTGCCCATTGGCCCTCTACTCCGGGAAAAGTGCTGGAATCCAGCGTGGAGGAAGACACCAACCGCAGCGCCACCGGAAAAGTGGAGACCTCGTTCGTTCCGTTGGTGGTTTATGAATACAACGTGGACGGAAAAACGTTTAAAGGTGAAAGGATCATTTTTGGTAGACCAAATTTTGATTTCATCACCGCGTGCAACATCCGGGATAAATTTGCCGTTGATTCACAAATGCCGGTATATTACAATCCAGATAATCCTTTAGAGGCCGTGCTCGCGCCGAAATCCACAGCGGGGATGCTCTCACGCGTACCCGGTGTATTCTTCATTCTCATCGGGATCGTTGTGGCTTTATTCTCAATATTCAAGAGCTAAAAACCCCTGACAATGACCTAACTGCCCTCAAAATTAAAGTGGCAGTTATTTGTTTCGAGAAATAATTAAACCCTGTTCAATTTGTGCTCTTCTTCGGTATACTTGCCTTGGCTTGCAGATTTCAGAGGGAAATAAACCACATGACAGACCGGGCGCAAATCCGGTTGAGCAAATGAGGAGCGCTATGAAATATCTGATCACCGGCGGAGCCGGTTACATTGGCAGCACGATCTGTTCCGCGCTTGAAGACGCGGGGCATACACCTGTTATTCTGGACTCACTGGTCACCGGGCGGGAGGAATTCACCAAGGGGCGCATCTTTTACAAAGCCGATATCGCAGACGAAAAGGTGGTGGAAAAGATATTCAACGAACACCCTGACATCCAGGCAACGGTGCACTGTGCGGCGCTGATTGTCGTACCCGAGTCGGTGACCGAACCTTACGAATACTTCAAACATAATGTCTCGAAATCTATAGAATTCTTTTATACCTTGCAGCGCCTCGGCTACGGGCGAGTGGTGTTCAGTTCCTCGGCTTCGCTCTATGATATCGTACCAGGATTCATGGTCACCGAAGAAGCTCCGCTGAAAGCCAGCAGCCCTTACGCGCGTACCAAATTGATGATGGAGATGGTGCTCAAAGATTTTTGCGCGGCTTACAAGATGAAAGGCATCGCCCTGCGCTACTTCAACCCCATCGGCGCAGATCCAAAGATGCGCAGCGGTATTCATGTGAAGAACCCCACCCACGTGCTCGGCAAGTTGGTTGAAACCGCGCAAGGCAAGCTGCCGGTCTTTGAGATCACGGGCACGCACTTCCCCACCCGCGACGGCACAGGTATCCGTGATTACATCCATGTGTGGGATCTGGCGCGCGCGCACGTCAACGCTGTGACCCAATTCGATGCCGCTTTCGAACGTGCAGGCAGCCCCAATGGCAATTACCTGGTGATCAATCTGGGCACCGGCCGTGGCGTGACCGTGCGCGAACTGGTGACCGCCTTTGAAAAGGTTTACGGGCAAACGGTTAACAAAAAAGAAACCGGCCCTCGCCCCGGGGACGTGGCTGGCTCCTATACCAACGCCGACACCGCCAAAAGACTACTGGGCTGGCAGGCTGAATTACCGATTGAGCAGGGGATCGCCGACGCGCTCAAGTGGGGCGAATTGCGCGAAAATATATTGAAGTTTGATTAGACAAAACCTTTTCAGACTCTTCTTGAACCTTTTACTATCCTCTCAATCGAAATATTTATTTCTAGAACTAATTACCCCAACTCCAACACCAGCATCTCCAGGTTGGTTTCAAGCTCCACCTGCGAGGTCTTGGCTTGCACATCCATCTCCAGCAAACGCTTAAAGATGCCCTCCAACTGCGGCATGGAAAATCTTCGCGCAGCGGAAGTGTACTTGGCGATCTGGTTGCTGAAGATCACCTTGCGGTCAACCAGCATCTTAAGGTCTTCGCGTGCGTCCAGCGCCTCGCGCACCTGAATGAGCTGCCTAAACCGGTGAATGACCGCCCCCAGCACTGCCTCAGGCGGGGTTTCCTCCAGCAGCCGACGCATCAGCGATTGAGCCTGTTTGGTTTTACCGTCCACCAGTTCGTCGAGCATGACAAATACATCCGCGGAGCCTTCGACAGACACACATTCGAGCACGTCCGTCTGGTTTACCGGGCGTTTGAAATCGACATACGTCAGCAGTTTGGCAATCTCCTGGCTGGCAATGCCGGTGTCATTGCCGGTGTGCTGCGCCAATTCGCGCGCCGCTTCAGGGTCAAATGCGCCACCCTGCCGTTTGGCTTCAGCGTTAACCCAGGCGTCCATGTTCTTCTCTTCGGGCAGTGACAGATCGATGATCTCCGCGTTCTCGTGAGCCTCGATCCATTTGACCAGCCAATGCGAAGGGGAGAGTGTCTCCCAAGTCTGCATCCACGAACCGTTGGCGTCACGCCGCCATTTGCGGTGGTCTTCCACCAGCAAGATCAAATGAGTGGATTCTGGCGCGGAGTCCAGCAGTTTGAGGAACTTTTCTTGTTTGGATTTATCGATCTTGGCCAGCGCGGAGTCCACGACCACCAATCGGTTTAACCCGAAGAATGGCAGGGTCGTAACTGCCATCTGCAGGTCTTCAAAAGAGACCGTCTTACCGTCCAGGCGCGAGGAGTTCATGGCTGCATCAAAATCGGCGTCAAGAGATTGGGTGAGTTTCTTTACCGTCTGAGCTGTGGAATAAGCGTCATCTCCGCGCAGGAGGTGAAAATTAATTACCGCCAATGTTATTCCTCCGCCGGCAGGGAAGCGTCGCCAGTGAGGATGCGATGCAGAGCCGGTCCGTTACGTTCATAGCGCACGATCTGCTTGATTAGCAGTCGACCGGGTTCACCCGATGTGCTGACCTTTTCCTGCACCTTCAGCCCCAAAGGCTGCGCGGCGATCAACGTGCCAGTGATGATCATGACGAGCAGCGGCCAGCGGTCGAGTTTTTTCTTGAAATTATTCGCAGTGCCGAGGGTTGCCAGCCAAGCGAAAGTGCCGGCAAGCAGGCCTGCCGTAACAAAATTCGTGCCGCAGTTGGCATGAATGGCGAGTAAGCGCTCACCTTCTTTCATGCGCTTTAGCGCGGTCTGGGCGGTTTCAAGCAGCATGTCCGTGGAAACATTTCCGATCACCCAGAAACCTTTTTGGTCGGAGTGTCCCGCGAAGGAAGCGCCGGGAATTTTCTTTGCAAGCAAATTCAAGGTAGCGTGCTCCAGGCCGTGGTTGCGCCGGACAAGGGATACCAGTCTCCAATTGAGTGGTGATCGCTGCATATTTTCCTCCAGAACTCTTATTTTTCAGCCAACAAAGCCCAAACCAGGGCTTCACGCAAGGAGCGCGCTTCTTTGAGTTCAATGCCTTCCGGCAGCATTTCGCCCTGACGCAGGCGGCGCGGGATGATGGCAGTCTTGAACCCCAGTTTCTGGGCTTCGCGCAGGCGGGCATTCATCTGCCCCACCCAGCGCAGTTCACCCGAAAGTCCTACCTCACCGATCAAAACGGTATCCGCTTTGACAGGAATATCCTTCATCGAGGAGGCAATCGCTGTAGCAATCGCCAGATCAGCCGCGGGTTCACCGACCTGCAGCCCGCCGATGACGTTGACAAACACGTCCTGCTCCGCCAGGCGGATGCCCAACCGCCGCGTGAGAACCGCGGTGATGAGCAGCAGGCGGTTAAAGTCCACCCCGTTGGGGGTACGGCGCGGATTGCCCAAATTGCTAGGGCTGGTAAGCCCCTGCATTTCCACCAATAGCGGGCGCGTTCCCTCCATGGTGACGGCGATTGCAGAGCCGGGCGCATTGACCATGCGCTCCGCCAGAAACGCCTCAGAGGGGTTGGTGACTTCCACCATGCCTCGTTCTTGCATTTCAAATACTCCAACTTCAGCGGTGGCGCCAAAACGGTTCTTCACCGAGCGCAGCAGACGATAAGATTGAAACCGGTCGCCTTCCAGATAGAGCACGGTATCGACTATGTGCTCCAGCACGCGCGGACCGGCGATGACACCTTCCTTGGTGACGTGTCCCACGAGAAAAACCGCCATGCCGCTGGTCTTGGCAAGTTCCCGCAGACGATTGGCGCACTCTCTCACCTGGCTGACTGATCCGGCTGTGGAATTGAGATCCGGCAGGTAGACAGTCTGGATTGAGTCAATAATCAACAGGTCAGGTTTGAGCAACTGCACTTGCTCAAGAATAATATCAAGGTTGGTTTCGGTCAGCAGCAGCAAATCCTGGCTGAATTCATGCGGCGTTGACTCTTCCACTAGCCGGGTGAGCCGCAGCGCGCGCATTTTGATCTGCCGCTCGGATTCTTCCCCTGATACATACAACACTTTGAGTGGTGCTCTTTTGTTTTTATGATCGGCCATCTCCAGCGCCATTTGCAGCAACAGAGTGGATTTGCCGATGCCCGGGTCTCCCCCCACCAGCACGATGGAACCAGGCACCACGCCGCCGCCAAGCACGCGCGCGAACTCGCCGATTGGCAGCGGGATGCGCAATTCGGCGTCCCCTTCGATTTCGCTCATGCGGCGCGGCTGTGAACGAGCGTTCAGACCACGCCCACGCGGTTTGGCAGAGGCGGTCGCTTCAACGATGACTTCCTCGACCATCGTATCCCATCCGCCGCAGTGCGGGCACTTCCCTAAGGCGCGCGGGGAGGTCTTTCCGCATTGCTGGCAGACGTAATGTGTGATTGTTTTGGACATAGGTTAATTATACTCATAAGGCGCGAAGCGAAGGTAAAAAGCGTCATACATTCAGCGAAGCAACATCATGACATTCATCAATTATCAATTGTCAGACAACTGCTCTATAATTTTGGTATAATTCACTCTTGACAGTCTGATTAAAATTCTCAGCTTGAAAAACCTGATAATTTTATCCAGGCATCCTGAAAAATTCAGGGTCGTAAAAATCTATTTTAATTGGAAGAAAAGGATCCGGTATGTAATGGAGAATACAATTAGAAGTGAAAGCAAGATCGCCAACAAAGGTTGGCTGGTGACAATATCTGGAACTGGCGCTTTATTGGCATTAGGCGTTTTATATGCCTGGAGCGTATTCAAAGCCAATATCCCCGTGGAATGGGGTTGGGCAGAGTCTCAGAAAACACTGCCTTATTCGGTGGCAGTTGTCTTCTTCTCGGTCATGACCTTAGTAGGAGCCAGGCTTCTTTCCAGGCTCAGCCCCCGGATAGTGATCAGTCTTGGTGGTTTGTTGGCTGGTTCGGGCGTGATCATTTCAAGTATGTCCACATCGCCGTGGATCTTTACGATCGCATTCGGCGTGCTGTTGGGTTCGGGCATCGGTTTTGTATATTCCTCTGCCAGCCCTGCTGCATTGAAATGGTTCCCTGCCTCAAAAACTGGATTGATTGCAGGTATTGTTGTAGGCGGTTTTGGCATGGGCAGCGCCTGGGTTGCCCCCTTAGCAAGAAAACTTATCGCCACTTATGGTCTGCAGCCAACCATGCTTTATCTTGGGATCGGTATGTTGATCGTTGTTGTCGCCTTCGCGCAGTTTGTGCGATTTCCGCCGGCGGGGTTTGTGCCTGCTGCTGAAACAACACTCAAAAAAGTTTCTGTAAAGCGAGGAGATTTCAATCCACGAGATGTTATGAAAACCTGGCAATTCTATGCAATTTGGGTGGCTTTTGCCCTGGGTTCGGGTGCTGGTTTAATGGTCATTGGTAACCTGGCTTCAATATTCAAGGACCAAATCGGGCTTCCCGCTTTAAGCGCTATAGCTGTTTCAGCTCTGGCAATCGGCAATGGCGGTGGACGTGTGCTTTACGGCATGCTTTCCGATAAATTCGGCCGGAAAACTATTTTAATTTTTGCTTTTGTTTTTCAGGCGATTCTGGTTTTCTTGCTTTCATTCATTAATAAAGAATCCGTTTTAGCCAATTCAATCGTCTTGATCGTTTTGGTCATTCTTATCGGAGCAAATTACGGCGCGAATCTGTCTGTTTTTCCAGCCATCACCAAGGACTATTTTGGTTTGAAGAATTTTGCCATGAACTATGGCTTAGTGTACCTTGCCTGGGGATTGGGGGGGTTTATGCTCTCTCAACTCGCCGGAACCATCAAAGGCGCTACCGGCAGCTTTGATCTCGCATATCT
Organism: Chloroflexota bacterium; assembly: GCA_009773005.1. Classification (GTDB taxonomy): domain Bacteria; phylum Chloroflexota; class Anaerolineae; order Anaerolineales; family Anaerolineaceae; genus UBA6107. The sequence continues at coordinate 26,493 of WOUT01000012.1, read as the reverse complement.
TCTTTCAGCAGCGCTGCTTGTTATTGCCGCAGTTCTGATGATAGTCCTTAAAAGTCCGCAGCCCAAACCAGTTGCTGTGCCAGTCGGTCAACTCAGCTCTGCTTTCGCCCACAAAGAAGACAATTAAACATCAATAAGGTTAGTCCCAAATACAAGACGAAGAAGGGTCTCATTGCAAGAGACCCTTCTTGTTATTGGTAAATTACGATTACGTTATGGTTTCTCAGCAGTAATTTTGGCGCTAAAGATGGTTTTTCTCAGTGACTTTTTGTCTACATCTAAAGTTTCAAAGCCGTCGATCTGCCTGGAAAAATCGCTGATTAATTCCTCATCAAAATACACGGGGGTGAGTTTTGTATCCTTGAACCCTGCCTGCTGGATCGCCTGAATAAAATCCTTCTCGTCCATGGCGCCGGCAATACAGCCCGCCCAGGCGCTCAAACTCTGCTTGATGACCTCGGGCAGTTCACCGCTGGTGACGATGTCGCTGACCGCCATCCTGCCGCCTGGTTTTAGCACGCGCAGGATTTCGCGCAAGACCTGAGGTTTATCTGTGCTGAGATTGATCACGCAGTTTGAAATGACCACGTCCACCGAGTCATCAGCAACTGGCAGGTGTTCGATCTCGCCCAGACGGAATTCCACATTCTCAGCCCCTATCTTGGAACGGTTTGCCCGCGCTTGATCAAGCATCTCAGGCGTCATATCCACGCCGATGACGCGCCCGGTCGTACCAACCTTTTTGCCTGCCAGAAAGCAGTCGATGCCACCGCCCGAGCCAAGGTCCAGCACAGTCTGTCCCTCTTTAAGAGAAGCCAGCGTCACCGGGTCGCCGCAGCCCAGCGAGAGCCCGGTCACATCTTCGGGCAGTGAACTGAGATCTTCAGTATTGTAGAAAACCCTGGAACTTGCGTCACTCTTGTTAGCGCTCGTCCCGCAGCCACAGCCGCTGCTTTTAACACTGTTTTTACTGCTTTCGTCACCACAGCAGCCGCCGATCTTGACAGCCGCCTCAGCGTAATGTTCTCGAACTGCTTTGCGAATTTTTAGATCTTCTTTTTTGATTGTTTGATTTGCCATTTTTACCTCCTTTGGGTTGTTGTGTTTTTTATATTGACGCATATACATGTTTCTATATGTATGAACAAAAAAAATATACCTTCCTAAGAACTCCCGAGTTTTATCTCTACATCCGGCGCGAAAACCTCCGCGATCTGGCAGCAGGCGGTCGCCAGCCGTTCCTGATTAAGCGTGTAATAGATCTCCTTTCCACGCCGTTCCACCTTCACCAGCCCGGCATCGCGCAGGATCTTAAGGTGATGAGAGACTGTCGGCTGCGAGACGCCCATCTGCTGCACGATTTCAGTCACACTCAACTGCTTACAGCAGCACAGCGACATGATCTTTTGGCGGGTCTCATCCGCCAGGGCTTTGGCAAAATTCACGTTACTCATTATGGTCTTTATTATATAGACAATCGTCTATTTGTCAAGAGAACTAAAATTGATATTTTCAAAAATACATTCCGGGTTACTGGCTTAACGGCTTTATAAAAACGCGGCGGCGCTTGTGCTGGCGCTTTTCCATATACTTCCACTGCGTCTGTACCAGATGATTTGTCTCCAGCTCCGGGTTGGATTCGACTTTGGTGATGCCGTGCTGTAGAAAGATCTTGTGCATCCTATTCATCAGGATGGCATTGACGCCTTTGCCTTTATATTCCTCCTTAACTCCCACCAGGTAAAGGTCAACGCGGTCATTCTTCTTTAATGCTTTTAGCAAGTGAATGAATCCAAACGGGAAGAGATCACCTTTTGACTTGCGCAGCGCTAGTGAAAGCGATGGCATGGTAATGCCAAACCCAACCAGGCGGTCATTTGCGTCAAGCACAAAGGGCACAAACTCAGGCGAGATTAAGCCAAAATACTGTTTGATATAGAGGGCGATTTGTTTTTCAGTCAGCGGAACAACGCCGTACAGGCTGCTATAAGCTTCATTGAACAGGTCAAACATCTGGCTGGCATATTTCAGCATGTCTTTCTTGTGTTTTACCTCAAGCACATGTAGGTTGCTGCGTTTCATTGCGGCTTCTGCTACCTTCGTGATGATTTCCACCGGTTCGGAGGGCACGTCCATCTCGTATTCCACCCAGTCGACATCTTTGACGTATCCGTGTTTCTCCATGTGGATGCGGTAGTAAGGGTAATTATAGAAAGCCGCCATGGTGCCAAGTTCATCAAACCCTTCCACGAGCATTCCTTCTCTGTCAAGATCCGTGAATCCTAATGGTCCGTGCACGGCCATCAACTGGTTCTCGCGCGCCCATGCCTCCACGGTATCCAAAAGCGCCTTTGAAACATCCAGATCATCGATGAAATCGAGCCAGCTAAAGCGCGCGTATTCCTGGTTCCATTTGCCGATATGCAATTGGTTGATGATCCCCGCCACGCGCCCGACCAATTTGCCGCCTTGATAAGCCAGCCAGTATTTGGCTTTGCAGTGGTCAAAGGCGGGGTTCTTGTCTGCCCGCAGGGTTTCATAATCATCCAGGAACAGGGTGGGCACCCAGTTTGGATTGCCTTTGTAAAGCTGATGCGGGTAGCGGATAAATGTGCGCAGTTCTTTAAGTGTGGTGACTTCTTTGATTTGGGGTTGCATTCAGGAGGCCTTTCAATTGCGGATATAAGTCCTTTTATATCACAATTTCTGCTAACCCGAACAGATTACCTGCTATTCGATAAACATTTTTATCATTAGTGAGCAGCTTACTTTGCGACAGCACTCCCCATCAGTGTGCAATTAGACTCAGAGGGGATTGCTTCACGCACATCGTTCGTTCGCAATGACAGTTTTTAATTAATACTGGAACATATCCAAATCAATCTGCTGAGCCCAGGCGTTGATGCCGCCGGTCAGGTCCTTCACCTTGGAAAACCCCTTCTCCTTCAACTGATGCAAGGCGCGCTTTGAACGTGTGCCGGTTCGGCAAAAGACGACAATCTCGCGCTCGCGATAGTTGTTCAGTTCTGCCATGCGTTCCGCCAGATGCTCCATCGGGATCATGACGGCGCCTTCCAGCGCGGATACTTGCGCCTCCACCGGGGTGCGCACATCCAGCAGCAGCGGCGGGTTGACGCCTTTCAATCGCGCAGCCAGTTCTTTGACCGTAATCATGTCGGGTGCGTCTAGCGCTTTTTCGGCATTGATCGAGCAGAAATATTCATAATCGATCAGGTGAGTGATTTTGGGGTGCTCACCGCACAATTGGCAGCCTTGCCTTTTGGTGAGCTTGATGGTTCTGAAACTCATCTCCAGGGCGTCAAAAACCAGGAACTTGCCGATCAAAGGTTCGCCTGCGCCAAGCGCCAGTTTGATCACTTCAGCCGCCTGCAGCGTGCCGATCACCCCCGGCACAACGCCAAAAACGCCCGCTTCGCCACAGGTCGGCGCCACGCCCTCAGCGGGCGGTTCCGGGAAAAGGCATCGGTAGCACGGACCGCGCCGCGCGTCAAAGACGCTCACCTGCCCCTCGAAGCGGTACACCGCTCCGTAGACATCCGGACGGGCAGTGAGTGCGCACAAATCGTTGATCAGATAGCGCGTCGCGAAATTGTCGGAGCAGTCCACCAGAATGTCATACCCGGCGGCGATCTCCATCGCGGTCTTTTGGTTGAACGAGGAACAATAGGTATCCAATTTGATGAATGGGTTGAGATCCATCAAGCGCTCCCTGCCCGAATCCACCTTGGGCTTGCCGATCTGCCGGCTGCCGTGCAGAATCTGGCGTTGCAGGTTGGATGCGTCCACCACGTCATCATCCACAAGTCCGAGATGCCCGATGCCGGCGGCAGCCAGGTAGAGCGCGGCAGGAGACCCCAATCCCCCTGCGCCGACGATCAATACGGAGGTGGATTTTAGGCGCTTCTGCCCCTCCAGCCCGACCTCGGGGATCATCAGGTGGCGGGAGTAGCGCAAGAGTTCTTCCTGGGTAAAAGTGGATTGTGTCATGTGAATGAATTATATCAACACTTATGGGCAGGTTTTTTTAAACATCCTGGAGAATTTAGGTTCCCAACAAAATAGGCACATCCGTTTTGGACATGCTTTTTCAGTTATGGCTTCTCACGCACAGCCATTGAGATTCGCCCTTCAAACCTGACAAGCGTTTACTCTATTCTTGCAGGCAGACAATTTATTATTCTTTCTGATCTCTTGATACAATAGCCTGCATGAAGCGCATTGTTGGAATTGGACTGATCGTGATCTCGGCGGCCTCTTTTGGAACGCTGCCCATCATCGGTCGTTTTGCCTATGCCGACGGCATGGATGTGACCACGATGTTGTTTTTGCGTTTTACCATCGCATCCCTGCTGATGCTGGCCTGGATGGCGATCCGCAAAGAACCCTTGCCGCGCGGACGCACGCTGCTGCAACTGGCAGGGATGGGTGGATTGGGGTATGTCGGGCAATCGTTCTGCTTTATGAGCGCCATCCAATATGCTTCCACCGGGCTGGTGGCGCTGCTGCTCTATCTCTACCCGGTTTTCGTTTCCATCCTATCAGTCATCTTTCTAAAAGCCTGGTTGACGCCCAAAAAGGTGCTGGCGCTGGGGCTGGCCACTGCCGGGGCGGCGTTGACTGCCAACCCTCAGGGCGGGCAATTACCTGGCATATTATTGGCAATCTCGGCGGCGGCAATTTATGCCGTGTATATCATCGTCGGGACGGGCGTGATGCAGAAAGCCACCGCCGTTCAATCATCCACGATCATTTTTGCTTCCGCCGCGCTGGTCTTTGGCGGGCTGACCGCCGCGAGGGGTCCGCACTGGCCGGCAACCGGCGGCGGCTGGCTGGCGGTGGCAGCCATTGCGGTGGTGGCAACCATCATACCAGTAGCCACATTCCTGGCGGGGTTGAAGATAATCGGCCCAACGGACGCTTCGCTGCTTTCCACCCTCGAACCGGTGGTCACCGTGGCGCTGGCAGCGCTGATATTAAGCGAGTCGGTGCAGCCGGTCATGCTGCTGGGCGGCGGCTTGATCCTGGCGGCGGTGCTGCTGACGGTGAACCATAAACAAAAAAGCATGCCTGGTTAAGTATATTTTTTTTTGTAAGGCTCCTCGTCGAAGACTCGAACTATTATCCCCCGCAGGGGGACTTTGAACCTGGCGAGAGAATATTTCAGCCTTACACCTATACCCTTTTTTGGTTTTGCTTGTTGAGTTTTTATCGAAACCTAGCTGCTCGTCGACTCCCTCGCTCCCCCTTCGTAAATTCAACTCCGGGGCAAAAAAACGCTCGGGAGTGCCGAGTCGATAAAACCTATTAACAAAAAAATTGTCCATTCGGACAAATTTTTTGTTAGGCTCCTCGTCGAAGACTCGAACTTCGAACCTAGCGGTTAACAGCCGCCCGCTCTGCCGATTGAGCTAACGAGGAACGTGAGCATTATTATAATTCATGCTTTCAACCTGTCAAGCGATATACCGCAATACCGGCTGAAAAACAAAACAGAGACCGGTTCTGCCAGTCTCTGTTCCTGCTTGCCTCTCTAAACTATGGGGCTACCGGTAACGTAGTGCTGCAGTTAGAACCGCTGCCATAACCAGCGCCGCGCATTCCGCCGCCGTTCATTTGGCGGGTGTCAGACTGCTGCATCAGGTCGGCTTCTGCCTGGGTGATCAAACCTTCAGCCAGCGCCTGCTCGGCCACTGCGCTGTGAATCTCGGTTTTCAGCGTCCAAAAGTCCGTGAAGGACATTCCGGTTGAAAGCGCGATCTGTGAAAGCTTCTCGCCTGCCTCGGTGCGGGTGTTCAGTTCTTCCACCGATAAATTGAGTTTATCAGCCCAGGCTGCCATCATCAGGTCGTGCACCGCTTCGTTTTCGATTTCGGCGCCATTCATTCCACCGCGCATGCCGTGTCCGCCCATGCCGCCCTGACCATAGACTGGCTGTGGGGTCGGTTCTTGCGCGTTCACTACGGCGGCCGTCCCGAGGGCGGCGATGAAGACACCAGCGATTACCAAACTTACTACTAATTTTTTCATTTTCATTGCTCCTTTTTCTCAGAGAAATACTCTGTTTATAGAAGCAATAATAAATTCAAGTTATGAAGAACTGATGAATTATTGATGAATTTATTGTGTATGTTGGCTGTTTCCAGGTTCAGATCAACAGTCTTGCCAGCGCCACCACCGCCATGCCCACCAGCACCGTGGCAAACATGCTGCGCGTCTTCCAGGCGGTCAACCCGGCGGGCAGCGCCGCCCACAAGTACAGGTTGTCCCATGCCAGCTTGAATTTTCCACCATCCACCAGCAGCGAAGGCAGCAGCAGCGCCGCCAGCACCGCCACTGGCACGTACTTGAGCCACGCCTCCACGAATGGGTGCAGCTTGCGCCCGCGTAGAAACCAGGCTGGCAGCACGCGCGGCAGATAGGTCACCAGCGCCATCCCCAGCAGGGTGATCAAGACCGCTGTGTCGGTCATGATTCCGCTCCTGCGCCGGCAGCGGATCGAGTCTCACCCTTTTTTTTGTGCCAGGTTTCCACGGCAGCTCCCATTGTGGCGCCGATCACCGTTGCGAGGATCACATTCCATTGCGTCAGACCCGCTCCCCACAAAACCAGCGAAGCTGCCCCGCCCAGCGCCGCCACCCATACATGCAAGCGGCTGCGAACCTGCAGGATCAGCAGTGCGATGAACATGGCCGGCAGGGCGTAGTCCAGCGCGAACGGACGCACGTCCGAGATCAGGTTGCCCGCCAGCGCTCCCAGCAGGCTGCCAGCCACCCATGCGCTGTGGCAGACCAAATTGATCGCCATTGCCGGCGGGGCGGCGGTTTCTCCACCTGCAAAACGCAGGCTGTGAACCGCAAAGGTCTCATCAGTCAGTTCAAAACCGAACCCCGCCACTTCCAATTTACGCCAGTGTTTCATGTGCGGCGAAAGCGAGGCGCTCATCAGCAAATGGCGCAGGTTAACGACCAGCGTGGTGAGAATGATTGACAGAGGGTTGATCCCCAGCCCGAAAAAGCCCACCGCCATCAACTGCGAAGACCCAGCATACACAATCAGAGACATGATTATCGTCTCGCCCGTTGTCAGCCCGGCGTTGACCGCCAGCACGCCGTATGCAAAACCGACCGGCAGGTAACCCATCATGACCGGCAGCGCCGGGGTTAGTTTTTTCGCGAAAGTCTTGATCCGTGCAAGTCCAAATTCTGGCATGTTCATCATCCCAACGATTAGAATAAAGCATGATTATATCAAGTCAACTGGAATATCACTTACGTTCCTCGTACTTTTTCAAAATGACATCTAATAGCAGAATTGGTGACATTTCACATTTCAGTTTGATTGACTTCTCCTTTCCCATGTGCTATGCTATCGAGCGGAAATAAGTTATCCATAAATTCATGAAAGGAAACCATCATGTCCTACAAGATCACCTCTGATTGCATCTCTTGCGGTGCCTGCGAAACCGAATGCCCCGAAGGCGCCATTTCTCAAGGCGCGGATATCTACATCATCGACCCTGCAAAATGCCAGGATTGCGGTTCCTGCGCGGATGTCTGCCCAACCGGATCCTGCGTCCCTGCATAATTCACTTAACAGAAAACTCAAAAGGCAGCCTGACAACCAGGCTGTCTTTTTTGATTCCACATGATGCAAAATGATATAATTTTCCAGACGTTGCATTCCATAATTTCAATTCCAGTGAGGTTGCCATGAAGAAATTTATCGCTGTCGCGGGAAACATCGGGGTCGGCAAATCCACGCTGGTCGAGATGATCTGTGAAAGGCTTGACTGCCAGCCTTTCTACGAACCGGTCACCGAAAACCCGTACATCTCTGATTTTTACAAAGACATGCTCTCCTGGAGTTTTCATTCGCAGATTTTCTTTTTAACACATCGGCTGCGCATTCATCAGGATCTGGTGCGCACTACCGGTTCAGTCATCCAGGATCGCAGTATCTATGAAGATGCTGAAGTTTTCGCTCACAACTTGTTTGCGCAGGATAAAATGAGCGAACGCGATTACACCACCTACCGCTCGCTCTACCGCACCCTGGCTGATTATCTGCCCCCGCCTGATTTGGTGATCTATTTGCGCGCTTCTGTGCCAACCTTGCTGAAGCGTATCGCGCTGCGCAACCGCGATTATGAGAGGCAGATCGCCCCGGAATACCTCTCCAGACTAAACGACATATACGAAAACTGGATTGAGCATTTCACCCTGTGTCCGGTACTCACCGTCCCGGCTGATGCGCTGGATTATGTAGCCCATTCTCGCCATCTGGAATTGATCATCAACAAGGTGCAAGAAAAACTAACCGGTAAAGACGAAGTCGTCTTCACCCGCGAAGAAGCAGAACGCACCTGATGGTGATGTGCGAGCCTCTCATTGACTTGTCTGGTATTATCGAAAGAGAATAAATAATTTAGGGCAATGGATCAACCACGAGCTTGATTGCCGTGCGCACCTTTCCATCAATATCAACATCGACAAATTCAGGGAGGCACATGATCTTTATTCCGTCTTCCTCAAGATACCCTTTTGCCAATATGAGCGCCTTGACCGCCTGGTTAACCGCACCTGCGCCGATCGCCTGAACATCTGCGTGTTTGTGTTCACGCATAACTCCCGCAATGGCCCCCGCGACAGCAGCTGTGCGAGAATTGGCTTTGACTTTGATGACATCCATTTTCCACTCCCTTCTGGATCAACGCTTGATCTATAAAGCCATGGGGGCAATTTTCCTAAACTATACAAATTGTACAAGAAATATCAGGCAGTTTCAAGCATGAACTTGAGGTTGTATATACATCTTATTATTATTAGAATTAATTAATATAGTAATCGTAATAGGGACTGTGGATAAGTGGATAAACATGGATTTTTGATTTTCCTTGCGTGTATTTAGGGGTCATTTATATTCACTCCCCCATATCTGGTGTTTTAACCGCAATATTTTCTACAAAATCAATGTGTATGGAATGGGTATAATTGTTGAATTTTCATAATTCCCTCCAAAACACATTTTTTCTAGTGGATAATTTTTAGATTTCTCCACAGAGACTCTCGTTTAATTAACCAAAGTTCTTCACATTTTGTTACTTTTATCAACAGAAAATAGTGAGTTATCCACAGTTTTTATACAATATGTGCATAAAAAGCTATTCGGAGCTCAACTCCGCATTGCGTCGACGACTTCTTCCACCAGATCGAGTGCGGCATCCAGGGCATCCAAACGCTGGGGCAGGTTTTTTGCTTCCAGATTCAACTGGTGGCACATATTCTGCCATTCCTTATAAGGTGTTCCAGATTTTGGCAGCGCCGCGGAAGCTTTGGTCCAGGTACGTAAAATGATCCACAGCGCAGCGGCGGGGCGATCCGCGGTCAGGGCTTCAACCGCTTTTTCATAGTAGTTGCGTCGGTTCGGGTGGATGGCAGCCGGGGCGTCTTTTTCGGTTTTCAGAGCGTCAAATGCCGACATCCAACCTGCCAGCCAAGGACTCCAATGTTCATCCGTCACTTCGTCGCTGGTGAAGATCTGCACAAGTTCTCCGGCAAGTTCAGGTATTCCGGCTTTTGCGGCACGTTCGGGCAATTCTAGGAACAAACGGCGAATGGGCAAAGGCATGCCGTTAAGCGCTGCCGCTGCGTTGGCGGTGTCACGGATGACATCCAGCAGCGCCTGAATGCGTTTAATACCCTGCGGCAGGGAGCCATCCTGGAGCGCTAACCAATTTTGGCGGGCAAAAGTGATGAAAGACCCGGCGCGTGCCGCGACATTCGCAGGCTGCCAGAACTGCGAGGTGGCGTTTGAACGTGTCAGATCGAACCAGTGGGCTGAATCTTGCAGGATGAGGGGATCATTTTCCAGGGCGCCGCCGATCCATGCATCCGTGCGAAGCTTGCGGGCTGGTAAAAAATCATCCTGGGTGTAGTGCGCCAAGTCGAGATGAACATCCGCGTTGATGCGGATGATCTCACGCGCAGTGGTCACCGGGCGGTCATGCACGCAGATGACGTCTATATCCGTCACGCCGCCGAGGAAGGGTTCCGCCTTTAATAGCGAGCCGGTCAAATAAACACACACCAGACCGCGCTCTTTGGCGGACATCTTGGCGGCGTTTTCGTGGGCGAGATTGATCAGCAATTCACGCGTAATGCGCATGGCTCTCCTAAGGCTAGGCGATCGGCAGCAGCGGTTGGAAGGGAGCCGTCTGCAGCGCGTCATGAATTTGAGATTTAATCAGTTCCAAATCTTCCGTTCGCCCGACAAAATCAAATCCATCGGATTCGATGATCAGTACCTGTGAATTGTGAGAGGAATCCTGATAATAATCGTCATAGGATTGGTTAAGCAGGTCGATGTAATCGCGTTCCATCGAGCGTTCGTAAGGGCGGTCGCGTTGCGCGATACGGCGCATTAGCGTCTCTGTGGTGGCGCGCAAGTAAACGACCAGGTTGGGGGGCGTCACTTTTTCAGCCAGCGCTTCCTGCACGTTGTAATACATATCCAGTTCGTCACCCGCCAGGTTGATGCGCGCGAAGAGGGCGTCTTTTTCGAAAGTGTAATCGCTGATCACTGCTTGCGCCTTCTCAAGGCGTTCGTTGATGTTGCGGCGCTGTTGGTGGTAGCGGCTGAGCAAAAAGAATATCTGCGTCTGAAAGGCATAGCGGGCGCGGTCTGAATAAAAATTGCTTAAGAACGGGTTTTCTTCAAAGACTTCGAGCACCAACTCGGCTTTAAAAGAAGGTTGTAATAATCTGGCAAGAGTGGTTTTTCCCACCCCGATGACACCTTCGATGGCAAAATACATAGAGACCTGCTCCGGTTGGGAGTCTCCACATTACTGCGGAGGGTTATTCATTGAATTTAAAATATACCATAAATCGAAATTCAGAACCTGGTTTTATCGTATATTTCGGCTTTCAATTAATCCCACGGCCATTCCTGCCCGCTCTCTTTAACGAACTGGATAATTGCATCCAGGGTGGGGAGGGGATGCCCCAGCACAGTCATCACGATCGAAAGTTCGCCGCGGTGGTGCGCCGAGTGGAGCAGCGCCTGCGCAAGACACTGCCAGCGCGCAAGCATGAATGACTTGCCGCGGATCGGCAGCGTAATCTCTTCAGCCAATTTTTCTTCTGTGACCCAATCCAGATAGCGTTTGCGATCGTCCGCGATCTGCGCGAAAGTGAGTTTAATTTCTTCCAGCGTGAGAGCCTCGTCAGGGGTGTCCTTGGGGTTGACCGGCTTGCCCTCAGCGCGCGCCAAGAAGAAGAATTCGACCATCACCATGTGGGTCAACTCCCCTTGCACCGAACCGTGGCTTGGGCTGGAAGGAGATGAAAAGGCAGTTATGTCGAGATCTGCCGCTGTCTTGAGCAGCAGGGCATTGGCATGGTTGTTGTAATGGTGTAAAACCAGAAGGGCAGATTTGTCCATGTTACCCACTTTTCACCTCCGAGATCTTGTCATTGTGGAACCCGCATACTCTGTGACGTAGCACACTGACCTCCCGAAGGACACTGGGACAGTGTGGAGGCTTTTCTAGCAATCCACACCTAAAATTGACAAACGAGTAAATCGGAGATTGCTTCAGCACGAAAAAACACCGTGTCTCGCAACAACTAAGATTCGTCCGTTCTCCAATTCGCGCCACTGCCGCTCTGACGAGAATCTTTCTATTTCACTGTCTTTTCCAGCTCGTCCACCAGCTTGCTCAATACATCAAAGCCGCCCTGCCAGAACTTGGCCTTGGTCACGTCAACTCCGGCCTCTGCGAGCACTTTCATCGGCGCTTCGGAGCCGCCCGCCGCCAACAGCTGGATGTATTTAGGCTTGAATGACTCCCCCTCTTCCTTGAAGCGTTTGTAGAGGGAGAGCACCAGCAGCTGCCCGAAGGCGTAGGCATAGACATAGAACGGCACCTGGTAGATATGCGGGATCGAAACCCATTCCCACTTGAATTCGTCAGCCACCTCCACCGCGTCGCCAAACTGTTTCTTAAGGTTCTTCATGTAAGCTTCAGAAATCTCATCCACCGATGCGCCATCCACGATCATCTGATGCGCTTCCTTCTCGAACATGGCGAAGAAAGACTGCCGCTGAATAGTGGCGTAGGCGTTATCCACCTGCCGGAACAGAAGGTCGCGTTTGACGGCTTCATCAGGTTCTTCTGCCAGCAGGCGATCCACCAGCATCATCTCGCCGAAGGTTGAGGCAGTCTCAGCGAGCGGCAGACAGGCGTGCTGGGTGAAGAGAGTGTGCTCATCTGCCAGCATGGAGTGAATGGCGTGCCCTAATTCGTGCGCCATGGTTGCCACGTCATCCGTCTTGCCCTGATAATTGAGCAGCACCCAGGGAGTCATATCGGGGGTCACTGTGGCGCAGAAAGCGCCGCCGCGTTTGCCCTTGCGCACTTCTGCGTCCAGGTGATCCTCTTTGAACACCCGTTCAGCCATTTCAGCGAAGCGCGGATCGAATTCAGTAAATGATTCGAGCACTTTTTGGGCGGCTTTTTCGTATTCATACGGTTTATCCGCTTTGGCAACCGGCGCGTAGACGTCATAGCGGCGCAATTTTTTCACGCCGATCAGTTTGGCTTTCAGCTTGAAGAAACGCTGAAAGACACCGGTATTCTTTTCAGCAACCGAGAGCAGCAGGTCGATCACTTCATCCGGTAGGTCGTTGGCCAGATTGCGGGCGGAGATGGGGCTGTCAAATTTCCGCAGAGTCACTTCTTCGTTGCGCCAGTCGCGCACGATGGTCTGGTACATTTGACCCAGGATGTCGCCGTTCTCGCCGTACACCCGGTAGAGTTCCTGATAGGCGCGGGCGCGCAGGTCAGCATCCGCGCCGCGCACCAAGCTCATCAATTCACCGCGCGTCATTTCTTTCTTTTCGCCATCCACTTCCACGGTGAAGACGTAGCGGTTGGTCATGGAATCATACAGCGTGGTCAGGGCGTTGATACCGGTCACATTCTTGGTGTTGATAATCTTCTCTTCCGGTTCGGTAAGCGTGTGTTTCTTGAAATGTCTCATCTCCTCCAGCCAGTAGCGGTAGTCGCCCGAATTCTTCATCAGGCGTTCGGCGGCTGCGTCGGGCAGCTCTTTCCACCATAATCCAAAGAACAGGGTGCGGTTGTTGATTTCGGACTGCTGTTGCTCGGTCTTGGCAACCAGGGTCAGCGCGGCCTGGTTTTGGGTATCTTCAGCGAACCACAACCCGGCAAAACTGCCCATGCGGTGCGCCAGCCGGTAGACCTGCTCCAGCGCTTTGATGATGGTCATGAAGTCTTTTTCGGAGATGTCTTTCTTTAGCAGCTCGCGGAATTTCTCAAATTCGGTCGTTTTTGTTTCGATGTCCTTGAAATCATGCTTGAATTCTGGTCCGGTGGCGGAGGGATAAAGCGAAACCAGACTCCAGCGTTTTTGAGTGTATGTTGTCATGGGATTCCTCAAGAATGGATTGGATTTACCCGCGTTATTATCGGAAAATGGTTCGCGGGGCGGCGCGAAAAACTCCGCTCAGGCGATTATACACCGGGCGCTCTTTATTTAAAAAGAGAACGAAGCAAAAAGGACATCCACCTGAGGATAAAGGCTAATTAAACGGTAGGATAGTCTCCAGCAATTCCTGTTGAATGCCCGGCGCGGAGGCGACGAGGGCAAAAGGCGGTTTAAAGTAATCATTTTTGCCTTCCAAATCCGTCACCTTGCCGCCGGCTTCTTCCACGATCAGCACCCCCGCGGCGATATCCCAGGCATTGATTTCCTGTTCCCAGTAGGCGTCAATGCGTCCGCAGGCCACATAACATATATCGATCGCTGCAGAGCCGAAGCGGCGCACTCCCTGCGTGGTGTGTGTGAGATGCCCAAACAAGCGTAGGTTTTGTTCAAACTTTTCTGCATCATGATATGGAAACCCGGTTGACAGCAGTGCTTTTTGCAAACTTGCGCACTCTGACACCCGGATCGGTTCCCCGTTCAACCAGGCGCCTTTGCCGCGTTCGGCTGAAAAACACTCATCGCGCGCGGGGTCATACACCACTCCCAATAGCAATTTTTCGTGTGCGTGATAAGCGACCGAGATGCAATAGACCGGCAGGCGGTGGCTGTAGTTAATCGTCCCGTCCAGCGGATCGATATACCAGCAGTGGTCTTCGCTCCCCTTCACCGACCCGGTTTCTTCAGTGAGGATCGAATGCCCCGGAAAGCGTGAGAGGATCACGCCCATGAGCAGTTTTTCACAGGCATGATCCACTTCAGTGACCACGTCGGTGAGGTTTTTAAAGCCAAGGGTGTGATCTGTCAAAAAACCATCCAGTGCGATTTTTCCGGCTTGTTTTGCCCAGGTAATAACCTGTTCCAAGGTGGGCTCCATGCTTACCTCTCCCCGTTGATCTCAGCGATGAGTCGCTCAAAGAACCCGTCCAAATACTGGCTGCGTTCCCGGGCCAGCCCCCGCGCGGTGGATGTAAACAATTTCTTTTCGATCTTTCTCAACTTGAATAGGTGCTCGTGGTAAGCGCTGTGCAGTTCGCCATCCACTTCTTTGCCGGTTTCGATGAACTGTTTGGAAGGCTTGCTATAAAAAGGGACGCCTGCCAGCGCGGCGTAAACTACAACGCGCACGGCCCCGATCGCGCCCAGCACGTCCAGTTTGTCAGCGTCGAACAAGCACTTGGCTTCGATGGTGGCTGGGGGTTCGCGGTCGTCGCGATAGCGGTGCGCCCGGATGCAGTGCTGCACAGCCTTGATTCTGTCCTCAGGCCATCCCTCTTCACGCAGGATCTTTCCGGCGAATTCAGATGAACGCAAATGATGTTCCGAACGGGCTTCGCTGCCAGGGGTGGTGCCGTCGGCATCGTGCAGCAGCGCCGCGGCGTGCACGATCTCTAAGTCCGCGCCTTCTGCGAGCGCCAACCGCTCTGACATCTTGTAGACCCGCTCGATGTGCGAGAAGTCGTGGACAGCGTCAACATGTAGGTACCAGGTACGGGCGTGTGCCAGTGTGAGCATAAGTCTCTCGATTAATAAGTTCTAGAAATAATTAAGCAACAGGATAGGAGATTCCCTTTTTGATCACGGTTTGCACTAAATTTCCGCCGAAGCGATAAGCCAGGTGGCGGTAATCAGCGACCGACAGGATCAACAGGTCAGCCTGTTTGCCAGGTTCGAGTGAACCGATGTGGTCGTCGCGTCGGATGGCGTAAGCCGCGTTGATGGTCGCGGCGGCGACGGCCTGCGCCGGGGTCAACTTCAAGTAGCGGCAAGCCAGCGCGATGACAAACTGCATGCTCTCGCACCATGCCGTGCCAGGGTTCAGGTCGGTGGCGATGGACAGGATGCCATTCGCGGCGAGGATGTCTTTGGCCGGGGAGTAGTGCGGTTCTGCCAGCCCGAAGGGGGTGCACGGCAGCGAAACCAAAGCCGTGTTCGATTTTCCAAGTGCTGTGATTTCGGCGCTCGAGGTTTTGACCACGTGATCGACGGATACCGCGCCCAACTCGCCCGCCAGTTCTGCCCCGCTGAGATTCTCGAATTCATCTACATGTGCCTTCAACGGGAAGCCCAGTGTCTTTGCAGCTGTCAATATCTGGCGGGTTTGTTCCAGATCAAAAGCGCCTTTTTCGCAAAAAACATCCACAAAAGGCAGTGGTTTTTCGCTCGTGTGCGCTCCCCACCAGCTTTTTACAGCTTGCAGCATCTTTTCTGATACCATCCGGGTGTATTCATCCTCCCTGCCCTTGTATTCAGGCGGGATGGCGTGCGCGCCTAGGAAGGTCGGCGCAATTTCCAAGGGACCTTCTTTGTCCAGCCTAAGCAATGCTTCCAATTGTGTCAGTTCGGTGTTCAATTCCAGCCCGTAGCCTGTTTTGGCTTCGGCAGTGGTGGTGCCGTGCTTGAACATACCCCGGGTGCGTTTGCGTGACTGGTCAAGCAGCTCGTTCACACTTGCAGAGCGCGTGGCGTGCACGGTTGAAGCAATGCCTCCGCCAGCCGCCATGATCTCTAGATAGGTTTTCCCCTCCAGGCGCATCTCAAACTCGGCAGCGCGGTCGCCTGCCCACACCAGGTGGGTGTGTGGGTCCACGAAACCTGGCATGACTACCTTCCTGCCTGCATCCAGACAGGGCTCGTTGGGGTACTTTTTGAGCAGATCCGGCGTCACGCCGGTTTCGACGATCAATTCGCCCCGTATGAGGACTGCTCCGCCGTGGATTATCCCCAGCCGGCCGAGTTCAGTGCCTCTCTGCGGTCCGCCCGCCAGGGTGATCAATTGTGACGCGGAGTGAATCAGCATGGTCCCTCTTACATATTCAAAGAATCTTATCTAAACAATAGTATACCCGATGGAAATTTCCATTGGGTCACGCAGCAATGAATAACTGTAGGTCAATCGGAAGTTTGTCTGGCGGGCAGTTTAATGCGGGTGAGAAAGAAAATGGCCATCAGATCCAATGCCAGGCACGCCACCGCATTGAGGAAGAAACCACCTGCATAAAGATGGGGTGCGACCACATCCCCCAGTGCGCGCCCCAGTGAGAGCGCCGCAATGAAGAGCGCCATCATGGTGGCGCGGGCTTTGGGCATCACCTCGGTCATCAGAGGCAGCGAACAGACAATGGCAACTTCAAAAGTAAGATAGAACACGAACAACCACGCGAATGCACCCGGCAGGCTCTTGCCAAGCCACGGCAGCGTTACAACCCACAAACCGTTAGCCAACAGACTAAAAGCGATCGAACGTTCCTTTCCTAATCGATCTGCGATCAAAGCCGCTATACCTTCGCCGCCGAGTTCTGAAATACCTATGATGACTGAAGCCGCACCGAGCGCGGCGATCTGCAGCCCGAATGAGTCTTGCATCCACACCCCGAAAACCACATTCACTAGTTCATTACCGGTGATCAGCGCTGCGCCCATCAACATCCCCATCACGGCGGGCATGTAGACCAGCACCTTCTTGATGTCTGAAAGGATGGTGAGTGGTTCCATTTCAACCGGCGCGTCTTTAGGCACGAGGATCCAAATCAGGGCGGTCATCAGTGTTCCCAGCACAGAAAGACCAATAAACGGCATATTCCAGGTTGAGTTTTCAAGCATGAAGCCAGCCAGTGGCACCAACATGATGAACGAAAGCGCCCACGACAGTTCGGTGACCGCTAGGTACGCTCCCCGTTTGGCGTAAGGCGTATGATCACCGATGTAAGCTTGAAGCGCCGGCAGGAAGATATTATTGCCCAAATTAACCAGAATGATGGCGATAAAAAAGGTTGTGACGCTTGGAAATAAACTGACAGAAAATACACCCGCAAGGAAGATCGCCATACCGATCAACATTCCGGTTCGGCGTCCGCGGCGGTCTGCAATGGGCGCGATAAATGGACCTACTGCGCTGGTGGCCATGGAGACTGCCATCGCCATTGAGATCACGGCGATCTCCACGTTCAACCCAGCGGCAAAGACCGCCAAAAATGGATATATCATTCTGGAGGCTGTGTTGACCACCATGCGGGAGGTGGTGAACAAGCCTACCCTAAAATTTAATGTTTTTTTCGAGATCATGCTCTGCCTTTTATTTGTAGAAAAGAAAACCCTCCCGTTTTTGCAAGGAGGGGAATGTTCGAATCCTGCCCTTATTCGATCGTCTTTTGCGGTCTTTCAGGCAGACTGTGGAAGTGAACGATCTGGCGTGTAAATGATCCAACCCTGCCAATTTTGGTCAACCAATCCAATTCCTCATTCGAAATATGATGGCTGACCTCTTTTTCAAGAACTGCTATAAAATCCCCGGAACGGACGTCCTGAAACAATCCGTCACCCCAATCAATGGCGATGGTCCCATCTTTTAGTACGATGACCCACTGTCTGTTTACCGGAGTACCGCTGACCATGTTAACATACCTCTCCCCTGTACACAAAAGATAATTTGGTCACAGGTTGCACGATGCAATCGTCTTAACAATTATGCCACAAAACTTGCAAAGGTTGTACTGCGCAGTTTTTGAACGAGATCATCCTGGGTTTCAACCCAGATTTTATGCATGGGGCAATCCCCGGAAAACTCGCAGGTGTCAGGAGCGAGGGTACATTCGTTTAGGGTGATCGGTCCGTCAATTGCCTCAACTACTTCGAGCAGCGAGATGGCTGAAGCGGGCCGTGAGAGCAACACCCCGCCGCGCGCTCCGCGGGAAGTGTGGATCAGCCCCGCGATGGAGAGTTGAGAAATAATCTTGGCCAGAAAAGAAGCTGGAATTTTCTGGATCTGCGCGATCTGACTGGTGGCAGCGCGTTGATTCGGCTCAAGCCGGGCGAGATAGAGCATCGCTCGAACGGCGTAATCTGCTTGTCTCGTGATCTGCATCGATATACACCTCTTTTGGTAAAATTTGTCTTTATTTTACTCCATTTTAGTCTTCTAGACCTCTTAAACCTAGTGACAATGGTAATTCATATGTAATATTATTATCTCTGCTCAAATCATAAAAGCCAGGACGGAGTATAATTTCCCTATGAATCAATTTCGCTTTCATTACCCGATACCCGTTCGTTATGGGGACCTTGATCCTCAGTGGCATGTCAACAATACCCGCTTCCTGACCTTCGCTGAACAAGCGCGCTTTGCCTTTCTAATGGAATTGGGACTTTTTGACGGAAAATCCTTTTGGGATCTCCCGCTCATCGTTGGCGATATCCACTGCCGCTATCTTGTGCCAATCAATCCCGGCGTCACAGTGACCGTCTCGATGGGCGTGACAAAAATTGGCAATAAAAGCCTCGTGATGGAAAGCCACATTACAGGCGAGACCGGCGCCCCGCTGCACGCTGTGATTGAGACCACCATGGTTGCCTACGATTACCACACCAAATCAGCCGTGCCGGTTTCTGACGAGCTACGCGCGAAGTTTGAAGCGTTTGAAGGCAAGTCATTCCCCAAAGGATAGAGGTTTCTCATGCAGCTTCCACAGGTTGATGATGGTTTACTGACCAAATTCCTGGTCGATCTTCTCAAAACCCCCAGCCCGACCGGTTTTACGGACGAGGCCATCGCACTGATCGACCGCGTCTTTCGCAACCTGCCGGGCGTCACCACACATAAACTTCCCAAAGGCGGACTGCTGGTCACTCTCCCCGGCGAACAGGACGCCGCTCCGCGCGCCCTCACCGCCCACGCGGATACCCTCGGCGCGATGGTCAAAGCCATTAAACCCAATGGAAAATTGCTGCTTACCGCCATTGGCGGGGTGGTCTGGAACACAGTGGAAGGCGAAGGCTGCATTATTTTCAATCGCAAGGGCAAACGCATCCGTGGTTCGATTATGATCAACACCGCCTCCATTCATGTTTTCGGCAACCGGCTGGGTGAGACCAAACGCGACCAGGATAACATGGAAGTCCGCCTAGATGAACGGGTGACCACCGCGGACCAGACCGCTGACCTGGGCATCAGCGTGGGCGACTTTGTAGCGTTCGATCCGCGCGTGGAACTGACCAATGGTTTTGTGCGCTCGCGTCACTTGGACGATAAAGCCTGCGTGGCGTGCCTGGTGGAAGCCGTACGCAGCCTGACCTCCGCTAATCTGAAACCGGTTCAGACGACCTATATCTATGTCAATAATTATGAAGAGATGGGGCATTTCGCACTGACTGACTTCCCGGTCAGGATCTCTGAACTGCTGGCAGTGGATATGGCTGCCGTGGGTGAAGGTCAAACTTCGGACGAGTATCACGCCACCATCTGCGTCAAAGATTCAAGCGGACCCTACCATCATGGCATGAGCCAACGCCTGCGCGATCTCGGAGATCTGTTCAATATTCCTTACCACGTGGATATTTACCCGACCTACAGCTCGGATGCCAGCGCCTACTGGCGCGCGGGCGGCAACATGCCCATCGCCCTCATCGGCCCGGGGGTCGATGCTTCGCACAACTACGAACGCACCCACACCGATGCCCTGGTGGATACCACCCGCTGGCTGTTAGCATATTTGTTGAATTGAAATAGGTTGTCACGCTTGCACTGTCGGATAGTGCCAGTGTTGCGAAAGCTCGTTTTTAGAGCCTGAAGCACATCGTCCTCCCGAGGAACATCGGGCCGGCATGGATGCTTTTCCGGGAATCCCCAACCCGTCTCACGCTGAGCCGCAAAGCTCGCGGAGAAAACCGGACAATTTATCTTGAAAGGGATTTTGCAGGGTGACACAACCGGTCGCCCTGATTTAGTTAATTACACAGAGCCGCAAAGATCACAGAGAATAGCTTTTTAAGCACGAAAAGATTATGTAAGCCCCCGTCGCCCTTTTTGAAAAAGCCGACCTGAGTGCGTACCGGAATTCATGAAAATATGAAATATAATCAAATTTGATATGATGCGAAACCGTTATTACCCAATAGCTCAAGCTCTGTTAGCTGCATACCCCTGGCTGCCTTTTTATACCTTGGCAGCGGATTTGGTTTGCTAACGGTAAAACTAATTCAGCAAATGAACAAAAAAAAGCTCGAAAGTGAAGCTCAAATCAAGAGACCCGACTTTTTGTGGCTGGCCGGTGCAGTCATCGCGGGCGGCGTCGCCGCTCCGATCACTTTGCTTTTCAGTCTAAAAATCACTCCTGCCGCCACAGCGTCACTGCTCCTGAATTTTGAAGGTGTCGCGACAACATTTATCGCGGTGCTGGTTTTTAAAGAAGCGATCAGCCGCCGTGCCTGGTGGGCAGTGGGTCTCATAACATTATCAAGCATTATCCTATCCATAAACTTGTCTGATGGTTGGGGGTTTTCCATTGGGGCACTGGGCATCATTGCTGCCTGCATCCTGTGGGGCATCGACAATAACTTCACCCGCAACATCTCTGCGAAAGACCCTCTAAGTATCGTCACCATCAAGGGACTGGCGGCAGGCAGTTTTTCGTTGGCGTTAGCTTTGGTTCTGGGAAACCCACTCCCGGTCGCAGGGGTCATTTTGCGCGCGATGCTGCTGGGTTGCTTTTGTTACGGCATCAGCATCGTGCTGTTCATCCGTGCCATGCGTTCACTTGGCGCGGCTCGCACGAGCGCGGTTTTTGGAACCGCCCCCCTGGCGGGCATGATCTTGTCCTTTCTGGTGTTTCGGGAGTTGCCCGGAGGGATGTTTTTCGTGGCTCTCCCGCTGATGGTGATCGGAACACTGTTTTTAGCAGGCGAAGAACACATACATCAGCATCTTCATAGCAAAAGCATTCACGAGCACTCACATTCTCACAAGGATGGGCATCATGAACAGGACCATGACGGAGAGCCCATTAAAAGTCATTCACATCTCCACACTCACGCCGATACAGAACACTCTCACCATCACATGCCTGATATTCATCACCGGCATGTCCATTTTTCTTAATTAATAAACTGCGAGGAAAAATGAAAACACTGTTTATCATCAATGATGCTCCTTACGGATCAGAGAAAGCCTATAACGCACTGCGCATGGCCATGATGCTGCAAAAAGAGCATGTTGAAGTTGAAGTTCAAGTTTTTCTCATGGCTGACGCCGTTACTTGCGTTTTGCCAAACCAAACCACCCCGCAAGGGTATTACAACAACGAACGCATGCTGCGGTCTGTGATCAGCAAGGGAGGGCATGTCAAAGCCTGCGGTACTTGCGCTGATGCGCGCGGGATCAAAACCCTTGGGTTGGTGGAAGGCGTGGAGATGAGCACCATGAGCGAACTCACGCAATGGACGGTCGAATCGGACAAGGTGCTCACCTTCTGATTTGGGAGTGCCGGCCAAAATCAGTTGGCGCTGCTCACCACGCTGTTCTTTGGGGAGGCGTCTGCGGTGCGAAATACACGAAACTATAAAATCAATTTCGTACTTTCGCGGTTTTTGCGTCACATGTTCGTGGTTAAAAGGTTCTAAAATCTTTGCCTCTTCTCTTTCCACATTCTAAATTCTAATCAGATATTTATATCCCCCTGTTACAATGCTTAGACGGGCACTGTAAAGCGCTTTGAAAACTGGTAAAATCGAGTTAACGAGTGTGGTTTTTATCGACTACAATATGAACCTTTCTATTCATTAATGGTAGAGAGTTGCGAAGTTTCAGGAGGAATCTTTGGCTGGTATGGAACGATTTACACAAAGAGCGCGGCGGGTTCTATCTCTGGCTCATCAAGAAGCAGAACGGCTGCGGCACGCCACCATCAACACCGAACATCTGCTGGTCGGCCTCATCGAAGAGGACGGCGGCATCGCGAGTCACGCCCTGCGCGAACTGGGGCTTGAAACTGACCGCGTGCGTGAAATGATCGAAAGGCTCACCGGGCTGGGGCTGCAGGAAACCCCCACCATCGAACTTTCCAAAGGCACCCAGCAGGTGCTTGAATTTGCCATCGAAGAAGCCCGTTTACTGGGGCATCAATTCATCGGCACAGAACATCTGCTTTTAGCGCTTACCCGCTCCACCGAGGGGCAGGCCATTGAAGTACTCAAAAAACTGGGCGTCACCCCAGAGCAGGTGCGCCGCCAGGTACGCCGCGCCATGGACGAAGCCACCAATTCCCCGGCCACCGCCGGGCAGGCGCCCCTCGCCCGCAAGGCTGATAAAAAAGAAGCCAAGACTCCTTTGGTCGATCAACTGGCTGTTGATCTCACCACTTTGGCGGAAGAAGGCAAACTGGACCCGGTCATCGGGCGTCAGAAAGAGATCGAACGTCTCATCCAGATCCTCGCCCGCCGCAACAAAAATAACCCAGCTCTCATCGGTGAACCGGGTGTCGGCAAGACCGCAATCGTGGAAGGACTCGCCCAGCGCATCGTTGACGGTGACGTCCCCGCGCCCTTGATCGGCAAGCGAGTGCTCCAGTTGGACGTGGGTTCGCTGGTCGCCGGCACCATGTACCGCGGACAGTTCGAAGAGCGTTTGAAGCGAGTCATCGAGGAACTGAAAGCATCAAAATCGATCTTGTTCATTGATGAGCTGCATATGCTGGTAGGCGCCGGTTCTGCAGGTTCCACCGTAGACGCGGCCAACATCCTCAAACCCGCCCTCTCCCGCGGCGAACTGCAGGTTGTTGGCGCCACCACGTTTGATGAATATCGCAAACACATCGAAACTGATGCCGCCCTTGAAAGGCGCTTCCAACCCATTGTGGTGGTAGAACCCACCGTGGAAGAAACCATCCAGATACTCAAAGGCATTCGCAAAGCCTATGAAGAACATCACCGCCTGGTCATTTCGGATGAAGCCGTGGAGTCCGCGGCGCACCTCTCGTCGCGCTATGTGACCGAACGCTTCCTGCCTGATAAGGCCATTGACTTGATCGATGAAGCCTCCTCCCGGGTGCGTATGTATAAAAGCCCGGCAGCCCAAACCTTCAAAGACCTGATGACTCAATTGCGTGTCTTGCGGGCAGACCGGACTGCCGCTGTGGAAAGCGGGCGCAATGATGATGCCCAGGAAATTACCGATAAAGAATCCGGTCTCAAAGCCCAGATCGAAAAACTGCGCACCGGCTGGGACCGCTCTAACAGCCCGGTTGTCACCAGCGAGGATATCGCCGAACTGGTTTCAATGTGGACGGGCGTGCCTATTATGCAGCTTGCCACCGAAGAATCTGAGCGCCTGCTGCACATGGAAGACGAAATGCGCAAGAGCATTGTCGGGCAAGACGAAGCCATTCAGACCATCTCCAAAGCCGTCCGCCGCGGACGCGCCGGGCTCAAAGACCCGCGCCGCCCAATTGGATCATTCATGTTCCTCGGCCCAACCGGCGTAGGCAAAACGGCTCTCGCCAAAACGCTTGCCAATTTTCTGTTTGGAAGCGAAGAATCGCTCATCCAGATCGACATGTCTGAGTTTATGGAACGCCACAACGTCAGCCGCCTGGTTGGCGCCCCCCCTGGGTATGTAGGGTTCGAAGAAGCCGGTCAACTCACCGAAGCAATCCGCCGCCGGCCGTATTCCATCGTGGTCTTCGATGAGATCGAAAAGGCGCACCCAGAAGCGCACAATATGCTGCTGCAGATCATGGAAGAAGGGCAGCTCACTGATGCCCGCGGGCACAAGGTGGACTTCCGCAACGCCATCATTATCATGACCTCCAACATCGGCGCGGATATGATCCGCCGCCAGGGGGCGCTGGGCTTCTCCCTTAAAAAGGACGAAAAAGAAGAAGAGACCCAGAACTATGAAGACATGCGTAAAAAACTGCTTGAGTCGCTAAAAAAAGTTTTCCGCCCCGAGTTTATCAACCGTCTGGACGGGGTGATCGTCTTCCATCCACTCAACCAGGTACACATCCGCCAGATCGTCAACGTGGAGCTTGAAAAAGTTTCGATGCGCATGCGCGATCACAACATCGAGCTGAAGGCTTCTGAAGCCGCATTGGATTATCTTGCCAATCAGGGCTATAACCCTGACATGGGCGCGCGCCCCTTGCGCCGAGTCTTGCAGGACAAAGTGGAAGATCGTCTGTCTGACGCTGTTCTCTCTCATGAGTTCAACGACGGAGATACGATTCTGGTGGACCTGAACAAAGAGAAAGAGATCATACTCAAGCGCGAAAAGAAAAAGAAAGCCGCCCGCCTGGAAGAGAAACCGGAGCAGGTGCCAGCTTAGATGAAATGTAAAAAGCCGCAGAGAAATCTGGGGCTTTTTGTTGGAAGCAGCCTATTTTCTAAAGTACTGTTAGCGCGTATTGATTAAAAATAATTAAAATCTCGCCCCTGACCCCTCTCAAAAAAAGTGAAGAGGGGTAAATTGTTTGTTGGTGATTGTAACTTTTGCGGATTCATTCTATACTTAATCCAGTGTCAATTCACAGGTATTTAATATTCTGAAAGGAGTGACAATGATTCTCGTTAGCATGGTTTTAAAAGCCAAAGGGCAGGAAGTTTACACAGTTGAGAAAGGCACAACGGTGATTGAGGCGCTGGAATTGATGGCAGAGAAAAATATTGGCGCTTTGTTGGTGATGGATCACAAAAAACCGGTGGGCATCTTTTCGGAACGGGATTTCGTTCGCGAAGTTGCCAAAGAAAAGACCCTGCTGCTCAAATTGCCTGTTGAATCCTTTATGACCGAAGACGTCTTCAGCGTTACCCCTTCAGAGACCATTGACGAGTGCATGGCATTGATGACCACTAAACACATCCGCCATTTGCCGGTTTGTAATGGTGATCAGCTGGTGGGGTTGATCTCGATCGGTGATGTGGTTAAACAGGTGATCGAAGACAAAAACCTGCTCATCGACAACATGGAAAAATACATTCTTGGGCGCGGTTACGGGGAGTAATTAAAACATATAGCATCGCGGGAAGGCATTCTTTGCCTGCACAGCGACCCCCAACACATTCACCAGCGCCGTGCCCTTTTTTATGGGGATCAAGAAATGTATTTTGTACTCGAAAAACTATCGATTTTTATCCTTTCAATCGCTATTTTGTCTGCATGTGCTCACCCTGTTTCACGGACCCTGGTTGAACGTGAACCCGTTGTTACTATAATAACCCCCTTAGTCGCAACCAAGACACAGGGAGGAGCAACTGCGCCTTTACCATCACCTTTCCCGACAGAAACAGAGACTCCCCCGTTAGTTACTGTGGTTGGAAATGCCCTTTATCTTTATGAAGTTTCACAATCCAAGTCTCAGGCGATCCTTAGTCTAACCGATGGACAAATTCTTCAACCCATCGGGTAGACCGGAAATTGTACATGGTTGAAAGTCAGGACTACCGGCGGTGAAATTGGTTGGATTCAAACGGGCGAACAAAAAGGGGTTCAAATTGATTTTGACTGTAAATCCATGCCTTCCAGCAGTTACCGCCCTATTAACGGAACAATACTGGCTGACCGCTGCTTCAACAAATTTTCACTTACATCATTATCAGTTGAAAATAATAGCAAGACAGATGCGGTGATCATTCTGACGTCTCTTGAAGGAACAATTGAATTAGCGTTCTTTGTTCAGGCAGGACACGATTATCGTGAATCTGGGATTCATTTTGGGGATTACTACGAACAACTGACTGAGCCACTGTCTGAAGAAACCGGAGCTTCCATTAAGATAGAAATAGGTACTGTATCAGATGAACAGGCCGACTCGCTTAAGATTGATCCGAACTCGTTTCCATTGATCGAAGGATGTAAAAAAGCGACTTAAGGATTTTCATTAGGTTATAGTCAAATCTTCTGTTCTTTCTATAGTACCTTCTTGACAAAAGGCATATACTTAAATTGTTGAACATAATCACTGTGTCTGGTTCTCTATTCGTTTCGATTCGTTTTTATAAACGAATACCTGGCTCAAATATTTGCATATTTTATGTAAACACTTTATACGTTTCTCGTTTCTCGTTTCTGGATTATCTGTAATCAGGAGTAACTCATGCTTCCAATCGGTGATGACAACTCGCAGCGCAGGCTCATTCCTGTGGTTACCTGGGGGTTGGTCGCAATTAATTTGGTCGTCTTCCTTTTAGAGCTCGC
>WOUT01000067.1 GCA_009773005.1 Chloroflexota bacterium | reverse complement strand
TTGTGTATTCCTGATTGCGGCGGTCATAATTGTACCCTGGACTAAAACATGGCAAGTGCTGGTTACGTCTGACCTCATTCTAATTGGAGTGGCATTTTTACTAACAATTCCCTATCAATTGCTTTCAACGACAAGTTACTGTATTGTGGCCACGGGGCAAAAGATTACATTTGACTTCTGGTATATTTTTAGAATCAATTTAATTATGGTTTTCTATGATATTGTCCTGCCATCAACTTTTTTTGTAAGCGGATTACGGTGGTACCGCTACTCTAAACAAACTAAGAGTCCTTCCCGGACATTAACAAGTATTGCCTACTTAAAAGCTTTTAATATTTTACTTACAGTGTTAATGAGTTTTGGTCTATTACTTTTTTTTGATTCCAAAACCATAAAAGGATATATTTTTGAAATTGTTGCATTAATTGTTGGAATCGCATTGATTCTATTCTTTACGCCCCTAATATGTAAAAATTTAACGCATAAATTACCGCAGACAATGGATGTCTCCTCAAAAAGTCTTACCAAATTTTTACTTTACAAGTATTTTTATAAGATTTTATCTGCATTTGCAAATTTTCAAAACCTCAATTTCAAATCACAATTGTTTTTGATTACAATAGGGATTGCCAGCCAAGGGATTCAATACTACGCTTACATTATTTTTGCAGAGAGCGTTGGAATACACCTTACTTACGCTCAGCTAGGAACTCTTAGGGCAATTTTATTACTTGTTGCAAATTTACCTATCAACTTTAGTGTAGGGATCGGTCTACGAGAAGTTACTTTAGTATCCCTGCTTGCGGTGATGGATATTCCTTTAGAAAAAGCCGCAGCAATGTCCCTCGTTGTTTTTGCTAAAAGTTTATTTTACGGACTCATTGGTGGAATCATGGAAGCCATTCTTTTGATTAACAATAAGAAGACTGATGCGAAATTAAATATACAATAACAGCCTTCAAATATTAACTGAATATTCGGATTCCGAGATTTTCATATCGGCCCATGTAATGCTTCAACAGAAAAGGTTGTTTTAGTGACAAACGTTGAAATGAGTATTCTCCGATTGCGGTTATAATTTATCATCATTTTGTATGAGCTGGAGGAAACATGCCCATTATTCTTTTTAAACTGAATTATCTTGATCCAGGCTCTGGTAGTCTGTTGATCCAATTGCTGGCTGCCGGTCTGTTGGGTGGAATTGGTATTTTGTTAAAAATGTTTTGGGGTCGTATCAAAGCTTTCTTCACCGGTCAAAAATACATTCCCCCCACAGTTGATAAAGATGAGGACGACCAGGACTAAGAACCATGAGTGAAACCAGGGTCCATTCCTCTTTCCGCGACCCGAGCGGGTACTTGTTCACCAGAAACGGTATTCTTTTTAGACAAGTCAATCAATCCTACAAAAAAGCCTTTGACACACTCATTTCGTCCGGATTGTATGATGAACTCGTAAAACAGGGTTCCCTGATTTCACATAAAGAAGTCGATACCAAACCTGACAATTCAGACAAGGCATACAAGATTATTCAACCCGATCTTGTACCCTTTATCTCTTATCCTTACGAATGGAGCTTTTCTCAGCTTAAAGACGCGGCGCTCTTAACTCTTGAAATCAACAAGCTCGCCTTGAACAAAGGCATGATTCTCAAAGACGCCAGTGCCTATAACATCCAATTTCTGGATGGAAAACCAGTCATGATCGACACGCTCTCTTTTGATATTTACCGCAAAGGGAACGCCTGGGATGGATACCGCCAGTTTTGTCAGCATTTTCTCGCACCACTCGCGCTCGTATCATTCGTTGACATTCGGTTTATGCAAATGTTAAAAAATTACATCGACGGCATCCCGTTGGATCTGGCAAGCCGGCTGCTGCCCGCCAAAACCAGATTTGGACTTTCCGGGTTAAGTGTGCATATTCATCTACACGCCAGGGTTCAACAGCAATTTGCCGCGAAACAGACTCCGCAAACCGAAAGCGTCCGGCTGACCAAAGAAGCCCTGCTCAACCTCCTCGATGGGTTAGCAAAAACCATCCAAAAACTTGAGTGGCAGCCCAAGGGAACTGAATGGGGTGATTACTACAGCGCCACGAATTATTCAGACGAGTCATTGCGGTTAAAAGGCGAGATCGTGGGGGCGTTCATCGAACGGGTCAGCCCGTCAACCGCTTGGGATCTGGGCGCGAACAATGGGCTTTTCAGCCGCGAAGCCTCGAAAAGAGGCGTATTTACCGTTGCCAGCGACATTGACCCTGCTGCAGTTGAAAAGAATTATCTGGCGATGCGCAGCCAGCACGAGAAGAACATGCTCCCTCTTGTGGTGGATCTGACCAACCCCAGCCCAGCCATTGGTTGGGCAAACCAGGAACGCGACTCATTTGGTCAGCGTGGACCCGTAGACATGGTATTAGCGCTCGCGTTGATTCATCACCTGGCGATCTCGAATAATTTACCCTTAAAATCGATTGCAAAATTCTTCGCATCTGTCGCGAAATGGGCGGTTGTGGAATTTGTTCCCAAGAGCGATTCACAGGTTAAACGGCTGCTTTCAACCCGTAAAGATATTTTTGATGCCTTTACAGAAATAGGGTTCGAAGAAGCGTTTAAGGAACTGTTCGAAATCGTTGAAAAGAAAAAATTGTCTGGCAGCGAACGGACGATCTACCTACTGAGAAAACGATAGATCGACCTCCAAGATCATGTCTAGATAACAAACGAGTTGCTTCTCTCTCATGAAGCAACTCGAATGATTTAATGTCTTTTATCCCTTTTTACTGTTTTTGAGCTGTGGTGCAGCCATAATCCACGATTTCAAACTCATAGGGATTTTGATAAGTCGCCGACCGAGCCACATCCGGCAGGAGCGGATAATTTGCGCCAAAGTATTTGTTAAACACCAGCCTGAAGGAATTGACGGAAGTGATGGTCGGGTAAAGCAGTTTATCGCCGCCATTCGGAAAATAATAAGCGCTCAAATTTGCGTTGCGGACTTCTGCTTTTAGCCCATGATCCCCCTGCAAGATGATGACCGGCGGATTTTTTGACTCGCTGATAATCTGTCGCACCACTTCCAGAATACGCTTGTCGACATACTCCACTTCATGCCGGTAACCGGGGTGATCAGCCAAAGTATAGGTAAACGTCCCATCCGGGTTGAACACATACGGAAAGTGCGGCGCTACAAGATGGGCATACACAAATTTCGGGCTCTCTGATTTTGGCAGCTGTTCCAATTGGTCGAAATCAAAAAGGATCTGGTCATAATGCGCCTTTTCGGTGGAGAGCAGCGCCTTGCCAAAGCGGTTCTCCTGGGAGACTTTGTATTCCTCTGCAAGCCGCAGCGCCGTGGTGCGAACATAATACTTTTCGAAATTGCCCAGCAGTTTAAAGTTCATGATCTTCTGCCAGGGGGATTTGTATTGAGAAATGAATTGGTCCGAGTCGGTAATATCAAGCCACCAAATATTTGTATCAAAGGTTACAAACCGATACCCCAATGAATTAAATAACTCGCGTACTTTGTTGTGCTTAATCGATTCACCCAGATCATAGAAACTCTTGTTTTTGGTGATGATGTTCCCGGCAAAATTATCCAAGTAATCCATGTTGAACACAGATGCCAAGGATGAGGGAGTGTAGCTGTAATTGCTCATGCTGCAGTCTGCCACGTAAAAACCCATGTCGCGCAGTCCCTGCAAAAACTCGCTATTGTCATAACTATAATATTCTTTCAGCATATCACTGCGGGAGTAAGCATCCAGAATGATGTAATAGACATCCGGAGAACCTGCAGGCGCCACAGCTGTGGGCTTCCAGACAGAATCTACTGCCGGGTTTACAGTTGCTGTTGGTTGTGCCTGCCGGAATCCAAATCCGGCGATCTGGAATAGGGGCATGGCGATCAACACAACAGAGAACATATTAAAAAAAATGGAAACTTTACGTGGATTCTTTTTTAACCGTAAAATAATCCAGGCGCCGATCATAAAAAGAACTACCCATAAAATGACCAGATATCTGTGGCGACCAAAGGTGAAACGGTTTTCCAGCTGATTATAGACATGACCATACGTTAAGAAAAGCAGCAGTGCCAGGCTGGCGAGTAACCCACCTTTGAAACGGTCGCGGGCTGCCAGCACCGCAATTCCAAATATGGCCGCGCTAAAAACAAAAGTGAGAACGATCGCTCTGACGGCATAAACCGGATTGAGTTGAATGATATTGTAGGCTAATAACGCCAGAACAGGATATAGTCCAATCAGTAATGGATGGAATACAACTTGTTTCTTCTTTGTTTTTACTGTGATTTGATTTGACATTCTTTTTTTCGACCTGTTTCATTATCATGATTATATTGTCAACAATGGCACTTTACAGCGGATTCACGTGACCAGTTATCGCGGGGTCAATTTTACCAGATACAATCCTTACCGAATGATTTTTATTGTATAATTATGGAACATATATTCGATATTTCTATTGGAGAACCATGCCCGCTATCACGATTTCGCAATTTACCGCCCGGCAGCTTGCTCTTTTTGCGCAAGGGTTGCTTCAACCACTTCAACACCCTGCTACAAAAACCGATGTGAAATCAACCGTCTCCAGGCTCGGCGTTTTGCAAATCGACACGATCAATATTGTTGCCCGCAGTCCATATTTTGCATTATGGAGCCGGCTTGGCGATTTCGACATGGTATGGCTCAACCAGCTACTGGAAGAGAAACAAATCTTTGAGTATTGGGCGCACGCCGCAAGTATTCTGCCCAAAGAGGATTATCCTTTCCACCGCCGCCTTATGCTGGACCGGCTGCGACTGCCTGGTTTTGAGCGCTGGTATAGCAAAAACAAAGCAGAAGCAGACGCAGTGTTGGAATACGTAAAAACGAACGGTGCGGTCCGATCATCTGATTTTCAGCGGAAAGATGGCCAGCGGGGAACTTGGTGGAACTGGAAAGTTGAGAAAGAAGCGCTTGAATACTGGTTTGCCTCCGGTGAATTGATGATCGCCAGGCGAGTCAACTTCCAGCGTATCTACGATCTGAGAGAGCGCATCATCCCTGAATGGAAAGATACCGACACACCAGATTTTGAAT
The DNA here is from genome assembly GCA_009773005.1 of Chloroflexota bacterium. Taxonomy (GTDB): domain Bacteria; phylum Chloroflexota; class Anaerolineae; order Anaerolineales; family Anaerolineaceae; genus UBA6107. The sequence goes on along the minus strand of WOUT01000067.1, from coordinate 2,694 downwards.
CGGTGGTGCGCATTTTAGTTTTAAAATCGATCGCCTCGCTCGGGATTGCGCTTCCGGGGTGGGTCGCAGATTACTTCCGGTTGTCCAAGACCACCACGCAAACCACAATAAACAGAATGGTCAACGAGAAGAGACTTATGGAAGTCCAGGTGGAAGGATGGTCTGAAACCGCCTGGGTTTGCCCCGAGGTCTGGGGGGCCTTCCAGACCGAGATCTCTAACAATCCAAATCCTCTAATGACTACCCTGCTCACTCCTTTTGATTCACTTATCTGGGATCGCAGCCGGACCCGGCAGCTTTTTGGTTTCGAATATACGATTGAGTGTTACACCCCTGCCGCAAAACGCCGGTTTGGTTATTTCGTTTTGCCTATCCTACACGATGGAAATCTTATCGGCCGCCTTGATGCCAAAGCCCACCGCGTTAATAAGCGTTTTGAAGTTAAAGCCTTATATTTTGAGATGGGGGTAAAACCATCCGTAGAGCTAGCCCAATCCATTGCTGGAGCAATAAACCGGTGTGCAGCATGGCACAAAACTCCTGAAGTGATTTTGGGTATGTGTGAGCCAGATAATATCAAGCAGGCTATCCTGCGCTGGATATAATAATCCTATGACGCAAACCGCGCTGACCGTGAAATTTGCTAAATAGACCAACTGTTGCTTAACGTTTTCACTTAATGAAAAATAATGATTTTACGTGTTTTATTAAAATCCCCGTTCCGGTTTTGTATTGTGTATTTATGCATCCCTGACTGCTTGAATCAACATATATAATTTATGTATTCGTTAAACACAATTGATGTAAGATTAATATATGCAAAAGTTGAAAAAAAACTTGTTTACCCTGTCATAATGATCTTGCCCAAATCTCCACCTGAAGCTTTTGTTGTTCTCAATCCGGTCGCCGGACTTGTGAACGCGCAAGTCCTTAAGCGCATCATTGAAAACCGATTCCACGCTGCAGGTTGGGTCACTCGTTTGTATTTAACCGAGAAAAATGCAAACGTGTCTGCACTGGTGACAGATCAGATCAAAAAAGGAGTTGATCTTATTGTGGCGGTGGGCGGAGATGGAACTATTGCGGCGGTTGCGGCTGGAATGGCCCATTCACCCGTACCATTAGGCATCATCCCGACCGGCACCTGGAATGCAATCGCACGCCAGCTAATGATTCCATTCAACCCGGTGCGGGCGATTGCTATCATGACCGGAAAACACACCGTGCGTCGCCTTGACCTGATGTCCGTCGGCAACAGTCTTCATGCCATGAATCTTGGTATAGGGTTTAGCGCCATGATGGTCAAGAATACCTCGCGAGAAAATAAACGCCAATTTGGTAATATCGCCTATTATTCACACTTTTTAAGGCAGCTATTCGGCCTTCAATTAAAAAAATATACAATTGAGGCTGATGGCAAAAAATACCGCGGTCGTGCCACAGAGATCATGGTTGCGAATTATGGTATGGTCGGTTTGAATACTGTTGAAAACTTGTTGGAAATTCACCCGGATGATGGCAAAGTGGATGTACTGATCTTTAAAGCACGAACAATCCTCGATTTGCCTGTAATGTTCTGGCAGGCGCTCGCTCAAGGAAAAAAACGCACGCCAAGATTCCGGCAACTCCTGGCAAGCCGCACGGTCACGATCGAAACACGGCCAGCAATGGACATCCAGGCTGATGGCGAATTAATCGGAAAAACTCCTGTTACTGTCACCGTGTTTCCGCGCTGCGTGCGGGTGATCGTCCCGGGATAGTTTAATCGGTTGGAATTCTTGCGAATGATTACGCATCGTTGATTTTGAAATTTTGTTCAAAAGATTCATTGGTGTTTTCGAAATTCAACAAAGCTCCATTAATTCTATCCGGCTTCGCGGCTGTGTATCTCGCGAGCCAGCACATTGGTCCATTTGATTGAATCGAGATAAACTTTGTTGATCGTTTCTGGGGGCAAGTTTAACATCATTACAGTCTTCCAGTCGCCTTTTTCATAAGCCTGAATGGCATACAGGATCTGCCCGGCTAATCCTTCGTAACCAAGCAGCGCATTTGCAACAACGTTTGATAGCTTGAGATCGTTCACGATCTGTTGCATGGGCTGGTCCATCAATGCATCTAAAACAGAGAATAACCCAACCAAAAAGAAAACTTCAGTCTGTTGCTGACCATAGATGCGCGCCAGATTTTCTGCCATTCGGGCGCGCTGAAGAGCAATGTTGGTCAATTCATGTGGTTTATCCTGCAAACTGGACATCAACAATAAAGACATCCAACCACGCATGGTATCCAACCCGATCAAGGAAATAGCCTGCCGTAAAGATTTTACTTCCGTTGAAAAAGAGTAATAACCTGAATTTGCCAACCTCAATAATTTGTAACTAAGCGATACATCACGGGCAATGACACTTTCCAGGTCTGAAAAACTTGACCTCTGGTTTTGCAGCATGGCAATCGATTGCATGATCACCAGGCGAGAAGTATCCATTTTCTTGCCGCGAATAATATTCGGTTTGCATAAAAAGTAACCCTGAAAGTAATCAAAACCGAGACGCTTGCAGTTTATGTATTCAGCCTGGGTTTCGACTTTTTCAGCCAACAGTCTCAATCCACGCGCTTTCACTCCTGCAGCGATTTCAGGTAAAACAAAGGGATCAATCTGCATTAGATCTAGTTTTATGATCGGAGAAAAAT
>WOUT01000011.1 GCA_009773005.1 Chloroflexota bacterium | reverse complement strand
TCTGCCCCTGGCAATTTCAAAAACCTTAGAATTTCCATAGTCCTCCTCTCAAGATGCTGAGTGGACTCTTTTTTGACATGCGTTTAGGCGCACAAGCAGCCGGTTTGATCGTGTGAATCAATTGGCAACCATTGGGCTGTGGCGATGGCTGGTGCAATGAGATAATTAGACACCTCAACATTCAAGCAGGTCATTGTATCCTTGATAAGGACGTAGAAGATTGAGATATCACATTACAAATGATTGAACGACGTAAAAGGCAAATATCCCTAATGGTTTTACACTGAGTTCTTAAGAATTGGGAATAACCATACATATGGCGACCAGGCAAACAGGTTTTACTCTGGTACCCGACCCTCACCTATAAAACAAATTTATTAATCAGTGTCTTTTCAGATAATATGGCGCGTATTGCTCCTGATGTTTATAAAGCACTCAGAAAGCAGAGCCTGTTAAATATTGGCAGAAACGTGGACTTATAAGAACCCTCATATCCTGGCTGCATGCTTGGGGGTTCGAGACCTCCGCGCGGTGATTTTTTTGTATGGTCATTCATTGGGATATAAATACTGCTTCCATCCGCTCTGAGCCCTGTATAGATCAGATGTGTTGCCAAAAAACAGCAGACAACCGATAGCTGGGATGCTTGAAGAACCTTTTAACCAGAGATCAAGATGCCCGCTGAGAATAGCACGCAGTAGATCAATACCAATTGTGCAGTATGAGCAAGCAGTTGATTGAAACCTGGACCAGGCTGCAACTTGCGCATTTGTTGTCTGAGTTGATAAGCCCGCGGCAAGCTCAACAGCGGCAACAAGATCCAGGCATTCGCCCAACCCAACCCCAGGATGATGAAAATGACGACATAAGCCAATGCAAGCATGATAGTATATTCCCGCTCGCCAGCCGCACGACCCCATACAACTGGGATATTTCTGCGCCCCGCCATTCTATCAGATTCAATATCACGAACATTATTAACTATCAGGATGGCGGTAACCAAAGCGCCAGCGCCCAATCCGCCCATCCAACTGAGTGGGGTTAACCTGCCCATCAGAATATACACCGTCCCTGCGACGGTTACCAACCCAAAAAAGAACAGCGCAAACAAATCCCCAAGACCATAATCTGCTAAAGCAAAAGGACCGACTGTATAAATCACTGCTGCAAGCATCGCCAGTCCTCCGATGATTATCACTGGCCAGCCCCCGAGCCATGCCAGATAAATCCCACCGGCAATTGCCAGCAAGGCAATCACTCCGGCTCCTATCCAAACCTGGCGCGGTGATAACAAACCCGATTGGGTCACGCGAGTCGGTCCCAGCCTTGCGCTGGTATCGGTACCTTTCTGATAATCAGCCACATCATTGACCAAATTAGCCAATATTTGCAGAAGAATGGCGCATAACAGAATAACGACCGCTGGTAACAAGCGGAACATCCCTTCCGTCCAGGCAATTGATAAACCGATTAACACTGGCGAGCCAGCCGCAGGCAAAGTGCGCGGACGAATCGCTATGAGCCAACGTCGCAAGTATGAATTTTCTTTTATGGTCGGTTGTGCATTCATAGTGGCAAATTATACCCAGTTTCCAACGCATATTACAATTTCTGCTCACAACACAAATTTGAAAGGGATTTAATAATTGCCAGATCACTCCCGGCATAATGCATTCACCATAACGATGGTTGCAAAATACCGCTTCCATCCTAAGAACTCGGCGAATCCGAGCTTGTTAATTTTTTTCAATCTGTGAATTTGATTATAAAAAAGCCAATTCAAAAAATCCAGACAATCGCAAATTTTGCAGGAGAAGAATATTTGTTTTTCAATTACTGCCTAGTTTTAGGACTTGATTGTTTGTCATGAGAGGATCGTGTAGATAAATAATTTGGATTGTACATATTCAAAACGTATAGGCATATCCGCCATCATTGGATGTAATTATTGGTAATTTGCTAATTTAGTCGAGATTCATGAAATTTTTGTTATTGTGTAGTAAAATTTATCACATCAGCCGCCAGCCTGCCTTTTTTGTGACGAAATCAGTCACGATGTCATTTTTTTGTTATCGTTCCAGAAAGGCGCGTAACAACCCTCCCATGAAGATATCTGCCTAATTTTCTTTTATTGTGATTTCTATTGAAATCTGTTGAAATACCACCACTCGTGGTATTGTTTTGATGTTAACCTAAGGTCATACACTATGCTAAATATGAACATTAAGAAAATTGCCAAAGAATTCCCGCGCAAGTTTTGGCTTGTTGTTGGGGTTTCTTTCATTGATCACGTCGGTGGAACCATGCTGTTCCCCTTCTTCGCTCTTTACATCACCCAGAAATTCGGTGTTGGGATGACCCAAGCCGGGATCGTACTAGGGGTGTTTTCCATTTCAGGCTTGGTAGGGCAAATGATTGGCGGCGCGCTGACAGATAAATTTGGGCGCAGAAAACTGATCATTTTTGGATTAATTTTCAGCGCTTTGAGCACTCTTACACTTGGATTCGTCAAGGAGTTTTCCCTCTTGATTCCGCTTGCCATTGTTATTGGTTTGCTTTCTGATATTGCCGGCCCGGCTCACGGCGCCATGATCGCAGACATTTTGCCTGAGCATAAACGTCAGGAAGGTTTCGGTATACTCCGTGTCGTCGGTAACCTGGCATGGATCATCGGACCTACCATCGGTGGTTTTGTAGCGGGCAGGTCGTTTCTGGCGCTTTTCATCACCGATGCCATCATCTCATGCGTCGTCGCGCTGCTGTTCTTTCTCCTCATCGCCGAGACTAAACCTGAAGCGCATGCTGACCAGCCTCAAGAAAGTTTTTTTGCAACTTTCAAGGGATATGGCAAAGTCTTGCGCAACAATGCCTTTATGGCCTTTTTGGTTGCCGGGATGCTGATGGGGATCGTGTACCAGCAAATGTATAACTCTTTATCAGTCTATCTACGCGACAATCACGGGATTGACCCCCAGGGATATGGCTTTATGCTCACCGCGAGTGCAATCGTGGTGATCCTCTTCCAATTCAGTGTCACCCGTTTCATCAAGAAGAAACCAGCCTTCAAGATGATGGCATTTGGAACACTCTTTTACATGCTCGGTTTCAGCATGTTTGGGTTCGTCGGACAGTATTGGTTATTCGTGTTGGCGATCGTAATCATCACGGTTGGTGAGATGATCGTGGTTCCGACCAGCCAAACCTTGGCAGCCAATTTCGCGCCTGAAGATATGCGCGGACGCTATATGGGCGTGTTTGGAATGACCTGGATGATCCCTGCTACCATTGGTCCTGGAGCTGCGGGTATCATTCTCGACAACTTTAATCCCAACCTGCTTTGGTATATTGGCGGTATCCTGTGTGCCATTTCTGCAATAGCATTCTTTAGTCTACACCTGCACCTTGGCAAACAGGAGAGGTTTGCCCCCGCACCCGATGAAGGTGAAGTTGCGGCGGCATAAGATAAGATAAAAGAAGCCGGTTTACTCATCGAGAGTAAACCGGTTTTTTTATTATTCAGGGATCAACAATATAGCAGAATCTACTGGCATTTAATTCCTCAAAGTTTGCCAAAATCACAGAAAAGTGAAACATAAAAACCTTCTTCGGATAAAATTACTCTATGAATAAACCAGGCTCTCCTATCGACTTCCGAAGCCTCTACGACAACTTTAGCGCGTCCACCACCCCGGTGGATTGCGGGTTGATGTGCGCCCCCCACAATCCGAATGGAAAACCATTTTGCTGCGATATTTGCCATGCGGTGCCGGTGGCATATAAACCTGAATGGGATTATCTCAAAATCAACACCAAACTTTGGCATATCTGGCAAGGAGATGAATGTCTGGACGACCCATGCGATCCAACAGAATTGATGGAGCAAACGCCAGAGCATCTTTATCTATTAACCTGCAAAGGTCCTGCCTTATGCGAGCGAGACAACCGCACCACCAGCTGCCGCCAATTCCCGTTTTTCCCCTATATTACATCGGATCACTGTTTCATCGGGCTGGCTTGTGATTGGGAATTTGAGTCAAAATGCTGGGTTCTCAGCCATTTGGATCAAGTCACAGATGACTACCGAAAAGAGTTCATTCAGACCTACGACGAATTGTTTTCATTCTGGTCTGAGGATTTTGATAACTACGCGCAATTATCGGAAGAAACTCGGGAGCATTACGCCACCATCAAACAAAGGATCCCAATCCTGCACCGTAACGGGAATACGTACCTCGTGAGCCCCAAAACAGAGCGAATGAGAAAAATTGACTTCGGCTGTTTGAAACAGCATCCCCCTTATTGAAACCTTAATGCGTTCGCCTTTCTAAAAAACAAACTGGTCATTGAATTTCCACTAAGAATTCACTATCATTGTAATCATAGAGGAGGTGATTCTATGATTACAAATCGGATCTTGAAATGGTTGCCTGGACTCATTATGATACTCTCCTTGGCAGCCTGCAATATTCCACTAGGAAAAGTTACGGCGCCAGATCTTCAGGCAACGGTAGCTGCTGAAGTTGCGATCGCCCAAAGCGCCATGACCATTGTCGCGGCTACCCTGAACGCAGGCGCACAAATCATTCCTACAAATACGGTTGCAGTTGAACCACTGGTAACCTTCACGCCTACCTTGACACCTACAATCACTCTCTCCCCCACACCGGAAGGAGTCTTCTTGACTCTTTCGAAGGATACCAACTGCCGAAAAGGTCCCTTAGCCGTTTTTCAAGCGGTGACTACGGTCAAGGCAGGGCAAACCGTTGAAGTTGTGGGGCGTAATCCTGAAAATGATACTTACTATGTCAAAAACCCAAACAGCCCCGGTTCATTCTGTTGGCTCTGGGGACAATTTGCCACCCTAACCGGCAATCAGGTAAGTTTGCCTGTTTTTACCCCACAGCCCACACCCACCGCGACCTATACACCAACTCCGACAGCGAATTTTTCTGTAACTTACAATAGCCTTACGGGTTGTGGTCCTGATTTCGCATTTAAGATTTATGTAAAAAACACAGGCAGCACAATCTGGCAATCGATTAGAGTCAGTGGTAATGATTCCACAACTGGCGTTGCGTTTCTTCATACCAGCAATACTTTCAAGGAATACGCCGGGTGTGTTGTGGGGATAACACAGGAAGATCTCACTCCGGGTGAAGACTCCTTTGTAGTGACAGCAAATCCGGGTCATCTAAACTATAATCCTGCAGGGCACAGTATTTCGGTTACAGTCACTCTTTGTTCGGAGCAAAATGGCGCCGGTACTTGTATGTCAAAATCCCTGAACTTCGTTCCATAGGTTTTAATCCTTTAATTAAGAGGCTGTCCCAAAAGTATAGGGGCAGCCTCTAAAAATTTAATATAATAGGGGTATGAAAAGACAAATATTCAAACCCTATGAACAAGCACAGGCAATGCTATTGCCGCCGAGTCTGGAAGAGTTGATTCCAGAAAAGCACCTGGTACGGGTGGTAAACAAAATGATCGAAGAAATCGACAAAAGGGTATTAGAAAGGCAATATAAAGGGGGAGGAACAAGCGCGTACGATCCAAAGATGTTATTGAAGGTGATTGTATATGCCTACACCCAGCGGGTGTTTTCATCGCGAAGGATCGCAAAAGAACTCCGAGAGAATGTAAATTACATGTGGCTGAGTGGAATGAACCGGCCAGATCATCGCACGATCAACCGCTTCAGAGGGAAAGTCATGAAAGCAGTGATCAATGAAGTGTTTTATGGGGTTGTAGAGCAGTTGATGGAACAGGGGTATGTAGACTTGGACAATTACTTCGTGGATGGGACGAAGATTGAAGCGAATGCGAATAAATACAAATTCGTATGGCGAAAAAGCACAGAGAAGAACAAAGAAAAATTGCAAGAGAAAGTGAAGCAATTACTGGAAGAAATCGATGAAATCGAAGCAGCCGAAGACGAGAAATATGGAGAGGCTGACTTGGAGGAAGTCGGGGAAGGCAAAGATATTGATGCTGAGAAATTGAAAGAAGCAGCCCGAAAGATCAATGAACTCTTGAAACAAAAACCGGAAGATAAAGAACTCAAAAAAGCCAAGAAAAAGCTGGAGAGTGATTTTATTCCTCGTATGGAAAAATACGAGCGATATGAAGAAATTTATGAGGGACGCAACAACTTCTGCAAGACGGATACAGATGCAACTTTCATGAGGATGAAAGAAGATCACATGCGTAATGGGCAGCTCAAGCCAGGCTATAACATACAAATGGGAACACAGAAGCAATTCATCTTGAGCTTCAGTTTGCATCGTAGGGCAGGAGACACCAGTTGTTTGAAAGGACATCTGGAAAACTTCAAAACTTGGCTCGGAGATTATCCTGAAAACTTGGTTGCGGATGCTGGCTATGGGAGTGAAGAAAATTATAGTTTCATGGAAGAAAAACAAATCACAGCTTATGTCAAAGATAGCCGCTTTCATTACGAGCAGAAACGGAATTACAAAAAGAAACATCCTTACCGTGCGGATAATTTTCCATACTACTCTGAAGTAGATGAGTATGAATGTCCACAAAAGAAACGATTACGGTACGTATTTACAAAGCCATATAAAAGTGAGAATGGATTCGTTTCAGAGCGTCGTATTTATGAGTGTGAGGATTGTTCACAATGCCCTGTAAAACCAGAATGTACCCGCGCAAAAAATAATCGGCAGATTCAAATCGGTGTGGAATGGGAAAGACTCAAGCTACAAGCTCGAGATATTCTACTTTCTCCCCAAGGACTGGTCATGCGATCCAGGCGGCCTGTAGAGGTGGAAGCTGTATTTGGTCGTCTGAAGCAAAATTGGGGATTCAGGCGTTTCCTGCTTCGAGGAATAGATAAAGTCACCACAGAATGGGGAATTCTTTGCATTTCTCACAACATAGCAAAAGCAGCGGTCGCTTGATCGCTGCTTATTTTTGTCTTTTTTCTTTGTTTCGACTTTTTTTCTAACATTTGAGGCTGACTTTTTAGCCAGCCCCTTAATTAAAGTGGCGGTTAAGATAACTCAGAGCCCTCACTCCCCGCTTCCCTCTTGCTAAACTGTGTTTTGTACAACTGGGCATACAACCCTTTTAACACCAGCAGCTCCTTGTGAGTGCCACGTTCCACCACCTGCCCCCGGTCAATCACCAGGATCAGATCCGCGGCCAGGATGGTGCTGAGACGGTGGGCAATCACGATGCTGGTACGTTTTGCCATCACCCGCTTGAGCGCTTCCTGGATTAACGCTTCCGATTCACTATCCAAACTGCTGGTTGCCTCATCCAAAACGAGGATGCGCGGATCCTTCAGGATCACTCTTGCCAGCGCAATGCGCTGTTTCTCTCCGCCGCTCAAACGATATCCGCGTTCGCCTACGACCGTATCGTACCCATCTGGCAGGTCAGCGATGAAATTATGAATATTCGCGGCTTTACAAGCCTCTTCAAGATCACTTTGCGTCGCGTCCAGTTTTGAATAAAGCAGGTTCGTGCGGATCGTGTCATGAAATAGATAGTTTTCTTGGGTCACCATACCGATTTGGGCGGAAAGCGATTCAAGCGTCACATCGCGCAAGTCGTGCCCGTCAATACGAATGCTGCCTGATGTGGGGTCATAGAGGCGCGGTATTAAATAAGTTAACGTGGTTTTACCCGCGCCGCTGGGCCCCACCAGCGCCACAAGTCTGCCGGGTTCTACACTAAAACTCACGTGCTCAAGGGCATTTCCGCGCGCCTGACTATGGTGAGTTTCTTCTGCGCTTCCTCCATTGGCTTCACCTGACATCACCGTTGTGATTGATTCCATGCTGCCGTAGCGGTGCACATCACTCAAGAAGGGCTCATCACCGGTTTGATAGGTAAAAGTAACGTCATCAAATATAATTTCGCCTTTTACCTCATTCAAAGAAACTGGCTCCTCATTTTCTTCTATATCGAGTGGAAGGTCGATGACCTCAAATACCCGCTCAAAACTAACCACAGAAGCTGCAAAATCCACCGGGGCATTCGCCAATGAAAATAATGCGCCATACAAACTGCCCAGATACGAACCGAACGCCACGATCAACCCAACCGTGAAAGCGCCTGTGATGGCAAAATAACCCCCAAAACCATAGACCAATGCCGTCCCTACCGCGCTGACCAACCCGATGATCGCCATGAAGATCGAACCGACAAAAGCCCGTTCGACGCCCTGTTTTTTTACTTGTTTTGCCCGGCTGCCAAACCGATCTACTTCGATTTGACTACGTCCGAAGAGCTTCACTAACAACGCGCCTCCGATGTTTAATGTTTCATGCATCATGGCATTCATATGCGCGTTTGCTTCCATCTGACCGCGCACGATATCACGCAGGCGGTTACTCAATTTCCGTACCGCAAAGATGAAGAGCGGAACAACTGCCACACTGATCAAGGTCAACCGCCATTCCAGTGAAAACATGACTCCAATCGTTGCCAGAACCTGGATAAAATTGGTCACCAGGTCCACAAGTGTACGGCTTATGGCATTTTGGGCGCCCACCACATCATTATTCAAGCGGCTCATCAGTTCACCAACTTTGGTGTTGGTAAAAAACCTCAGGGACATGCGCTGCAAACCGGAATAAAGCGCCATGCGCAGATCGTAGATCACCCCTTCGCCGACATCCGCACTCATCCGCCGTTGGATCACGTTAAGCACGCCATTGACTCCTGGAATGACAAACAAACACAGAGCCAGCAAAACTAATCGACTTAAATCATGCGTCGGAATGGTATTGTCGATCATCTCGCGCACAATTAACGGCGTCAGTAAAGACAAACCGGTTCCTGTCAGGATAAGTATTAGCATTAGAACGAGCATTAGATTGTAAGGTTTCGCGTACCTCATGACACGCTTTATTAGCGCCCACGAAACGTGAGGGATTTCGTCTGGAGAGTTTGCGAGACGTCTCATACCATGACCATGCATCGGATATCCTCAATTCAGAAGAGATTGTTCGAATAATGAATCTTTATTATATTCCCCATATGCCCAAAAAGCAGGTTAACAAATGAATCTTCCGGCCTTTCAACCCGAAGATTCATTTGCACAGGAGGAGGTGTTAAATTATAAATTACATGCACTCACCGAGATCGCATAGGCGGTTGTTATTGCTGTCTACGTATCTATTGCAGCGCCCTGGAAAAGAGCAGTGTTTCGAGCAACGCACCGTGCAAGGTGTGGTTGCCGGAGCGGCAACCACGTTCACCGGTGCAGGTGTGGATTGCGGGTAAGTGGTGTCAGTAGCGGCAGGCTGAGTTGCATTGTCTTGAATCTGAACTTCGGCAACTTGTGTCTCAACAACAGTAAGCTCCTGGTTTTTTGCGTTATTGTCAGCAGGTTTCTCTTCTTCCGGCAGCGATGCGGATTGAACGATCGTTTCTTTGGATAAAACATTATTGATCGCCAGCAGGGAACCCAACCCTACAATACCCATCGTGACCAGAAATTGCCTGCGGTCTATTGATGCGCTTTGTGGAACAGGTTTTAAAACCTGCGGAACTGTGACTCTCGGCTTAGCTTGTGGTTTGCGGGCATTAAAGATCTTTCCTGCAGTTCCGGCTACCCAACGCCAATGTAAACCGATCTTCAAAACAGTCACTAACAGAGTTGCAAGGGATGCATAAACATGCAAATCACGCCAGGCAGAATAGTTAGATAACTCCAAGTTGAACCAAGTGGAGATGACCAGTCCGGTTTCCATGATCATTACCACCCCAAAAAATAAAATTCCGTCGATTAAAGCATACAACCGGGCGCGGTTCGAGGTTTTTCCGAAGAATCGTTCAGCCACACATTTCACCCAGTTCCAGTGATTGATGAAATGGATAACGATTAACAGTAACAGCGCAACGCCAAGCCACTGATGAATAACCAGCCCTGTCAGGCTTAAGAAAAAAGCGGCCAGAAACCCTGCAAACATGAGCACGTCTATAAACCAGTTAGATTTTTGTGAATTTACAGCCATATTTACTTCTACCTCTAAGATAAATTTCAGAACCAGGGCATTGAGTTTATAAAAAGGATAACAGGAAGTTGTGTAGAAATAATGAACTTTCTATCGGGAAACGGTGTATGTTTATTCGAAACCTGTGTCTCCATTGACGGAAAATCGGCAGCCTTAAAAAGGCTTTTGCTAAATAACGGATTTAAAAACCGTAAAGGTGGCCATTGGAGTCGAGGTCGGAGATATTGAAACTGCCCTAAAAGTTAATTTTCCGTTTGGGGCAGTCTCATGGGGTATTGCCAACCTGGAGGTTTTTTTACTACACGCTCCATCACACACCTTCACGGATATGCCGCAAGTCGTATCGGCAGTTGATGGTCTCGCCTGAGGATATAATATTAACATCAATAAAACTGTCTCTGGAGAGACCATGAGAACGATTGGAATGATCAGTGGCTTGAGTTGGAAATCCTCAGCCGATTATTACCAGCTAATCAATGAAACCATTCAGGAAAAACTTGGAGGGGTACATACAGCAAGGAGTAGAGAGGATTATCTTCGGCTAAACCGAGATCGGACTGTTTGTATAAAAGCGACTACAGCCTCCCCTTGTTTGATACCGCCCGCATCCACACGGTGGCCGCGGTGGAATATGCGCTTCAGGAATGATCCTTTTTAATATCAGGAGGTTATGATGTCAGTTCTATCCAGAATTGCTTTTTATCAGGAAAGACGTGATGAAGTTCCTAATCAGGAGTTGGCGCACGAATTGGCTTCAACAAAAAACACTGAGGGTATTATGGAGATCGCTGAACATCTATGGGATAAAAATACGGATATTCGCAGCGATTGCTTGAAGGTGGTTTACGAAATCGGCTATATTGATCCCGAATTGATCGCTCCGTATGTTGAAGATTTTCTTAAACTTCTGATCAGTAAACAAAACCGTCTGGTATGGGGAGCCATGATTGCCCTCACAACCATCGCCAGTCAAAACGCGCCGAAATTATTTGAAAAGCGAACCAAGATCATCAAGGCGATGGACCAGGGATCCGTGATCACAATCGATAACGGCATAAAAGTTCTGGCTGCCGTCGCTGCTTTTAACGTTGAATTCCAAAAAGAGCTATTCCCATATTTACGTGAGCATCTAAGAAAATGTCGGACCAAGGAAGTGCCACAGCATGCCGAAAGCATTTTGGTGTGCGTGAACGAAACCAACAAAGAAGAATTTTTGAGTGTCCTGCGGCAGCGTTTGCCAGACATGATACCTTCGCAGGCTGTGCGGATTCGAAAAATTCTAAAACAGTTCGCGTAAGAGCTGGAAGATAGTCAACCATTTTTGTGGTTAGTAAATTTTCTGCGATTCAGGAAAAAGGACCGTCGTTTACTTGCTAAAAGTAGATTCCCGGGTTCTAGTTTTAAACAGAAGATAAAACACCATAGAACCAGACGACATACTTCAACACTATCCTCTGTTAGAATGAATGATAGTTATTCGAATTCATAAGGAGTCAGCGACATGGAATATCGTTATTTAGGAAAAACTGGTTTGCAAGTAAGCGCAATCTCATTAGGTTCATGGGTTACGTTTCACACCCAGGTCGGGGTTGACGCAGCCGTGGAAGGCATGGCTGCGGCGTACGATGCGGGCGTCAATTTCTTCGACAACGCCGAGGTTTATGCCGGTGGTAAATCTGAGGAAGTGATGGGAGCAGCATTGAAGAAGCTCAATTGGCGGCGTGGAAGCTACCTCGTCTCTACCAAGATCTACTTCGGCATCGATGAAGGCATCAATGAACAGAATACGCTTAATCGCAAGCGGTTGATCGAAGGCATCAATGGCTCGCTAAAAAGATTCGACCTGGATTATGTTGACCTCATCTACTGTCACCGGGCAGATAAAACCACCCCCATCGAAGAAACTGTCTGGGCCATGCATAATATCATCGAATGGGGTAAAGCCCTTTATTGGGGGACTTCTGAATGGTCTGCTGCGGAAATTGTCTCAGCCATCGAGTTTGCTGATAAACACAATCTGCACAAGCCTGTCGTAGAACAACCCCAGTACAATATGTTTTGGCGCGACCGCATGGAAAAAGAATACGAGCGCCTATTCGATGATTATGGATACGGCACGACCATTTTTAGTCCGCTTGGAGCAGGATTACTGACAGGAAAATACAACAACGGAATTCCTGCTGATTCACGCGGCGCTCTGAAAGATTATGAATGGCTGCGAGATAAATTTACAGATCAGGAAGCGCTTGACCGCGTGAAACTTTTGGGAGTACTCGCCAAAGAAGTTGGAATTTCTTTGCCGCATATGGCAATTGCCTGGTGTCTCAAGAATCCGAACGTGAGCACTGCCATCACCGGCGCCAGCCGGGTTGAACAGGTTCGAGAAAATGTGAAAGCCATTGACGCAGTTGCGAAACTGACCCCTGAAGTAATCACGCGCATAGAAGAAATTTTAGGAAACTGGAAACGGAATTTGAACGGGTAAATTAATCGGCAATCTCTCGAATGCGCCGTGATAACTTGAATTCACGGCTTATTTTGTTTTTTTTGTTTTAACTTTCTCTTGGACCCAAGTTATGAAAACCGCAATATGATTTATGTTTTACAATAAGACGATATGAGTATTATCCAGTTACTTCTGATTGGTCTGGGCGCCTTCGCAGCTGGCGCAGTGAACGCGCTGGCTGGCGGTGGCATGTTAATCACCTTCCCTCTGCTAACCGCGCTGGGGATTCCCGCGGTGGTTGCGAATGTTACCAACACGGTGGCGCTTTGCCCGGGTTACTTCGGCGCAACCCTTGCCCAACGCACGGATCTGCTTGACCAGAAGAAACGCATGTGGCTGTTACTGCCAGCAGGTGTGATCGGTGGATTGACCGGCGCGCTGCTCTTGCTTTCTTCCGGTGAACGGTTGTTCAAAGGTTTCATTCCATGGTTGATCCTTCTGGCTTCCCTGCTGCTCGCAATCGGCGAACCGCTGAATAAATGGCTTAAAAACAAGAATCCTGAAAACAAAAAACCAATGGATATCGGCGCAGTATTGCCAGTCGGGCTGGCTGCGATCTACGGGGGGTATTTTGGCGCCGGCTTGAGCGTCATCATCCTCGCAGCGCTTGGACTTTTTTATCACGATTCACTCACCCGCTTGAACGCGCTTAAGCAAGCCGTCGCCTTTGCAACCAATGTTGCCGCAGCCGTCATATTTCTTTTTTCAGGGCAGGTGTTGTGGAGTGTTGCCGGAGTGATGGCAGTATGCGCTCTGGCAGGCGGATCTGTCGGCGGGCGCCTGGCTGGCAAGATCAACCCTGCCGGATTGCGTTGGGTGGTGGTCGGAATCGGGATCATTGTCGCTGCAATTTATTTCTTCAAGTAATCCAAACCTTAATCTTTGCAAAGGAAATTTTCGTGAAACCCACTTCTCCTAAAATCATTCTTGTCCTCACTTGCATGATATTCCTGATTTTTGGCATGTTCAACGCTGCCATCGGTCCAGTTCTCGGGGAATTATCAACACAAACCACATCCTCTTTGGCAGCGATTGGCGGCGTGCTCACTTTCCTGTTTCTCGGTTCACTCATCGCCCAGATCATAGCTGGTCCACTAACAGATCACTTTGGACAAAAATCAGTATTAATCGTTTCTTTATGCATCCTCGCTATGGGTATTATTGGTTTTACCAATGCGCATTCGCTGTCATGGATGTTTATCCTGGTTTTACTCGCAGGGTTGGGACAAGGCGGAGTAGATTTGGGCGCAAATCTGGTCGTGGCAAATGCGTTCCCGAAGAACAACACCCCGGTATTAAATCTATTGCATTTCTTCTTTGGCTTGGGTGCGTTCTTTGGACCTGCGCTGGTAAGCCTTGCTATCAGCATGAGTGGTTCGGGTTTGATCGTCCATTTAGCAGCTGCGGGTTTATTTGTCCTATTGGCAGGGTTGTCATTAATGATTCGCGTAAGCCAACCTGAAAATACTGCGGCGTCCTCACAATTATCTGTTTCAGTTGAGAAAAAAAGAAGCAGCGTTTACGGCTCGCCACTTTTATGGACGATCGGATTTATGCTGTTGTTGTATGTTGGTATAGAATACGGCTTGGGGAGTTGGGCAACCACGTATATGAAAACTTCCACTCAAATGCCTGTTCAAAATGGCGCGTTGGTCACCTCGGCTTACTGGGGTTTTCTCACGCTTGGCAGGCTGGTCGGAGCAATCGCCAGCCGCAAACTCACCGTAATCCAACTGCTGGGTATCGCGATTTTAGGTTCATTGCTCGGAGGAATTGCGTTCGCTCTTTTTACTGGCACAACTTCTCCGGCAATCATTGCATTGATTATGATTGGTTTTAGTTTTGGCACAATCTATCCTACAACTGTTGCAATTGCAACGGCCTCTTTCCCTTCCGACCAGGGTAAGGCCGTTGGTGCGGTTGTTGCAATGGGCAGCGTAGGCGGATTAGCCCTGCCGTGGATCGCAGGGGTTCTGCTTGAAAAAAGCAGTCCTTCTGCTTATGTTTGGTTCATTACGAGTACTTTGGCGGTGTTGCTGGCAGTTTTCGTGATTGTTCGTTTTCTTTCCAAAAAAAGCGAAATGAAAAAAAATCCATAAAAACAAGGGGTTTTGTCATTATCCCTTTGGTTGTCTGCTCGGTTGGCGATGCAGAAGCCGGAAAAACCAACTCCACCGTTTTGTGGAGGGCGGTGCTTATCAATGGGTAACAGCCTATGTTCAATTATGCTATGATGTTGGTATGTAGGATCCTTTATTCATGGAGGTAAACAATGGCTGGTTTTGATTTTTTAACAGGAACAAAACGACCACCCGCAGGCACACCCGCATTACCCGCACTGGGTGTACGGGAACGCATCTTCGCTTTAAACCGCCTGAGCGCTCCCTATCAGATCATTGACGGCGCAGCTGAAAAAGTGGATCTGATCGCAGAGTGGAAGATCGTTGATGCGCAATGGTACGAGATATTTGCCAAGGCAAGTCTTAAGAAAGTCTTCCGCATCTATTTGAAGTTGGATGAGGCCACTCATGAGGTGAGGGCTATGGATCGAGAGTACTCCGTGTCCTGGTCGGCAGGCATCCCAAGGCTGGCGGTCGAGGTTAGTTCTTTCAAAGGGCAGTCCACGTCCGTCGAATTTGGCACAGGGTACGCTTTCACCGAGACCCTTGCTCCGGGACAAGTCTACAAATACAAATTCAATAGCAACGAGATCAAGAAACCCATCCAGGAAGCCGTGCTTGCCTGCGGATGGGTGTATAAAGGAGTTGCTTTTGGCAAACTTTAAGCGATCAATTCCCATTCATTTTGATTATCTAATTAAACGGGCTGTTTTTCATTCGGCAGCCCGTTTTCACTCTATGTTTTTCGCACGATCACCTTTAAACCGGTTGTCTCAATTATCACAACCCGCTCCCCTGCCTTGATCGGCTTTTCTCCTTCTGCCAGCTTCGCACTCCAGTGTTCCCCTGCCACCTGCACAATTCCGGTTGGATTTAGAGCTGTAACCGTGTGTCCAGTCTTGCCTGCCATTGACTCTTGCCCGGTCACGACCGGCGTTTTCATCGCTCTCACCGCGATCATCACTACTGCAAAAAAAGTTAATCCAAGGAACACACCCACCCCAATCACCAGCGGAACCGACACATTGCTAAAAGCAGGCACCTGCGCGGAGTTGAATAAAATCAGCGCGCCTGCGATGAATGAACCAGTACCAGCAATCGTCAACGCTCCATGCGTTGGCGCTTTAATATCCAAAATAAACAAAACAAAGGCAATGACCAGGAAAATAATGCCAAACCAATTGACTGGCAGGATCCCCAAACCGTAGGTTGCAAGAGAAAGAAGCACCACCCCAAAGAAACCGGCAACCCAGCCACCAGGACTGGAGAGTTCGATTAAGAGCGCCTGAACCCCGATGGAGAGGAGCAGAAAGACAATGTTTGGGTTGGTCAACAGCCCCAGGATGTTTTCCACCAGTGTGGCTTGCACCGGCACGATGCGGGTGTTCGCGATGTTTAATGTCACTTCAGAACCATTAACTGCAATCGTCAGTCCATCAATTTGGTCTAGTAAGTCCGGCAAGTCTCTGGCAATGATATCTACCAACCCGGCGTCCAATGCTTCTTGCGCGCTGGCGGCCTTCGCGGAATCGATCGTTTCTTCCGCCAATTGCACGGCCGCAAGTCCGCGTCTCTGAGCCATCGAACGCACACTCGCTTTGAGAATTTCTTTTGTCTTCGTTTCCAGAGTTGTTTCAATATTTTCCCCCTGCGACCCTACCGGGCTGGCAGCGCCGATCGCAGATCCTGGGGTCATCGCGGCGAGCTGTCCGGCCAGTACAACCATGGTTCCGGCCGAAGCCGCCATCGCACCGCGCGGAGAGACAAATACGACTACCGGCACCGGGCTGGCGAGGATCTGCTGAACGAGGGAGTTCATCAAATCGATTGAACCCCCGGGAGTATTTAATTCAATTACTAATAAACCTGCTTTCAAATCAACTGCCTGGTGGATGCCGCGCTGCAGATGGGTGCTCCAAACTGGCGTCAAAGGGCCTTCGAGAGTGATGGTGACCACCACCGGATTAACAGACTGGGCTATGACCGTCTTTTGATTGAATGGCATTAAGATCATTACTAATATCACCAGAAGGAGTGGGCATAGGGTCCATTTTTTGTTCATTTTTACCTCGTTAATTACATTATAGCACCTGAAAAAGGGTGAGATTCAAATTTAAACCACGAACGACTCGAAATGAACGATCAAAGTATTTTTGTTATTTCGTTTTTTTTATGTCGATTAATATTTTTCGCACTTTGTGATTTTCGCGGTTAAATATTCCTGCCTCCAACGAAAATCCAATAAATTGTTGACATACTTTTAATACTGAAGCAGTATATTAATACTATTCAAAGTCATTATTCTTTGATTTAAAGGAGAAATATAATGTCAAAAATTATCGGAATCGACCTCGGAACCACAAACTCGGTTGTCTCTGTCATGCAGGGAGGAGATCCGGTTGTTATTACCACAGCGGAGGGCTCACGCCTGTGCCCTTCTGTTGTCGGCTTCACCAAAGCTGGCGAACGGCTGGTTGGTCAGACTGCCAAACGCCAGGCTATTATCAACCCCGAGAACACTGTGTCTTCCATCAAACGGTTCATGGGACGTCATTTTGATGAAGTCACTCAAGAACGCAAGATGGTGCCTTATGAAGTGATCGCCGGACCCGCCAAAGATGCACAAGTGCGCATTCCAGCCACTAACCGCGATTACTCACCGCAAGAAATCTCCGCCATGATCCTTGCCAAACTTAAAGCGGACGCCGAAGCCTTTCTCGGAGAAAAGGTTACCCAGGCAGTGATCACTGTTCCCGCTTACTTCAACGACAGCCAGCGTCAGGCTACCAAAGACGCCGGAAAGATCGCCGGGCTCGAAGTTCTGCGCATCATTAATGAACCCACCGCCTCTGCGCTTGCCTACGGTCTCGACAAGAAAAAGAATGAAAAGATCCTGGTTTTCGACCTTGGCGGAGGTACCTTCGATGTCTCCGTATTGGAAGTGGGCGAAGGCGTATTCGAAGTCAAATCCACCAGCGGCGACACTCATCTTGGCGGCGACGACTGGGATGAAGTGTTGGTCCATTGGGCGGCAGATGAATTCAAGAAGGACCAGGGCATTGATCTAAGGAAAGACCGTCAGGCTCTTCAACGTTTGCGCGAAGCCGCTGAAAAAGCCAAGATCGAGCTGTCCACTGTGATGGAGACAGAGATCAACCTGCCCTATGTCACTGCTGACGCAAGCGGACCCAAACACCTGATGCTCAAGCTCAGCCGCGCCAAATTCGAGCAGATGACCGCTCATCTGTTGGACCGCTGCAAGAAACCTTTTGAAAGCGCGCTAAAAGACGCAAGTTTAAAACCTTCTGATATCGATGAACTCGTGCTGGTTGGCGGTTCTACGCGCATGCCACAGGTAGTCGATCTGGTGCGTAATTTGATCAACAAGGAACCTAACAAGGGCGTCAACCCGGATGAAGTGGTTGCAGTCGGCGCAGCCATACAGGGTGGTGTGCTTGGCGGAGAAGTAAAAGATATTCTCCTCCTGGATGTTACTCCGCTTTCGCTGGGTGTTGAGACAATGGGTGCAGTGATGACCCCGGTCATCGAACGCAACACGACCATTCCCATCCGTAAATCGCAGATATTCTCGACCGCCGATGATAACCAGACCGCTGTGGATATTCACGTGCTGCAAGGCGAACGCCCCATGGCGACGGATAACATGACCCTAGGACGTTTCCGTCTGGAAGGCATCCCCAACGCACCGCGCGGCCTCCCGCAAATCGAAGTGACCTTCGATATTGACGCCAACGGAATCCTCAACGTGACCGCGCAGGATAAGGCTACCAGTCGCGAGCAAAAAGTGACCATCACCGCCTCGACCAACCTGCAGAAAAATGATATTGAGCGCATGGTGCAGGAAGCCAAAGCGCATGAGTCGGAGGATCTGAAACGTAAGGAACTGGCAGAAGCCCGCAACATCGCCGACAATGCCGCCTACCAGGTGGAGAAAGCCATCAAGGAGATTGGCGACAAACTCCCTGCGGACCAGAAAGCCAGCGTGGAATCCAAAGCACAGGAGCTGCGCCAAGCGATGACTGGCGAAGATACTGCCCGCATCAAGAGCCTTACCGAGACGCTGCAGCAGGAATACGCCAAAGTAATGCAAGCCAATACCCAGTCTGAACAAGCGGCTTCCGGGCAACCCTCCTCCCCAGTTGAAGATCCCAAGCCAGATGGCGACGTGATCGACGGCGAATTCACCGAGCAAAAATAAACAGCGTAAATTTATGGAAGCGCATCTCAATTGAGGTGCGTTTCTTATTAAATACATTAGATGGCACATTGAGATTAGTCCCGGAAGAGTTATTGTTTTGGTATCGAAAGCCTTATGTTGCGGTCCAAAAATAGAGTAAAAAAGAATCTATTTTCTTCCGAAAGTGCTATACTTAACGGAACGCCGAGCGCTAAAGATTTGAGTAGAGGAGAAGATGAAATGGGAGAAAGTGGTGGCAAGAACGATAAGGGTAAAAAGGAACAAAAAAAGAAACCCAAGCTGACTCAGAAAGAAAAAAAGAAACTGAAAAACGAAAAAAAACAAACAGTTTGATTTTTTCTTCGATTGGTTCATTAAATCAACCAGGTGGAAACAAAAAAGATTATTAAAAACTGCGCCCGAATGTCGAGCGCAGTTTTCACGGACTGACGAAGTTCAATAAGTGTTACCATAATAAAACTTTGTCTCTAACCGGAGTCGCCATCCTATGGTAATAACTGCTCCAAAAACACCCTTTATAAAAACGCTTTTCAATATCCTGCTCACGCTAATCGGGATCTTCCTTCTTTTAGCGCTTGCGATAGCAACTGCTTTTAAGGTGGCTGATAAGACCACCTCCACACTGATCTCTTCAGGCGAAATCCGTTCCTACCTGCTCTACGTCCCTGATTCGTACGACCCTAACACACCCACGCCGTTGGTTATCAGCATCCACGGCTTTGCGGAGTGGCCGGCGCACCAGGCGCAGATCAGCCATTGGAATGACCTTGCAGATGAAAACGGTTTTATCGTTGTTTATCCATCCGGCACAGGTTTTCCGAAACGCTGGCGCACGATGGGGGAAGCCGCCGCACCCGGTGACTCGATGATTGAGGTCCAGTTCTTCTCAGATCTCGTTGACCACCTCGAACAAACTTACAATATCGACCCGGCACGCATTTATGCCAATGGACTCTCTAACGGCGGAGGTATGTCTTATTTACTGGCGTGCAAGCTTGCTGACCGAATCGCCGCCATCGGCAGTGTCGCCGGCGCTTATGTCTTCCCTCTTGACCAGTGCAAACCTTCACGCCCCGTGCCGTTGATCGCTTTTCACGGCACCTCTGACCCGGTCGTGCCTTTTGCAGGTGGTCCCTCACGTACCTTTGACGTCCCTTTCCCTGTCGTTACAGATTGGATCAAGTTGTGGGCTGAGCGGAACCAATGCGCCGCATCACCGCTTGTGCTGCCAGTTGATGAAGAAGTAAACGGCTTCCGACTCGTCAACTGCATCCAGAACGCGGAGGTAGTCTTTTACATCATCGTTGGCGGCGGTCATGCTTGGCCTGGCGGCGAACCCATCCCGGCGTGGATCGCGGGGTATACCTCTCAACACATCGACGCCACCCGCGTGATATGGGAGTTCTTTAAACAACACCCGTTGACAACTCCTTAGATCATTAATGATATCAGCATGCATGTCCTCACGTAATGCCTCACCAGCATGGCTATCATCGTCGGGAATGACGGATTGATCCACCTCCCTGAACCAGTACTGGATTATATCGACCTTGTGATCGATGATATTTTTAGCGATTAGTCAATGGCCGCCCGCGAGTAAACTCCTTTCTCTAAAATGATATAATCCCACTATGCGAAAAAACAGATTAACTGTGTTTTTCGGCGTTCTGGCTTTGCTGATCGTTGCAGGCACCATTCTTAGCCTGCCGCCGGTATGGTTGCGCGTCACCTATTATGCCCAACAGATTTACGCAGATATTTTCTATAAACTAAATCCGCCTGAGCAATCCGTCTTCACACCCGGACAAAGCACACCGGATGACGTCGCCACTGCAGTGCAAGGCACACTGAACGCGCTCAACCCTATTTCATCCCCCACACCTGACCCCTCTCCACAGCCCACCAGCACCCCCATCCCTCTCCCCTCCTCGGTTCTGCTCACCGGTGTGAAACAGGAACCACAGCGTTGGAACAACTGCGGACCAGCCACGCTTTCAATGCATCTTTCCTATTGGGGTTGGACTTATCCTGCTGACCTGAAATTCGAACTCCCGCAAGACTATGTTGCTCCCTTCCTAAAACCCAACGACCGCGACAAGAACGTGATGCCTTATGAGATGCAAACCTTTGTCGAAGAGCAGCCCAACCTGGGCGCCTTGGTGCGCATGGGAGGTGACCTGTATACGATCAAAGCGCTTTTAAACGCTGGTTTTCCGGTGATGATCGAAAAAGGGTTTGAGGGCAATGATTTCGACGGGTGGATGGGTCATTACAATTTGGTCGTCGGTTACGATGACGCCAAACAAGTGATATTCACTCAGGATTCGTACCTTTTAGCCAGAGAAAAGAACGCTGCAAATTTTGAAGTGACTTACGAAGCGTTGCAGGCCAACTGGCGTGCCTTTAACTACATATTCCTGGTGGTGTACCCAACGGATAAACTCAATGATGTGCTTAACACGCTGGGTCCTCTGGCAGACGAGACGAACGCCTTCCGAATTGCCTATGACCGCGCTGTACTGGAAACCTCTTCCCTCCCCGAACCGCGTGAACAGTATTTTGCCTGGTATAACGCGGGCACCAGTCTCTATAAACTTCGGGATTATACCAACGCTTCCGTTGCTTATGATATGGCGTTTAATATTTATCCCAACATCACAAAAAAAGAGCGCCCGTGGCGTATGCTCTGGTACCAGACTGGCCCATACTTTGCTTATTATTTTAGCGCTCGTTATCCAGATGTGATCAACCTGGCTGATACAACCTTATCTGCCATGGTCGAACCCATACTTGAAGAGAGTTACCACTGGCGGGCTTTGGCTGAATTGGCGCTCGGCGACCAGGACGCAGCCATCAAAGACTTGCGTGCTGCCCTTAAATATCACGATAACTTCGCGCCGAGCCTTGAGCAGCTGCAATTGCTTGGAGTGACGCCATAGACCAAACAGTGAAACACAGACGGGCTGGGATTAACCATGGTTAAAGTTCTACATTTTGCCGACGCACACATCGACATTGCGACGTATGGGAAGCACGATGCTGAATCCGGACTGCCGATTCGTGTGCTGGATTTTCTGAAAGCGCTTGATACCATCGTGAATACCGCGATCACCGAAAAAGTAGATCTGGTGATCTTCGCTGGTGACGCCTATAAAGACCGTTCCCCCTCGCCCACTTTTCAACGTGAATGGGGACGCCGCATCATGCGGCTATCCAATTCCGGCATTCCCACTCTGCTGCTGGTCGGCAATCATGATATCAGCCCGGCCAGCGGGCGCGCCCACACCTTGCAGGAATTTGACACGCTTGAAGTGCCGCATGTGCGCGTGCTCTATAAACCTGAATTCCTCAAGCCGGCTGATCTGTGGGGTTTGCCCTTGCAAGTGCTCGCCCTGCCATGGGTGTTTCGCTCCGGGTTGATGGCTGCCATGGAACTCTCCGCTTCGGACAGCGACAAGCTGAATGAAGAGATCGAAGTGAGGCTTACTCAAATCCTCGAGGATTGGATGGATCATCTGGATCCCTCCTTGCCCGCCATTCTCACCGCCCACGGCTCGGTGCAAGGCGCGCTTTACGGCAACGAACGCACCGTCATGCTCGGCAAAGACCTTGTTCTTCCGGGCGCGCTGGTAAAAGACAAGCGTCTGGATTATGTCGCCCTCGGACACATTCATAAACATCAGAACTTGAACCCGGGCGCGCACCCGCCAGTGATCTACCCTGGCTCGATCGAGCGTGTTGATTTTGGCGAAGCCGCGGATGACAAATATTTCATCATCGCGGAAGTTGATAAAGGGCACACCACTTTCGAAGCGCATAGATTGGATGGCCGTCGCTATATTGATCTCGGTGTAAAGATCACTTCTAACGACAAGATGATGGAGAAGATCCTTACGGCGCTGCCCGAAAATATGCATATCAACGATTCGATCCTGCGGCTGACGATAGAATATCCCCGCGATCTGGATGTCTTCTTGGATGAAACTGCGCTGCGTGAGAAATGCTCGTCCGCGTTTGAGTTCCATCTAGTACGCCGCCCGCAGGAAGAAGCTCGTCTGCGGCTGCCTGCCGACCAGACCATTGCCAGTCTCACTCCGCTGGAATTATTGAAAATCTACTGGGAGTCGGTCAGGACTGAACCCAAAGAATTGGATACCCTGCAAGCCCTGGCAGGGTCGATCATCCAGAGCGTATCAGGCGGTTCTGACCAAACCGAAGAAACCGAGTAAACCGAATGTCTAGCCTTTTGCTCGAGATCCTGTTCATCCTCATTCTCATCCTGATCAACGGATTCTTTGCCATGTCAGAGTTGGCATTGATCTCGGCACGCAAGGTCAGACTTGAACAGCGCGCCGAGGATGGCGACAAAGGAGCAAAGTCAGCCCTCGAACTGACCAAATCCTCAAGCCGCATGCTTTCGGCGGTTCAGGTGGGCATCACCCTGGTGGGAATATTAACCGGCGCTTTGGGCGGCGCAACCCTTGCAGCGCGCTTAACCGGATGGCTGATATCAGTTCCCTGGTTGGAGTCTTACGCGTCGGGCATATCCATTGTGATCGTTGTTCTGCTGACCACCTATTTTTCTTTGGTGTTGGGCGAATTGATCCCCAAACGTCTGGCGATGAACGACCCCGAAAAGATCGCCGCGCGCGTTGCTGGTTTCATGCGGTTTCTCTCAAAATCCATGTCTCCGGTAGTGCACTTGCTTTCGGCTTCCACCGACCTTGGACTCAAACTCATGGGAATATCAGCCTCCAAGGAGCCGCCCATCACCGAACACGAGATCAAGGTTCTGATTGAACAAGGCGCACAGGTGGGCATTTTTGGTGAAGCGGAGCAAGACATGGTCGAGAGCGTCTTCCGATTGAACGACCGTTCCATTAACGCCATCATGACTCCACGCACCGGGATCGAATGGCTGGACGCGAATGACCCTCCTGAACAATTGTTGAAACAAATCCTCGAAAGCACCCATTCCCGCTTTCCGGTGGCACAAGCCACACTCGACAATGTAGTTGGGATCTTGAATGCCAAAGATGTCTTAGAAAAACACATCACCAATACGCCCTATGACGTGCTTCAACTGGTCTCAAAACCGCTGTTCGTGCCGGAAAATACCCCTGCCCTGCGCATGTTGGAAATGGCGCGTGAAGCCGGTGTACATGAAGCCATGGTAATCGATGAATATGGCGGATTGTTGGGGATGGTCACGTTGTTTGATGTACTCGAAGCCATCGTCGGCAACATCCCAAGTTATGATGAAGTAAACGAGCCTGGCATCGTCGTCCGCGAAGACGGGTCTTACCTGTTGGATGGGTTGCTGCCGATCGATGAGCTAAAAGAGCTGCTTGAAGTGGATGAACTCCCTGAAGAAATTAAAGTCGGTTACCAAACCGTGGGGGGGTTCGTGATGAACCAGATCGGCTCCATCCCGACCGCCGGCCAGCATTTCCATTGGATCAACTTCCGGTTCGAGATCATGGACATGGATAACCGCCGGGTGGATAAAGTGCTGGTCATTAAATATGACTCTCCCCGGCCGAATCCCCCCAAGGAAATTGGAGCCAATAAATGATTCCGGTCCGATTGCAGATCAAAGGTTTTTTGTCTTACTACGATCCGGTTGACCTTCATTTTGACAGTTTTGACCTGGCTTGCATCTCTGGTTCCAATGGAGCGGGCAAATCATCTCTTTTGGATGCGATCACCTGGGTCTTGTTTGGTGAAGCCAGGCGCCGTGACGACACGATCATCAATCACCGTTCCCCTGCTGCTGAAGTTGTGCTGGATTTTAACTATGAGAACGCAGTGTACCGGGTTCAGCGCAGCAAACAGAAGGAGAAAACTGCCACACTTGATTTCTTCATTCAGTCCTCAGCGGGGAACTGGAAACCGCTCACCGAAGCTACCCTGCGCGCCACCGAAGACCGCATCCGTCAGACCCTGCGTTTGGATTACGAAACCTTCACCAATGCTTCGTTTTTTCTGCAAGGAAAAGCCGATCTATTCGCCCAACAGCGCCCCGGCGACCGCAAACGCATCCTCGCGGCAATCCTTGGTTTGGAAACCTGGGAATTGTATAAAGAAGAAGCTGCCCGCAGACGGCGCGGTTTTGAAATCGAACTGGCAAACATTGAAGGGGCGATAACCGAGATCGAAACAGAACTTAAAGAAACAGATGATAGACACGCGCGTTTTAATGCCCTCAATAAAGAATATGCCACAAAAAAAGAGTTGGTGGATGCCCGAAAAGCGCTTTTGGACCAACAGCGATTGATCTCAGACCGCATTGAAAACGAAATGAAGCGGATCGAAAAACAATCTCTGGAGATCAAGCGATTGCATGCCGAACTGGACAGGCAGGTGGATGATCTGCGAGCCCGGCAGGAAGAACGCAAGCAATTCAGGCAGCAGATCGAAAACGAGAATAATATCCGTGTGGAACACGAACAGTGGCTCAAGAATCAAAAAACTCTCGCAGAATGGGAAACCATTGCATCAAATTTTCGGCAATTCGAAATAAAGCGCCATTCGCCGCTGCTTAAGATTGAAGTAGAGCGTGCAAGCCTGCAGACCGAGCTAAATAATTTAATTGCGACAAATAAAACATTCACCACCCTCCAAGAAGGTATGCCGTCCCTTTTGATGCAAGTGGAGGAATTCCAACAGGCGATTAAAACGGATTCAGACCAGCTTGAGATGCGATCCGTTTTAGAGAACGATATGCGCGAGTTGCTGGCTGAAAAAGCTCGCGTAAAAGCTGAAAATTCCGCTCTAAAGGTAGCGATGGACGAACTCAAGGAGCGTATTTCCACTCTGCAAGCGACGACTGGAGCAATTTGCCCAACCTGTGAAAAGCCGCTTAATTCCGCCGAGCGTCACCGGTTAATGGGCGAATTGAATCTCCGCGGAAAAGAAAAAGGCAACGCCCACCGGGAGAATCAAAAGATCTTTGAGCATTGCGACACATTGTTCCGCGAAAAAGAAACTGAATTACTCGCTCTGCAGAGGGTTGATGCGGATCTAAAGCTTCAGCAGCGTCTCTTTGATGTGAAATCAGAGGAATTTCGGAAAAATCAGGTCGATATAGAGAATTGGATGTCCAATGGTCTTGTAAGGTTGGAATCCATTCAAAAGATCCTGCTAAACGAAACATTCGCCCAGGATGCGCGTGCTGAACTGGTTGTAATCGATGAAGAACTAAAAAAACTCGGATATGATGCCGCAACCCACGAAGAAATTCGCAAAATCGAATTAACTGGACGAGAAAGCCAACAAAGCCTGCTGCAATTGGAACAGGCAAAAAGCACATTAGCCCCTTTGGAACGGGAAATTGAAAGTCTGGAAAAAGCGATCTGCTCTGCTGAGGAACACCTGCAAGAACTTGAAGAAGAATTCCAGTCCGATGGCCAAAAGATGAATGAAACATCAGCCGCCTCACCGGACCTCTCCCAATTGGAAAAGGAGTATTATTCAATTCAAGTAGACGTCAACAAACTGCTCACAGAAGTGGGCTACGCCCAGAATCAGGTTGACGTTCTGAAAATTCAACAAGCACAAAAGCTTGTGAAACTGGAAGAAAAAGAGACTGTCAACCTGAAGATCTCGAATCTAAAGATTCTGGAACGCGCTTTTGGCAAGGACGGCATCCCGGCTTTGTTGATTGAGCAAGCCTTGCCGGAAATTGAGAGTCACGCCAACGACATCCTTGACCGGCTCAGCGCTAGTGGTATGTCTGTCAAATTTGAGACCCAGCGCGAGTTTCGTGACAAGAAACGGGATGACCGCAAGGAAACTCTAGACATCCTGATCAGAGATTCTGCAGGGGAACGTGAATATGAATTATTCTCCGGGGGGGAAGCCTTCAGGGTCAACTTTGCCATTCGCCTTGCATTGAGCCGCGTGCTCGCTCGCCGCTCTGGCGCCAGATTGCAGACCCTGGTAATCGATGAAGGTTTTGGCAGTCAAGACGCGGAAGGCCGCCAGCGTTTGATCGAAGCCATCAACCTAGTACGGACTGATTTCGCCAAAATCCTCGTCATTACCCATTTGGAAGAACTCAAAGATGCCTTCTCTGCGCGCATAGAAGTGACCAAAGAAGCATCGGGTTCTCAAATCCACGTGGTGTCAGCATGACGATCATTCCAGCGCGAGTCGGGCTGCAACAACGGGTGTTGCCAGAATACCGCGCTCCGTTTTTAGATATGCTTGGTTCTTCGTGTCTTCAGGGGTTGAGCGTTTTTACAGGTCTTCCGCGTGATGAAGAAGCCATTAAGACATTTACTTCATTAAGCTTTGCCGACTGTCAACAAGGACAAAATATCCATCTTTCTCGCGGAAAGACTTATTTCTGTTTTCAACGTGGAATAATTCAATGGCTTGAACGCTGGCAGCCCAGCGTGTTGATTGTGGAAGCCAACCCGCGTTATCTTTCAACTCCAATTGCCGTCCAATGGATGCGCCACCGTAATCAGCCTGTTATCGGTTGGGGTCTTGGCGCACCGCCCGCCGGCAAAGCTGAGTCATTCCTCCGCAAGCAGTTTCTGTGTTCTCTCGATGCTTTGATCGCATATTCCCGTGCCGGCGCAGAGCAATATATTGCGGCTGGATTTGATCCTAAAAAAGTATTTGTTGCTTCTAACGCAGTTGCTCCCAAACCCACTCCACCGGCGCCTTTTCGCCCAAGTCAATATCAAGATGGAAAAGCCAGTTTGCTTTTCGTTGGCCGCCTGCAAGAACGCAAGAAGGTGGATATTCTGTTGCAGGCTTGCGCTGCACTTCCGAGTGAAAACCAGCCACATCTGGTTATCATTGGCGACGGCCCAGACCGCATGAGGTTGGAAGAAACAGCTCACCAGCTCTATCCCACGGCGCAATTTTTAGGCGCCAAACACGGCAAGGAGCTTGAACGGTATTTTAAAAGGGCTGACTTATTTGTGCTCCCCGGAACTGGTGGGTTGGCAGTGCAACAAGCCATGACTTTCGCCCTGCCCGTGATTGTCGGTGAAGCCGATGGCACCCAAAGCGAGCTGGTGCGTCCAGAGAACGGATGGATTCTCCCTTCCTCCGATATAGATACTTTAAGCCGGACGCTGGCGGACGCCATTCAAGATTTGAAACGCCTGCGCCAAATGGGGTTGGCTTCCTACCGTATTGTTTCTGAGGAAGTAAATCTTCAGTCCATGGTAGAAACCTTCGCAAAAGCGATAAAATCAGTGCTATGAGATCTTGCTTGTTTCTGTGTTTATCCTCTTTTCAAAGCACATTGGTGAAGGACGCATGAAACTGTTACTTGTCGCTGATGGACGCAGCCCCATCACTCGCCGCTGGATCTCCATGCTGCAGCCCTTGAAACTAGAGATAACTCTGGTCTCCTCTTATCCGTGTATGCCGATTGCAGGCGTGGCACAACAGTATGTATTACCTCTGGCTTTCGCCCAACTTAGCGGCAGCCAGGCGGGCACAGCCTCCAGCGATACAAAAAAAGGGCTGGTTGCCAGGTTCAGACCCTTCGCACAGCGTCTGCGCCATCTTATTGGTCCGTGGAGCATTGCCTCCAAATCCAAAAGTTTTCTCGAGATCATCCAATTTGAAAAACCTGATCTGGTGCATGCCTTGCGACTCCCTTTTGAAGGGATGCTGGCGAGTTACACTCCTAGGGGGATTCCGGTCATCCTCTCCACCTGGGGCAATGATTTTACTCTGCACGCGGCAGCCACGCCCAAAATGGCGTCCATGACCAGCCGGGCAATGCGGCGCGCTGACGCTATGATCGCAGATGTTCACCGCGATGTGCGTCTTGCGCAGGAGTGGGGATTTGACACGCGAAAGCCCACCATGGTGGTGCCTGGCAACGGTGGTCTGGATCTGCAAGAACTGCAAGCAGTCACAAAAGGTATCCAAAAAGCAGACCCACCGCAAATTATCAACCCGCGCGGTATGCGATCGTACGTCCGTAACGACACGTTTTTCAAAGCCATTCCTTTGGTGCTAAAAAAACAACCCGGCATTCAATTTGTATGCGCCTCAATGGCCGGGCAGGTTGAAGCGCTGGAATGGATTCAGAATTTGGGAATCGAACAGAATGTGACCCTTTTGCCATTCGTCTCACAACAGGATTTGTGGCACGAGTTCGCAAAATCGCAGATCTCGGTCTCGATCAGCACGCACGACGGTACGCCCAACTCGCTGCTTGAAGCCATGGCGCTGGGATGTTTGCCTATCTGCGGAGATATAGAATCCATACGCGAGTGGATCACGCCCGCAGAGAATGGCTTGCTGGTTGACCCTTCAAACCCTGCTGCGTTGGCAGAAAGCATTTTAAATTCATTAGAAAATCCTCTATTTCGTGACCAGGCTGCTCAAAAAAATATCGTTCTCGTTCGAGAGCGGGCAAACCTGGAGAATGTTCGCATTAAGGTCGCAGCGTTTTATGACAGATCATAAAGATCGTCTTCGTGGGATTGCGGTTGGCGCCGTGGTGGGTGACGCACTGGGGATGCCCCTTGAATTTCACCCTCCGCACCCTGCTCACGATATGACCACTGAGATGGAGTCTGGTCCTTTGCCAGCCGGCACATTCACCGATGATACCGAAATGGCTCTTGCTCTGGCAGAAAGCCTGCAGATCGCCAACCCGCTAGACGGGCGCGATCTTTCCGGCCGCTTCACTGCCTGGTATCAGAGCCGCCCTTCAGATGTTGGCATTCACACTTCCAAAGTGCTTAAATTGATCGCGAAGGGAACCCCTTGGCAAGAGGCTTCTGAAACTATTTATAAAGCCAACCCCGATTCCGCCGGAAACGGCTCTATGATGCGCTGCTGGCCGTTAGCCATCTCCCGTTGGGAGAACCCCGCCCTGCTTGTGGCTGAATCAAAACTGCAATCCGAGATCACTCACCAACACCCCGACTGCATCAATGGAGCAATTCTTCTTAATCTTATCCTCCACAAACTGATCCACAGCGGCGTCAATACTCCACCTGGGGCTGCCATGCGTGAGGCTGTGGCGGCTTCTGTTCAGCAAGTTAATCTCTCGGAAGACTTTAGATTGGCGATTGATCTCGCTCCATTGCGCACACGTGATGACCTTAAAAACACAGGCTGGGTGCGTCACACCCTCGAAAGCGCCGTGTGGGCAGTCCTCACCACTCAATCTTTTGAAGAAGCCTTGGTACAGGCAGTCAACCTCGGCTGGGATGCAGACACAACCGGCTGTGTTACTGGAGCAATCGCTGGCGCTCTTTACGGCATGGATCGCATTCCCTCCCGTTGGAAAGATGCGATCCACGGCGAATACCCTTTGCGCTCCGGCCGTCTCTGGTTTCTAAAAGATTTCATTGACCTTGCGGACCGGTTGTCGGCACTGGCAACCAATCTCTGATACGTTTCAATCAAATTACTTCCATCTGTCCATCTGTCTTTGACGAGCGTCTATACCTGCGCTATACTTGAAGTTAGTCCTGCTCTGCAGGTAAATTCATTCCATTCCCGGAGGTTACTTTCAAATGTCTCCAGATAATTCCTTTAAGCTGACTTACTCAACAATGTTCAACCCACCCGAAGAGTTGCACACTCGTTTTGATACCGCGCTTGCAAAAGTAAAAGCATCCCTCGGAAAAGAACACGCCATGTTCATTAACGGCAAAGACCATTTTGCCAATGAGAAATTTGAAGACCGCAGTCCTTCCAACACTGACCTTCTGTTAGGTGTTTTCCAAAAAGGCGGAGTGCAAGATGCCCATGCCGCTCTGGACGCTGCCCGAAAAGCCTTCCCGAGATGGAGCCGGATGAAGTGGCAAGACCGTGTCGCCCTCGTCCGCAAAGCTGCCGCAATCATGGACGAACGTACCTTTGAAATGGGCGCTGTGGTTGCCCTCGAAGTTGGCAAGAACCGCATGGAGTCGTTGGGAGATGTAGCGGAGACAGCCGATCTTTTCCGCTATGCCTGCGACCGAATGGAAGCCAATAATGGGTTCATCACCGAAATGGGCCGCGACCCGCTGGTCGGTTACACAAGCACAAATACTTCTGTCCTTCGCCCGCATGGTGTCTGGCTGGTGATCAGCCCATTCAACTTCCCGGCTGCCCTCACTGGCGGACCAACTGCCTCAGCATTGGTGACCGGCAACACCGTGGTGATGAAACCCGCCACAGATACCCCTTGGACTGCCCGGTTGATCGCAGAGTGCCTGCGTGACGCCGGTGTGCCTGAAGGTGTATTCAACTTTGTCAGCGGTCCAGGTTCTACTTTGGGGCAAGCGCTCATCGAAAGCCCCGAAGTCAACGGCATTACTTTTACAGGTTCTTTTGATGTCGGAATGAAAATTTTCCGTGATTTTGGTTCCGGTCGTTGGGTTCGCCCCGCCATCCTTGAACTTGGCGGCAAGAACCCCACTATTGTTTCACGCCACGCAGATCTTGAGATTGCTGCGGTAGGCATCATCCGTTCCGCTTTTGGGTTGCAAGGGCAAAAGTGTTCAGCTGGTTCCCGCGTGCTAATCGAAGCGCCAGTTTACGATAAACTGGTGCCACGCCTGATCGAGTTGACCCAAAAGATGGCTATCGGCGACCCCACTTCACGCGCTGTCGCCCTTGGTCCGGTAATCAATAAAAGTTCGTACAATGATTATCAGGGGTTTGTTGGCGAGTTAATAGAGTCTGGCAAGATTCTCACCGGTGGAAAGGTACTCACCGATGGGGATTATGCCAAGGGATTCTTCTGCGCACCCACCCTTGCTGAAGCGCCATTCAGCCACCGGTTGTGGAAACATGAAATGTTCGTTCCGATCACTACAGTTGGAAAAGTGGATAATCTTGACCAGGCGATGAAGATCGCCAACGATGTGGAATATGGTCTCACTGCCGGTTTCTACGGCTCCGAAGAAGAAGTGGCATGGTTCTTCGATAATATTGAATGTGGCGTAGCATATGCCAACCGTCCGCAGGGTGCAACGACTGGCGCTTGGCCGGGTTTCCAACCTTTTGGTGGATGGAAAGGTTCCGGCTCAAGTGGCAAGAACGCAGGCGGCGTTCATTATTTGCAATTGTATATGCGCGAACAGATCCATACTCACGTTCAAAAAGCATAAGAACCGTTAAGGCAGGAAACGTTTATGTCCAAACTTTGTACGCTCAAAGAAGCAATTGAAAAATATGTGCATGATGGCGACACCGTGTATTGTGCCGGGTTTACACACCTGATCCCGTTCTCAGCAGGCCATGAGATCATCCGGCAAGGCAGACGCGACCTTACCCTGGCACGCGCCACACCCGACCTCATCTATGACCAGATGGTCGCAGCGGGCTGCGCCAAAAAATTGATCTTTTCCTACATCGGAAACCCCGGTGTGGGATCACTGCGGATAGTTCGCAGCGAATTGGAAGCCGGTCGGCTGGAGTGGGAGGAATATTCCCACTTCGGTATGATCTCGCGCTTGCAGGCGGGCGCTGCGGGGCTGCCCTTCATACCGATGAATCAAACTGCCGCTACAGACCTTGAACGGATCAATCCGAACATTCGCAGGGTGAAAGACCCTTATACCGGGCGCGAAGTGATCACTGTTCCTCCACTCACCCCCGATGTCGGCATCATCCACGTACAGCGCGCGGACAAAAATGGTAATGCCCATATCTGGGGCATCATCGGTGAGCAAAAAGAAGTGGCTTTCTCTTCAAAGAGTGTGATCATCACCGCTGAAGAGATCGTTGATGAAGAGATCATCCGCTCTGATCCGAACCGCACCCTCATTCCGGAATTGATCGTCAAGGCGGTTTGTCATGTGCCGCACTGTGCTCATCCTTCTTATACCCAGGGTTACTACGACCGCGATAATGTCTTCTACTTGAATTGGGACAAGATCAGCGAGGACCCGGCAGCAGTAAAGAATTGGTTGGATGAATGGGTTTATGGAGTCAAAGACACCGAAGAGTATTGGCAGAAACTTGGTTCTGAAACCCATGCCCGTCTCGCGGTCAAGCCTAAATTTGCCGCCCCGGTCAATTATGGCGATTATTAAACCGCCAAGGGAATCTAGGAGAACAATCTTGGATCAATCTTCTTCTCTGCAATATTCCGCTTCAGAACTGATGTGTGTCAATGCCGCCCGTTTGCTGCGAGATGGCGATGTGGTGTTTGTGGGTGTTGGTCTGCCTAACCTGGCTTGTAATCTCGCCCGCCGTACCCACGCCCCCAACCTGCAGATGATTTACGAGGCAGGAGTGATTGGTGCACGACCATCACGGCTGCCGCTTTCAATCGGCGATCCCACCCTTGTCAGCGGAGCTGCTTCGGTGTGCGGCATGTATGACATCTTCACACTTTATCTTCAACGCGGGAATGTTGATGTAGGATTTTTAGGCGGCGCGCAAATTGACCGATTCGGCAATATCAATGCCACTGTCATTGGCGATTATGCCAAACCCAAAGTGCGTCTGCCAGGTTCTGGCGGCTCTCAAGAGATGGCAGGCTGGGCCAACCGCTGTTACATCATTACGCCGCATCAAAAAAGGCGTTTCCCGGAGAAGGTGGATTTTCGCACCTCTGCGGGTTTTTTGAACGGCCGGACAGAAAGAGACGCCACCGGAGTGCGCGGCGGAGGGCCATTGGTTGTGGTCACAAACCTTGGATTATTGGAGCCGGATGCCAATGGTGAATTGATCCTCACCGCGTTGCATCCTGGTTGCACCGTGGAACAAGTAAAAGAAAACACTGGCTGGGAAATAAAAGTTGCCCAAACCTTAAGAACAACGAATCCGATCCTTGAGTCAGAGCTTATTCTGTTGCGTGAAGAACTTGACCCCGATGGCATTCACTTGAAAGGATCGTAAAAGAGCTCGAAAATGACAAACCCAAAAAACATCGAAGTACTCACAACGATTCCATTCCCGGAACCGGTCATGCAGCGGCTGAAAACCCTTACTCCACGGATAAAGGTAACTTTCAATCCCGCACAACAAGTGGACGATATACCGGCTGATTTATGGAATAAGATCGAGGTGTTATATACCGATGTTCTGCTTCCAGATCCTGAGTTAGTGCCGAACCTGAAGTGGATTCAATTTCACTATGCTGGTATAGATTTTATCCAGGGCTCACCCTTGCTTAAGAAATCAAACCTGGTGTTCACATCCATGAGCGGTGCTTCTGCCATTCAGGAAGGTGAATACATCATCATGATGATGCTGGGGTTGAGCCACCGCTTGCCTGAGCTCACCATCAACCAAATGAAAAAGGAATGGCCGAAAGATCGATGGGAAAAGTTTACTCCGGTTGAATTGTCCGGTTCGACGGTCGGTCTGGTGGGTTATGGCAGTATCAGCCGTGAGGTCGCGCGTCTGCTGCAACCTTTTAATGTTAAGGTACTGGCTGCAAAAAAAGACGTGATGCACCCGGCAGATATCGGGTACTCAATTGAAGGGCATGGCGATCCTGAAGGGAATTACTTCCACCGGCTATACCCCATTGAAGCTTTAAGATCCATGCTCAAAGAATGTGATTATGTTGTGGTCACTTTGCCATTGACCCCTGAAACTAAGGGCATGTTTGGTGAGACCGAATTTCGAGCAATGAAACCAGGCGCCTTTATGATAGTGGTTTCTCGCGGCGGGATCGTGGATGAAAATGCATTAATAGAAGCGTTGATTGAACATCGGCTTTCTGGCGCGGCGCTTGATGTTTTTTCTCAAGAACCCCTTCCTTCAGAATCAGCGTTATGGAAAATTCCAAATTTGATCATTACTCCTCATGTTTCAGGTTTTAGTCCGCGTTATAAAGAACGAGCTGGTGAAATGTTCGCTGATAACCTCAACCGCTACTTTCACGGTGAATCCCTAATGAACAAATATGACCCGGATCGTTACTATTAACCAAAAACAGGGTTATTTCAAATGTGTCTATATTAGATTTTTTCAAAACAACGAATCACTTTATGGGGATAATATTATTTTGAAAATGGGAGATACTAAGGTAAAGGTTGTATTTTTTGATCTCGGTTTTACGTTAATTAATTTTGAAGGGGATTTTCACGAGGTAATGACTGAATCCTACCTTGCGCTCGCCCGGTCATTGATAAGTGCCGGCTGCCAATTAAGAGAACAGGATTTCGCTGCCAAATATAACGAAATCATCACCAGTTATTACCAGTGTCGTGAGATTGACTTAATCGAAAGACCCGTAGAAGAATCGCTGCGTAATACCTTGGCGTTTTTTGGGCAAGATCATATCCCCGTCGCAATTATGGAAAAGGCGATTGCCAATATGTTTGGTGTCACCGAATCTTATTGGAGTATTGAATCTGATACTCACGACACCCTGCAGCAACTTATTTCAAAAGGCTTTCAGCTAGGGTTGATCTCAAATGCATCCAATACTCCTGATTTGAATCGTTTGATCGATAGGCATGATTTAAGGAAGTATTTTGAGTGTGTCATTATCTCGGCTGAAGAAAAAATCAGAAAACCAGATTCGCGGATCTTTCAAAGAGCGCTCAATCGCATGGGAGTTAATCCGGAAAACGCGGTAATGGTCGGTGACACCCTCACTGCAGATATCCTCGGCGCACAACAAGCTGGCATGCGCGGGATCTGGATCACCAGGCGCGCTCAACGCCCGGAAAACCTGGACGCGATCAACCGCATCACACCTGACAGAACCATTCCCGATTTATCCTCCCTTGTTAGTGTTATAGATAAATTATAAAAATACCTTCCTTAGTCTCAAAAAGGAACCCGCTTTATAAATATTAAAATCTATGTTAGAAGAGGCCATTCTTGCCTCGTTTTTTACTAACCCTTCTTCCTACTGTTGCTTGTGATTGTGGCGGCATAGCGCCAATGACCGTTCTTGAAGGTTGATTGCCAGGTGTTTTTCATGACTATGTTACAATCAACCGAAAATTATGACTATCAAACCGATCAAAATTTCACCCTACCTTGCATTGAGCATCGGAATTTTGGCTCTAAGTATGACGAGTATCTTTGTGCGTTGGGCACAAGCGCCTGGGACAGTTACAGCAGTATACCGTATGGGGATTTCCGCTTTAGCTTTAACCCCTTTTATTTTGAAATCAAAATATAAAATTACAAAAAGCCCTTCCAATTGGTTTTTGATCGTTTTGATCGCGGGGGCTTTCGTCGCCCTGGATCATGGAACCCTGAGTACAGCAGTCGGTTTAACACGAATTGCCAACTGCACTCTATTGAACAATATTGCTCCGTTGTGGGTCGCCCTTTTTGCTTTGATCATTTGGCGCGAAAAGTTAAAAAAATGGTTTTGGATCGGCCTAATGCTTACTATCACTGGCGCTGTTGTAATTTTTGGCTCTGATCTCATTCGCCACCCGCAGTTGGGTTTGGGAGATGGGATGGCTTTTCTATCCAGTTTCTTTTATGCCGGTTACTTTTTGATCACGCAGGTTGGTCGAAAGAAGCTGCCTGCTTTGCAATACATATGGTCAATCAATCTTGTGAGTACTATATTGTTGTTGGTTTACAATTTGGTTTCAGGCATCCCGCTCACAGGATACAGCATTCAAACCTACCTGGTTTTTGCAGCAGCAGGTCTCATCTCACAAACGGTCGGCTATTTTAGTGTGACCTATGCGCTTGGGCATCTGCCCGCTTCGATCGTTGCCCCGACCATGGTTATCCAGATCGTGTTAACATCTCTCCTGGCAATTCCATTGACCGGAGAATCTTTATCCATCACGCAATTGATCGGAGGATTGGCTGTATTAGGAGGAATCCTGCTAGTTAATCTTACGCATAATCCACATAACAATAAACCTGATCCAATAACAGAATAGGTTAATACAAACCGGTTTATTGGAAAGGATTATTATTAAGTGAGTAAATCAATCATGCCCCAACAGCTCACGAAATTTTTCAACGATCTGTGGGTCGTAGGCTTTCCCGGAATTACTCTCAATATATTGCCATGCCTTTTCATCGGTCCATGCTTTTCGCCAAGGTCGATCTGAACGCAGTGTATCCCAACAATCCACCACCGCAAAAACTCTTGCCGCGAATGGAATTTGCGTCCCATTAAGACCCTCAGGATAACCTTTTCCATCCCACCTTTCATGATGACAATACGGAATTTCTATTGCAGGCTGCAGAAAATCAATTGAATTGAGCAGTCGTTTTCCAATTGCCGGGTGTGTGCGCATGGTTACCCATTCCTCCTCTGTCAAAGGACCTGGCTTTAACAAGATCGAATCTGGAATTCCCATCTTTCCAATATCATGCAATAATGCTCCGCGTCTGATATGCAGTAACCCTTCTCCTTGATAACCAGCGGTTTGTGCCAACTCTATCGTAAGATCCGCAACTCGTTTCGAATGGCTTCCAGTGTCCCCGTCGCGCAGTTCCAAAGATCTTGCCCATCCCTCCAGGGTTGCATCATATGCTGAGCGCAAATTAATGTTAACTTTTTGCACCTCATCCAACAACATTGCGTTTTCTATCGCGATGGCTGCCTGCCCTGCCATCGATTCCAATAAACTGATCCAGGCTGGGTCCTGGTAAAAGGGAGAACGGTTAAATAATTCTAGCACCCCTTTAACAATGCCTTTGGAGACCAAAGGAACGCCTATATAATTACTAAAATTATCCTTCTTAAATTCCTTTGTTAAAAGCCTTGATGATGTTGTTGCGAGATCATCCGCAAAAATCATTCGCCGCTCCAGGGCTGCTTGCCCGGCATAGCTTTGCCCAAGTCTCAGACTTGTAGCCTCAACTGCGGGACTTGGAAAACCAATTCCGGCAGAGAATTTGAGGGTTTGAGTGTGTGGGTCTAACAATAAAATAGATGCTGCATCGACTACCAGTTGTTGTGTCACCTGATTGAGGAGCACTCGCAACGTAATCGGCAGATCCATACTTGCAGAGATTGCCATATCCACTGCGCGCAGGGCAGCCAAATATCTGATTTGAAGCATAATTTGCGCTTCCGATTTCTTGCGTTCAGTGATATCCATAATCGTAACCAGCGTTCTTGAATAATCAGCGGAGTCCTGTGGTAGAGTTACTGATACCCAAACATCGATAGTTTCTCCGGTGATCGTTCGATTCGTGGTTTCATTTTCAAAGGTATTTTTGTGGTTCCAAAAAGCTAATATTTCTTGTTTAAAGCTCTTGTAAGTCTCTTCAGCCAAGAAAGTGGGCAAGCTTCGAATAAGTTGTTCCTTGGATTCAGCTTTAAACATTTTCAGGGTTTCTTGGTTTACTTCTGTGATCTTTACGCTCTCGGCAGCCTTTTTTATCCAATCCGGGTTTTGGATGAGAAATCCTTCCAGATTATTTACACCAGATTGTCTGAGTTCATCCATCAATCTCATAACACATGAAAAGTCTTCCTCCATAATTGAGACAGGTACTGAATTAAAGATCGTTTTATATCGTTTTTCACTTTCACGCAGGGCCTCCTCTGCCTTTTTACGCAAAGTGATATCATACATTACACCATGCCATTCCTCCGGATTCCCATCTTTATCGCGAACGAGAACCGCCTCATCATGAATCCACTTCATTTGACCATCACGGGTGAAAGCTCTATACTCAACAATAAAAGTTTCCCCAGTCAAGTCGGTGCTTGTGTCCTCTGCCATGACAATTTCCCGGTCATCCGGATGAATTACATTAAACAATAAGTCCGGATCCTGCATCCATTCTTCGGGTGTGTAGCCAAAGAGAGTTGTTATTTGCGGACTGACATATTTCGGTCTGCTGGGGTATCCAAAATAATCAAGGTAAACAACAACGTTGATTTGCTCAACAAGCTGTCGATAGCGTCCTTCGCTTTCCTGCAGCGCTTCCTCTGACCGCTTGCGGTCGGTAATATCCGTAATGCTTACCAAAACCCTGCTAAAATCGTCACGTTTCTCCGGGATACGAATGTTAACATTTACAAAAATTCTTTCCCCGTTGAGATCATGGTTTACCGTCTCGCCTTCATAGAAGGGCTGCTTGTCCCAAATCGCGAGCAATTCGTTTTCGAAATTTGTATTCGGTTCTTTGCCAAAGAACTTATCCAATGAAAGGTATAATTCGTCTTTTGATTTTGCCTTAAATATTTTTAAGCTCGCATCGT
Organism: Chloroflexota bacterium; assembly: GCA_009773005.1. Classification (GTDB taxonomy): domain Bacteria; phylum Chloroflexota; class Anaerolineae; order Anaerolineales; family Anaerolineaceae; genus UBA6107. The sequence continues at coordinate 23,195 of WOUT01000011.1, read as the reverse complement.
TGCAATCAACAATGTTCACAGATCTAACCGCTGCATCAACAAACTCAGGGTGTGCCTTCAAATAGGGTAAAAGATCCTTAACCCCTTTTGCACGTAAGCCTTCCAACATGTCATATACTTTCAGATAATCCTGTTCCCAAATCGACGCAGGCACTGACTCGAATATCGACCGATAGCGTATTTCGCTTTTTCGAATCAATTCATCCGATTTTTTGATATCATCAATATCTCTGGTAATTGAAAGGATGCATGGTTCTCCCTCAATTTCAATAATACTGGCAGACATCAACCCGATTCTGACTTGGCCATTTTTGAACCTGAATGGCGCCTCAAGGTTTTTGTACTCACCTTTTTCACGGAGTCCTTCGACTAATTTTGCCCTGTCATCAGGATTTACCCATAAATTTATATCCAACGATGATTTTCCAATCACCTCCTGGCGTGTATATCCGGTCACATCAGTAAAACCACGGTTGATGTCGATAAATACCCCGTCACTGAGCCGGTTAATATTGATGGAATCAGGTGATGTTAGAAACGCCTTGGTGAATTTTTCTTCCAAATTTTTAATCTTGTGTTCGCTCATCACCTGGTCAGTGATGTCTTCAACCAAGCCAATTCCACCCTGATATTCGAGTTTTTCGTTCAGCAAGGGTGTTGTTTGCAGTTTTATGTATAAAGTTAATGGTTTGTTGGTCGTGTCAGGTTCGTGAGGACCCTCATAATATCCATTTGTATGTTCAAGCGCAGCACGGATCGCCGGAAGGATTCGCGTGTCTGTAACTGTATTTAGGTTGAAATCCGTTTGCCACTCACGGCTCGATTGCATGATCTCAAGCATCCGGTCATTCACATTCGTAATCCGCATCTCATTATCATAATAAAACAATCCAACTGGTGACTGTGCAAAAACCAACCGGTAACGTTCTTCACTGGATCGCAGAATTTCTTCCATATTTCGCTCTTCAGTAATATCGGAAAAGAATGCCAAAATTGCTGGTTGGTTTTCCCAATCGATGCGTACCACATGCATCCTGACCCACCGGGTTGCCCCCTTTGAAGCCAAAATGCGGAAAGAAAGACGAGTTAAATCAGCTTCATTGATCACCTGGTTTCGATATTGATTGATAACCATATCAAGATCCAAAGGATGGATAATATCCGCCAAGCTCAATTTTTCTTGCGCTTCACCAGGATATCCTAAAATTGAAGCTGCCTGGGGATTTAAATAAACCAGTAATTGATCCTTTACCACAACCACACCTTCTGTTGCGTTATTTATCAATTGACGATACTTTTCCTCGCTTGTTCTAAGTTCCTGGGTTCTGCGTTTCACCTGGCGCCTTAACGACCAACTCCATAAGATCACTAGTAGAAACACAGTGAGTAAAGCCACAAGTCCATAAATGATATATTGGCTTCGGTCAAGAAAACTTGCCTGCTCATACATTGTGAGCCATTTCCTTGAGAGTTCATCATAGGCGCCTGACGCTTCAACAATCGCCATTCCCTGATTCATTTTGAGTAACAGGTCTCGATTCTTTTTTACAACGGCAAATCCATAGTCTCTTTCTTTAATTACCTCACCCAACCCCCGAATGTTACCAAGGTGGTTTTCTTTGATTAGATAATACCCTTGGACCTTATTTAGTAAAGCGCCATCATGTTTTCCAGAAGCAAGCCAGGTTAATGCTTCAACGGGATTTGGCGCTGTAATAATCTCGCCATTAAAACCTATTTCCTCAAGGTAATCCAATAAAATATTACCTTCCTGGACGATGATGGATTTTCCGTCAATGTTTTCTATTGTTATTATCGGAGAATCGCGCCGGACAAATAAATCATAATAGCTTACCGAATGGGGTGTACCAAATGCAAAGTCTTTTTCACGTTGAGTAGAATATGCCATTCCTCCAATCACATCAATTTTTCCGTCCAATAAGTTTTGCTTGGCTTCTTCCCATGACGTCAGGTGAAATTCAACATTCACCCCTATGTTTTTTGCAATTTCACGCATCAAATCATTATCAAAACCAGCAGCTTTACCATTTTCCAAATATGAAAATGGCGGGTACGCATTGTCACCGCCAACGATCAGTGGCTTGTCACCGAGGAGTGAAAAGGCGGGAGAGTTAAGAAATGTTGGGCTTGCAGTTGGAGTTTGAATAAATAGATAACTGTTTTTATTCTGTTGAACGAGAGTGATCCCCGACCAAATAGTCATCCCTGCCAATAAAACAAGCAGAAGCGCAATCAGTAATCGCATAGGTACTCGTTGTTTTTCCATTACTCCCCATCACTTTCATTCCTCAAGGAAAAAGTTTATTTTTGAGATACTTATGTTGATAATGAAACCTTTGGGACTTAAGTAACTTTACTTATTAATTCTAGTTATTTTTATGGATTTTTCAAGTGAAATCACTCGTTAACATATTCTTTATGGAAATTAAGAACTGCTATGCTACAATAAAAATGAGGAAAAATGGAAAGAACAGTCCCTAAATCGGCTTCTGATGAAATTGATCTTTATCTTCGGACAATTTATTCTTTACTGCGCTCAACAACCGAAGTACAAATCCGTTCACTTGAAGAAGTGCATGCTGGTATGAATTCATCACTTCACCTTGACGCCCGAAAATTATCGCCAGATACTTCTGCGTTTATTTATGCGATTTTACGTCTTCCAGCTTGCATCGCCCAAGTGAAATCGATCGTATTGGGTCAAAGCGGATCAGTTTTTACTCATCACGGCTACCAGGATGTTGAATCCTGGCAGCAGGTGTATGCAAAAGCCAGACGCAGACCAACGTATTTTGACGGTATTAACACTCTCTCAGTTTTCATTGCCAGTCAATCTGATATTGAAGATGTGGTTCCGGTCTTAACTGCCTATCAGATCGAATGGAACAAGATGCACTCGCTGCTCCAAAAATGTTCTTCAGATTGTGTCCTTAAAGCTGAAAAACCTGAATCCCCTGAATTTGCTGACCTCGCTGAAATCTTGTGCGTCTCTGTAGATGACCTGAACCGAATGAGAACGATTTGGGGCGCTGATACCATTCCAATGCTGAAACAAATTTCTTCGCGCCGATGTAACTTTGGTTTGCGCTTATTGAGTGGTTCACTAAGTGAATATTGGCGCGCCACCCGCATTTGGTGGGACAATATTGAAAAAGTCCAACCAACGCTTATGGAACGACCAGTTTATTTCATCTCCAGCAATCCACATAGCATACCAAATCTACTTTCCGGTTTTGCGTTAAAAAACCGGGAGTCTCTCGTCGCCTACATAGAAAAAAGCGGGAACACAAGTTTATTTGAAGAATGGAAAAAGCTTCAACAAATGGACGTCCCTTCATCACCTGAGAATTTCTTTTATTATGCCCTAAAAAAATTTCAACAAACAGATGAGGGAAAAGAGCTTATCGCAGCACAAATCTCGGATGAAATTGCGCATGGCATTTCGCGAATTCCATCTGTCCATTCTTTTGATGTTGAGGCACAAGTCGTAGAATTGCGCATGCTTGATCCGGGGCAGTTTGACCCAAGACTTCTGCCATCAAATGAAAATGGCGAATTTCTCAAGAAAAGCGACGCCCTGATCGTGAACATCGATTATCCTTTAGGATTAGGGGCATACAACATCCTCATCAAACTCGCAGAGCACCTTGCTGAAATTCTGGGCGTGTATATCATGGGAAAAGCAGCCACTTTGAATGGAATTCGTGGTGATGTGATGATCCCAAATGTGGTTCAGGATGAACACTCACAAAATACCTACCTTTTCCAAAACGCATTTTCAGCAGCAGATGTTATGCCTTACCTGGTCTACGGCACTGTTATGGATAATCAAAAAACCTTGACAGTATTGGGAACATTCTTGCAAAACGCCCGGTTAATGGACGTGATGTACCGTGAAGGCTACACGGATATTGAAATGGAAGCAGGACCTTACCTTTCCGCGGTTTACGAGATGTTTAGGCCAAAAAGGCACCCGATAAACGAAATCGTCAATCTTCAGGGCGTTCCTTTTGATATTGGAATTCTCCACTATGTGTCCGACACTCCATTGAGTAAAGGCAAAAACCTCGGGGCAGGCGCGCTTTCTTATGAAGGCATGGATTCCACCTATGCGGCGTCCCTGGCGATCCTTCGCCGGATATTTGCGCAGGAATCGAAAAGGGTCAAGAGAACTTAATTTACCAATAAAGTCTATTTTCAAGTTTTTAGAATATATTTCTTAATAACACTCAACTGCTGAAAACAATATAATAATAAGCGATTGAATATTAATCACATGAGCAAATAATAATCAGATAAATGGGATAGTCTTAGAAAAAGGATTTGAACATGTCTTCCAACCAAGGTGAAAAGAGTGAAAATGACTTCTCGACAATTGAGAAGGCAGTTCTGCGGGCAAAAAAGGAATGGGAAGCAACTTTTGATATTTTTCCTGACCTTCTAATCCTTACAGACCCTGAAGGAACAATCCTGCGCTGTAATCGCTCGACGATTAATAAATTCAATAAGTCCTTTCAAGATCTAATCGGCAAACCTATTGCGTCGCTTTTTAGCGACCATAATAAACCATATATTCAGGTTGGCGACTGTGCGGGTATTGAAACCCAACTTGATGCACTTACCGACTGGTTCAAACTAACTTGCTGCTATGTTCCAATGGAAGGCAAGGCTGACAATCTTTTGCATATTTTTCGAGATATTACAAAACAAAAAATAAACGAAAATGAAATTGTCAGACAAAAACGGTTTTTTGAATCGCTATATCAGCATAACCCTGTGGCTGTTGTTACCCTTGATTTAGACGAGAACATAAAATCAATTAATCCGGCTTTTACTGTTTTGTTTGGATATTCGGAAGAAGAGGTGATTGGTAAAAAACTTGACCCTCTCGTTGCTCCTGTAGAAATGGATCAAGCCTCTGAGTTTACTCGCGCAGTCCGCGACGGCGGAACTGTTCATGGCTTTGCCCAACGATGTCGAAAAGACGGATCATTGGTAGAGGTTGAATTGGCTGGCGTTCCAGTGATCGAAGATGGAAAGAAAATCGGGATTTTTGCAATCTATCATGATGTTTCAGATTTGGTCGAAGCGAAAAGGATCGCAGAACAAGCTGACCGCGCAAAGAGTGAATTTCTGGCAAACATGAGCCATGAGATCAGAACGCCAATGAATGGCATAATGGGAATGCTTGAGCTTCTATTGGATACGCCTGTAAATTCGGAACAGAAGGATTATCTGACAACTGCCCGCGATAGCGCTGAAGCGTTGCTTGGAATTCTTAATGACATTCTTGATTTTTCAAAAATTGAGGCCGGACAGTTAACTATCGACGAGATTGAGTATGATTTGCGCGCCACGGTGGAAGGTGTTGCTCATACCTTGGTGACTCGCGCTGAGAACAAAGGTCTTGAAATGGCCTGTTTAATCGACAAAGAGGTACCAAACCGGGTTTTGGGAGATGCTGGAAGACTTCGCCAGATATTGATCAATTTGGTTGGAAATGCCATCAAATTCACTCATGAAGGCGAAGTGGTCATTCGCGTTTTGTTGCAAGAAAAGACCGATACTTACAGCACTCTTCGGTTTCTGATTTCAGATACCGGCATAGGGATTCCGCTTGACCGTCAAAAAGCCGTATTTGAGCGATTTGTTCAAGCAGACAGCTCATCCACCCGTAAATATGGCGGTACCGGGCTTGGGTTGACGATCTCGGCGCAATTAGCGAAGATGATGGGCGGAAATATTGGTCTCGAAAGCGAGCCAGGAAAAGGAAGTACATTCTGGTTCACTTTAAAAATAGGAAGTGTTCTGGAAGGGACTGGACCTCTCCTTGCGCTACCGCAGGACTTGATCAATGTTCCGGTTTTGGTAGTTGATGATAACAGCACCAATCGCACTATCCTTGAAAAAATGGTCAGTGGTTTTGGCTGCAATGTTATAGCGGTTTCCGGCGGTAAAGAAGCGTTGAATATTCTACATTCATTTGCTGACCTCAATAAACCTTTTCAACTTGTATTATTGGATATGCAAATGCCAGAGATGGATGGTGAAGAAGTTTTAAAAAGAATTAGAACTGACCCTGCCATACAAAAGACAACGGTCATCATCCTCACCTCTATGGGGCAGCGCGGAGATGCTGCAAGACTTGAAACCATGGGCTGCAACGGTTATTTGCTCAAACCTGTCAGGCAAAAAGAACTTTTTGGCGCGTTACTCAATGTTTTCGGCAGGAATAAACAAATTGAAAGCAGTCAATCAAAAACAGCGCTCATTACCCGCCATTCTCTTAACGAGCAACAGCGTGGAATCACCAATATCCTTTTAGTTGAAGATAATCCAACGAATCAAAAGTTGGCAATTCGCTTACTGCAGAAAGCAGGTTATCCAGTAGATGTTGCTTCAAATGGAAAGGAAGCCGTTGATGCCGTACAAAAGAAAAATTATAAGATTGTCTTAATGGATGTTCAGATGCCTGAAATGGATGGGCTGGAAGCCACACGTCTTATTCGCGCTCTTGATGCGCCTTGTGCAAAAACCCCTATTATTGCCATGACAGCGTATGCTATGGCCGGTGATCGAGAACGCTGCCTTGAATCCGGAATGGACGATTACCTGTCAAAGCCGTTAAATGTTGATGAATTGTTCCGGATTATCGAAAAATATTCCGAAACCAATAAACAAGCGGTTCTAGTCAAAGAGGCGCAAAATTCTTTGAATGCCATCCTAGTAAATTCAGAAAATCTGTTCGATCTCGAAAAAGCGCTTCCACGTTTTGGCGATGATCTTCCAACCTTCTTTGAATTGTTGGGGGAATTCCTTGTACATCTAAGAACCTCTGTATCCGACATGGAAAAGGCTTTGTTAAGCAACGACGCCCAAAGAATTCATTTCATCAGTCACAGTATAAAAGGCGCTGCCAGTAATTTCGAAGCCAAGACAATATCTGCTCCAGCCTTTGAACTGGAAAAACTTACTGCTGATGGTTCTCTTATGGGTTCTTACTCATTAATCTCGCAAATCAAGAATCAAATCCAGATTCTGGAGAAATATCACTTGGAAAACAAAGATCAATAATTTGTTGCAGCGAAATGATGCCTAGGTGTTTGCATAAAATCAAAGGGCTGGGAGCCAATATCCAAGTAAAAGTAAAATGAATGTGCCCGCTGAGATAGTTAGCGCCCACTTCTTCGGTACTCTTCCATGCTCAGATAAAACAAGATAAGAATAGTAACCCGGCCATCCAAATGCCATTCCGATCCAACCCAGGATGTTAAATGATAGAGTCCAGGATGCGGTTGAGGTTTGTGGTGCACCCCAATAGTAAAATAACAAAGCCAGACATGACAGAAAATTGGCAATAACCAGGGGTAAACTTGCTGCACCCACTGCCCCTGCTAATTGCCATATATTGACCTTGACCCGAAACGATGACACAATTGCCAAGAAGAATAAAGTTAGAACGAACCAGGTTAACACACTATTTGTCACGGCAGCGAGTATGTTGTCTTCTATCAATTTTATTGACGTATTTTCCAGAGAAAATAATAATTTCTGTAAAAAAGTGGCGGCGATTAGAGCTAAAACAAGGACCAATCCATGGTCAAACTTTATTCGAGTTGATCGAAAATATTCAACTGGATGGAACATTAGTATTGAAAACCATCCGGACCCGGATGACGATTCATTTATAGTTAATCGATTCTCCAAAACTCTTTAATAACATTCTGTGTGATTATTTTTTTATTGTTCAGGTGTTTTTTCGCCACGGCTGATCAATAGTCTTCGTATCGCCTCCAGAGATTCATCCGTCCAATCGCGACGGTTGTTTTGATCGAATATTTCCACAAGTTCATTGGTCGAAAAACTGGAGAATTTTTCAATGATCTGAGAAATCGTCTGCTCACGCTGATCATCATTAAGACGGTCGGCGACCTTTTCTTCAGCCCTTTTAATGATATTCCCTAAGGTATCTATTTCACAATTGCACTTGGGACAGGTCCAACCGCCGTATATCCGTTCACGTTCACCTTGGGAGGGGCGAAATTTCGGTAGGTGATGCCCGCAGCACGGACAGGGTTTGCCAGGATAATAAAAGAGGACAATCAAGAAAAGTGCAAGAATGAATAAAAAAGAACTGCCAATAATAATCAACATCATTAGAATTCCAATTCTTCGTGAGTATTTGAGATATGCGCAAGCGCTACAATAACGCTGAAATGATAGCCATAGATTAAACCGCTGTCAATCCCTTATGGTAACATCCCTTTTGGTAAAACAGAGGCTTCAATTTGAGGATGACGGCTTTAAGGTATAATCTAACCAGATTACGGAGGCTGCATGGAAATTACGTGGTACGGGCATTCTTGCTTCAGACTGACAGAGCGCGGCTTGGCGACTGTCGTGACCGATCCTTATGATCATAAACAGGTCGGTTACGAACCTTTAAAACTAAAATCCGACATTGTCACCATCAGTCACAATACTCCCGGGCACAATTTCTTGTCCGCAGTAAAAGGCGAATCATACCTGATTGACGGACCAGGTGAGTTTGAGATCGGCGGCGTTTTCATTACCGGCATCCATTCCAACGGTCATACCAAAAAAAGCGCTGAAGAACCGCGTAATACCTTATTTTTATTTGATTTTAACGGTACTACGGTTCTTCACCTTGGTGATTTGAACCGCGTGCCTACCCAGGCTGAGGTGGAAGATTTTGGTCCAGTGCACGTGGCATTAGTCCCCGTCGGGTCTGGAGGTGGGTTGAATGCGATCAAAGCGACTGAAGTGATCAGTCTGCTTGAGCCGAATATCGTCATCCCGATGCACTATGCCACCCCGGCGTCCGGCGTGACAGCCGTTCCATTGGAACCTTTATCAAAATTCTTAAAAGAGATGGGACTCGGACACGTCGATACAGTTCCCTCTTTGAAAATCCAGAATAAAAATTCTCTTCCTGAAGAAACCAAGGTTGTCGTCTTGGACTACCAAAGGAATAACGGCGGGTAATGGAACAAAATTCACCAGTTAAATTGATCTTGACCTGGGATATTATTCCCGAACATGAACAGGAGTATTTTGAGTTCGTGATTCGCGATTTTATCCCGGGCGCTCAACGTCTTGGGTGTGAATTGTCGGATGCATGGGCAACCGTCTACGGCGAGCAGCCCCAGATCCTGGTTGGTGCAGTTTTGCCCAGTTTTAACCGGGCCCGCCAACTTATCAGTTCATCCGAATGGAATGAATTGAATCTTAAACTGATGGAATTTGTTCATAATTACAAACAAAAGATCATCCCTGCCAAGAGTGGATTCCAGCTCTGATCAAATAATGAAACGAGAGTTCAGCCGGATTCTTTTAGTCTGGTATTCAACCAATGCCCGCAGCCTGCCCTGGCGCGGGCATCCTGATGCTTATGCGGTTTGGGTTTCAGAGATCATGCTGCAACAAACCCGGGTTGAGACGGTCATTCCGTACTTCTTGCATTGGATGGAAGTATTTCCTAGTATTCAGGTTCTGGCAAATTCAGATGAACAACAGGTATTAAACGTTTGGGAAGGCTTGGGTTACTATTCTCGCGCCAGAACGCTGCTCAAAGCTGCCAGGTTGGTTTGTGAAAAAAACAGGGGTAACCTTCCAACATCAGCCGCGAAATTGAAAGAACTCCCGGGTATTGGTCGCTATACTGCCGCAGCAATCAGCTCGATTGCATTTGGAGCTGACGAAGCGGTGCTAGATGGTAACTTAAAACGAGTACTGGCGCGTGTTTTTAATTTCACCCAGCCAGTTAATACACCGGATGGCGAAAAACAACTCTGGCAACTGGCTGATGATTTGCTCCCGCAGGGTAAAGCCGGGGATTATAACCAGGCGGTGATGGATCTGGGCGCTATAGTATGTACACCAAAATCACCAAAATGCGAAAGCTGTCCGGTCAACGCCCTCTGTGAAGCGAATAAACATGGGTTGCGAGAACAACTTCCTGTAATGATGAAAAAACCACCCATTCCGCACTTCACCGTCTGTGCTGCAATCATACACCAAAACAACCAGGTGTTAATCGCGCGCCGACCGTCAAAAGGGTTGTTGGGTGGCATGTGGGAATTCCCGGGTGGAAAAGTCGAACCTGGGGAGAGTTTTGACCAAGCGCTTGCCCGGGAGATACGAGAAGAACTGGCAGCTGAAGTTGTCGTCGGGTCACTTTTCGGCGTGTATCGCCACGCTTATACCCACTTCAAAGTGACATTGCACGCCTTTCACGCTTCTCTGACTGGCTCGGACCCTTCAGCCCTCGAAACCAGTGAAATTCGCTGGGTTGGAATATCAAAATTAACTAATTTTCCGATGGGTAAGATCGACCGGCGTATATCGGATGACCTTTTAGGATTAAATCCCTGATTCTATTGCACTGGGCAATATTAATTTAAGTGTTTCAAAGACCACATACCTTTCCTTTGTGGTTTTGTCCCGAAACCGAGTGCATTTGTTCTGATTATTGCCAACAATAAGACACCACAATGGTAACTATGGAACGAAATAAGCTCATATATTTTGATAATTGGAACAATAAAAGTTAAGTGGAAAATAAAATATATATCTATTTCATCATTTTCTGGAGCTTATTCACCATATTGTCTTGCATCAGGGTATATTGTAATGAGACTATCTTTTCTTCGGGTAAATTAGGTTTTTGTTGAAACATGTAAATCAAAATGCCAATCATCCCTGACAGAATGTATTCAAGCATAAAATCAATTTCCACAAGATCGATATTCCCTTTAATCTCCAACGCCCGGATAATCGAGGACTTGAGGCTGTTTTTTAGTTTACGCTGAAAGGCCGGATCGCCATTATCCCCTAATAAGTGATTGTAATATTTATATTTCTCCTGATATAGCACAATAAAAGAATTTATAAACGTGGGCGAATTTGTATTTACATCAGTAAGTGGGGGCAATTCATCCAATGTGGGTAAAGAAAGATTTTCTATAACCTCCAGCACTTCGTAAACATCCTGGAAATACTCATAAAAAGTTCCTCGATTGTATCCCGCCTTGTTGGATTATCACCCCAAGTTGAGATAAGACCGTTTTGCCGGCGTATGGATTGATCTGTATAACCGCAAGACTATAATGATTATTGCTGATTTAGCCGTAGCGGCTGCAAGCTTGATCTTGGGGATATCATTCTTTTTTGGCAAACCCTCGTTAATTTTTGTTTACTTCATTTTGTTTATCATGGCGCTTGGAGAAACCTTTCACAAACCAGCTTTACAAGCAGCGATACCGCAGCTCGTTCCTGAGGGTGAGTTAACCAAGGCTGGTGGATTGGGGCAGATGGTGTCTTCGGTATGTGCAATGGCGGGTCCCATGTTGGGGGCACTGCTGATGAGCATAACGAGCCTGCAATACATTATGCTTGTGGATATTGTTGGAGCGATCCTGGCGGTATCGTTACTTTCAATGGTGAAAATTTCGCGAAACACAGCCATTCAGAGTGAACGGCCAAGGATCATTGAAGATATGAAGCAGGGAATTCGTGCGATAAGAGAAAACAAATTACTTATGAGAATGTTTTTTCGGTTTTTATGACAAGTATTGTTTTCATGCCCCTTGGCTCACTCTTACCCTTGATGGTGAAGAATTACTTTAATGGAAACGTTTGGCACAATGGAATCGTGCAAACTTTATTTTCGCTGGGGATGCTTCACTCAACACTTGCAATCGGACTTACCGGAGGGTTGAAAAGGCCGATCGAAATGATCCCTTTTTCTGCTTTATTACTCGGTGTTTGTTCATTGATTTGAGGCATCATGCCCGCGACCGCTTTTTGAGTTTTTTGTATCATCGTTTTCGTGATGTGGACGACTGGTATGTTGGGAAATATTCCGTATGTAGCCTTTATTCAATAAAGCATCCCGCAGGAAAATCTGGGCAAGACGATCTCTTTTGTAACCAGCGCAATGAGTTTGGCTGAGGCAATTGGTGTAAACAACTGGATGGTTTTTGCGGGATTCCTCATGTTCATTGTTGGTGTAGGACAGGGAAGCACTCAACTTAGTAATTGCGAGTAACATTATATAGATGAAAATGTAACCTCATCCTAATATTCTAACCTTGTTAAGTACGCAATAGGGCTAGTATTGGAGACGGAATGATGAAAAAACTTTTCTACAGTTCAAGTATAGTAATCTTACCTATTCTGGGAATTGGGCTTGATTCATTAAGAGAAGTAATTCGAAAACACACTAGTCTGCCAATTAATGTGGTACCCATAACCGTTTTTTTTGTTTTGGCTAATATTCTCTTTATGTCTGTGGTAATTTGGTTGTCTGTTCAGCTATCGAAGAATTCATTTTCAAAACCAATTTCCCTCATCCTTCTAATTTCTGGTTTATTTATTGTAGGGCAACCTGTCCTTTTCGGGACGGGGGTTGACCCAATTAGATTTATTCTGGCTTTTGCGGGTTTTCCAATATATACATACCTTGCAGGCGCATTTCTATTCATCACCGGGAGAGTTAATATTTTCTCGCTAAAAAAAGAAGGTAATAATCACTAATAAGTTACCATATTAGACTAGGTCAATTACCCCTTGATTCTAGGCACGGGGTAATTGACTTTACTTTCTTTAAAGTAATTGTTAAGAGTAAAAATAGTGACTAATTTGGATCAAAAAAGCGTTTTCGCGATCGCAACGATCATCAAAAAGAAGATGATCCAGAGAGTACAAAAAATCCAAGTTCTGAAGCGCTTTGTTAGAGACTCAGTTACGAACGATATTTACGAAGACCATTGGTCTGCGGTGAGTTTCACTGTAAAGGTAATTCCCTACCGCCTGCTCAACATCTTTCTGGATATTACCATTGGCTTTGGCAGCCGTGTCAAAAACCCTGGCGCGTAAACCATTGAAGATGTCATCCGTATTATCCATCGTGATAAAGCCACGGCTGATAATTTCAGGCATTTTCATGGGTTTTCCGGTGTTTTTATCCATGATGATGTTTACCACCATCACCCCTTCTTGAGACAGGATCTCTCGGTCATGCATGACATCCTGACTGACATCACCAACGCCGGACCCATCAACATAGATGTAAGAAACAGGGATCTTTGCCCCCTTGCGCATTTTTCCGTTGGAAAATTCCACGCTTTGACCATTCAGTATTACAGAGATATTCTCTTCAGGGATGCCCAACTGATGGGCAATTTTGGCATGCTGTTTCAATTGACGTAATTCACCGTGAATTGGAATGAAATAATCGGGTTGAGTTAAATGCATCATCAACTTCATTTCTTCCTGGCTGGCATGACCCGAAACATGCACAGGGGCGATGCTATCATAGATCACATTTGCACCGCGAGCAAGCAGACGGTTAATCGTGCGGGAGACGCTCTCTTCGTTGCCAGGGATGGGGTGCGCTGACAGGACAATGGTATCACCTTCTTTGACATCAAAAATGCGGTGGCTGCCCATCGAAAGACGGCCTAAGATCGATGTAGGCTCTCCTTGTGAACCGGTGCACATGATTACCACATTGCTGTCTTTCATGTTCAGCGCTTCTTCGAGGCTTATGATCAGATCATCTTTTAACTTGAGATAATTCAATTTTGTTGCGATTTTCGCGTTATCCACCATACTGGTGCCGGCGAACGCCATTTTCCGCCCGTAACGGGAGGCTGCATTGGCAACTTGCTGCATACGTGAAATGAGCGATGCGAAACTGGCGACAACCACCCGGCCTTTTGCTTCTCTGAAAACTTTATCGAATCCATCGTCAATGACGCGTTCCGAAGGAGTCCAACCCGGTCGTTCAGCATTGGTTGAGTCAGCCAATAGAGCCATCACACCCCGCCGCTGAAATTCTGCAAGCTTGGCATAGTCTGTCGGCCAGCTATCTACTGGCGTGTGATCGAATTTGTAATCACCGGTATGCACGACCAAGCCAGCCGGCGAATCAATGCCCAGACCAACTGCATCCGGGATGGAGTGGCAAACATGGAAAAAATCAACCGTAAATGGTCCGATCTTCCTACTGTCGCCTGCATGGATAGTTTCGAACTTGGCCTTCGCAGCCATGCCATTCTTAGCCAGTTTCACTTCCAGCAAACCACGCGTTAATGGTGTGGCATAAATGGGCGCCTGGATCTCTTCCAAAACATGCCGAATGGCGCCTGTATGATCTTCATGTCCATGCGTGATGACAATCCCTTTGACTTTACTTTTTCGCGCGATCAGATAACTGATATCTGGAATGATATAGTCGATGCCGAGCATATCATTTTCAGGGAACATAAGCCCAGTGTCGACAACCAAAATCTGGTCATCATACTCGTAGAGCATCATGTTCGCGCCTACCTCCCCAAGACCTCCGAGAGGAATAATCTTAAGGACTCCCTTTTGGGAGTTGTTGTTATTGCTTTGTTTGTTCATTTGTTATAAAAAACCTTTCTTGTTCCCCGTTAGAAGAACTATTGTGCTGATTAAACCGCATTTGTGAGTTGTTCTCTGTAAAATGCAGCATTAAGTGCAAAATTTAATGTAAAATCCCCGGCAATACGACCAGGCCAGGGATTGTTGAATACTCAATGTTTTTGTAACACTGCCTCTTATAAAAAGAGGAAATTCGATTAGCTGCTGCCCGAACAAATTGTTGCATCAAAATAAGTTCACATAAACCTATGATAATGTCAATAAGTATTGCTAGGTTATTATACCTTAGTTTCAATAATAATGTTGCAGCAAATTAAGAAAAACAAGCAAGGGAATATTTGTAAAAAGTGAAAATTAAGCCGCGCTGCGCCGACCGTGAAGCTGCTCGCGGATCTGGAATATCTGGCGCCGAAGCAGCTCGTCCCGTTCCATCATATCGGCTACTTTTTCGCAGGCATAGATCACGGTGGTGTGGTCACGCCCGCCAAGTACCTGGCCAATTTTCGGTAAGGATACATTGGCTTCCTGGCGCAGTAAATACATAACCACTTGCCTGGGTAAAGCCACTTCACGGGTTCGACCTCGTCCGAGCAATTTCTCAGGAGTGATGCCAAATACAGACGCAACCACATCCACCACTCTGGCAGGTTCAAATGTGTTGCGCTGCGGAATAAGATCAGTTAGAGCCACATTGACGAGGTCATCTGTCAGCGGCTTGCCTCGCAAGTCAGAATAAGCCATCACACGCGTGAGCGCGCCTTCCAGTTCGCGGATATTGGAAGTGAATTGCCTGGCAATTAACTCAAGAATCCCGGCAGGCACGATGTGATGCGAGCGTTCTGCCTTTACCCGCAGAATCGCAATGCGTGTTTCTAGATCAGGCGGCTGAATATCCGCGGTAAGCCCCCATTCAAACCGTGAACGCAGTCTTTCTTCAAGCGTGTTCATGACCTTGGGTGGTCGGTCAGATGACATGACGATTTGTTTGTCCTGTCCATGCAGTGTATTAAAGGTATGGAAAAATTCTTCCTGGGTGGATTCCTTCCCCGCAATGAATTGAATATCATCAACAAGAAGGATGTCAATCCGCCGGTATCGATCACGAAATGCTGGTGTGTTATGAGTGCGGATGGCGTTTATCAGGTCGTTGGTAAACTCTTCAGAGGAGACATAGAGCACCTGCTGACCCTGGCTGCGGGCAAAATTGCCAATCGCATGAAGCAGGTGGGTTTTTCCTAACCCCACCCCTCCATAAAGAAAAAGCGGGTTATAGGCTTGGGCAGGGTTTTCAGCCACTGCCAGGCAGGCAGCATGCGCCAACCGGTTGGAAGAACCAACCACAAATTTATCAAAGTTGTATTTTGTGTTTAGGGCAGTAGCTTGAGGTGGCTGCGAGATTGATAGTGGTAGAGATGAGGTTGCTTCTTTTGGTTTTTCTTCATTTTGATAATCTTTGTGCCAAACAATAAAATTTACCTTTTGTGCTTCATTCATTAAACCACTCAAAATTCTGGTGATAGTGCTTGACAATCTTGAATCCAGCCAATCACGGGCATATGCATTTGGAACTCCGATCGTAAAAACTCCACCTTCAAAAGAGACCAACTCTGAGCTGCGCACCCAGGTTTCAAATGAAGCCTTGGACATTTCCATTTGTAGCTGCCCAGTTGCGGCTTGCCACGCTTGCTGTGAATTCATTTGGCGAGTCCTCTCTTTAAGATTTTTGGCGCGGTTGGGTTACAAATATAATACCCCCACCCACTTGCAATCGTGGCAGTTAGACTTGCTTTCGTTGTAACAATAATAGGTGTTTCGAAGCGTTTTCCCGATAAGCTTCGGTTATTAACTTGAGTCCATTTTAGCAGAAACAAAAGAACCGGACAAGTCGATTACCCTACGCTGGCTTAAAAAAATCTGATTCTTTAAGATATCTCACCTTAAATAAACTTGTGAAATTAAGTGGGACTGAACATTAGTGCTGATTTTTTTTATCACCACCCATACGGATGCCTGAGACATCCCAAGCCCATATGTGGTGTTTAGTAGTGTAATTCGCCCCCCAGTGCCAGATGTGGTTTAGAAATACAAAAAAATTATTTGACCTGTCATGAAGGTGAAATTTCTGTTTAAGCCCGGAATCTGGCGTTCCCTTTTTTTAATTTTTTTTACTTTTCTATTACCGAAAGAAAAGCGGGGATTAGTTTCCAGGAATTGGGTTTATTTCTCAATCGCTTCAAGGATTAAACTAGCTGCTTTTCTGGCGATATCCACTGCAAAGTTAGTTCCCCGATCCCATGGGTAAACCTGCGACATACTGGCGAAATAAACGCCATTCAAAGGAGTCTGGATGGCAGGGATGTTTTCCGAATGGTTAATCAAAGGTACTGGTTGGGCATAATTTGCCTTGGTTAACCAGGCTCGGTTTACCCAATCCAGCTCAAAGTCCGGGTTGATACGCTTGAGGCTGGGTAAAAACCTTTCAAGTAGTTCTTCTTTTGTCAGCCTGAAATATTCGTGGTCAGTTTCCAGGTAATCTCCGCAATAGATCAGATTCTCGTTGCCGAAATGTTCCTTTGGTAAAAAATTCGTGTGTTCCACCAACGCCAGAAACGGGAAGCCCGCTGATTTTGGCAGGTTGTACCAGTAATATCCTTCCCGCGAAAGGGGATGATTCAGTGAGATTGTCAGCACAACTGCGCCCAAACTCCTCAATTCTAATAAACCCTTTAAATAATTCTCGGGGAGCTGTGGGGTCATCTTTGCCATTTGCGCAGGGGATAGCGTGACCAGTACCCGGTCAAATTTCTCGTCGCCTGCATTTGTCCATAAAGAAACCTGTCGCCCTTTCTCAGTCAAGATCTTTTCAACAGGAGTGTTATAGCAAATGTCTACTCCCATCGTTTGCAGTTTCGCTGCAAAATCATCTGCGAAGGCTTGAAAACCACCTTGATAGGTAACCAGTTTCGTGCTGCGCACATGCAATCGCGCCCACATCCACGCCATGTTGACCTGCCGGGCATATCGCTCGCCAAACTTGCCGATCACCATTGGCTCCCACATTTGAGTGTAAACCTTGTCCCCCGCCCATTTTCGCATCCATTTTTCAACAGTGGTTTTTTCCATCGGTTTCCAGTTTTTGGTTAGACGCAGATATAAACCCACCAGGCCAAAACGGATTTTATTGATGCCGAAACCCAACCCAGGATAAAGCAGAGCGCTGATGATCGAATCAAAGGGATAGAAATTCCCTTTATAAAACATGACGGTTTTAGGGCTTTGGATCATCACTTTCGATTCCACCCCTAATTCACTGAACAGTTTAAACATGTGCGCGTCTGAAGTGAACCAGTGATGATAGAACTTTTCCGCTGACCAATCCCAGCCGGGTTCCTTAAAACCTGCTGCCAGACCGCCCGGAGTGGGTGCGTTTTCGAAAATTGTCACCTGATGACCAGCTTTTACAAGATCATGAGCGGCTGAAAGTCCCCCAAAACCAGCCCCAACGATCGCAATTCTCTTTTTATCCATGTTCCTCCGCAGAGACCTGTTTAGATCCTCACCTGATTATGGCTGGACTTGTGTCTGTGTTTGATCCGTTTCTTTGCGCAACGTATCGTTCCACTTGATGCCCTCGCGTGTCATGAAATACGCGCCCAGCAAGGTGATCGGCAGCCAGAGCGCCACATGCAGCACCACAGCATACCCTAATGCTTCTGCTCCTGGAACGTTATATGCCACCAACACTGCTTTTGTCACCGCCTCCCAGGTGCCGATATAGCCCGGTGCAGAAGGGATGGTGGTCGCTAAATTGGCGATACCATTCAAGAGCATTAATGCGAAGAAACTCACTGTGAAGGTGAAAGCATGCATGACGAACCAATATTTCACGGTTTCGAGCAACCAGATGAGCACAGAGGTTAAAAAAACCATCAGTACATTGACCGGCGAACGCAGTGAAGCCAGTCCATCCAGGAATTTTAGTGCAATTGAAGAAGTTTTTTCGCGGATTCGTTTGGGCAACAAACGGTTTATAAACCACTTGCTTACCTTGGCTGTAAAAATCGGGAACATGGCTGCCAATAAAAAGATGACCAACGCCCCAAGGAAGATCCCTGTGCCAATGATCGCCAGATCCTGTATGTTGCCAATAAAACCGGAATCGAACGAAGCCAAATTGGCGAGTTCAGGCAGGTTGACGAACACAAAAGCCAACATGACCACCCCATCAAAAATACGCTCAACGATGATAGTTGCCAGCGAAGCGGAGATCGGAACGTTTTCCTTGCGTTTCAACACAATTGCCCGCAGTACCTCTCCAGCCCGTGCCGGATAGATATTGTTTCCCATATAACCGATGCAGGTGATCGGGAACATGACTCGCGTGGGGATATTTTTAATCGGTTTAAGCAGGTAGTGCCAGCGCCAGGCGCGCACCCACACCCCGATAAAATAAACAGCAATCCCCGGAAAGATCCACCAGTAGTTCGCGGATTTTACCGATTTCAAAAAATCGTCAAAATTTAGACCTTTTAGAGCAAAATATAGAAAAACAGCGCTGATAAATAACCCCAACCAAAATTGCCAACGTTTCATGGGTGAAATTCTACCATGAAGTGAGTTTTGGTTTTAACCTTCATTTCAAACCTTCATTTCATTTTTCAAAATGTATAATTAGCCTGTTCGTTTGGGAGAGACGCATGGATGAACCTCGTTTGTATGATGTGATTTATGACACTGTACGGCAAATTCCCGCAGGGAAAGTAGCCACCTACGGACAGATCTCCCGCATTGTGGGGCGCTGTTCCGCCCAGATGGTTGGTTTTGCCCTCGCAGCCCTAGCCAACCGAAAAGACGACGCAAATATTCCCTGGCAGCGGGTAATCAACGCCAAAGGCAAAATCAGCCCGCATGGTTTCGGTTTTGGCACGAATATGCAGCGCGTGCTTCTGGAAGAAGAAGGCGTCGAGTTTAATAGTGAGAATGAGATCAATTTTGAAGTCTTCGGCTGGGATGGGCTTCCAGCCAAGACCAAGTATGCGAGAGAATAATCTCATCGTTTCAATTACCAAACCTGTTGTTCAACTCGCGCTGAGTGAACGTGGAAGTGAACGCAACTCGCTGTATTGACTAATAGCAGCATTGATCCTGGTGTTGTATCGCGGGCTTTTTTCTTGTCTCCTTCTTTTATCCAATGCAAAGCGAACTGGAGGAACGCAACATGCAGCGCGAGGCGCAACAGATCCCGGGTTCGGGCGCTGCTGAAACTTCGTTGGAAGATTTATACCGCTGCCCCGAAACCGGAAGCAAGTCGTTTTCCTGCTTCTTCTTCACTTCTATGATGATCCTTTTTAACATGTCTGGCTTGGGTTGTGTGTTGACCATAATACGGTGCAGCATGATTGCTTATAAAACTGGATTGGTTTTTGTAGCGGCAGTCAGCCTGATCAATGGCAAGGGCATCCCGCTGACGTTCCTGACGCTCACCTTGCCCATTGTCGCCTTGTTGTGGCTATTGTCGAAAAGAAAAGACCTGACAAAATCACCCAATTAAAAGAGAAGCAACGGATTTCGCTGCTTCTCATAAATTATTCCTAATCCATCCAAACCGATCCAATGCATGGGATTTCCACTCCATTCAGCCTGAAAGACCACCCCCAATCACTACTTTGAAATACATTATGTTGCGACCATGTTTTACGATTCTCTTGCAGCAACCGATAGGCGTTTGTTTCACCTAAATTGAAACCTTGCCATGATTTTTTGGTTGGATCATCTAGCAAAACCTGACGGCAAGCCAGCGCTGAACCAAGAGCATCCTTAACTTTGGGAGTCAGCGTAGGATCGTTATATTTATCAACCATAAATGGCACTGCGTCAACCGAAAGGGAGCTCAAATACTGAATATCCAATTCCTCCCCTGCTGTCGCTCGCTCGACATTCTGTGTAGCGATGAACGCATCCACATTCATTACAGCCAGCGTCGCGCCAAAACCGATGCTGCTGATTAGCAATGCCAATGCGAAATGACCGCGCTTCCGCAAAAGTTCCAGAATGACTGTCATAACGATCAATCCGCCCAGCCAATAAATGAATACGTGCGTATACGTTCGTAATTGTGAAAAGCCGTAGGCGCTTTCATAGAGCAGCAGCCGCTGCAAGGATGAAAACAGGATCACCAATACATTTGCCATTAACAAGATCGAAACTACTGAAAAACCGAGATTCGCGCCCCGATTTTCGCGCTTGGTGATGGTATTCAGGCATAAATACAGCATCATGCTTAACACCGCTACAGCCACCAATTCACCAAAACCACGCCGGGCGTATTCCGAGAAGGTGTAACCAGTCTCGTTAATGTTGACCATTCCGCCAAACAAATAACGAATCTGGATGAAAACGAAAGCCAGGAAAAGTGCGTCCACCGCGCCAAGAATGATGCCGGTTTCCGTCCACCCCAGGAAGGGTCTCATCCAGGGCTTTTGCGGGTCAGGGCGTTCTTCAGTTTTGTTCGGCAGGATCGCATGAAGATAAATTCCAACGAGGATTGAGCCGATCATCAAGACATACCATAAGCGGAAAAGATACTCAGGCAGTTTTTCCAGATCCAATACCTTTTTTAACCAGTCTCCAAAAATCGGATCCGCGGAGGAAAGCAGAATTGCCATCAAAGTGACAACCGGGACCGCGATCAACACACCACGCAGCACCGGAAGCGCTTTTCTCCCAAACGACTTTTTTACGGGTTGGTCCAACGGCGGTGGGTTTTGATTTTTCGAAGCCATTAGTATCGCCCGGGAAACACCACCCACCATCGCTAAGGTCATTTCCTTTAAATAATCCCACATCCGGTAGAACGGCCAATGTCCACTTAAAAAAGTTGCAGTCAGCAAGAGCATACCAGACAAGGCAAGAAGCACACTGAACACTCTCGTGAAAGGCTCGTTACGCCATGCTGGCACGAACGCAAAAGCCAGCACCAGAATCGATAATAAGATACTGACTGCAGCGGGGCGTTTTCCTTCACGCCAGGCGAGCAAATACCCAACTCCCAGCAGGGCAGTCGTCCAGATCACGAATGAAACCCCAAAAGGTTTTTTCCAGAACAGAAAATCAAAGAAACAGGCTGCCGCCAATGCGGCTAACCAGAACCAACTTTTATGTCTAGGCATTTTTCCTCTAGTAATTCATCACCAGAGCCAGCACCATAGCCAAGATTATGACACTCCCAACCACAGCCATGAATACTTGCTGCCGGCGAAGTTTTTTTTGTTGGGCAGAAACCCGCGGTTTGTTCTCCCGACCGTTCTTTTTTTGTGCATTTTTTGCCATGCCTTACCTCACGTGATGTGTAGAGTCTAGATTCAGAAAGCTATCAAAACCTATCAACGGGCTGACGAAAGCTATCAACGTTCAATGATAAATCTGAGTCCTATGATAATACAAATACTCCCAAATCCGATGGGAGTATAAAAATTATTACTATTTAAGAACTGTTAAGATTATTTCAGGACTTGTCGCCTGCAGCGCTGGCGGCAGGAGTTGGAGATTCTTTCGGTGCAACAGCAGGTGTTTCTTTCGACCCGCTCGTTTCAGATTTCGCCTCGGCAGCCTTTTCTTCTTTTTTGTCGCTGGCAAATCTGGATGCGCCGGAAGGAGAACGGTGGTCGGTAGCATAAAAGCCAGACCCCTTGAACACGATTCCGACCGGTGTGTAGACTTTTTGCAGCGACTTCTTGCCGCATTCCGGGCACTTGGTCAATTGCGCGTCTGTGAACCTTAGGAGTTGGTCAAACTGCACACCACAATTTTCGCACCGATAGGTATATACCGGCATACTTACACCTCAACTTCTGATCAATTGCATTAATCTTGCCCATTATAGTCCTATTAAAGGAGTCGGTCAAGAATTTGAAAATTTGAATTTTCCTTTTAGACAAACAAATGACTCAGTAGAATGCGTGCGCCAATTCCGATCAATATCAATCCGCCTATCAATTCCATCCGCTTTCCAAACTTCATGCCTAACCGGCTGCCAATGAACAAACCAAGTAATGATAACAAAAGGGAAGTCACTCCGATCACGACGCTGGCGAAAAGAATTGGCACTTCCACCAGCGCCAGGCTTAACCCCACAGCAAGTGCATCTATGCTGGTAGCAACAGATAACATTATCAATAATCCGCCCTTTGAAGGATTACCTTCCCTTGCCTCTTCTTTATTGGAAAAACTTTCAATGATCATGCGGATTCCGACCCACGCCAACAACGCGAAAGCTACCCAATGGTCAAACCCGGCAATAAGATTGACGATGCGGCTGCCTGCCAGCCAACCAATCAAGGTCATCAATGCCTGAAACAATCCAAAATGAAAAGTAAGCCGGAAAACAGTTCGTAAAGTTTTTTTGATTGGACTGGTTCCAATCCCCAAAGAGACCGCAAAACAATCCATTGCCAGCCCAAGCGCGATAAGTAGTGTCGCAACAATTTCCATATACAAGTTTTTCCTTTTTCAGACACCGATTATATCGCGATCAGATGACTTATGCGCCTGAAATTATTCAGAAAAACCGTTGCCATCTATCGCTCCCTTGCTTGAAATCATGCGATTTTGTATAATTCAAACAAATGTTCGATAATAAAAAAGGGTCCGATTCATGCCAGTCAATTTCCTCACACTTCAACCACAAATCCGATTACTGGGAGAAACCGCGGTTGCACGGAAGTCCGAATTAGCGCACAAACTGC
>WOUT01000066.1 GCA_009773005.1 Chloroflexota bacterium | reverse complement strand
AACCCAGTGGCTGTCAACAATGAAAAACTCTCGCCTGCAAAAATCATCGAGGTGTTGAACGCCATCGGCGGTGTGTACGGTATCGGCCGTGTGGATCTGGTCGAAAACCGCCTTGTCGGTATGAAGTCACATGGCGTCTATGAGACCCCTGGGGGCACTATCCTGGTTTACGCTCACCGCGAACTTGAGTCGTTAGTGCTCGACCGCGAAACCCTGTACTTCAAGCAGATAGTTTCCCTCAAATACGCCGAACTGACCTACGATGGGCTATGGTTCACCCCTTTGCATGAGGCGATGGATGCTTTCGTGAACAGCACCCAGGGTCCCGTCACCGGCACCGTCCGCCTCAAACTTTACAAGGGCAACATCATAAGCGCCGGGTGTAAGAGCCCATTCAGTCTGTACCGCGAAGACTTTGCCACCTTCGGCCAGGAGGATGTTTACGATCAGAGCCATGCCGAGGGCTTCATCCGCCTGTTTGGTTTGAGCCTGAAGGTGCGCGCGCTCAACGGCCTGCCCGTCTCGGGGTTGGATATGCCAAAACCGGATTATTCACGGTTCAAACGTGACTAATGCAGAAACGGCTTGGGCCGTTCAATATCTGAAGTTACAAATAGTGAAGGAGACACCATGACCCTCTGGGGTGGACGTTTTTCAACCAAACTCAATCAGAAAGCCTGGATGCTAAACTCCTCCCTGCCATTCGACCAGCGTCTCGCTGTGCAAGATGTAACTGGCAGTATCGCCTGGGCGGGTGCACTGCTTGAGGCAAGCGTCTTTAATGAAGACGAACATGCCGCCATTCAGTGTGGTCTCAATACCATCGCTGCCGAATTCGAAAGCAGCTCTTTTATCTTCGTTGATTCCGACGAAGACATCCACACGGCAGTGGAGCGGCGTCTGGGTGAACTCATCGGTATAGTAGCAGGGAAACTGCATACCGGGCGCAGCCGTAACGACCAGGTTGTTACTGATTTCAGATTGTGGATACTGGAGATGCTGCCACAATTGGATGAGGTCATTAAAGGGCTGCAATCCATATTGGTAAACGTGACCGTGAACGCTTCGTTGACCTGCGCGACCGGGTCGCCATCCTGCCCTTGGGCTGCGGTGCATTGGCAGGAACCGCTTTCGCCATCGACCGCGAAACCCTGGCTATGGCGCTCGGATTTGATATTCCCGCCCAAAACAGTATGGATGCTGTCTCTGATCGGGATTTTGTTGCCGAATATCTATTCTGCGCTGCGATGACCGGTGTACATTTGAGCAAACTCTCTGAAGCGATGGTGCTGTTTACAACGACTGAGTTTGGATTCTTTGAACTCTCCGATGCCTACTCTACTGGCTCTAGCCTGATGCCTCAAAAGAAAAACCCTGACCTGTTTGAACTGGCACGCGGTAAAGCTGGAATGCTCCTTGGGCTGTTGACAGGACTGATGGCAACACTCAAAGGATTACCATCTACTTACGACAAAGATTTGCAGGAGGACAAAGTTCCGGTCTTTCAGGCCACGGATACGCTGTTGGCAATTTTGCCTGTTCTGGCGGACGCCCTCGAGACCATGACCGTCAAACCGGAGAAAATGCGGTTAGCCATCGATTCAACAATGCTAGCAACCGATCTGGCTGATTATCTTGTCCGCAAGGGGTTCCCTTTTCGCGAAGCACATGCAGCGGTGGGAAAGTCCGTCCGTCTAGCAGCAGATAGAGGTATCAATCTGGAGCAAATTACCCTGAACGAGTGGAAAAGCTTCGGCGCGTTTGAATCCGATGTTTATGCGGTGTTCGACCCGATGGCATCAGTAAAACGACGTCATGCCACGGGTGGAACCTCCCCTGAATCCGTAAAGAAACAAATACAAAAAGCCAAGTCTTTAATTGAAGGAGATTATTTATGAATCCCGTATCTTGCCCCGAATGTGAAGCTGAAATCAGCCTCGAAGTCACTGCTGAAGTTGGCGAAATTATCGTCTGCCCCGATTGCGGTGTGTACCTGGAAGTCACTTTGCTCGACCCCGCCAAGGTGGAACTCGCACCCATGGAACAGGAAGACTGGGGGGAATAACCCCTTGCCCCTGCAGCCGGGTTGGCAAAGGGGACCGTTGGAATGGTTGGAGATGATGATGCAAAAAAGACTACGCATTGGTGTACTCTTCTCGCGTGTGCGGGTGGAAGAGAAGTGGATTTTTAGCGCGATGGAAAAGCGCGGCATTGATTACGAGCGCCTCGATGACCGATTGGTTTCGTTCGACCTGGAGAACCCCGTTCCCTGGCGAGAGTTCGACGCTGTGTTGGAACGCAGCATCAGCTACTTGAGCGGGCTGTACTCGCTTCGCATGTTGAACGCGTTTGGCGTACCCACGGTGAACAAAGTCGCGGTCGCGGAAGTGTGCGGCGACAAACTCGTGACTAGCGCCATGCTGTCGCGCGCAGGTGTACCGCAGCCTCACAATATGACAGCATTCACCCCCGAAGCGGCACTCGAGGCAATCGAAGTACTTGGTTACCCGGTGGTGCTTAAACCGATGGTCGGCTCCTGGGGGCGGCTGCTGGCTAAGATCAACGACCGCGATGCTGCCGAGGCCGTTCTGGAGCACAAAGCCACGCTTGGCTCGGTGCAGCATTCGGTCTTCTACATCCAGGAATACATCAAAAAGCCCGGACGTGACATTCGCGCCATCGTGGTGGGCGATCGGGTGTTGACGGCCATTTATCGCAAGTCAGAGCACTGGATTACGAACACAGCGCGCGGCGGCGAGGGCGAGATTTGCCAAATCACGCCGGAGATTGAGGCACTATGCCTGAGAGCCGTCCAGGCGGTCGGCAGCGGCGTGCTGGCTGTGGACCTGGTGGAGCACCCCGAAAAGGGTCTGCTGGTGAACGAGATCAACCACACAATGGAATTCCACACGGCACAACCTATCAGCGGCGTGGATATCGCTAATGAAATTGTGAATTACGTGGTGGAAGTGGCCAAAGCAGACGTATAGGTTTTGCTGCAGTGAAAGAGAAGGAGCAATTATGGTAAATGTTTCAATTGTTGGTGGTTCGGGTTATGCCGGCGGAGAGCTATTGCGTCTGTTGTTGAGTCATCCACATGTTGAGGTGAAGCAGGTCACTTCGCGTTCGCATCTGGGCGAGTATGTCTATCAGGTACATCCCAACCTGCGTAAGCGCACGCAGGTTAAGTTTGTTGACCCGGTGCAGCTCGAACCGGTGGATGTACTTTTTCTTGCCCTCCCCCACGGTGAAGCGCAGAAAAGAATCAACGATTATTCCGCTCTCGCGCCGAAAATCATTGATCTCTCGGCAGATTTCCGGCTAAAGGACTCTGCTACATATGAAAAATGGTACTGCCAGCCTCATGCCGCACAGGAGTGGCTGGGCAAGTTCGTTTACGGGCTGCCAGAACTGCACCGTGCTGAAATAGCAACTGTAAATTACACCAGCGGGGTAGGATGTAACGCCACCGCCAGCAACCTGGCACTGCTGCCCTTGGTTCAGGCGGGTCTTGTGGATTCCGCTGCCCCCGTCATCATTGAGATCAAGGTGGGTTCGTCCGAATCAGGCGCAAAAGGCAACGCAGGCTCTCACCATGCCGAACGCGCCAACGTCATCCGCACCTTCTCTGCCTTCGGGCATCGCCACACGGCTGAGGTGATTCAAGAGACGGGCGTGATGAATGTTTCTTTGACCATGACCGCGGTGGATCTGGTGCGCGGTGTGCTGGCGACAGCGCACGCCAAAGTCAAGCCGGGCGTAACCACCAAAGACCTGTGGAAAGCCTATCGCGCCGCGGCCAACGAGAATCCATTCATCCGCCTGGTTAAAGAGCAGCGCGGTATTTATCGCGTGCCTGAGCCAAAAATCATCATCGGCTCCAATTATGCCGATATCGGCTTCGAGCTGGATGAAGCCAGCGGGCATATCGTCTCGATGTGCGCCATCGACAACCTGATGAAAGGCTCCTCCGGCACGGCCGTGCAGTGTCTGAACCTTATGATGGGTTGGAATGAAATGACTGGCCTGGATTTCGCCGGGCTGCATCCGCTATAGACCTGCGGATTCAAGAGCACGCGATATCAATAACGGAGAGAAGAATGGCAAAATCATCCACAATCGTGGTCAAACTTGGTGGCACAGAAGGCGTGGACTTCTCAGCAATCTGCGCCGATGCGGCGGAGATGTTGCGGCAAGGGCAAAAACTAGTCTTCGTGCATGGCGGCTCAGCTGAGGCCAACGCCTTGGGCGAAGCGCTGGGCATGCCGCCCAGATTCATCACCTCGCCTTCGGGGTACACCTCCCGTTATACCGACCGCAAAACATTAGAAGTGTTTCTCATGGCGGTAAATGGCAAGGTCAATTCATTGCTTACGGAACAATTGCAGATGTTAGGAGTCAATGCATTTGGTTTGTGCGGCATGGACGGTAGACTCATGCAAGCCATGCGCAAAGACTCCATTCAAAGCGTGGAAAACGGTAAACGCAAAATCATCCGTGATGATTACACAGGCAAGATTGAAAATGTTAACAATAAACTGCTTCTTTCGTTGTTGAATGCTGGCTATCTGCCAGTGATTGCTCCTGTGGCAATCAGTGAGAAAGGTGAGGCGTTGAATGTGGATGCAGACCGCGCTGCGGCAATGGTCGCTTCTTCACTCGAGGCAGAAACACTGATTTTGCTTACAGCAGTTCCTGGGTTAATGAAGAAATTTCCAGATGAATCAACTCTCATTCAGCAACTGCTGCAGAGTCAACTCTCAGAGGCGTTGGATGTTGCACAAGGTCGCATGAAGAAGAAAGTGCTTGCCGCGGAGGAAGCGCTCAAGAGAGGTGTGATTCGCGTTGTCATCGCGGACGGAAGAATCCAAAATCCAATTTCAAATGCCCTCGCGGGAAACGGAACGGTGATCCAATGAATGCAAACGAAATTATTAATATCGAAAACAAACATACTTCAGGGACTTATACCAAACAAACGCTTGTAATTGTGCGCGGACAAGGCGCATCATTGTTTGCCGCAGACGGAACGGAATATTTGGATTGCTCGTCGGGACATGGTGTTGCCAATCTCGGTCACGCGCACCCGAAAATTGCTGAGGCCCTTTACAAGCAGGCTTCTACGTTAATCACCTTGTTCGAGACGTTTCCGAATGATCAGCGTGCCACCCTGATGGAAAAATTGACTACACTTACCCCGGGTCTGGAACGCGTTTTCTTTTGTAACTCTGGTACTGAATCTGTGGAGGCTGCTATCAAATTTACGCGTCTGTCTACAGGCCGCACCGGTATAATTGCCGCTATGCGCGGATTCCACGGGCGTACGATGGGTTCGCTTTCGGCAACCTGGAACAAAACCTACCGGGAACCTTTCGTGCCGCTCGTACCGGATTTCAGCCATGTGCCCTACAACAACATCGAGAGGCTTGAAAAAGCCGTGACTGACCAAACAGCGGCTGTGATCTTTGAACCCGTTCAAGGGGAGGGTGGTGTCTATCTGGCAGAGCCTGTTTACTTGCAGGCGGCGCGACGTATTTGTAACGAGCGCGGCGCGCTATTGGTTTTGGACGAGGTCCAGACCGGGTTTGGGCGCACGGGCAAGATATTTGCCTACCAGCATTTCGGCATCACGCCTGATCTTCTATGTTGTTCCAAGTCACTGGCTGGCGGTATCCCCATGGGCGCAGTGTTAATCGGTGAAAAAGTAAAAAATCTTATTCCAGGCGCGCATGGTTCCACTTTTGGCGGCAATCCGCTCGCTTGCGCGGCGGCGCTGGCATCCGTGACTGCCATGGAGGAAGAGCATCTCCCCGCCCAGGCAGCCGAAAAGGGAGCTTACCTGATGGAAAAATTAAAGGCCATCCAGTCCACCAAAATCCGTGAGGTGCGCGGTTTGGGGTTGATGATCGGCATCGAGTTAAAGCAAAAGGTAGCCCCCTATCTCAAAGCGCTGCAAGAAAAACATATCATCGCCCTGAGTGCAGGGATGACTGTGATCCGGCTTCTACCGCCGCTGGTGATTTCGTATGTGCAGATCGATCAGCTCGTGGGGTCGCTTGAGGAAGTGCTTATGGGTGACATCCTTGATGAGTAAAAATTTGATGGCAGAAACGTTAATCGGACTTGTCTCGCAATACAGCCCATCCGGGCAGGAGCAGGGTGCAGCAGAGTGGCTGGTGGGTCGAATGAAGACACTTGGCTACAACAAAGCGTTTATCGATGGTTCAGGGAACGCGACCGGCATGATGGGAGCGGGGCCGCGGCAGGTCGTCTTACTTGGCCACATTGATACGGTGCCCGGGGAAATTCCACTTCGCGTGGAGGATGGAATTTTATACGGACGAGGCGCAGTGGACGCCAAGGGTCCACTGGCCTGTTTTACGGATGCAGTAGCGAAAGTGGGTGCGGTCGAAGGCTGGCAGTTTGTGGTCATTGGCGCAGTCGAGGAAGAACGCGATTCCAGTGGTACGCGCTTTATCGTGGATCAATACAAACCGGATTTTACCATCATCGGCGAGCCCAACCGTTGGGATCGGGTCGCGCTGGGCTATAAAGGTTCGGCCTTGGCCGAGATCACCCTGCGCCGAGAACAGGCGCATTCCGCCAGTGGCGGCCAGACAGCCTGCGAAGCGGTGATCGAGATCTGGCTGTCCATTCAGGCGTTTGCGGCCTCGTTCAACGCGAAGAAACAACGCGCATTTGACAAAGTCCTGCCCACCTTGCGCGCGATGAGATCAGGGAAAAATGAATTCAAGCAGTGGGCTCGGCTACAGGTGGGAGCCCGCCTGCCGCTGGACCTCTCCCCAGAGCAGTGGTATGCTAGGCTGGACACAATCGCCACCAACGCCAAGGTCACCCAGGTAGGATATGCCATTCCGGCTTGGGCTTGTGAAAAGAAATCGCGACTGGTGCGCACCTTCTTGAGTGGAATTCGCAGCCAGGGTGGTGTGCCGTTTTTTGTCTATAAAACTGGTACCGCCGATTTGAACATCGTCGCTCCAGTCTGGCAATGTCCTGCGCTGGTTTATGGTCCCGGCGATTCGGCGCTCGATCATACACCCGCCGAGCAATTATCACTACAAGAGTACCAGAAAGCAGTGAATGTGCTCGCCATGTCGTTACAGCAGTTGACCCAACAAGCCTAGCAGCCCCTTCAAAAGCTCGCAATTATTATTCCCGACGCGCTTAGTGATGGACCTGTAGAGATGCTTGACCAGTGTTTTCTAATCTGGTATTTCCCACACACATGGGGACGAACTAAAAACAAAAAACAGTGTCACAATCAAGATTAAACTCGGTATTTACTAGACAAAAAATATTTCTCTGCGTATTGTATAATCAAGAAGAGGGCATTTCCCCGCAGCTTGCTGCGAGAGTGTTTTACAAAATCAGCCCCAAAGGGTGAAATCCCGAAATGCCTCGTAGCTTGTTGCGAGGATAGGGATTTCAAGGATTTTGCCTTTACTTATTTTGGAGAGATTGCTGATGAATCTATCGATTATCTGGGACTATGATCTTGATGAGACCCAATTCTGTGATTTACTGGATGGCAAACAAACCATAGGTAGGTTGGATAGTGATTGGGCAGCAATCCGTTTGCTGGATTATACCTCTTACCCTGAAATTGTCCGACTACTCGGATTCAAGCGGCTGATCGAGGGTTGGCCTAAATGGCGCAAGCATGTCCGTTCAATGAGCCGCCACCGTAGTTTTGATTTTCTAACGGTCTGGTTGCCAGCCAATTCCCCCGATTGGGACAAATAATGGATCAGTCATTTTATCTCGACCAACTCTACCCATTTCAAGATCAGGTTCTGCACGACTTTGCGGCTATTGAAACTGGATTCTATCTATCAGGAGGAACTGCATTATCGCAATGATGACGCTAACTTTCAATTATGGTCTGATCGATGCATTCAAGCTTTCTCGCATTCATTAAGATGGACCTGCCAGGTAAACCAACGGGAAATCGCTATTTACGGCTAAACCTAGTTCAGGCAGAAATCAATCTGAAAATCGAGATGATCAACGATGTGCCCTCTCATGTAGGTGAACCTTGGATTCATCCTTCACTTGGACGTATCGGTACAGCAGAGAATATTCTGGCGAATAAAATCACGGCTGTTTTAAACCGGGAAGCCGCAAAAGATTTGGCAGATATCTGGGGATTGTGCTGTAAAAATAAATATTCAATTCTGGATGCAATTACTGGTGTACAAGGAAAAGCTGCCGGGGTTTTCCCGGTTGACTTGGCCAGGGTCTTATGCTCGGTCAATCGCTCCGATTGGGAGTTGGTTCAGTGGATTGAAGCCCCCGATCCTGAACAATACATTCAGCAATTAAATGATTTGGGGAAAAGACTTATACTTCTAAATTAGTTTTGAACGTTTCTAAATCTAAACAAATTCAGAAAGATGGGTATAGGAACAGTGAGGATACCTTGACATCGTACTTGCCAACTTGTAGGCGACACAAATGGACTCATTAAGGATTTGATCAAACGAGCGCTTAGTGCCTAGATCCACTGTGCGCCAGGAGAGATGCTAAGAGGGTAATTTCATGCAATCAAAACAACCATCCAATCTTCTTCAGATTAGGGTTTCACTCAATTACATTCAACCTCCCATCTGGCGAAAAATTTTAGTTTCGGACAAAATTACTTTGCTCGAATTGCATGATGTAATTCAAGCTGTGTTTGACTGGCAAGATTATCATCTGCACGAATTCGAAATTAATCAGATCAATTACGGAGATCCTGCAAACGATGAATTTGGTGACCACTCCATTTTGGATGAAGCAGAAAGTACACTACGGACACTCAACCTGACCAAGGGTACCCGATTCACTTATGTGTATGATTTCGGTGACCATTGGAAGCATTCAATAGTCGTTGAGAGAGTCCTTACCGCCGAGAGGGGAATCAAACTGCCACAATGTACGGATGGGAAACGCGCCCGCCCCCCTGAAGATGTCGGTGGCTTGTGTGGGCAGGTGGAGCATTTGACCCTGAAATTTTTGACCTTAAGTCTGCCAATGAACGTCTCCAACAACTCGTCCAGAAAAAACGTGAGTGGAACAGTCGACAAGAGTTTCCAAGAGAAGCAAACGCAGGATGGGTGGAACCGCATCTTGCTCTGTCCCACTGGCTGACGCTTTTGACATCAGAGGACGAGAACCTTGCGCAAGCGCTGCCTTTACGTAGAGACGTGGTTTCTCTGCTGACGTATCTCAAAGAACACAAGATTACCGGAACACAATCCACTGGCAATTTGCCTCGAAAAGTCGTACAGGAGGTCGCAGTTAAATTTGTCAACCCACCCGTGCTCAAATTTAAGTATGGTGAAACGACAATAGAGTTTAAAAATGAGGGCGACGTCTGGTCGATTTATTTTATTCACTTGCTGGCCTATTGGGCTGATCTGATCGATGGTGGTCGAGGACAACGTTGGAAATTGACTCCTAAAGGGGAGAAGTTTCTAACTTCCCCGGTTGTTGAGCAATTCTATACATTGTTTACTGGTTGGTGGTTCCGGGGTGACTGGTTGGTAACCCCTATGTATATTCAGGTTTTAGATGAACTCCCGATTGGTTTTTCAAAAAATGTTTTATCTTTGCTTATGGAAACACCAAGTTCACAATCGGTGAAATTCACTGATTTTGCTAATCGGATCATTGAATTGGTCGGGTGGAGATGGTCACCACAAGATTCAGACTCGATCCTATTAGACCTTCATTCAACTATCGAGTCCATAGTAATCTTACCATTGGAAGCTTTTTGTGTTCTTTCTACAGAACGCAGTAAACCAAAAAGGCGTTATGCTAATCCTGAATTGAAATCTATTCGATTGGCAGACATTGGCCGAAAATTACTCAGTACATTAAGAAAAGTGTCAACGAAGGGAAGTTAAATAGAGGGTTATGACTAATTGCAACAGAACAACTGCGATACCTCAAAGTAAACTAGAGACTGTCCCAAAAGTAAAGTGGGATAGCCCTTTATTTTTTTAAAGAAGGTTAATACAATAGGGGGATGAAAAAAGGACTTAATCGAGTTACCTTCAAACCGTTCATTCCTCGCTCTGGTTGGATTGGCCAGTCCGTAAGTCTCCTCGGACTATGGTGAATGGGTTTTTCACATAAGGAACTTATCCGCGCCATTGTCTTTACTCATGCCGCCTTCCCCAGTTCACCCACACTGCTTTCATGAGGTCACGCCGCTTTCACGGCGCTTCAGGTACTATTCGACAGTCCGACTACTCGTAGGGCATCACTTCCCACTTCGCTCCTCGTTTATAGGGTCACTTATTCTGACGCCACTCAGAAACCCGACGAGTTCTCCCGGGGTTACGCATTGTTCTTCCGCACCGTGCCGCCCGCACACACCTTGGTACGACGGGTGAATGAGAATGCCTTCGCCTCCATAGTACAAGCTTGACCTGATCCCGTCTTTGGCCGACCGGTTCATCCAGGCTCTCGCCTTCAATTACGACCCGGAGTTTCTCCGCATGCCTTTTGGATTTCACCTCACGGTGAACACCCTGCTCGTCGGTGGTTCATGGCCATCGACCAGTGATAAATTACTCCCGCTTTTGGATATGGTGCCCCTCATCTGAGCACCAGAGGGACTTCAACCCTCACGATCAATGCGCTACCCGGCGCACACTATAAGCTGATCTGACTCCCGATTGTCTTCGGTTTCCCTACTTATTCTTTCGGTAGCCTACCTGTCCACTGCTGCCTGATATAAACACCATTCAAAGCAGTTTTTGCAGGAACTTCTCGGACTGACCAAGTTCTCAAACACTTCTCTCGACACACATCGTCCCAATATCCTTCGGGATGCCATGCTCTAAAGTAGACCCCGACAGACCCTCGGAGAACTTACCATTTTGTTCT
The DNA here is from genome assembly GCA_009773005.1 of Chloroflexota bacterium. Classification (GTDB taxonomy): domain Bacteria; phylum Chloroflexota; class Anaerolineae; order Anaerolineales; family Anaerolineaceae; genus UBA6107. The sequence goes on along the minus strand of WOUT01000066.1, from coordinate 2,480 downwards.
CTCTGTGTTGGCTTCTGAGATCTTGAACTCATCGCCGTCTGCATTTTTCCGGTTTTCACCGATGAGATAATTTTCGGGGCTGTATCAAGTTTCAGGAAGTACGGCCTTCCCTGTGGCTTAAGTCGTGCTCTGTGTACGCTTCGGTTGTATCATTGAGTTTTTTGCCTCCTTTTCAACCGCAACACTCGGTATGGATGGCTAGTTAGGCCTTTTCCACCAGGGACTTTCACCTTGGAAGAAGTGCCAAGCTTTACTTGGCGCACCAGGATTCAAACTCATAACTCGTGGTCAGCGGTTGGAATCCGCTGCTCGTAATTAAGATAAACAGCAACATCAATCTGGTGTTTATCTTAATTCTTCTAATACACGTACGTGTCTTTTAACTAATTATAAGACAACATGAGAACTTGTTAATTGGTCAAAATTTCCATATCAAGACTTTTTTTGTCTCTTTTTGTATCATTAGTTATTCTATGATACATCATTTCCGATCCTCATTATTAAAATTAACGCCTCGTGTCTTATTAAATTGACTAAGATAATGATTTTGTTTGGGAACCGGCCGACGATCTTCCAGCCAAATAGGCAAGAATTCCACCCACTAAAAAGAGGAAAATATTCAAGATGAAAGGCAAACTCTTGTTCGCTTCCGATAATGCTCCTGCAATCCAGCCGAACGGTGTGGAGATCAGGATGATGCCCACGTAAAGGATGGATTGGATGCGCGCCCGTTCTTTGGGATCAATGCTCAGCACGGTCAATTGATCGACCAGTGGATTTAAAGTTGCCAGGCTGCAAGCTTCGAGGAATACACTAAAAAACAGTAGAGCATATCCGTTTACAGGCGCCAGGACCAAAACTAGTCGACTGACGACAAAACCCATAAATCCAAATATCATCGGAATCTTAAAATGTAAGGTTCGCATGCGAGGGATCACCACAAAATAAAACACCAGCATGATCAAGGATTTGATAAACGGGAACATGGCAATATTTTGTACCGGAATTTTGATCTTTTCGGTGACAATGATCGACCAGAAAAGATAATTGACCATCATACAGATATTCATAATCACCATGATCCCCGCCGTGTAAAGCGTTTTGGGAGTATGCAAGATCTCGCGCAAAACGTTTTTATATTCACCAAGGCTGTCAAATAGGCTTTTCCCATCCGTTTCATGCATTTTGATTACGCCTTGCTTTGTCTCCTCAGTCATTTTATAGGTGATAAATGCTTTCAGGGTGAAACTGACCGCGGCAAATAAATAAAGGATCCGCATGGTCGGGATCAGGGAAATGGATTTGATCATCAACCCGGCTAGTGGGGCAAAAAACGCGGCAAGCAATCCGATAATATAGATCCATGAGAAGATATCGATCAATTGATCGGGTTCTGAGTCTTCGACCATCAGGCACATCCAGGAATTTTGTGTGACTCGGATAAAACTGTTAATGATGGCCGCCCCCAGGAAGAACCAGAAGTTCTGGGCAATTGCCGAGATCAAGGCCGGAATCGTCCATGAGATCAGGTCAAAGATCAGGGTGTTTTTACGCCTCCCAAGTTTATCGGTGATCACCCCGCTGAATAATGCCAGGATGAGTTGAAATACCATACTGATGCTGACGGTAAGACCGATCTGCGTGTCAGTAACACCCAAAGCCAACATGTAAACCGAGACATAGGGCATGTATAAGTTGCAGGGAATGCCATTTAAGGGTTCCGAATAAACACAACCTCGGGCATTTCCCTTGAATTGGATCAGGGAATTGAATAATGGATGGACTTTCATGATCGATCGCGTCCTTGGATTAATGAGATCATCCCCCATCATATGATTTTGATGGGGGATGTTTATTCTTGGTTATCGGATAACCAGCTTCAGTGTTTGTGTTTGCGCGGATAAACGAACCCTGGTTCCTGGGTTTTCTCGTCAACAGTTAACCTGGGATACTCAGTTCCATTGACCCTGATCGACTTCGGTTCTTTGCCAATAACCGCCAAAAATAATTCCTGGTTGAAAGCCGGTAGAGTAATCGTGGTTTCGTTTTCCTGCGAATTTGTTTCCACCTTCACCACAAATGCTTCAGAATCCGGGTTGAAAACGATCGAGGATTCAAAACTGCCGCCAGGGAAGATCTGCAACGTCAGGTTTTGATAGGTCTTCGTTGAATTTCCAACCGGACTACACAACCTTCCACTTTTTTCGAGGTTTAGCGGCAGGATGCTGCCAATCTTCTGATAGACTGGAATTCTTTCATAAGGAGTCATAACCTTCAACTCAACCGGGCCGGATAGGATCTCTCCCGTCCACAGATCCCGCCACTCGCCCTCCGGCAGGTAGACCGGCCAATCAGTAACGGCTTCCTCAACTACCGGAGCCACCAACAACGAGTCACCAAAGAAATATTCATAGGGATAGTCTCGGCAGGTGAAATCCTGGGGATATACCAGTGGTAAAGTCCGCATCAAAGGTAAACCG
>WOUT01000010.1 GCA_009773005.1 Chloroflexota bacterium | reverse complement strand
AAAATTGACCCTGTGACCGGGACAATAGCAGACTCCTCAGTTGCCATTACTGGGGGTGGAGTTTCCTGTGGTAATACCGGGGGCGGAATGACGACAGGTTCCGGCTGAGTAAGCGTAACCACAGGCTGCAGCATTTTGGATAAATTGAAAGGCAATTCACAGGATGAAATGATAAGAGTAGTGATGATGATAAAGGCAATGATGCTCCACCGATTCCGTTGCTTGTGCATGATTCCCTCCATTGAAAGTAATAGGAAAAAAAATAACCTCACCGATGAGGTTATTCTGCAAAGAGAGGATAATGTAACACCTGGCACCGGTGTTTATTAATATTATTATACAAAATTAATTTAAAAAAGATAGAGGATTAACTCTGAAATGGAAAATCAGTCGGTGAGATGGACGGAGGATTTAACCAGTTCAAGAATCCCCTTCCGAATCTCTTTACGGATGTTGGTTTATCATAACTTACAAGTATAAGGTTAAGCGCGATAAGAAATGCGCCAACCCATTGGATTGGAGTAAGGGTCTCATGCAGAACAATTTGTGCCAGGACGACCGTGATCAATAATTCCCCAAGCCCCAACAATGAGGTTTGCAGTCCACCAAGGTGCTTGACACCCATGAATAAAGTGATACGGGCAAAAAAAGTAATGAACGCCATTGCCATGAGGGGCCACCAGGTTGTTGCGGGTGGAGGTAAAGCGGGATTAAAAGTCAAGTAAGCTATGATAACTGTCGCAGTCATTCCAATCAGCGTATAGAAGGTAACAGTTGGAGCCGGTACTTCAAACAGGACTCTTTGATTGATCAATAAATGGAGCGCATATAATAAAGCGGCTCCTACCATGAGCAAAGCTCCAAGAAGATCAATTTTTTGGTGGGAGCTGCTGATCAATAAATATACAGCGGGCAAAGATAGAGTTAATCTTAAAAGAGTAATTCGACTAATGGATTGCCGGTCGACAAACAGCCAAAAAGCCACGAATAAAGGGTAAAAAGAATACAATAATTGACCTATACCAGCATCTAGGCGCGATAAGGCTGTGTAATAAAGGATTGATCCTAAACCATTAACGATGCCGGCAATCATACATCCTGCAAGACCCAGGGGATAAATGTAGAAAAAAGAACGTTTAAAAAGCAAGAGGAATAAAAATAATAATAAAGCCGCGATAGAAGTTCGAATGGCGACGACCGCCAGGGGAGAGAATCCAAGGATGATGGACTGTTTTCCAAAAATCGGGGCTAAGCCCAGGAACACAGCTGATGCTAATGCCGCAGAGATCCCTTTAGACCGGTCATTCATTTTTTGAGCGCACTCATTTGATCAGAGTTCTTACTTCATCTAACAGATCGTCACTTAAGAAATCGCCTTTTTGCATTAACGATTGAATATGACCTTTCAGTCGTTCTTTCTCGGCAGTTGTCAATTCTTTTGCAGTAATGACAATAATAGGGATGTCTTGAGTTTCTTTTTCCTTTTGAAGTGCATCCATAACCGAAAAACCGTCCACGTCTGGCATCATCAGGTCGAGAATGATTAAGTTTGGGCGCTCTTTTTTGATCAATGAAATCGCAGATTTGCCATCGCTGGCTTCGAAGAGCTCGTAATTACCCTGTGATTGAAGGATTCTCCGGATTAACCTGCGAACGTCTGGTTCATCATCTACAATGGCAATCCGGGGGAATTTATCGATACCAACGTTGCTCAAGGCAGCGAGCAGTCCTTCCTCGCGGTTCTCTTCCATGCCCTTAGCTTTCATATCAATTGTGTGTTCCCAACCTTCGCCAAGGATATTTCTTTCAATCGGCATTGTATGGCCGGTACAGTTTATGACGACTACTTCATCGGATTTGATTTTTCCAGCTCGGACCAGTTTAATCAATCCAGCAAAAGACACTGCTGCGGCGGGTTCAACAGACAAACCCTCCATTTTCGCCAACAAATGCATAGCACGGAAGGCCTCTTCATCTGTGACACTTTCAAAGAGCGCACTCGTTTCATCTTTGATTTTTTGACGTAAAAGCGTATAAGTTCGTCCAGGATCACCTGTCGCAAGAGTTGCTATTAATGTATGCGGAGATTGTACCGGAACCGCAGTCTCGCGATTTTGCTTCCAGGCATGAATCATTGGCGCGCAGCCCTCTACTTGAATAATTCCCATCTTGGGGACTTTTCCCAATAATTTCATACTCTTTAATTCAGAGAAACCTTTGATGACTCCAAGCGGACCAAGACCCCCACTGACGGATTGAAAATACCAATCAGGAGTACGCCACGGGAAATCAGGCGCGTTGTTAGAAAGTTTTTGTTCAGGACCTAGCAAACCAGTTAATTGTTCAGCAATTTCAAAAGCGATCGTTTTCATGGCTTCGACACTTGGGATGCTGCGTGAACCAATGTCAAGGAAGAGTCCCCGTTGCCTGGCAAATTCTTCAGCCACAAGTTTTGCCTGATCATAAGACCCTGTTATTTTTACGACTTGGGTACCATAGATGGCGACTTCACGCATTTTTGCGGCGGGCACAAGACTTGTGAGAAATGCCCATAGTTTAATTCCGGCACGAGCGGCATATGCTGAGTAAGAGATAGCTACGTTTCCTGTCGAGGCACAAACCATTTCCGTAATACCAGCTTCCTTGATCGAGGAGATCGTAATGGCTGCTTGACGATCTTTGAAAGAAGCGGTAGGGCCTTGACGTTCATCTTTTATATACAAATTTGAAAGTCCGAGCATTAACCCAAGACTTGCGGCATGGATAAGGGGAGTGCCGCCTTCGCCAAGAGAAAGGTCAGGATTGGGGTTGCGAACAGGGAGGAGTTCGCGATAACGCCATATATCAAAAGGACGTCCAGCTAATTGCACAGGCAAACTATACGATAAATTCGCATAGTCGTAGCGTGCTTCGCGCCACAAGCTGCCGCAATTTGGACAAGCTGGAGATCCTGGAAAAAATGGAGCACGGTTACCACAATCAAGACATTCAACAATAAAATGAGAAGACATTATTTTGGCTTAATCCTGTTTTTGATGAGGTTTTATTTTTTCTAAAGCCTCTTTCAACTTTCTCAGGATATCTTTCTCTTTTAAAAGACCTTTAGTTAATAAAGTTTTGCTGGATTCAGATAATTGATCTTGTTGTTCCGGGGTTAGGTCAGCGCCAGTCAACACAACGACGGGGATTCTACTCAGTCTGGGTTCAGCCTTAAATTTCTCTAGTAAGTCAAAGCCGTTTATGTTTGGCATGAATAAGTCCAGGATGATTACATCAGGTGTCAGCGTCTGCAAGATCTCCAACGCTTTCTCGCCTCCCTGAGCTAGAGTGGGGTGGAAATTGCTTTCGCCTTCAAACATTTTTTGGACGAGCCTCAGGTCATCTGGGTCATCATCGATGATCAAAACTTCCTGAAGATTTCCATCGCGGTCCAATCGTCGGATTGCGTTGATCAGGTCATCTTGTAAGAAGGGCTTGACCAAATACTCTGACGCGCCGAGACTAAACCCTTTTTCTTCTTCCTCAAGAATGGAACATATCAAGATTGGAATATTTCGAGTTTCTTCATTTTGTTTCAAATCTTGCAACACTTGCCAGCCATCTCGTTGTGGCATCATGATATCCAGAGTAATAGCAAAAGGTTTTAGTTCTTTTGCTCTCTCAACCGCCATTGATGAATCGGTGAGCGCGATTACCTCATATCCATGAGATTTCAAAAATCTTTCATAGAGTGAGATAACCTGCAGATCATCATCAATCGCAAGTATCACATTTTCACCATGGGCAAGTTGGTTAATATCAAAACCCTGAATATATTCAGGTAATGGAAGTGTAAAGTAGAAAATACTGCCTTTCCCTAAGTGGCTGCTTTGCAGACCGATTCTCCCACCATGAAGCTCAACCAAAGACCGGCTAATTGAAAGACCCAGACCTGTACCGCCAGTTTTACGAGTAGGGGAATCATCTACTTGTGAGAATCGTTGGAATAGTTTTGTCTGGTCTTCAGGATCAATGCCAATACCAGTATCGGTAACTGTGACCATGACTTCAGGTTTATTTTCTGGGCCTGTCGTAATCAATGCTTCAACGGTGATTGAGCCTTTTTCGGTAAATTTAACAGCATTTGAGATCAGATTCAGCACGACCTGACCAATCCTGATTTCATCTGCCTTTACCATCGGCAAATCAACAGGCGTTTTTTGAATTAATTCGATCGGTTTGTCTTTTATTAGACCAGATGCAGTTGAAATAGCATTATTAATAACATCAGACAGGTTAACATCTTCAAATTGAAGTTCCATCTTTCCGGCTTCAATCTTGGATAAATCAAGAATCTCGTTGATCATATTTAACAAGTGCATACCAGAATTGTATATAGCCGTAATATCTTGTTCTTGGACATCGTTGATAGGTCCATCGATACCTTTGAGAATGACGCGTGAAAAACCAATAACTGAGTTTAATGGCGTTCGAAGTTCATGGCTCATATTCGCCAGGAATTGGCTCTTGACTCGGTCAATTTCACGCATTTCCTCAACCGCTTGCTGCGAAATTGCGTAAGCTTTTGCATTTTCAATGGCGACGGAGATTTGATCGGTTAGAATCTGCAACACGGTCAACTCGTTTTCTGAAAATGCATTTGGTTCAGTGGATTGAAGATCGAGCGCCCCAGTTACACGGCCTCCAATTTTTAATGGCAGGCCCAATTCTGAACGGGTTTCAGGCAAAAGAGGATTGGGGTAATAAATGGGGCTGAGGTTTGTATCATTAACTATGACTGGCAAACCCGAGGAAGTGCAATTGCCAATAACCGATTTTGAACCAACAGCTAACTTGTGTTTCCTGCGTTTTAATTCAAGGCCAGCTTCTCCAGTGGATTCTTCAACAACAGCATAAGTATTCGAATCATCAAGCAAGAATATCGAACAATGATAAAAACCGAAGCGGTCTTTAAGTAAATTTACGATTCGGTTTAAAAGAATATCGAATGACAGGGTACTCGTTGTATCGCGAGCGATTTCTGCAGCTGTTTGAAGTTCCAAAGCGCGTCGTTGAGCCTCAGACAGTAGTCGTTGTCTTTCAATTGCAACGGCTATACTGTTTCCTACGATTTGCAGTGTATGAGTGTCATCTGGTTCAAATTCACTAACCCTGCGTGACCCTGCAATTAACAAACCAACCGGGTTGCTCGCAGTTTGCAATGGGATAATTATGGCTGAAGTAATACTCATCTTCTTAAGGGTCAATTGAGATGGCAAAGAAAGGTTGGTTTTTGAAACATCAAGGAAAATAATTGGATCTGGTAAAGAGTAATTAACAAATGAAAAAACCTCTGCATCAACTTTTTGACCTGACTGAGAATATATTCCCTGACTGTTGTAAGAACCAACAATCTCAAAATCCAGCTTGTTGGTCTGTTTATTAGGATTAACCGTACAAAGCCACAGGGTGTCTGCATTTTTGGGTAAAACGTTTTGACCTACCAACTTTACCAATTCTTCCATATTGGTAGATTTGGCGATGCCACTGGAGATCTTATACAACAATTCAGTTTCAGATAATGCTGCCTGAGTTCTTTCAAATAACCGCAGGTTTTGGATTGCGGTCGACATTTGGTCAACAAGAGGTGGATAAGAACGGATTTCTTGACCTGAAAAATGGTGTTCTTGTCCAGATTGGAGCAAGAGGGCTCCGATTTGAATGTTACCAGCCCATAATGGCAACACTGCCATCGAGCGAATGTTTTGCCTAACCAAAATATCTTGTAATGTTTGTTCAATTTGAGCGTCAAGCAAATCATCATAAAAAACCGGGTTGGCAGATACAAAAATTGATTCGTAAAGTGACGTTAAGTATTCAGTACCGGGGGCTGGTGGCGGTGTTCCTGAGCCACTGTAGTAATTTGTCTCAACCGCCATGCGATATATTTTGTTGGTATCGTCGTAATCGAAAATAACAAGTACGCCTCGGTTAATTGCCGGAACTCGAATACCGGATACAACTGCTGATATCATCTCTTGCATATCATTGGCAAGAGCGAGTTGGTGCGAGGCTGAATAAAGGTTTTCGGTTTCATCGAGAGAAGTTTGCAGTTGAACAAGCAAACCTTCACGGATCAATGTGTTATTAAATGCATCAGATGCGATTCGAAGGATATCAATTTCTTCTAACTGCCAATCATGGGAGGAAGAATAATTCTCGAACGCAATGAAGCCGGTGGGTTTATTTTCTAATTTGATTGCGAGTAACAATAGCGATTTGATTTCTTGTTTTTGCAAAAAATTTTTTTCTGGCTCTGATGCAGATTCGATCGTACATGAAAACCAGCCGTTTGTAGCCAGGTTTGACTCCCAATTTGGAAAGAGCTCAATGGGTAGCCTTTCGATTTCCTTATTGTCAAAGGTGATATTTGTCTCAGGTGATATGAATATTGAATTTGCACGCCAAATGGCGCCTTCTTTTTGATCCTCATAGCCATCTGAATAAAACACCCTATCACACAAAGTGGCTTTGGAAAGACACTCGAGTAGGAATAAAACTTCTTTTGTGCCTTTTTCACTAAGGGTTGCCACTGCCCGAGTTACATTGGATTGAACTCTTTCACGTATTTCGATGAGTTCAAGAGCATTCCTGATCTCATTAAACAGATTTGAGTTTTCAAGAGAGGTTGCCGCTTGAGAAGCTACAGTAGATAACAATTCGGCCTGAACTTGGTCATACGCATTTTCTTTTTGATAATCAAGAACTGAAATGACGCCGATAGCACGATCACCAGTCAGAAGAGGAACAGCCAGAAGCGAGAGGGGTATGTTATTTGGGTGATCGATATTTGTTTCAACAAGAGTCTTGGAAACATCATTTTTAATCAGCAACGGAGTTTTTGTGGTCAACACAGATTCCTGGTAGCCTTTTTGAAGAAGCCGCGGTGCGACCGTAACGTCTTCACCATCAACCAGACAAACCGGGAAAGTGAGCATATTTGTATCTTTGTCATAGAGCGCCAAAAGAAGGTTTTGAACACTCATGATCTGTTGGGTCATTGTTGAAACTATCTCAAAGATCTGTTCGCGGCTCACCAATCGACTCAGGCGCTGCCCGATCTGGTTGAGTGTTGCGAGGTCTTTATTGCGCCGCAGGGTTTCTTCTTCTGCTTTCACTCTTTCAACAAGCTCCCGTTGAATAGCAGAATAAAGCTGGGCATTTTCCAAAGCTAACCCTAATTGGTTTGAGACTTCCTGGATCAATAAACGGTCTTCTTCAGTCCACTGGCGGTCTGGAGAATTATCAACGATTTCAATAACACCGGTTTTTTGATCTCTTAAACTCAAAGGTGATGCCAAGACTGCAGGTGAGTCTGTATTGGCTGGCAGGGAAACCAATTGGTTTTCATCATAACTAAATCGAGCTTGTTTCGTCCAGATTTTCTTGGCGGTGTAAAATTTATCATCTGACAATGAAATACCAGTCAGTGTTGCTGGAAATGGAGAACCACTGGTAATGATCGGAGCCGTGGCGACAGGCGGTAAAGGTGTTAACGGCGCTGTTTTTGCAAGCTTCATGTAATCTGGAATAACTTGTGGAGAAGGTTGCTGTTTAGGTTTGATAACGCGGCTTTTTGTCCCCGTCTTATTTTTCTTCGTCTGTTTTGTTTTTAATATTTGATCATATACGTCAGTCTCCGGCAAAGGGCCTGTTTGAATGCCATAATCAAATGTGCTGGGATCATGTCTGTCAATTGGAACAGTTTCAACTTGTTGAGCTGTATCAACATTCTCAGGCTCATTTTGGTCTTGGAACAACAGGTCATTTTCTAAAAATTGCGAAGTTTCAGAAAAAGAGTCTAATTTTTGAACGAAACCGCGAAATCCAACGACCTGTTGAGAGTCATTAATTCGTTGATAAACTGTAAGTCTTACAAGAATTGCTTTGTTACCTTTGGTTAATAAATGAAGTTCGATTTCACATGGAAAATTCTCATCTCTAAGAGAATTTCTTAGTATGTTCTGGTCAGCCTGCAACAATTGAAAAGAAATAAATGGATTTCCAATCACATCTATTGGAGCAAAACCGAGGATTTCCTCAATTTCGTTCCCGCAAGATGTGTAAAGACCGTTCGCATCAGTCTCCCATGAATAACTCTTAATCGAAAATTGGTCAATGGGTTGACCGGACTCAGAAAAACCTCCGTTTAAACCTGAAAATAAATTATCCAGGCGGTCATTTATCTTATTCTTTGACATAGCTAATAATCTCCTGAGCCAGGAATCTGTATTGCATGGCTGCACGGCTTTTTGAAGCGTGATAAATGATTGGAAGTCCAGCGATAGGACTTTCTCGTAATCGAGTATCAACTTCAATCACAGAATCCAGTACACCTTGAGCAAATGTATTGCGCAGGTGTGCCGAAAGTGTACGGTGGATGCCATTCCTTTTATCGAACATTGTGATCAACAAGCGGTACCGTAGACTTGCGTTGCCCTTGCTCCTTACTTGTCTAATCAAACTCATCATATTTCTGAGCGCAAATACAGAATAGTATTCTGCCTGTGTTGGAAGGATCAATAAGTCAGAAGCCATTATTGCATTAAGTGTGATTGCTCCAAGAAATGGCGGGCAGTCGATCAGTACGAAATCAAATTGTCTGTCGATCGTTGACAATAGGTTTTTCAGGAACATTTCGTAACCAGAGCGGGCAGGAAGAATTCTCTCTGCAAGCCCAATCTCGGTATTTGATGGCAACAAGAAAAGGTGGTCAATATCTGTGTTTTTTATCGCTTCGCTTATCGGTGTGTTTTCCATAAATAAATTGATTAATGACCGGTAACTCGTGTTTGGTTCACACCCAAGTGAAAGTGATAGATTAGCTTGTGGGTCCAGATCGATCACAAGGACATGATAACCAAGTTCGACAAGCGCTCCGCTCAATGAGAGTGTCGTAGTTGTTTTTGCGACGCCACCTTTTTCATTTGCTATCGATACGATCCAGGTCATAATGTCCTCATGAGTCAATCGAAGGGTCTGCGGACTTTTCATTTCCGGAAGATTCAGATGGTGGAGAAAATTCATAGGATGAAGGTGTTTGTTCTGCCACATTGAGCACAATTTGGGCTTTTGTTGCGCCTAAATTTCTGCGCAACTCTTCGAGCGTGATTTGAAGCATTTGTTGTGGGTCATTTGTTGAACGGATCTTACTGGTGATTTCCAAAACTTTTCTTTCACGGTCAGCACGCCTGATTGTCTGTTCAAATAAACGGGCATTTTCAAGAGTTAATGCAACCTGGTCGGCAACTGCCTGAACCGTTGTAAGTTCATTTTGACTCCAAACATAATCAGACTTTTCGGTCTCTTGAAGGTGGATTACTCCAATTGATTCACCCCTAAGTAAAATGGGGACTGCAAGAATCGACGTAGTGGTTGCGGATTTATCATCGGATTTTTGTGTTCTCACAATCGGTCGTGCCGAATCAAGAACCATGTGTATTTCAGGCAGGTCTTCAGTAAGCGGTATAAGACCATCTGGCGTGAATTTGTAACTTTTATTGCTAATATCAACGGTTTGTTTTGTCCATTCCTGATTTAAATACTGTCTATGGACTTTTTCAGATTCTTCCAAAGCTCTCGAAGTTTCTGCGTAGAGTTGGTTGTTGTTGATCGCGATCGCGATCTGATCTGAAAGCGTTGTAAATAATTCAATATCTTCTTGTGAAAAGGCATTGGATTGCGTGGATTGAACATCAAGCGCACCGATGATGCGGTTTTCAACTTTGAGCGGTAATGCCATTTCGGACTTCGTTTCAGGCAGGTCGGGGTTGTTGAAGAAAACTGCATCTTGTCCAACATCTGTTGAGATACGTGGGTCACCAGTTCCGGTTGCATATCCAACAATACCGACTTGACCAACCTGAAGCTTATGCTGCCTTGCCAGCATTTTTCTTCCGCCGGCTGAATTTGCTGCACGCAAGACTGCATACTCACCAGTATCATCAATTAGAAAGATTCCAACATGATAAAAGTCGAACCGTTCACTGATCAAGGTAGTAACTGTAGTTAGTAGAGATTCAAAATCACGAGTTGAAACGATACCTCGAGCCACATCTGAAACGGTCTGTAGTTGGCGTGATCGAAATAAAAGGGCTTCATTTTGTTGGGCCAACTGTTGGGTTCTTTCCTGGACGCGATTTTCCAACGAATCAATAAATTCTTTCAGTTGCCTAGTCATAGAGTTGAATGCATTTCCAAGAATACCGATCTCATCTGTCGAAGTAACTTTTGCTTGAAGGGAAAAATCCCCTGCAGAAATTTTCTCAGCTGTTTCGGTTAATTGTAAAATTGGTCGAGTAAACAGGTTTGCTACTAACGTAATAAAGATGCTAACGATACCAGCGATAATTGTTGAAATGATCGTTGATAACCGGTTTTGGTTTTGAAGCGCAATTAACAGTGCGGTTTGTTCCTGAATAAAAATTACCCTCCATGGTTGATATTTAAGTGGTGCAATAATTCCAGATTGCTGGATTTCAGATTGGTTTAGAGTCGTCGTGGTTGTGAAATAATCAGAAACGTACTTATTTAACGCAGCGTTCGCAAAATCAATCTGTTCAATTGTAATCATAGACTGAGGAAGATAAGTTGCTACTCGACGATTTTCTACTAGTAATTTATATTTTTCGGTGGAAAAAGGCGTTACAGACCGAAAAACATGATTAGGTGAAAGACCGTCTGCCAATCGCAAGCCATTATCATCAATAATCAACGGGTAAGACCGCGTTCCGATCAAACCAACAGTTAACTGGATCAGGGATTGAAGGACACGCGCATCATAACGTACTCGCAAGAAACCAATCGTTTGTTTGTTAACATCAAAAATCGGGTTGATAAAATAAATATAAGCCTCGCGCGAATCAGGTACAAATTCGACCGGCGAGACGAATTTTGCTTTTGTGGTCGCTGCAGTCCGAAAATAACTAGTAAACCGTTCTGATTTTCCAATATTGCTTGTGTCAGTATCAATAACGTTTGCGCCAAGCAAATTTAAGAGAGCATAAGATGGTAAATACACCTTTTCTTTTGTTTGAAGGGAAAGAAAGGTGGCCTTGAGTTCTGCTTCCTCTGGGCTACCTGACCGTAGATTCGGATCCAGGCTCAAATAATCTAAAATGACAGGCAAGGACGCTTCATCCGAGATTGATTCAAGATTAGTATTGAAAAACCCATCGACATGGGCTACGGTTTGATCAACTGCGACTTTCAGCGATTGGTTGGATTGTTCCTGAATGGACGTCCGCAAGAATTGGTTATTAATAATTGATAATGCAATCAGTGGTATAAGTGTTAGCGCCAGGGAACCAAAAATCAATTTAACTTGCAATGTTGCTACAATTCTTCCCCATATCATCAAGAAGAGTAGTGAAAATGCAAGAATTATTGCTAAAGCGATAACAAGAATGCTAATTTGCGGAGACTGGGTCTGAATAAATGGAGCAAGAACACTCAATAATACAGAGCCTATTGCACCAAAAAGACCAAGGAAAATAATCCAATCGCTAATGGCGCTTTTGACAACAACCGCTGCCAATAGAAATGCAATTGAAATTGCGATCACCGAGTACGGTAACCCGGAAACAGAAGGAAATATACCGGAAAACAAAGCGATCGAAATTTCAAGTGCTACTATAAAAATTAGTAGCTTTAACGATTCTGATGTTTCCCAAATCTTGCTGACTGTAAAAATTCCCAAAAGAAAGGCAAGCATAAAACTGCCTGCTAGGAGGAAGAACTGGTATTCACCTCGGAATAGCGCTGTTGCCAGGAAGATTATCGTAAATAGTCCAGCAAATCCAATAGAACCATATAATGAGCTTCTTGGATTTAATTGGCCTCTTAATAACGAGGTGCCTGATTTAAATTTTAATGAAAACTTATTACGAAGTGACATTCTTCCTCCAGCATAAATGCTGTTATTTTTCGACAGTCGCAGTTTTTAGTTGGATACTTACTTCGTCAATACCTAGCGTTTTACCTAATTCTGAAACAGCAGTTTTAAGGATTGAATCGATGTCTTGGGCAGCTCTGACCTTTGAAGAAATTTCACCAACAGTATGTTCTCTTTCGGCGCGATCTTGAATCTCTTCAAGTAAACGGGCGTTCTCGAGGGCGACAGCTAAACGGCCAGTAGCAGTCTCGATTAGAGAAATCATACTTGACGGTACTTTATTACCTTGATACCGAATGTTTATTACTCCCAGAACTTGGTCCCGTAATTTAACCGGGACCGATAGTACCGTTTCCGGGGATTGAGTACCATCTTGGGTTAATTCTTGCAGGACGGACCTCCCGTTTTGTAATACTTCATTTTCAAACTCATTTGGTTGTACATTTGTACTCAGGTTGTTGTCCCGGTAGGCAAATTTTAGAGTCTTCTTTGATCCTTTCAGGTGAGTTCTCCAAACACCTCTTGTAAACAACCCATAACCCTGCTCAAGTTCTGAAACATGTTGTTTTAATGCAGAAATCTGTGATGTTTTGTCTATAACTGTAGCTAATTGATCCGCTATTGTTTGCAGGATCTCAATATCCTCAACTGTAAACGCATTCTCCTGCTCAGACTGAACATCCAAGGCGCCCAAGACATTGCGTCCGACACGCAGAGGAACTGCCATTTCGGATCGGGTTTCCGGTAGAACAGGATTGTTATAATGAACATTATCTTCGCCAACATCAAGGGCTATGCGAGGTTCCCCTTTAGCGATGACGTATCCAACTATACCTTCATCCCGGATACGCAATTGATGGTTTTGATCCAACATTATCTTTCCGGCTGAACCGGTCGCTGCTTTTAAAACAGCATACTCTTTTTTTTCGTCCACAAGAAATATGCCGGCATGATAAAAACCTAACTGAGATCTGATTAATTCGGAAGCATCGGACAATAACTTATCAATTGAATCTTGTTGAGATATTTCCCGCGCAATTTGACGCGCTGCAATCATTCTTGAACGCCTTCTATCAATTTCGGTTTCAAGAGATGTTACTTTACCGACCAATGTTTTATTATCAGAAGTGATCGCATAATCGTTGCTTTTAATCTCAATAATTTTATTCCTTACTTTTATGAGGTACTGGTTAATGGGAGCTATGACCACGAATATCAAAAAAAGTAAGGTAGTGAGAATTGAAAGCCAGTTTAATAAAGAATTATTTTCTGTTTGAAAGACCCCTTGACGTATGATGCCTAACTGGATAAGAACTCCGATTAGAGATACACTGATTCCGGAAATCAATAAGCCAATCGCCCACCAGTTTCCAGTAATTAATACTCCGATGAGCAAGACAGCCAAGAAAAAGAAGAGGACTGCATTGGCATTTAATCCAGTGATGACAAGACCTAAGACTCCGGTGGAAAAAATCACGAATACAAGTAACAGAATTCTTAAGGTTTGGGACCATGACTGCATAAATGTATCCATGAATAAAATACCAAACAAGATCAAAATTACCGCAGAAAAGAGAACGTTTTTGTTCTGAATGGAAAAATAAAGGTTTATAAAAAAGACAATCGTTCCGAGGATCAGACTTCCATTTAAATAGTTTTGCAATAGAGTTGAACGGAAGTTTTCTTCATCCTGGAGAAATTGTTTACTCAATGAATTAGAATCAGGTCGGGATAGAAAATTTGGAATCATGATTCCTCCTTTCCGGAAATAGATTTTATACCTGGTGAAATATATTCTTCCGGTGGAAGAAGGGTAATTGTTGCCTCGCTAACAGAGTGCAGCTTACCGAATTCCAAAACTGCTGTTTTAAGAATATCCTCAATTGTCAGGGCTCTTGAGAACTGCGAGGTTAGTTCGTTTAATTTCTGCTCTTGAATTGCCGCGAGTTGTGTTTCTTCGAGCAGACGGGCATTTTCCAAAGCGATAGAGGTTTGTGCAGAAACTGTCTGTAAAAATTCATATTGGTCTTGAGGGATATCGGATCCTTCAATTTCCAAATTAATACTTCCGATTACCTCGTCGCGGAGTATTAGAGGCACTTGAATTGATTTACTTGCCCCTTCTTGACGGGTAACAAGTGGATTCTCAAAATCGAATTTAAGCTCTTTGTTCAAATCGAGGGTATCCCACCAGGCTTGTTGTACGTAAGCTCTGTTAAGAACGCGTATATCTTCAATCGCTTTTTGTGTTTTTTGGAAGGAGTTTGCGTTCTCCAATGCTACAGCGAGACTATCGGCTATACCTTGTAAAACCATAATGTCATTTTCATCAAAAGCATTCGAGTTTTCAGATTGAATACTCATAGCGCCGAGGATATCAATACCACTGATAATCGGAAGAGCAAGCTCTGACCGGGTCTGTGGCAATAAGGGGTTATCGAAACGAACGGCTTCTACACCAGTGTCAAGAGCGATACGCGATTTCCTTGTCTGGGTAGCCCAACCGATCATCGAGTAACCACCAACAGCGAGCCTGTGTTTTGAAGCAAGCATTTGGCGGCCAGCTTCACCGGTTCCATAACGCAAAACAGCATATTCTCTTGACTCATCAATCAAAAAAATTCCGACATAATAAAGTGAAAAGCGATTTCGAAGAAATTCAGCCACTTGTTGAATTAAGAACTGGGGATCAAGAATTGAGGAGACTGTTTGTGAAATTTCAGCAGCGGTTCTTAATTGGTATAGACGTTTTTCCAGGTCTACTTTTTGAAGAGAAAGTTTTTCTTCAAGAATAAATATTTCTGTTTTGGTATTTTCTGTCTTAGCATGTTCTTCGAGAAACATCGACCTTAGGGAATCAATGGCCAGATTTCCAGCTGTACCAACCAGAAAAGTTAATAACACGTCAATAATAATATTGTAGGGTGAAGCGGAAGTTCCAATCGTGGGGACAATATTAGTATAGCGCAAGATAACCCAAAAAAGCAGCGTAACGATACTGATCCCGATCCCAATTCTGGTGGGTCGCTTGAAGAGGAAAGTTGTGCTGAGAAATGAAAAACCCAACAGCAAGAATAAAGAAAGCCCTCCCCATCCACTACGGAAAAAGACGACATTAGCAAAAAGGTAAACAGCGATTAATGCAACAGTCGAACGAAACCAATACGAAATCTTACGCAGTAGAAAGAGAGAGGTCGAAACGATGGCTAATATGAGACTGCCAAAAAAGAATGTCCAATTGTGGCTTGAGATTGCCGGAGCAATTGCATATATGCTAAGGATGATGCCAAACAATGAACCAATTATTAGCATCGATTGAAGAATTTTTTCCTGCCAGATTTTGAGCACATCAGGAGAATTCAAATAGGTGGAATGACTAGTTGGAATTAATGAACGGAAATAGTTCATTTATTCACCTCTTTTTCAGAAGTACTAAAGCCTTCAATTGAAGGTGATTCCTGGATCGTTTTTAAATGGATAGAGCCTTTACGAATATTGAGGGCATTGCAAATCTCTGATACAGATGTGCGCATGATTGTTTCCATATCAACAGAACGGCGGATTTTACTTGTAATATCATAAAGTTGACGTTGGCGTTCAACCTGGAGCCTGATTTGATCAACAAGTTTAATGTTCGAGAGAATTGACGCCAAAGTGTTTGCCAAAGTTGTGATAACTTCCTCATCATCTTCATCGAAGGCGCCAGCTGCAGTGCTTTCAACATTGATAACCCCAAGAATTGTGTTCGCATAAACGACTGGAACGGCAAGTATGGAGCGTGTATCCGCAGCCAGCGGATTGGTTTCATGGCTCGACGAAGTATCATGAATTCGTTGAGGTGTGCGGTCAATCGCGGCAGTTCCTATTGCTCCTGTACCTGGCTTTACTCTAAGTGTAGTTGTATCTGTAGTTGTATAGCCTGCAAAAGCTCTAACACGCAAGGTTCCATTTTCTTCGGGGGTTAAGTATGAAATCTTTTCATCAGGCATGGTCAAATTCAATGTATGCACAGCATTACGGATAGCATCTTCTACAGTGGCGCTTTGACCTGCTGATGTTGTGATTTGGTGGATCAGACGGTGCCTTTCGAGTGTGCGCTGAGTTTTTGAGTAAAGATTGGCATTTTGAATTGTAACGGTTAATTGGTCGGCCAACACTTGCAGGATGTTGATGTCTTCCTGGTTAAAGGCTTCTTCCTTTTCTGATTGGACATCAAGTGCGCCAAAAATTTGATTACCGATCTTCAAAGGAATTGCAAGCTCAGACCGCGTTTTTGGAAGTAAAGGATTGGGGTAGTAGTTTTCAGTCTGTGTGACATCATTTACAACCACTGGTTCTCCTCGACTAGTGGACTGACCAACAATTGATGAAGAGGCTACTGCCAATTTGTGACCGGTTTGTTTGAGCAATGCTCCAGCTTCTCCGGTCGATTCACGCAAGACAGCATACTCTCCAATCGCATCTACTAAAAACACAGAAGCATGATAAAAACCAAATCTGGTTCTTACCAATTCAACCAACCTTTTTAGGGTTTCATTGATATCGAGAGAACCAGTAGTTGTTTCTCGAGCAATTTCTGAGGCAGTTAATAATTGATCTGCACGTCGTTGGGCGATATTTTGAACTGAAATCAAATCAGTAACATCTCGCGAGATCTTCAAAATTGATTCCGCAACACCTTTATCAGTTAACAAGGGGATCTTGCTGATAAGCGACCAACTCTCTTTCCCGAAAAGGTCTGTTGATTTTTCAATATTGCCAATGATTGGTAAACCAGTTTCAATTACGTCTAAATCTTTAGATATATACGGATTATTCGGATCCTGAGGAAGAAGGGTTTCTTCTACTTTTCCTATTAATGCGTCAGGATTATTGATGTTTAATGCAGATGCAACCGAGTTAGAAACACGGATATACTCACCATTGTTATTCTTAAAAGCAATCTGATCCGGGATGTTTTTAAGCAGGGAATTCAGCAAGAACCGTTCTTGTTCAAAAGCTAGTAGGGCTTGTTGCTGAGAACTGATCAATTCAGCATTTTGAATTGAAGCAGCGATTTGTGGAGCGAGAGTTTTCAATAGATCCAGATCGTCCTCTGAAAATCGGTTCGCTGTTGTAGTGTCAAAAAGCATTAATGCACCGAGTACTTTATTGGAAATGACCAATGGAATGCCTAACAACGACTTTGCAATTAATTTCTTTTGGGGTGATTCAATTGTGTACAAACCACTCGCAGAAGCATCATCGTGTAATATAGCTCCTTGTTTTGTGATAACTTGAGAAACCAAATCATCTGAATAGGGATAAGGTGAAATTTCAACCTGGTCATAGTCAAAGTAATAAGGAATATCAATTTTTTGGTTTTCAGCGTCATTAACTGCAACCGAAACGCCAATAGTTTCACCGATCGAATACCGGATTTGATTGTGAAGTCTTAAGAAAAACTCCTCCAGGTCGATGGATTTTGCTGCTGACTGGCCAATCGCTGAAAGGGCGGTTAATTCATTTACACGTCTATTAAGAAGGGAGAGCAGGTTAATCCTTTCAAGAGTCTTACCAATAACATTGGTAAGGTTTCCATAAGGCTGCATTTGCAAGAGAGAGAGCGGTTCCAGATCTCGTGAACCAATCGCAAGAATATAAGAAAGGTCATCGCCAAAAAAGACAGGTAATAGCGCCACAGATTGACAACCACGTCGCTCATAGAAAACTGCAAGGTTACCATAGTCAGATTCAGCTTTTAAATCATCCAGAACCACTACTCCTTCGTCCGGTAGACGTAGCAATCCTTTTGCAAAGGGGATTTCAAGTCCTCTCAGCGTAAGATCAAGTTGAGTGCCTTTGGGATCAGTAATATTCATGAGGCGAATTTGATCATGCTCAACACTGAAAAATATACTCACAAAACTGGTTTGGGAGAATAGCCCTGTAATGTAGTTATTTACTTCTTCTACCGTCTGTGCATTTGTGATTTGCCGGCTGGATTTATAAAGGGCAATGTTTTCCTTCAAATCAACCTGGGCACTCTCATAAGCCTGGATATTTTTTAAACTTGTCGATAATTGATTTGCCAGCGTTGTGAAAACGGTGATGGATTCATTGTCAAAAGCTTTTTCAGAATCACTTTGAAGGTCGATAATGCCAACTACTTGCTGGTCAAGAAGAATGGGAACAGCAAGCGCAGATCGAGTTGACGAGAAAACGCCCTTTTTGTTCGTTAGATCAGAATCTGTTGAGATATTATCTGTCAAACGTGGTAGTTTTGTTGATGCTGTCCATCCAATCAACGATTCGGCGTTTAAAGGAAGTTTTAGATTTTTCTCCGGGAGGGGATTATCAGAATTTGCATAATTCGCGGTCAGAATTGCGGTTTTCGAAATATCATCAACTTGATAAATGGCATTGTAGGTGAAATTGAATTTTTCATTTATCAATTGAGACGCTAATTTAAAAATTTCAAGTTGATTCGGCGCTGAACCGGCCACCTGCCCAATCTCGGAAACAGCGCGAAGCTGTTTGGTTCGTTCTTCAACCTTCTCTTCAAGAGAACGGTAAAAACCTGTTAACTGATCAACCATTAAGTTAAAGGAATAGGCTAACAACCCAATCTCATCCTTGCGGTTGACTTTTGCTCTAAAAGACCAGTCTCCACCCGTAAATGATTGAGCGTTATTTGCCAGAGCCACCAACGGGATAACGATACTGCGGGCGCCGAGAAAAACAACGATACCCGAAAGGAGAATTAGAACAATTAAAATCAGAAATGTGAACGGAAGTTGAGATTGGATTTGGCTTAACACTTCACTTTGTGCAACTTCGAGAATAAGAGAAGACTCGACCGATGGCAGAGTTCTTATATATGAAAGGACTTGTGCACCATTTTTATTTAAATATTGAAAATCTTTTCCACTCCCGCTTTGATTAATATACCCCTCGAGAGTCGTTTTATATTCTGCGCCTACATCCTCAATAATTGCAGAATTCGTTTTCGGGTCTAGGCTAACAAGGGATTGGTCGGCTCCAAAATAATAGGCGTTCGCTTTAGTGAAGAACAATTGAGACGAATTTAGAAAGGAGGAAGGTAAAGCAGAAGAAGTGAATCCAATGATTGTGACTGCAGGTGACCCTGCAACATTTTTATTTATTTTCGTTGTGATTAATACCAATTTGTCAGGATAAAGACCGCCAGCGCTATGAGATAAGACAACCTGATTCGTTTGATAAAGTGATTTGATAAAGTCATTGTCAGTTAAGTTTTTAGAGAGGAGAGACCGGTTTGAAGAAACGAGCACAGTGCCAGCAGAATCAACGATAGTGACCAAGTCAAAAATTTTCTCTGTAGGAGTAACAATATATTGGTTAAAATTATCAGTTATTGTTCTTTGAGCAAGGTTATAAGAGGGATTTTGATCACCATCAAGAATGATAGCCAGGTTTTCATCGAAACTAGTAGATTGGTTGATCTCATTTATCGCTTTTGTTCGCATAGCGGCGAACTGTTCGATTTGAGAAGAAAATGTGTCGGATAGAAACGCTAATTGGTTATAAGTTTGATTTTGAAGAGAGTTACTTGTGCGTATTATCGTCAGAGTTCCAATAACAAGCACCGGGACTAGTGAGATTAAGAGCAGACCAATCACGACGGTGCGAACCAGACTGCCTCGAAACCGAGTGGTTCTAGCTGGTGATCGAACTTGTGTCCCTTGTTCTGACATAATCGCTCCTTAGTTATATTCCCAAACAGATTTACCGGAAAGGATTCGACTGATCTGTTCTGGAAAGCGATCAGGATCTAGAGGCTTACCTATAAAACCATCAAAACCCGCCAATTGAGCGGATTTCATTTGATCCAATCCTGTTACAGCAGTAACTGCGACTACCGGAATATCTGTAAAGAGACCAGACATCCGAATTTTTCGTAATGCGCCATAGCCGTCTTCATACGGAAGGCGAATATCCATTAAAACAAGATCAAGATTAGTCAGTGTTTTAGCAAATTCGACGACTTCAAAGCCGGATGTTTTCCATTCACAGTGTACCCCAAGGTTGGAAAGCATGCGTGCGATTAACATAAAATTACCAACATTATCTTCGACAACAAGGATCGTCTTTTGTTGAAGGTTATTGGTATTAATTGCAGAAGTTTTTTTATCTTGTTCTTCAGGAGGCATCATACTCCCTTAATATTGTTTTATCCCAAGGAAATGATCCACCTGGAGGAGAAAATTATCAATGTCGATCGGTTTTTCAATATAACCATCACAGCCAGCGCGCATGGTTCGTTCTCGATCACCCCGCATTGCATTGGCTGTAATGGCTATGATCGGAATATTCTTAACGCCAGGAACAGATTTAAGCTTGGCAGTGAGAGTATATCCATCTACGTCCGGTATGTTGATATCCATCAGGATAAGATCCGGAGAGAACTTTCTTAAACACGTGATTGCTTCAAAAGCATTTACAGCTTCAATGACTTGATACGAAACAGACATTAATAACCTGCGAACAAGCACCCTGTTTTCAGGATTGTCTTCAATATGAAGAATCGTTTTGGGACGCTGCATTGATTGTTTCCTCGTGAAACAAAATTGTAGCATATGTTACATAAAAAATACCAATACCAAATCAAAAAACTAACGTTACAAATTACATCTTCAGAAATCAAATGATGTGGTGCAATAAATAAGCCAAGACTATGCACATAATTATTCATATATTTGATTAATTAGCAAGCGAGGAAACGAGAGCGGGTGATGGGATTCGAACCCACGGAATGGTACCTTGGGAAGGTACTGCCTTACCACTTGGCGACACCCGCAAATAAAACCTATTTTGATATTATAAATCAGTTTGAATTTTTCTGCGAAAAATCAAAAATGAATTAGATCTTGCTTTTTTTCATAATCCTTTTTTTGAGATAAAGCCGCTGAATCCCTAGAAGAATCAATACAAGGCAATAGTCACTTTTAGTATTAATCCTGAACAAGCAAGTGATGTGCGTATTGTATTGAAAAAGATAAGGTGTTTTCTGTATGCGTATAGATAGATACAAGAAATATAAAGTCAAATGGAGCCTTTATTTTCCCGCAGGATTAAGGATAGTATGTACGTTTCAGACTTCGAGAATTGAAAAAGGTTTTTATTCTATTTTTGAATACCGCGCCGCTTGCTGCGTCGGGTCGAAGCATGTAGAGGTGACCGATGCTTTTGCGATTCTGTAATACCGGGTGAGCTTGCTCCGCAGATAAGAATCGCAAGGTCACCGAAATTTATTGCGGTTAGATTGAACGAAACAATAATGTGGATGTACAATGTTAATAAAGGTTTGCAGATGAAAAAGATTCTTACTTCCGAGCGAATTCCGATCAAATTATGGCTAGATGACATCGAAGAGGGAGCCTTAAAACAGGCAAAAAATCTCGCCAATTTGCATTTTGCCTTTAAATGGATCGCCATCATGCCGGACTGCCACCAGGGATTTGGAATGCCCATTGGTGGTGTGATGGCAACGAATGGTGTCATCGTTCCAAACGCAGTCGGGGTTGATATCGGGTGCGGTATGTATGCAGCAAAGACTTCGCTGACCGATATTGATGGCGATACGATCAGGGTAATCTTGAGAAAAATACGTGAAGTTGTACCTCTGGGGTTTGAGCACCATAAAGAAAACCAAAAATGGGACGGATTTGATCATGCGCCGGATATTTCCATCATCCAGAATGAGCTATTCTCCGCACGCAAGCAGCTTGGCACGTTAGGCGGTGGAAACCACTTTATCGAGATCCAAAATGGCAGTGACGGATATATTTGGATCATGTTGCACTCCGGGAGCAGGAACTTTGGATTGAAAACGGCTGAACATTTCCATAAGAAAGCACAATTGATGTGCAACAGGATGAATTACGATATCCCTCATAAAGATCTTGCATACTTACCAATAGAAACTAGTGATGGAAAAGAATATTTTGAGGCAATGAAGTATTGCAGTGAATTTGCAAAGGCAAACCGGGCTTTGATGATGAGGAATATCAGTAAAATATTTACTGCGGTGACAGGATCACATAATCTGGATGAGATCAATATCCATCACAATTATGCCGCACTTGAAAATCACTTTGGTAAGAATGTGATCGTTCACCGAAAGGGGGCGACAAAAGCTTCAACTGACACAATCGGCATCATTCCCGGGTCAATGGGATCTTACAGCTATATAGTGAAAGGATTAGGCAATCCGGAGAGTTTTCACTCCTGTTCTCACGGCGCGGGCAGGAAGATGGGGAGAAGAGAGGCTGAAAGGTCACTAAACTTGGAAGCAGAACAAAATAAATTGGATGGAATTATTCACGGATTACGTTCCAAAAAAGGGCTTGATGAGGCTCCGGGGGCTTATAAAGACATCGAGGAAGTTATGGAAAACCAGAAAGATCTGGTTGAAATTTTGATTACCCTCAAACCGCTCGGTTCAATAAAAGCATAAGAAAGTCCGTTTAGTTTGTAGGCTTAAAAATATATCGCTAAATGAGTTGCCGTGAACGTTGAAAAGGTAGGCAAAAAGGTTAGTAAAATACAATTAGAGGAGATATCAAAGGCCTTTTCGACAATGGGTTATAAATATTGCAAGGTGGTAAATATAGCAAGGTTGACTTATTTGCGTATGGTATAATTTTTTTTGATTTCGCACTAATCAATTATAGGAGAAAACATTGGCAGCCAATCCCCTGAGTTGGTTGATGGGTTTATTTTCATTAGATATTGGAATTGACCTTGGAACCGCAAATACATTAATAAATGTCCGTGGTAAGGGAATTGTTATTAACGAACCCTCATGGGTTGTGATAAATAAAAAGACACGTGAGACAATCGCGGTCGGCGCTTCGGCCAAAGAAATGGTAGGGCGTACCCCACAAAACTTTATAGCGATCAGACCATTACGCGACGGCGTTATTTCAGAATTTGAGATCACGAAATCGATGTTGGAATATTTTATTGGTAAAGTACATCAGCAGACAATTGTTCCTATGCCAAGACCGCGTGTTTGCGTCGGCATCCCCTCTGGAGCAACGGAGGTTGAAAAGCGGGCTGTCTATGATGCTGCGATGGCAGCCGGAGCTCGAGAAGCTTTTTTAATTGAAGAGCCAAGAGCTGCGGCGTTGGGTGCAGGTTTGCCCATTAGTGAAATCAAAGGTACGATGATTGTGGATATTGGTGGCGGTACGACAGAAGTAGCCGTCATTTCCATGGATGGTGTAGTTGTTTCCCGGTCATTGCGGGTTGCCGGGGATGAACTTGATGAAGATATTTTGCAATACATCAGAAAGAAATATAACCTCTTAATCGGCGAAAGAATGGCTGAACAAGTCAAGATTGCGATCGGTTCAGCGTATCCGCTTCAAACAGAATTGACCCAGGTGGTGAGAGGTCGCAATCTGATCACCGGGTTGCCAGGATCAATGGAAGTCTCGTCTGTTGAAATCCGCGATGCGTTGGCTAATTCAGTTCAAGTTATCATTGATACGATCAAAGACGCTCTCGATGAAGTGCCACCTGAATTGATATCTGACCTTCTCGACTCTGGCATCTGCATGGCGGGTGGAGGATCACAATTATTGGGGATTGTTCCACGTTTAAAGGATGAATTGAATCTGCGTGTTTGGATTGCAGATGATCCTATGACCTGTGTGGCGAGAGGGGCAGGTCTGGTTCTCGAGAATATTGGTGAATATGAACGTTTTTTGGTCAGTCTTGATCGAGGAAGATCACGCGGTTAGGATTGTATCTATTTTGGGTTGAATGAAAAAAATCCCTGCACGTACATGGCAATCAATCACGATAGGGCTGATCATTGTAGGTGTATTGACTCTCGCTCTAAGCGGTTTGTTAGGTCAATTCATCGGCAAAGCGATTAATCCACTCGTCTCTGTGCAGGCGTGGTTTTCTAGCCGTGTTCAAGCCGTCGTCGAGTTTTTCACTGTCCCAAGAGATGTTGCGAGTTTGCGTCAAGAAAATGCAGTGCTGAAAAATGAAGTTTCACAGTTGCAATCTGAGCTGCTGCAAGTAAAACAACAACTCACTGAGACTGACATCCTTTATGCATTATTGGATTACGCCCGGACAAGACCGGAAAACAAATATGTGGCTGCTTCAGTGATTGGACGAGACCCAAGCCCATTCTTGAACTATATTATTATTGATCACGGCTCGGATGATGGAGTATTAAAAGGAATGCCAGTGGTGACGCAACAGGGGTTGGTTGGAAGAGTTGCGGCGGTCACTGCTTCAGCGGCTCGTATTCAACTTATAACCGACCCAGGATCCATCATTAATATCAGACTGGAAGAAGCCAAAACCGAGGCGCAAGTAACAGGTTCAGTAACAGGTGATATAAGTCTGGAGATGGTGAACCCCAGTGTTAATCTAGTACAAGGTGATCTGATTTTAACATCAGGTTTAGGCGGCTCGTTTCCACCTGATATTCTTATCGGACAACTAATCTCTCCGCAACTGGAGGAAAACGCATTATTTCAGAGAGCGACCGTCCAACCAGTGGTCGACTTTGTCAATCTTAGGGCTGTGTTAATCATCACAAATTTCAAACCCGTAGATTATTCTCCATTGATTCCGGACTAAGCTATCTAAAGGATAGAATGGGCATTGCCTTAGCTTTCCCAATCATTTTTTTATTAATTATTCTTCAAACAACGATTGCAGGCCAGATTACTCTCTTAAGTGGATCTACTGATCTGGTTTTACTTTGGTTATCAGCCTGGGCAATTCAGGGTCGAGTAAAATCAGCATGGTTTTGGGCGATTCTTGGTGGAGTGTGTGTTGCTTTTATTTCCGCGATTCCGTTTTATATACCGATCATTAGTTATTCCGCAACAACTTTTTTTGCACGAATGATCAATAAACGTGTTTGGCAATCACCGCTTCTTATGATGTTTGTAGTAACCATTTTGGGAAGTTTGTTATTATATTTTTCTTCATACGCGGCAATGACGGTTAATGGAATTTCAATGTCGTGGAAAACCAGCTTAATTGAGATTATCATTCCTTCAACTCTATTAAACTTGTTCTTTTCCATACCTATGTATGCGATAGTAAAAGATACCGCACAATGGGCATATCCATTGGAGGTTAACGAATGAATCGAAATTCAAATGTTTCTAGCGGATTGGAAAAATGGAGATTTAACACTATCTATTTTTTACTAGGCGCTATTTTATTGGTCTATATAATTCGGTTATTTAGCTTGCAAATCATTCATGGCGCTGATTATCTCGCCCAGGCTGAAGAGAATCGTTTGCAAAATGTCAGCGTGCCTACGCAACGCGGAAATATTTATGACCGAAATGGTTATGTATTGGCTAAAAATATAGCGTCATACGATGTGGCAATTACTCCAGCGTATCTTCCTGTTGATATTGGTTCTACCGAGAAGATCTATCGGGAATTATCCGAATATATTGGAATTCCAGTCACCAATGGCGTGATAAATGACTCTTCAGTTAAACTTTTTACGCCATGCCAGACCGATTTTGGGATCAAGGAAATTGTCTTGATCGGTGACACAAATGCTCCATACCAACCAGTTAAAGTAAAGTGTAATGTTGATGAAAAAATTGCGATGATCATTCGCGAAAAATCAACCGACTGGCCAGGCGTGAGTATTGTGATCGAGCCTATACGACAATACCCCACGGGTTCATTAACTGCAGAAATTGTAGGGTTCCTGGGTCCAATTACGGCTGAAAATGAAGATTACTATGTTGAAAAAGGATTTGTGGCTGGTCGAGATAAGGTCGGTTTTGGAGGAGTTGAATACCAACTGGATGAAATATTGATCGGAAAAAATGGTGAACGAGTAATCGAAGTTGATAATGCCGGAAAAGAAATTAGAGATGTTGAAGCCCCGAGCGAATCTGTCACTGGTAATAGCATGAGGTTAACTATCGATACACGTTTGCAAGCGGCGGCTCGAACGGCGCTGGTGGCAGAGATGGATTTTTGGAATACTTATCTTGGAAAAATAAAATCACAGAACGGCGTCGTCATTGCTATGAACCCCAAGACAGGCGAGATTCTTGCAATGGTTTCTTATCCAACCTACGAAAATAATCGTCTGGAAAGAATTATCCCGGCTTATTATTACAACCAACTTTCGCAAGACCCATTAAAACCCTTACTGAACCATGCGATATCAGCACAACATCCGCCTGGCTCAGTGTTCAAAATGGCTGCAGCAATTGGGGCATTAAATGAAAGAGTTGTAACGCCAAATCAATTGATTGCCTGCCCGGGAACAATATCAATTATCCAAAAATATTCTCCCAATGACCCAGGGACACCCAGGCTATATTATGGATATGATCGGGCTGGTCACGGGATGTGTGATTTTGTCAAATCGGTTGGTTTATCTGATGATATTTACTTCTATAAAATCGGGGGTGGATACGAAAATGAAATTCCTAATGGGGGGTTGGGAGCTTGGAGGTTGGCCGAATATGCCCGCGCTTTAGGGTATGGACGACTGACAGGGATTGAACTGCCAGGTGAAGTTGCAGGGTTGATTCCCGACCCTACCTGGAAACGTATCTACCGTGCTGAAAACTGGTCAACCGGCGATACTTATATCACTACCATTGGTCAGGGGTATGTACTCGCAACTCCTCTTCAAGTTTTACAATCCTTTGCGATATTGGCAAATGATGGCAAGTACATGAAGCCAACTATTGTAAAAGATATTTTGGATTCAAAAGGGAACGTGGTAATAGCATTCGAACCGACTCTGATTTGGGATATCACCAAAGATCCATTGATAAACGTGCTCGATGAAAACAATAAACCAACTGGGGAGAAAAAAATTGTTGAATCTTGGGTAATTGATTACGCGAAAGCAGGAATGCGAAAAGTAGTCGTTGATGGTACCGCAACCAAAACGTTGGGTACTCTGGGAATCCCCTCAGCAGGCAAGACTGGAACAGCAGAGTATTGTGATAATGTCGCTCAAGAGAAGAATCTTTGTATGCCTGAAAACTGGCCTACTCATTCCTGGTATGTTGGGTATGCGCCATATGACAACCCGGAAATTGTAGTTATTGCTTTTGTTTATAATGGTGGAGAAGGCGCCAGCGTTGCAGCGCCAATTGTAGGCCGGGTGTTAGAAACTTACTTCGATTTGAAGGCTATTGATTCTACCGCTGCAGGCACAATTGAGACATTGCAATAGTCCTTATCGAGATTGTTACATGGAAAAAGATACTCTAATTCAAATTAAAGGGATTCGTGAAGGACTGTTAATTTCTGCACAATCAGGTTCATGGTCCAAAAGGAAAGAAGAAATCTTAAAGCTTGTTCATGAAAAGGCTTCATTTTTTAATGGAGCTCGCGTATGCATTGATACAGGGGATACGCTTCTACGAGTTACGGAGATTACTAACATCCGTGATCGGTTATCTGACCAAGGCGTTTTCCTTTGGGCGGTTCTAAGTCAGTCAGAGATAACTCGTAGTAATGCGAGCACATTAGGGTTGGATACCAGGTTACCTGTAAAAAATGATGACAAAGAAATTGTTATCAAAAATGAAGTTGCTCGAGAGCGCGCCGTTTACATACATCGGACAATGCGCGCAGGTTCTCGGGTTGAAACAGTGGACCATCTCATCGTAAAAGGCGATGTAAACCCCGGGGCCGAAATAATTTCCGCGGGAAACATTATTGTGTGGGGAAAATTAAAAGGTTCTGCTGTTGCAGGTTCTGAAGGTAATAATAAATCCATTGTTTGTGCTTTAGAATTGAGGCCAACGCAATTGAGAATAGGGGAATTTGTTTTTCCTCCAATGCCTCGAAAAGGAAAGATATTTCCAGAAATTGCATCAATTATCAATGATGAATTTAAGATCGAAATTTGGAATAAAGAAAAGAGATAAATGAAAATGGCAGCGAGCGTCGTAACGATCACCTCAGGTAAGGGTGGGGTTGGAAAAACCACTACAACAGCCAACTTGGCAGTGGCATTGGCAGAAGAAGGTTTTAAAGTTGTATGTATCGATGGAGATATTGGTTTAAGAAATCTGGATGTAGTTTTAGGGCTTGAGAACCGCATAGTCTATGATCTTGTCGATGTTGTGGAGAACAGGTGTCGTCTCAGGCAAGCGATGATCCGTGATAAACGGCTTGAGGAACTTTACTTGATTCCGGCAGCTCAAACTCGAGATAAGTCATCGGTGTCTCCAAGCGACATGATTAGAATATGCGATGAACTGCGAAATGAGGTGGATTGGATCCTTATCGACTCACCTGCAGGAATCGAACGAGGTTTCCGGAACACCATCGCCCCTGCTGATATAATTCTAGTTGTAACGAATCCTGAAGTCTCGGCAGTACGAGACGCTGACCGCATCATAGGGTTGGTGGAAGCTGAGGAAAAAGGACCTGTAAAGTTAATTATTAACCGGGTTAATCCTGCGCTCATAAAACGTGGTGATATGCTGACACCGGATGACGTTGTTGAACTGCTGGCAATCGAATTAATTGGCATAATCCCGGATGATGAAAACGTGATCATCAGTACAAACCGCGGTCAGCCGGTTGCTTTCGAAGCCAAAAGCAAAGCTGGACAAGCTTTTAAGAATATCGCCAAGCGATTAAAAGGTGAAGTTGTTCCCTTTATACAATTGGATGATAAGGGAGATTTTCTTTCAAAGGTTGCAGGCCTATTCAAGCAGGGGGGGGACTGACATGGCTGGATGGGGTAGAACAAATAAACAAAGTGCTGACGAGGCAAAAGAACGATTAAAGCTGGTTTTGATCCATGATCGGACCGATCTTACCCAAGAAGAGTTAGCGGTTATGAAAAACGAATTATTGGCAGTGATCTCTCAACATGTTGAGATAGACCCGGATGGCGTGAGAATCACAATGAAACAAGAAGGTAGAGAACAAAAATTGACGGCTGATATCCCACTTAAAACGACAAGACGACGTAAACTTGGATAAAAATGTTTAAACGAGAGCTTTGGCGGAATTTTGATTTTTGGTTATTTGGAGCGGTCATCTTTCTCATTGTTTTTGGGATTGTTATGATTCGTTCTGCAATAGCGGGAAACATTGAATTGGAGGATTCAGTTCGCCGCCAGGCTACCTTTGCAATTATTGGGTTAGGAGTTATGCTCGCCTTTGCCTTACTCGATTACCATTATTGGAGAAGCTTGTCCAAATTGTTCTATATTTTTACAGTAACATTTTTAGGTGTGATTTTAGTTGTAGGAAAAACGAGTTTTGGTGCCCAACGTTGGTTGGAAGTTGGTTTAGTAAACATTCAACCGGCGGAAATCGCCAAGATTGTCTTGATCCTGGTTCTGGCAGATTATTTTGCAAAGCAGTATAACAAAGAAAAAAACATCAAATGGATCCTTATTAGTCTGGCAATTGTGGCGGGGATTGTCGTTCAAATTCTTTTACAACCGAACCTCAGCACTTCCATTCTTCTTTTTGTGATCTGGTTTTCCATGTTGTGGATCAGCGGACTTCCTCCAAAATACGTCATCTATTTGGCCTTAGTTGGCATCATTTTAGGTGTCGCTGCATTCCCATTCCTGGAGGGTTACCAACAACAAAGAATTCTATCCTTTATTTTTCCTGATCCAAATGCCCGACACGGAAATTCTTATAATGTTGAGCAAGCTCTAATTACAATCGGAAGCGGTGGATTTTGGGGTCAGGGGTACGGACATGGGACCCAAGTTCAACTAAGATTTCTAAAAGTCAGAAGCACAGATTTTATTTTTTCTGCCATGGCAGAGGAATTTGGTTTCATTGGTACGATTATGATCGTGGCTCTGTTAGTGTTTGTGATCATCAGATGTCTCAGAGCTGCCAGAATTTCAAAAGATCATTATGGCGCTATGATTGCCTATGGTTTTGCAACATTGATCTTTTTTCAAACAATTGTAAATATTGGCGTGAATTTAAGATTGATACCGGTTACAGGGCAAACTTTACCTTTTGTCAGTTATGGTGGCAGTTCTTTGTTATCTCTTATGCTTGGAATAGGCTTAATTGAAAGTGTACTGATGCATCAGAAAAAATGAAAGAAAGTAGAAAAATATGGCTGAGTTGAATTTACCTGCACGTGTTCGTTTTGCGCCATCACCAACTGGTCACTTGCATCTGGGTGGCGCCCGGACAGCTTTATACGATTTTTTGATCGCGAAACAGACCGGCGGCACATTCATCCTTCGAATTGAAGACACTGACACAAAACGCTATATACCTGAGGCTGAAGATGAACTCATCAAAGGCTTGAGATGGCTGGGTATCGAATTTGATGAAGGTCCTGGCAAAGGCGGTCCTTATGGTCCATACCGCCAATCTGAACGGAAAGAGATCTATTTTGAATTCGCTGAAAAATTAATCAATTCTGGCAATGCTTTTTATTGTTTTTGTACCGCAGAACACCTCTCGAAGGTTAGAGAAGTGCAACAAAAAAACAAAGAACCGATCCATTATGACGGGACATGCCGAGATCTATCTGTGGAAGAAGCGCGTAAAAGAATTGCTGCGGGAGAGACATACATAATCCGGTTTAGAACTCCTAAAACTGGAACTACAACGGTTCGTGACCATCTTAGAGGTGATATCACTGTAGATAACCGAGTGTTGGATGACTCTATTTTAGTTAAATCTGACGGTTGGGCGCTTTATCACCTTGCTGCGATGGTTGACGACCACCTGATGAAGATCACACATGTAATTCGCGGATCAGAATGGCTTCCCAGTTTCCCTTTGCATGGCTTGATTTGCAGAGCCTTTGGATGGCAGGAGCCGGTCTGGATCCACCTTTCATTGTTCCTTAAGCCTAGCGGCAAGGGAAAAATGAGCAAAAGAGAATCCGCAGAGGCGATCAAGGACGGGTACTCGATTTTTGTTAAGGATCTCGAGGATCTTGGGTATACTCCCGAGGGCGTGGTGAACTGGATCGCTCTAATGGGATGGAGCTACGACGACCATACTGAATTTTTTACACTTGAGGATCTGATCGACAAGTTTAATTTAGACCGATTAAATCCTTCACCGGCTGCGATCAATTTTACGAAATTGGATCATTTCAACGGGTTGCATATTCGCAACTTAAGTGATGAGGAATTAGCAATAAGGACCAAACCTTTCTTTGAATCGGCAGGATACGCTCCTTCGCTTACAAAACTAACCCAAATCGCACCAATTCTAAAAGAACGATTACCAACCTTGGATGAGGTAGTGGAAATTGCCGGGTTCTTTTTCAAGGATATAATTCTATATGAAGCTGAAGACTTGATAGCAAAAGGTCTCTCAAAGGAACAATGTGCAAAAGTGATAGAGCAGGCTTACGAAACTCTTACAAATCTTCCGGAAATGACGAAAGACCTCGCTGAACCACTATTGAGAAATCTGGTAGAATCCAGCGGATACAGTGCTAGGCAAGTTTTCGGTATACTGCGTGTAGCAATTACAGGGCAAAAAGTTAGTCCGCCGCTATTTGAAAGTATGGAAATCATTGGAAAAGAAACCGTCCTGGAAAGATTAATGAAAGCACGCAAATTGCTGAAATGAAGTCATCCTGGGTACGAAAATCTACAAAGAAGACGTTCCAGATCGCTGGAGCGTTTTTCATTAAGGCAATTATCTTGTTATTACTCGGATACAATAGGGAGAATTTCGGAAGGTGATGTATGAAGAAAACCTCTTTTTTGATGCTGGATGGAAAAATTATTTTATGGCTCCGTGACCGCGTTTGTGAAGACTCGGATGACTTATTATCAAGTGAACAGTTCAAAAAGCTTTTGAACCGATGTCTTAACGAACTTCAGAAAAAAAATTCAAAATTACTTCAGATTTTTGGACATCCTGAAATTACAGACAGCGACCAAGAAAAGCTGCTAAATACCTTGCACTTTCTCTCTCGTTTGCCTGCGGAGCATGTTGTGAAGATTGTCGAGGGGTCGGATGTATTTTTTATTGATAAGAGTTTATTCAACAATTTTGTTGAATATATTTACAACTACTGGCGCCATTTTCAACGGTTGATCATTAGTCAAACTGAAAGTGACGAAATTGACATTAGACCTAATCGTACTTTTAACAGGACAATCGAACACTTAACAACCCTTGTACGAAATACATATCGGGATATACAGGTAAATATCACCGGCAAGTATCCGCGGATTTATCGCCAGGTTAGTGCAGGGGCGGAAATCGCCGCGATTACCAAATTTAAATCTTTGGAACTACCACCTGAATACAAGGAAAAGCTGGACGATATTGGTTTGATACGGCAGGTATTGATGTATCCGCCATTGATTTTCAACTCCAGCATAAACAAGCGAACCGGAACATTTGAACGTGTAGTGGTCAACCCGATCACATTCGTGAATCCAACCTCAAACAAATGGCTGTGCTATCCGGCGATGGTTGGTTCGTTATTAATCCCGATTTATTTTTCGATTGAACTTTTTGAACTGAATTTTGCATTATGCAATTTATTTGAATTGGCATCAGCCTCTGACCTTCGAAAAAAACCTGACGCGATAATTTTCTTTGGAGTGCCTCAAACGGATCTACCTGAAGAACTTAAATTAAAATCGTTTTTCTATGATGATGAAGAAAATCAATTACTTGTGGGAGTCGTGCCTGATCACGAGAGTTTTGGCTACTTTGGGTATTTAAAAAAGTTGACACTCACCTTACACAACATAAAGGTAATGAAAACAGGAAGACTGCCTTTTCATGGAGCTCTGTTTCAGCTCAAGGTTAGCAATACTCCTGCAAAGAATATATTGATCATTGGGGATACAGGGGCAGGAAAATCAGAAACGCTTGAATCATTCCGATCTATCGCTTCAAAAGAAATTGAAGACGTGACGATTGTTGCGGACGATATGGGATCTCTTGTCGTCAATGAAAAAGACGAAGTTATAGGATACGGTACCGAAATTGGAGCCTTTGTTCGGTTGGACGATCTTCAACCGGGATACGCTTTTGGGCAAATGGATCGTGCTGTAATCATGAATGCCAATCAGGTAAATGCAAGAGTCGTCATCCCTGTGACAACATACGAAAACGTCATGGCAGGGTTTCGAATTGATTACGTTTTTTATGCGAACAATTATGAAAGCATTGTTGGAGACCAAGGGGTGGTCAGGCAGTTTAAGAGAAAAGAAGATGCTCTGACCGTTTTTAAGTCTGGAAAAGTGATGAGCAAAGGAACAACCACCACGTCGGGAATTGTGCAAACCTATTTTGCGAATATTTTTGGACCTTATCAATATCAAGGTTTGCATGAAATCCTGGCTGAAGAATACTTCACAAAATTATTTAAAAATGGGGTTTTTGTTGGTGAATTATTGACACAACTGGGAGTTGAGGGGAGAGAACAAAGTGGTCCGAATCGAGCAGCCAGGGAATTATTAAAGCTGCTAAAAGTGCAGGTATAACTAAAAAAAAACGATGGAGAAATCCATCGTTTTTTGGCAGTCGGGGCGAGAGGATTTGAACCTCCGACCTCTTGCACCCCATGCAAGCGCGCTAGCCGGGCTGCGCCACGCCCCGAACAACGAACAGAATTATAGTCGGTAAGTGTTAATTTGACAATGCTGTTTCAAAC
The DNA here is from genome assembly GCA_009773005.1 of Chloroflexota bacterium. Classification (GTDB taxonomy): domain Bacteria; phylum Chloroflexota; class Anaerolineae; order Anaerolineales; family Anaerolineaceae; genus UBA6107. Next base: position 31,795 of record WOUT01000010.1, on the reverse strand, counting down.
CATGCTGTTTCAAACCAGATGACAGTTTAACTTTTAGCTAACATTCTGTTTCACAAACAAGTTGTTTCAAACACGGCTGTTTCAAAATTAAAGCAATAATGCTTGTTTATCCTTGATGTGCTGTGATCAATTCTTCGCGGCGATTCGCCATTTGAGCGCGAATTTTTGCCGCGTCTTTCGGATATGTGAAGTAAAAAATACTGAATCCGATCCCGCAAATGATCCAGGGGAATGGTATAGTCCATAGAAGGGCGTTCGTCAGACCAATTTTTACAGACAAAGCGCCGGCTATCATGCTGGAAAAGGCAGACAAACCACCTTCGATGAAGTTAACTACAGAATAGGCGCTGGAACGTTTTTCTGGTGAGACAACTGCCTGCATCATCGGTTGTTTGGCGCCAGTGCCAGGCCAACCGACTAATAGGGCTGTCATAAATGCCCAGCCTAAAAACAAACCAAAACTCATTTGAGCGCCGTATTTAATCAAAACAAACATCAAGGGAACCCCAACAAACACCGAGAATTGACCAATAATTGTACGGCCATATTTAGGGTTTTTCTTCTCGGCAAAATCCCCGATAATTCCGCCAACAAAGTTGCTAATTGCTGCGCCTATCACGACGAATGCAAAAACTAATGGCGCACTCCCTTTGGGGTCAGAAAATGAAATCGCGTTGGTAAAATGTAATTCGTTTACCATCCAGTTGATCAAGAAAATGCTCATCACAACCCAGGGCATTGAACCTGTCACGCCCTGGATGATTGCAGCCCAAATGGTGGGGATTCTTAATGTACTAAGCATGTCTTTGACATTGATCTTATAACGTTGTTCATCAGCTTTGGTGATGATACCTTGTAGTTCGGGTTCGGAAGACCCTCTGATTGGTTCCTCAACGAATATCCAAATTGCTACACCTGTAAGTATGCTCGCGATACCTAGCCCAATGAATCCCCATTTCCAAAGTTCCGCGGTTGCCACAAATCCAAGTGCAATAACCCCAATAACTGTTCCCATTAAACCAACCAGGCTGATCAGTCCTATCGCGCGGCCACGTTTTTCTTGAGGGAAATGGTCACCCAACAGGGAAAATGTGGCGGGCATCAAACAACCCAATCCAAGACCTGAAATAATGCGTATGATCATTAAACCGGGGAAGGTAGGCATAAGCCCGACAAGCACTGTCCAAATACCCCAAATCCCTGTCCCAAAAAACAGCACTTTTTTCCGGGACCACCTGTCTGCCGCATACCCCCAGAAAGGCGCGCTTACGGTTTGCGTGATACTTCGAAAGGTTTCCATAATTCCAATCAATGCCAGATTGACACCAAAAATCTGAGTAATTATTGGCGTTAAGACTCCCATTGATTGGCTTTCACCGGAATCAACCAGATTTCCAAGACCCAAGGCGAATAGAGTGCGACCGGATTTCTTGTGAGTACCCTGCATGTAGCCCTCCACAAAAAGATAATAAAAAAGACCAGAAAACTTGGCGTGTCGTTAGCTGCAATGAGTTTTCTGGCCAGCTTCACCATTATAACCCTGCTAAAAAAAACAAAACAGTGATATTTGACTTAATTTGTCATAAAAACTTCAGGACTTTTTTCCGTATGCATAGAAGGTGGGTATCCATAAGACTCGGCAGCCCGATTTTCTTGCCTTCAAGTCCAATTCCTGCAGCCGGTCCAATTCATTTTCCGAAAGAAGATGAGCCAAATCTTCTCTTAACATATTCCATTCAGATTCATACCAATCAGGGATGTGCACCGGAGATACTTGAAATCCTGAGATTCCGTATTGGATATCCTCTACGCCGGCATTGGAAAATATTTGCGGGAGTGATCTGCCGCTGGCAGGATTGGCTCCCTGTGCAATAAGGGCTTGTGTCTGCATCTGCCCCAATTTATCAAACTCTGCTGGTGAGTCAATCCGCGCCAAATAATCCGGCTCAGCCAATGCAATTACCCATCCACCGGGTTTTAAGACGCGCAGCATTTCAACCAGGGTGGAAATTGGATCTTGTACCCACAAAAAGAAAAAATGGGTCAGGACAAAATCAAACAAATTTTTTGTGAATGGAAGGGAATAGGCATCCGCACATACATAAAGCTGAAATTCATCTTGCCTGGCTGCTATTCTTAACCGATCGTGTTGCAGATCGATTCCAGTTGCAGGCATAAAAGTAAATTGATGCAACTCGGATGTAATCACGCCAGTCCCGCATCCAACTTCAAGGATGCGGGAATTTTGGTTGATCCCAATTTGCTTGTATAGGAAATTCCGAAGCGGTTTTGTCCATGTAGATTGGACGGCAAACCGGTTATGCCAGTTCACGGATTCGGAAGAATTAACCATATTTCAATAATTTGGCTTCCGTCCAAATTTTTTGCCATGAATCGGTCAGGAAGTTGCCCAGAACTGTCGGAATTCCTTGTCCGGCAAGAATATCGCCATCGGGTTCTACATAAAGCCAGCTTGCACCAGCACCGTCAACCGTGGAATTCTGTGATTCCAGTTCAAGCGCGATCGGGTTCAGCGCTGAATATGGAACCGGCAGGTCCCAGACGAGTGAAAATCCCAACTCAACTGCTTTTTGTGTGTATTGTGGTAACAATTTCCATAATTCCAGGGTTTCGGCGCTCAATGAAAGGGATTTTATCTGGAACTGATTCAACTTAGTCAGAATCTTATCAAATTCATTTTTATTCTTGTTTGACAGGGTCAGGTGGACGGTTAAGAAAATATCCTCGTTGATTAGATCACGAACTGCTTCCCAAGACTGTTCGCTTTGTGGATTAAGCACGATCATCAGATGATCCAGACCTGCCATCAATAATTGTTGCAAATAGTCTTTTTCGCTCAGTCGGGTTCCATCCGTGATCAAGCCCGATACCTGCCCAAGCTCCTCTGCAAACGTGATCAATTCCGGTACATCCGGGCGCAGGGTTGGTTCGCCGCCTGTAAATACGATATGCGGAATGCCCGCATCCCAGGCGTTTTTCAGGATCTGCTTCCATTCCTTGGTGTCAAGCAGCTGTTTTACCCGGTCAACAGGCGCATAAACGCTTGCAGAGCCCTCGCTGACCTGATAAGTGAGCGCACAATCCAACCTGAGCGGCGCGGACATTTTGTGCTGATGCAGGTCAACACGGTCAATATTAAGGAAGGTTTCAGGGTCCAGGTCTGGGGTTGATACCAAGGATTCCAGCCGGTCTTTAAAATCTTGAAAATCCTGTGCGGCTTCTTCAGGAGTGACTCGGTAACGTTTCATGACTTCAGCGACCACGGTTTCGACAGGAGTTTGCTTGATGAGATGATAGGCAAATTCTGCTGCGGTTGTGTTCAAATGCATTATCGTACTGGCATTGAGGATCAATGTGCCCAGCCCATGATCTTCGATGCGGAGGTGAAGGCGATAAGACGGGCCCGTATCAATTTTAAGAATAGCTTGATAATTGCCAACAGGTAATGGTTTTGGCGTGTATAAAATGTTTTTGATGAATGTATTGATCCTGGCTTTCATTTTTCCCTCCGAAAGGTTAAATAGTCATTACAAATTCGAGGAAAGCGGACAACCGCCTCCGCATTCAGTCAATAAAGAGCATCCGGTACATTTTTCGGGCATTTTTTTTCGTTCTCTCAAGGAGAGAGCCAAATCATGATTCCATATCTTATCCCAGGGGTCGGTCAATATGTTACCCAGCGCTTGATAATAGGATTGGCATGGGATCACCCCGCCGTCCGGTTCGACGCACATGTTGTATAAAGCAGCGGTACAACCCTTGACGCCCAACCCCATCTGAACGGGATCAAAATTGCAATATTGGGTCGGGGTATACCAGATCAGGCGCTGATTGTATTTTGTTGTTATCACTTGGGCTGAGTTCAATAAAGGCGTCAATTCGCCTTCTGAGAGACCTGTTCCAACCATTTTTCCATGACCCGAATAGATCAAGGCATTCAACCCAATCGTTTTAAGGCCAAGCTCACCTAAAAACTCCATGGTATCCGGAATGGATGAACGATTCACGGTCAACATGGTGGTATTGGTCATGACGTAAAGTTTGGAGTTTAAGGCGTTTTTAAGCCCGGCAAGGGTTTCTTGCCACGCCCCGGTATGGCAGACCATTTGATCGTGAATTTGGGGCGCATGAGACTCAAAAGTGATCTGGATGTGATCGAGCCCGGCGTCGATAAGCTGCTGAACGTATTTTTTGTCTTTCAGGCGACGGCCATTTGTGTTGATGCCCGTGATCTGACCGTTTTTTTCGGCATGCCTGATCAAATCCGGAAGGTCGTCTCGCAGGGTTGGTTCCCCACCGGTGAAAACGATGTGCGGGATACCGATTTTCCATAGCTCGTCGAGGATCTTAAACCACTCTTCTGTTGTGAGCTCCGGATAGTTGCGTGGTCGCCCGTTATAACAATGGGCACAGGCATTGTTGCATCGATAGGTGACTGCCAAATCCATCCGGTAAGGAGCGGAGGGTGTGGAGGAAAACGGGGCGGTGGTTTCAATATCCAATTCACAGATAGGACAGGCTTCATTGGACACCAATGCTTCCAATTGAGTTTTTACTGCGGCATAATCATTGGCAATAGAAAATTTTGACGCATTGAAAGATTTGTGAAGTGCGTTGGTCGCTGTTTGTACCGGAATATCATTCAATGCGAAGAACATCATCGCCGCAGCAGACGGATTGAGTTGGAAAACCTGATTGGCATTAATGATTAGCAACCCTGAGCCATCTTTATCAACCCTGAGATGAAGTCTAGATTTTTCTTCTGGAGATTCGCGTAGAAAGTGATACACACCAGCAACAGGTAAAGCAACTGTTGGTGCGGGTTTCTTTAGTGCTGAGAATTGATCAAGCAGATTCATATATTAATGATGCGATTATCTCCCGCCGCCAGCACAAGCACAGGCACAGCCGGCACAAGCGCAAGCACATGCACAAGAGCGTCCGCCGCTCGAGCCGCCACCGGAACTCCTGTAAGTTGATGGAGGAGGTGGGGGATTCGTCACATTGGTGACGCCGCTTGTAAAGCCTGAAAGTCCGCCAAGTACATTTGAGGAGAATGAAGAGACGCTATTTACAACAGAAGCGGCAAATGCAGAGCCTGGCATGGTAGGCATGGAGATGCTTCTACCGCCTAAGGTTGATAGCGGAGGCGGTGTAGCGCCAGTTGAAATTGTGCTGGTAGGGACTGACCGTGAAAAAGTGGGATCATACCGCCACCACCAGGAAGGAGCAGGCACCACCATTGGTCCGCTGAAAACATCGCGAGTGCGGTCGTCATATTTCTTGTCGAGCATGGTCCAATCCATCACTTCTTCGTAAACCTGGGCTTTGACTTCTGGAGTGTTGGCTTGTTCAACCTGTGTCCAAGCCCGTTTCATGATATCTACATAAAAGGCAAGTGTCTCTTTGCGGCTGAAGCCTTTCATTTTTTCTCCGACGCTTTTGATGAGATTAACCATCATGGTTTGCAGCAGCTTGCGTCTCGGAGCAGCTTGTTTTTCTGTAAAGGCTGCTAAAAAGTCAGTCTCATAACCGTAAAGATCGGTCGGCAGCGGTGTGGCAGGATTAATATCCAATGGTTCTTTTGTAACCACTTGGGCGGCATTCTTTTTCATCAACCCGAACAAGATCATTGTGAAAATCTTATCCATAGGTTGTTCCATCAGCACACCAGCTTCGACTGAGGTCAATCCGCGCTTGACGCCGTGACCCTCCATCGATATTTTTGGAGGAAGGTACTGCATTTTTCGTTTTTTTGCTCCGACAGTGGCTGAATAAATAATCAATCCAAAAAAGCCAATAAATCCGAGACAAAAAATGAATGGGCAGAGACTTTCAAGATTAAAACTTGCGTTATTTCCCGAAGAGGAGGGTGGGACATAGGGTTCTTTAACCACGACTCCTTCATTTAGATACCGGGATGGAAAACTGGCGCCAAATTTATACTGTGTATAAGTGTTAGCTTGGTCAGATACCCAGGTATAAAAAATCCGGCCATCATCCATGATCCTGGATTCAGGTTCGTTACTACCAGGCCAATTCTCTGGGATAAAGTAACGGGCTTCTCCGTCTTTGACGCCCGGTGGAAGCAGGATGGTCACCTGATAGTTCGTGTTCCCATGACTATAGGCGCTGTCATACCAATTTGGAGAGAAAACCAGGCTTGCGTAATCTTCAGATTCTGTTTGAGTGGCAGGGTAGATCACCTTTTTTACAGCGGTGATGTAAGCGTGAACTGTACCTGCCTCCCCGGCAGGGATCTCGTTGGATTGCAAGTAAAGCGAAATTCCGGGGGAAACAATATCAGAATTTGTGATCTTGGTGATCGGCTGACCATTAATTTCGCCGCTGATTGACCTGAGTTCATATTCATAGTTTGGCAGCCCGATATCGACGATATCAATGGCGTGCGCACCCGGGCCATTCAGGAATTTCATCGTGTAATCTATGGCAATTGAGCCATCGACATTAATTGTTACTACCACGGCTTGTTCGGGGACTTGAAAACGGTAGGCTTGAGCATATGCGGGCGAAACACTGCCCGCAAGCATAATAAAGATAAAAAATAAGCAGGTAAATCTAAGAAATCTCATTTCTACCCTCCCAAAAAAATAGTTGCTACTACCACTTTGGTTCTTCGGTTAGCTGGTAAACAGTGTGACAAAATGGGCAGGTGACCATCGGTGCGCCTTGAACCATGCTGATATTTTCTGCTGACAAAACTCCACCGCAGGATTTGCATTTCATCGCATCCATGGCGACATTGCCAGGTAAATCGACATTGAGCGTCACGTTGGTTATAGTACCAACAGCTTTTCGGCGGGCTGCGAAGAAGATGATCACCAATCCGACGCCTATCATGACCAATCCAATCGGAAGCCATATTATTTGACCATTACGTGGATCAGTTGCGCCAAGCGCCATTAACGCCCCAAACAGGATAAGAAGACCAGATCCGATAAATGCGATGATTTTCATTCGACCTCCTATTTAATTGTCATTAAATGATTTACGTAGAAATTGATAAGAAGGATTATACAATTATTTTTAGCTTGCATTCTATTATAAGGCTGATTGTTTTTCACTGCTATAATTTCTCTTGAAAGAAGGTTAAAAATGGACGAAAACGGTGATATTTCCGAGATCAAAAGACTTCAAACCGAGATAAATTTCCATAATTATCAATATCATGTTTTAAATAAGCCACTGATCAGCGATTACGAATATGACATGATGCTGAAAAAGTTGCACGAACTTGAAGCTCGCCACCATCACATGATAACTTCAGGCTCACCAACCCAGCGAGCGGGAGCTGCCCCTTTGGAGCGCTTTGTTAAAGTGAAGCACCCGGCGCCGATCTTATCGCTTGCAAACGCCTTCAACACCGCCGATTTGAGCGCCTGGTATGAACGGATTGTCAAACTGGACCCAAAAGTCGCATCCTCCGGTTATGTTTTGGAGCCAAAAATCGACGGCTTGACTGTTGTTTTGAGATATGAAAAAGGGATCCTGGTGCAGGGCGCTACGCGCGGTGATGGAGAAGTTGGAGAAGACATCACCACCAATATTCGCACGATCAAATCGGTTCCGCTCAAGATCCCGGTACTTCACACGGGCGCTGAGGCACCGGCTTTATTGGTAGTACGGGGCGAAGTTTTTATTATGCGTGAAGATTTCATAAAGTTAAATCGAACTTTGGAGGAAAATGGTGAAAAGACATACCAGAACCCGAGAAATACCGCCGCGGGTTCTCTCAGGCAACTGGACCCAATATTAACCAGCGCAAGACCACTCACGTTTCTGACTTATGCAATTGTACAAAGTTCTGACTCCATGCCGGCAACCCAATGGGCGTTACTAAATTATCTGAAGGCATTCGGATTTCCGGTGAGTGATCTTTGCGAGCCTATTGATTCGTTTGAACAAGTGCTGGCTCGTACCAACGCTTGGGTCGAGCGCAGGGACGCGATCCCGTTTGAGGTCGACGGGCTCGTAATCAAGCTGAACGACCTGAGAGTGGCAGACGAACTGGGGTTTGTAGGAAAAGATCCGCGGGGGGCGATTGCGCTTAAGTACCCTGCCCGGGAAGTGACCACCATCCTGAAGGATATCGGGGTTAATGTCGGCAGGACGGGCGTATTGACACCTTATGCGATCTTTGAACCGGTTGAGGTGGGCGGGGTCACCGTCAAACAGGCCACATTACATAATTTTGATTTCATTGCCGAGAAGGACATTCGGATCCTAGACCGGGTACTGATCAAACGGGCGGGAGATGTGATCCCGTACGTGATCGGACCGATCATAGAAACCCGGAGCGGGGCTGAAAAACCATACGCAATGCCAAAAGTATGTCCGTCGTGCGGACAGGAAGTGGAGCACCTTGCGGGTGAAGTGGCATGGTATTGCGTCAATTTGTCCTGCCCGGCGCAGTTGATCCGCAACCTGGAACATTTTGTTTCGCGCGGAGCCATGGATATAGTTGGAATGGGAATCAAGATCGTGGAACAACTGGCAGAATCTGAATTGGTAAAAGATGTCGCTGACCTGTTCAGACTTACCAAAGAGGACCTATTAATGCAGGAGGGGTTTGCCGAGAAAAAGGCAGATAATCTGATCGACGCTATTCGGGCGGCGAAACAACAACCCCTGTCCAGGTTGATCATCGGGCTGGGGATTCGCGGAGTGGGCGAGGTGGCGGCTGCCGACTTGGCTGACAATTTTAACGACCTGGCGGAATTAAGCCAGACGACCACGATTCGCCTGCAGCAAATTGAGGGGTTTGGCCCGAATACTGCGGACGCCATCGTGGACTGGTTTGCCCGTCCCAGCAATCAGGCTCTCATTTACAAACTAAAGAGTCTCGGAGTCTGGCCCTCTGCAAATCAAGGTTCACGATCTTCCAAAAGATGGTACCTGGACGGCAAGGTTTTTGTGATCACCGGCACGCTGCCAACGCTTTCGCGCGAAGAGGCGAAGGAGTTCATCGAACAAAATGGCGGGAAAGTAACCGACAGTGTGAGTAAAAAAACCGATTACCTGGTGCTCGGCGAAAATGCCGGCTTAAAACTGGACAAAGCCGTCAGCCTGGGGGTCGCCCGGCTTGATGAAAATGGATTAAAAGAGTTGATCGCCCGACTGGAAAAAAACAATGGTTGAGCCGGCAGTCATTTTGTATCCGGGTCGGGAAAAATCTGTCCTGTTGCGACACCCGTGGATTTTTGCCTCGGCCATCGCGAGCGTTTTGGGCAACCCGGCCGTTGGAGAAACTGCTTCTGTTTTCGATTCCAAAAAACAATTTATAGCCAAAGCGGCGTTTAGCCCGGATTCAAAGATCAGGGCAAGGGTGTGGACTTGGAACAGCACAGAAGTAATTGACCGGGAATTCTTAAAAGCCAGAATCAAAGCTTCCATTGAACGGCGGTCAATTTACCGGAAAACTGAAAACACCACAGCGCTGCGACTGGTCTTTGGTGAAGCGGACGGAATTCCAGGATTGATCGTTGATCAATACAACAACACATTGGTGGCACAAATTCTTTCGGCAGGCCCGGAGAGGCATCGACAAGATATCTTTGGTATCCTAGAAGAACTAGTGAAGCCTGACCAAATCTACGAACGGTCTGACGTAGATGTACGGAACCTGGAAAAACTTGAGGAGCGGGACGGGATCGTCTCAGGCACACCGTTAAAAAGCAACTTGGTAATTACTGAAAACGGGGTTAAATACAGCGTTGATGTTTGTGAAGGACAAAAAACGGGATTTTACATCGATCAACGGCGAAACCGGAATAAAATTAAGGAACTAGTGAAAGATAAGGATGTGCTGAACTGTTTTTGCTATACCGGCGGCTTTACCCTGAACGCACTGGCCGGCGGTGCAAGAACGGTGGTTTCGGTGGACTCCTCAGCACCTGCGCTTGAGCAGTTAAAACAAAATATTGCATTGAACGGCTTCGACGAAAACAGAAATGAAGTCATCGAAGGGGATATTTTCAAGCTCCTGAGGTTGTTTCGAGATCAGGCAAAATCCTTTGATATGATCGTCCTTGATCCGCCAAAATTTGCGCCAACCGTTTCTCAGGCCGAAAAAGCCGCCCGCGGTTACAAGGACATCAATCTGCTGGCGTTCAAGTTATTGAGGCCAGGGGGCATTTTGGTAACGTTTTCCTGTTCGGGCGGGATATCGCGCGACCTGTTCCAGAAGATCATCACCAGCGCGGCAGCGGATGCCGGGGTGGATGGCCGGATCATTGACCAGTTGTCGCAGTCCCCGGATCACCCGGTGGCGTTGAACTTCCCGGAGAGTTTCTATTTAAAAGGATTGATCGTGGAAAAATAAAACACACTCAAAGTGTGTTTTATTTTAGTGGAGATGGCGGGAATTGAACCCGCGTCCGAACGAATAGACCCGCGGACCTCTACAAGCGTAGTTCGTTTTCTGTGTCGCTCGCCTGCGTAAAATGAACAAAAGCGTAGACTAGCCAGTCGTTAGAGCCCGAGAGCCCTCTTTCGTACAACCCACGACGTGTTGCACGGCACTTGAACTTTATTACGCCCGCTCTGCCACCGGTTCAAGAGCGGGGCAGGAAGACGTGACGCTTCTTAGGGCGTCATTTGAGCTCGCACTCGACGCTAGGCGGCGAGTGGAAGAGCTACGTAGTTAGTGCGATTGGCACTTGTTTTTTGTACTGATTTTACGAGTTCGGTACCTCTCGGCTCGCAGTCCGGGACCAGCCTCGCCCGTCGAAGCCTGTCATCCCCGGTAACCTAATTATACAGTAATTCGACCCCAAAATTCATTCTAAGAGTAAAATAAGCAGGAATCAATTCCACCGCAGGAGGTTTGCAATGATCACTGTTTATAAAGGGAACGAAGGTGCGGGTATCCTTGAGGTTAACAAACCCGCCGATGGCTGTTGGGTAAACGTGGTCGACCCGACTTCTGATGAAATCGATACCGTACGTGATTTGGGCATTCCTGCGGATTTTATTACCTATCCTCTTGATTTGGATGAAAGGCCTCGAACGGAAAAAGAAGATGATGGCACAACTCTTATCTTGATCAAGATACCTTTTTTTCAGGGTGACAAATTAGATGTGCCGTATACCTCGATTCCACTGGGGATAATCATTACAGAAAATATGGTCATCACCGTGTGCAAACGGAATAACATCATTTTGGAAGAACTGCTAAGAACAAAAATAAAGGGATTTTCCACTTCCAAAAGGATTCGATTTGTGCTGCGAATTTTGTTGTTATCTGCAACGAAATTTCTTTCTTATCTTCGAGAAATAAATAACATTGTAGAAACGATTGAGGACAAATTACAGGCATCTATGCGCAACAACGAAGTTCTTGAGCTATTAAAGTATCAGAAAAGTCTGGTCTATTTTGAAACGGCGCTTAAATCCAATGAGTTGATGATGGAAAGATTGCAGAAGACGCCACTTTTTCATAAATTCCCGGAAGATGAAGATTTGTTGGAGGATGTCTTAACGGAGAATCAGCAGGCGATTGAAATGATCGCCATCGCTGAAAATATTTTGAGCTCAATGATGGATGCTTTCGCATCGATCATTTCAAATAACCTCAATGTAGTCATGAAATTCCTTGCCTCAGTTACGATTGTTTTAAGCATACCGACAATCATTACCAGCTACTTTGGGATGAATGTTTCAATACCATTTGCTGACCATCCCTTGTCCTATTTTGGCATCATCTTGTTGTTTGTAGTGATCTGTGCTTTTGTGATCGCGATCTTTATTCGAAAGGATTGGTTCTAAAAAAAAAGACCACTTTTTATTATGAAAGTGGTTTAGTGAGTGGGCGGAACAGGACTCGAACCTGCGACCTCTTCTGTGTAAGAGAAGCGCTCTAACCAACTGAGCTATCTGCCCAAAGTACAAAAACAAAGCTGCGAAAACTTCGATCCCACGGTAAATCTAGTCCAAAAAATGAGCTTTTCGCAAACGGAGAAGCGCTCAAGAGCGCATGTAACTGTTGACCTCAATTCTAAAGCATTTTACTCTTCTTGTAAACCAATCGCCGCCACCAACCACCGCCGCTGAAATCAGATCTTGCTCACGGCGAAAAAGTGTAAAATAGAGTAACACACAAGGGAGAGCCGCATGGATAACTGTCTATACTACGGGGATAACCTGGACATACTGAGAAGGTATATCAAGGACGAGAGCGTCGACCTAATCTATCTTGATCCACCTTTTAACAGTAAGGCGAATTACAACATGCTTTTCAAGGAGCATAATGGAGAGCAATCCGCCGCACAATTCCAAGCTTTTGAAGATACTTGGACTTGGGACAAATCATCTGCTGCAGCTTATCAAGATGTTGTAGAAAGGGGAGAAAAGATAAGTAAAGCACTTATTGCATATCGTTCGATGCTTGGTGATACTGATATGCTTGCTTATCTGGCAATGATGTCAGAGCGGTTAATAGAACTACACCGTGTTCTTAAATCAACAGGTTCACTTTATCTTCATTGCGATCCAACTGCAAGCCATTATCTGAAATTGATATTAGACGCTGTGTTCGGTCCTGTAAACTTTCGTAACGAGATTATTTGGCGACGAACTGGTGCACACGGTAGGGCTAAACGTTGGGGTCCAATTCATGATGTTATCTTATTCTATTCAAAATCCGCTGACTATACATGGAACCGTGTATATCAGAAATATGGCGAAGACTATGTGGAGGATTTCTACCGATTAGAAGATAGTTATGGTAAGTACCAAATTATCTCCCTCGATGAGCCTGGAGTTCGAAAAGGAAGCTCAGGTCAGCCATGGAAAGGTGTTGACCCTACACCAAAAGGACGACATTGGGAACTTCCTCCCGATCGGGCATTACCTCCATGGTTTGAACATCCAGAAGGGTACCCCGAGATGACAGTGCAAGAGCGGCTATCTGTTCTGGAAAAAGCGGGGTTTATTTATTGGCCTCCAGCTGGACATGTACCACGTTTTAAACGATATCTGATGGTAGCTGAAGGAAATTCTGTTCAGGATGTTATCTGGGACATTTCACCTATTGGGGCACAAGCCGCAGAACGTCTAGGGTATCCAACTCAAAAACCTCTCGCTTTACTTGAACGCATAATTCAGGCTTCTTCTAATCCAGGAGAAATTGTTCTTGATCCATTCGCTGGTTGTGGCACTTGTATCGAAGCTTCACAGAAACTTGAAAGAGAATGGATCGGTGTTGATATTACCCACTTAGCAATTACACTAATAAAAAAACGCCTTAAAGATGCTTATGGCTCAGCCGCAAAGTTCAAAGTTATAGGAGAGCCAACATCCTTACGAGATGCAGAAGCTCTTGCTATAAGCGACCCCTATCAATTCCAATGGTGGGCACTCGGATTGGTTGGTGCCAGACCTGTGGAGGAAAAGAAAGGCGCGGATAAAGGTATTGACGGACGCTTGTATTTCCATGAACAAGATGGCGGTGAAACCAAGCAGGTTATCTTCTCTGTGAAAGCTGGGAATACAAACGCCGCTCATATGAGAGATTTGCATGGCGTGATCGATAGAGAAGGCGCCGCAATCGGTGTTCTACTGACAATGCAAGAACCAACCAAGCCTATGCGGTCAGAAGCGGCATCAGGCGGCATTTACACATCACCATGGGGAAAACCCATCCAAAACTTCAAATCCTCACGGTAGAGGAGTTGTTAGAGGGCAAGAAGATAGATATGCCGCCTGTACACCAGGTCAACGTAACCTATAAGCGTGCAAGCAAGTCTGTCAAGAAAGGTGGAAACCAGCCAGACTTGCTTACATTCAAAGGCGATTAAGTAGATTATCTTTTACCGAGGCGTTCTATCGCAATCCGTACATAATCGCTATCCACATCCTCGTCCATGAGATGCGTATATTTCGCCGTGACGAGGATGTTTGAATGTCTCAGGATCTTTCTGAGCGCTTCAATCGATCCACCGCGTCGCAGGTAATGCGTGGCAAAGGTATGGCGAAGAATATGTGGGCCGACTTTCTTCGTTACTCCCGCCTGTTTCAAGAGGCGCTTGATCATCATTTGAACTCCGCGTTGCTCTAGTTTGGTACCAGTTTTGTTGAGGAAAACTGCTTGTTCCGCCGGAAACGCAGGTTGTCTATGGCGGTCAATATACGATTTCAAATCGCGCATCAACATTGGTCCCATCGGAACCGTTTCGTAGCGGCGACCTTTTCCGAACACCTTCATCCTACCGGTTTCAAAATTCAAATCATCTATCTTCAATTCAGCCAATTCGCCAAGGCGGATGCCTGTATAGAGGAAGGTTTCAAAAATCACCTGATCCCGATAATCTCTCCCCTTGAGTAACCTGAAAACCTTCTTGATTTGGTCTTCTGAGAGGACTTCCGGGAGCGTTACATCTCTCTTAGGGTTCCGCGTGTATTGTGAGATGTCTTCGTCGATGAACTTTCTCTCATGCAGCCAGCGCACTAGGGTTTTAACCACCTTATAACGCTTGTAGATCGTTTCTGTGGAGTATTCGACCTCTTCGCCGTTCACTGTCCTGCGGCGCGCCGCTTCGTGGATGACAAACGATCGCATGTGGTCTTCGTTCAAGTCTTCAAGAGGGATATTACCGCAAAACCCCAGGAACAACTTCAATGCATCTTCATAGCCGTAGATGGTCTTCCAACTCTTCAGTTCGGCTTCAGATGTCTGAATATACAACTCAATTGCATCTTTCAAATTGATCAACTCTTTGCGTGCCATACTAACCTCCTGTTATAATTCGGGAAGTGCTCAACGCATTAGAGAAGGGCTCAGGTTTTTAGGCTCTAGATTTGAAGTATTAGGCTCACGGCTGTTTTTGGAGTTTTGGGCGACCACCAGATATGGCGGTGTTTTTGACAGAGAAGCGCTCAAGTACCCCCACATGTGCTGGTTGAGTACTACACCAAGCGTACCTCTTCTGTGTAAGAGAAGCGCTCTAACCAACTGAGCTATCTGCCCTCGATGCATATTATACCTTAATTGACGGTTTGAAATCGAAAGTGGATTGAAGAAAATGCGATTTGTCAGGTTTAGTACCAAGGAAAAGAATGAAAACGTTGGCTGGTTGAATGGCGACCGAATTGGTTTAATAGACGGCAACTTATTTGGTGAGTATCGCAGACTTGAAGCAAGCATACCTATGAATGGAGTTAAGTTATTAGCGCCAGTCGTTCCCGGAAAGATCATTTGTGTTGGACGTAATTATGCAGAACACGCCCAGGAGCAAGGATTCGAAATCCCCGAATCGCCGCTTTTATTTTTGAAACCTCCGTCTGCAATAATAGGACCCAACGAGGAAATTGTAATTCCGATTCAAAGTAACCGCGTGGAACATGAAGCCGAGCTTGTGATTGTAATTGGAAAGCGCGGAAGGTGGATCCCCGTTGAAAAATCTAGCGAGCATATTTTCGGGTATACAATCGGCAATGACGTAACCGCACGTGATTTGCAGTATATTGATGGACAATGGACTCGTGGCAAGGGATTTGATACTTTTTGTCCTATAGGACCCTGGATTGAAACAGACCTGGATCCATCTGATACATTGATCACCTGTCGTGTCAACCGTGAGCTCAGGCAAATGGCTTCGACAAGAGAAATGGTTTTTACGGTTAATCAAATCATTGCTTACATATCAACGATCATGACCCTTGAACCAGGGGACATTGTTTTCACAGGTACACCTGCAGGGATTGGTCCGTTAACCGTCGGGGATGCGGTAGAAGTCGAGATCGAGGGTATTGGGGGACTGCGCAATAGAGTTACAAGTGACTAAAAGTTTTACGCAGATTTAATCAGAATTCAATCATTGAGCAGTTGACTTTCAACAATTACAATGTATAATATGATAAATAAGGTAAATAAAATCATATAATTATTATTAGGCTTGGAGAAAAACATCATGACAGCTAAAAGATTTTTAAATTTGAAGATATTATCAAAAGGACTTAATGTTTTTGGAATTGCGTTAATTATTTCCGGTTCGCTTTTGTCATTAATGGCAAAACCAACTCAGGCAGGTAATGACGATAAGGTTACGATTTGTCATGCTGCGGGTCGAGCCGGCACAACACAATTCGTGACACTAACAATCAGTTACAACGCCGCATTTGGACAAGCCGGTCATTTTAACGAAAACGGAACGCCTAAAGCAGGGCATGAAGATGATTATCTCGGTGCTTGCGCGACCGATACCGTGACTTCAACTGCCACTGCCACTGCGACTTTCACTTCGACTGCCACTACAGCGGCAACTACTACTGCAACTCCCACGGATGATGATAGAAAAGTAACTATTTGTCATGCTGCCGGACAGGACGGGACAACTCAGTTTGTGACGCTTACAATAGGTTACAACGCTGTATATGGACCGGCTGGTCATTTTTACGAAAATGGGACGCCGCGAGCTGGGCACGAAGATGATTCACTTGGAGCTTGTCCGACCTCCACGGCAACCGCGACGGCAACTGAAACGGAAACTGCAACTGAAACAAAAACTGCAACCGCAACTGAAACGGAAACTGCTACTGCTACAGCAACGGAGACTGCTACTGCTACTGCCACTACGACTGCAACTGCAACCGCTATTGCACCTGATGCATTATCAGTATCTTATGTCTGCCTGGTCACATCAATGAATTGGAGCGTAACTAACCCGAATGAGTTTGATGTTACTTTTGATTGGGAAGTTGATCCTTCTGTAGCCGGGATCGGTTCATTAGGTGGGAAATTCTTTTCAGCAAAAGCTGTTGTCGTTGCGGCTGCGGTAGCCAGTGGTACCGATGTTGCGCCTGCAGGCAGCTCAGTAGTATTCTACTCATCAACCCCTGCCACGCATGTGGTAAGAATTTCATACACTTTACCTGGTGCGACTTTAGCAACCATTAGTCAAGTAACCAATGGGAATGATTTCTGTAAACCGAAAGATGTAGATCCTACGGGCACTTCGATTCCAACTCAAGAAACACCGGTTATAAGAGTACTAATCCCAGTTACAGGTTCAACGCCGGTTCCTACTCTTCAAAAACCAATTGCCCAATCCGGTCAGATATTGATCCCGGTCACTGGTGTGGACTTAGGAGACTTGGTTTCAGGCGCTCAAAATAAAAGTGGAAGATTAATGATGAACTATGGCTTTGCACTTTTGGGGCTTGGGCTGGTATTACAAGGTTTCGATAAAAAAATTAAAGAATAGGCAATCAATTATCTCGGGCACGTTTCATTGAAACGTGCCCGAGAATGATTTATACTCCTTTTATGATGAAAAAAATCAGATCTAAACGCAATCTTTTATTTATCGTTTTTGGAGTTTTGCTAATCGCTTTGGGGATTGGTGGAAATATTTTTACTCTCAGAAAAAATGAATTGATTTCCACAAAGGGTACATTCCGATATATCGAAAAAATTGGCATACAAGAAATAATAGTGAGTAGTTCTACATCAGTTAGTGTTCAGCCAATAGGTAATGGAGAAATATTGAACACTAATGACTTAAGTAAATTTTCTTATTACATCCATTCTTCGGTTGATCCAAAACTCGAGTCTCCAATGATCCCAGACAGGATCGAAATTCCAGCGATCAAACTGGTGGCGCCAGTTGTCGTGTCTGATTTCAATTATACGAAGGTAGAAGGAGAAACCTTTGGCCAATGGGTTGCGCCTTCTGAATATTCGGCTGCCTGGCAACCCAATTCTGCGCCACTTGGACAAAAAGGGAATACTGTCATCAATGGTCACCACAATGAGTTTGGCGAGGTCTTTGGAAAATTGGTTGATTTGAAGGAAGGTGATTTGATAAGTGTTTATTCGCAGGGGGAAAAATTCACGTTCATCATTGCAAATAGAATGATCCTTCCCGAGCGCTGGCAAAAGGCAGAAGTTCGATTGGAAAACGCAAAATGGTTGGGAAAATCAAAAGATGTCAGGTTGACTCTTGTTACTTGTTGGCCGGCTGACTCTAATACACACCGCCTCATCCTTGTTGCGCGACCATACTAGGCGGAAACCGAAACGTCTAAGTTAAATGCGTTATTAAGATGGATCTACGTCGGGAATTTCCGCGATAATAAAAAGCCTGCCCCAGGAATCTGAATTCCCTTTGGCTATGCAGGTTTGGAGTATCAGTTTCCCTTCAAGTGCATAAGTCTCATAAAATAGCTCTTTATATGATATGGTTCGATCTGGATCATCCAGATTGATAAATGATGAGTAAGGGCTTGTGGGAGAGAGAGCCTGGTACTTCCTCACCTCGGTGACTGTATAGTTTACCTGACTTCCATCACCATAGATAATAACGATTTCCTGATTTTGGTTTATTTCGCTGAACAATGCGCCTGCAAGATAGTTGTGGGCGATCAATCCGGTTGAGCCAAATTTTTTCGTTACAGAAAATTGAGTCACTATGTTATTTTCTGATGATACATAAGCAGGTTTACCGTTAGGTTGTTGAAGAACGGGATATGCAAATAAGTCAGAAATATAAACTCCAACAACTTGTTTGGCATTGCGATTGACTACGGAAAGAGAAAAAACATCCAGAGGTAATATTGTTCTTAGTGTTGAATTACTGTACGTTTCAACAGTTCCGGTAACTGGAATAGCTTGTTGCCCCCCCCCGGAAAACTGACCGAATGAGCTTAATAAAATTACTAGCAGCGACAATAGTTTTACAAATATCATATACTAGCATCATAAAATACTTTCCACAACATTACAAGTATCTAATAGTAATATTATTGCCACCTTTCAGAATTGAAAAGTGGGTGGTTTTTAAATAAATTGATTCAGATTGTTGGGAAAAGGAAACAGGAGTGGGGGTTTTATTGCATGGTATAATTTCTGAAAATCACAATTTACATCTCTTAAGGAGAATATATGTCCGGGCATTCCAAGTGGGCTACGATTAAAAGAAAAAAGGGCGCTGCAGATGCCAAGCGTGGACAGGTTTTTACCAGACTGACGCGGGAAATTGTAATGTCAGCGCGTGAAGGGGGGGCTGATCCAGATTCCAATTTTCGGTTGCGGTTGGCAATTGATAAAGCAAGAGCTCAAAGCATGCCAAAAGACAATATTGACCGTGCACTAAAGCGAGCAATAGGCGAAGGGAAAGAAGGCGAAGTCTACGAAGAAGTAATGTATGAGGGTTACGCGCCCAATGGGGTTGCTGTTATCGTTGATTGTGTAACCGAGAACAGGAACCGGACTGTTGCAGAAGTACGGCATTTGCTAACGAGATCCGGAGGGAATTTAGGTGAGTTGGGTTCTGTGGCTTGGCAATTCAAACGAGCTGCGACTTTTGCTTTTCCTGCAAGTAAATACAATTTTGATAAAATATTCGAACTCGCGGTTGAAGGCGGCGCTGATGACGTAACCCAGGATGAGGAGGAAATTGATGTTGTTGCTCCTGTCGAGGCATTTAAGACATTAAGTGATCGTTTCCGGGCTGCTAACATTGTCCCTGAAGAAGCAGGATTGAGAATGATTCCCAACCAGGAAATGGAATTAGGAGTTGAGGACACCCTGCAAGTTATGCGAACAATTGAGGGATTGGAAGAATTGGATGATGTCCAAAATGTATATTCCAATTTGAAAATTTCTGATGAAGCAATGGCGGCAATGGAATCTGAGTAGTAGATAGATATGCTGGCAATAGGGGTAGACCCGGGCACAGAAACAATTGGATTTGGAATTGTTGAAGAAGACGGACAGGGTTTACTTCACGCTGTTGATTATGGTGTGATTAAAACAAACAAAGAGGCAACATCTGAAAAACGGTTACAGATTATTTACAATGAAATAAATCGGATAATTGTTCTCCACCAACCTCACGCCGGAGCGGTGGAGAAATTATTTTTTCAAAAGAACGTAACGAGCGCAATCGCAGTTGGGCAAGCCCGTGGTGTAATTCTGCTTGCACTTGCAAATGCTGGAATTGAATTAGCTGAATACTCTCCCCAGGAAGTCAAACAGGCTGTTACCGGTTATGGCGCGGCAGAAAAAAAACAAGTTCAGTTTATGGTTAAAACAATATTAAAGCTTGATGAGTTACCAAAACCTGATGATGCTGCGGATGCGTTAGCGATAGCGATCTGTCATATTCATGCTAACGGTTATAGAAACCGCATTGCAGGAAATTAGACCGATGATCACAAGTATTGCAAATCCACAAATTAAATATTTTCGAAAACTGAAAAATAGAAAATATCGTAACGAAACCGGTATGTTCTTAGTTGAAGGTACGCGAATCGTAATTGAGGCATTGGAAGAATCAAAGAATATCACAGACTTGATTGTTGCCAGGGAACTCTTAAGAAACGAAAATGCAAAAAAAGCGGTAAAAGATGCTGAAAGCAAGGGAATTCCTCTGGTTGAAGTTTCTACCGAAGTATTTGAATCGTTATCAACAAAAGATGGTCCACAAGGATTGGCAGCAATTGTACGGCAAAATTGGCATTCTCTTGAGGAAATTAGTGGGACGCTAGGCGGAGTCTGGATTGCGCTTTATGAGGTGTCCGACCCAGGAAATCTGGGAACGATCATTCGGACATTGGATGGGATGGGCGGCGAAGGCGTCATCCTGATCGACCAGTGTACTGATCCCTTCGATCCCTCTGCAATCCGCGCTAGTATGGGTGCGATTTTCGCGAAAAAGATCATTAAAACGGATTTAATATCATTTGAAAAGTGGGTGCGGCAAAAAAATGTGATTGTGGTTGGCACTTCAGATTCAGCGGAACGCGATTATGAAAATTTCAATTATCCTAGGAATTTGATTCTACTCATGGGAAGTGAACGTGAAGGGTTGCCAGATGCTTTAGCCCAAATTTGTCATTCGATCGTTGCAATTCCGATGGAAGGCAAGTCCGACTCACTTAACCTTTCAGTCGCGTCTTCAATAATTTTGTATGAGATTTATAACCAGCACCGAAAGATTAGTTGAAAAGAGTTAGAAATGATTGCTTCAATTGAAGGTAACGTTTCTCAAGTGCTTGAAGACAGTCTGATTATTACGACTGGAGGAATGGGATTTCGAGTTTTTGTTCCAACCCTCGTCTGCAAGAATGTCGAGCCCCATAAAATTCTCGCTCTTCATACATACCTCGTAGTGAGAGAAGACGCACTAGTCCTTTATGGCTTTGAAACAGTTGAAGAAAGAGATATGTTTACCATGCTCTTGGGAGCCAATGGAGTTGGACCTCGTACTGCGCTAGCCATTATTTCGACACTCTCGATGGAAATGATTGCGAATGCTGTTATCCAGGAGCAATCCGAAATATTCAGCCGCGTAACAGGTGTTGGGAAGAAAACTGCGCAGAGCATAATTCTTCAACTTCAAGGGAAAGTTAAGAAAGGTCCGTTTTCGCCGACAACATATATTAAAGATATAGATGCGGATGTAATCGCTGCATTAACAAGTCTTGGGTATAGTATCGTTGAAGCCCAGGCAGCGATCCAAATGATCCCCAAAGACGCAGACCACGATTTGGAGACAAGGATCAGATTGGCATTGCAATATTTTTCATGATTGCAAGTAAACATGACAAAAATCTTGCTGCTCAGGCAATATTGGATGCTGAGAAATGCATGTGAAGTAGGTTTCGTGTTTTAGCCAAGTAATGATGTAAAATTGGTATCTGTCTTGTGAAAAAGAAAAAAACTGCTCCGGAGGATTAATGGCAGAATCTCTTAAACAATATACCGAAGGTTTGACCAATCGGATCGATTCATTTGAAATGCATTATCAAGTGCGAAATATAGGCATAGTATTTGAAGCTGGCGATGGTATTGCACAAGTTGACGGTTTAACAGGTGTCCGATCCCAGGAGTTGGTTCAATTTGAAAACGGAACAATGGGAATTGCATTCAACCTGGAAAAGAACCGAGTCGGAATTATTATATTGGGAGATTATTCCTCTGTTTACGAGGGAATGAAAGTTGAAACAACGGGACGTATCGCGTCTGTTCCGGTAGGAGAAAGGCTGATCGGTCGAGTCGTTAATGCACTCGGTGAACCGATCGATGGAAAGGGTGAGATTAAAACCTCTCGCTTTCAACCCCTTGAGCGAATTGCCCCAGGAGTGATTGAACGAAGAGACGTAGACACTCCTGTCCAAACCGGGATTAAGTCCATAGATGCAATGATTCCTGTAGGACGAGGACAGCGTGAATTGATCATTGGAGACCGCCAGACCGGGAAAACCGCGATTGCGATTGATACGATCATCAATCAAAAAGACAAGGACTTGATTTGTATCTATGTGGCAATCGGTCAGAAAAAAGCAGCAGTTGCACGAACGGTTGCGCTGCTTGAACATTACGGAGCAATGGAGCATACAATAGTCGTCTCAGCTTCAGCCGACGAAGCTGCAGCGATGTTATATATTGCACCGTATGCCGGATGCGCGATTGGAGAAGATTTTATGCAGCGAGGGTTTGATGCGCTCGTCGTTTATGATGATCTTTCAAAACACGCCTGGGCTTACCGTCAGCTTTCACTCTTGCTGCGGCGCCCCCCGGGTCGCGAAGCTTATCCGGGTGATGTATTTTATCTGCATTCTCGTTTGTTGGAGAGAGCAGCTAATATGGCGAATGAGTATGCAATTGTTCCAACAGATTTCGATAAACACACAATTGAACGTAAAAATTTAAAAGCAGAAGAGATTTTTGGCGGACCAATGTCGATGCACTACGCACATGAAAAGTTGAAAACCTTACCGGACAAAGACAAGAAAAAGATCGTGAAGGTTCATGGCAGCGGAGGAACTCTCACGGCTTTACCAATCATCGAAACTTTATTGGGCGATGTTTCTGCATACATTCCTACAAACGTGATATCGATCACAGATGGTCAGATTTACCTGGAAGGCAGCCTGTTTAATGCCGGTATTCGACCAGCAGTGAATGTGGGCATCTCGGTTTCTCGTGTTGGTGGAGCCGCTCAAACAAAGGCAATGAAACAAGTAGCGGGTCGTTTAAGACTGGACATGGCGAACTTCCGCGAATTGGCGGCTTTTGCACAATTCGGCTCGGATTTGGACAAAGCCACTCTTGGACAATTAAACCGCGGTCTGCGGTTGCAGGAAATATTAAAACAGCCGCAGTATGAACCAGTCACACTAGAGAATCAGGTGTTGGTTCTTTATGCCGGAATAAACGGTTTTGCTGACTCAGTTCCATTGGAAAAAATTAAGATCTGGCAGACTGATCTATTGCGATTCTTTGAGACATCGTACCCGGATGTTGAAAAATCAATTTTTCGAGAGAAGAAGATCAACCCTGAAACTGAAACTCAATTAAAAGAAGCAATGGAGTTATTTACTGCTTCTTGGAATTAATCTTCTAAACGGATAATAATACATGGCATCTATTCGAGAAATGCGGCTGCGCATAAAAAGCATCAAGTCTTTAGCACAGGTCACTCGTGCTTTAGAGACTGTAAGTGCGAGCAAAGTCAGAAAAGCAGTACAAGCCAATCAGGCATCACGTTCGTATTCAGAGAAGGCGTGGAAAGTTTTACTACATCTCGCACGGCAGCCAGGCCACAATAATTTGCATCCGCTTCTAAATGAACGCCTTGAAGTTCGCAAAATCTTGGTTATTTTGATTTCAGGCGATCGAGGTTTGGCTGGATCTTATAACGTAAATGTATTGCGCAATACTTTAATGTATTTTGATCAGTTTTCACAACCGGTTGATTATATTTGCGTGGGCAAAAAGGGCAGAGACTTACTTTTAAGAAAAAAAGCGAATGTGATTGCTGAGTTCTCTGAGTTAAAAAATCCCGCCAATTTTATCGAAATTTCTCCGATCAACAGGTTGGTTATTGATGATTTTTTGAATGAAGGGCATGATCAGCTTTATCTTTCTTATACTAATTTTCATACTATGACAAAGCAAGAAACAATGGTTCGAAAAATATTACCCCTGGAAGTTGATTTTTCGGGGAAAGGTTTTAATGCAACGCATAAAAATGGGAGTTCGGTCTTTACATATGAGCCAGATCAAAAAGAGCTCCTGGATGAAATAATTCCACGATTTACCGCGATGCAGATCTATCAATCAGTTCTGTCTTCACAAGCGTCTGAACACGCCGCCAGGATGATTGCGATGTCAAACGCAACCGAAAATGCAAATGAGTTGGTTGGTTTACTTCAATTGGAATATAACAAGGCAAGGCAGCAAAGTATTACAAATGATATGCTTGATATCGTTGGTGGCGCTGCCGCTCAGACCCAGTCTGGTCGTTGATCAATATTTTGGAGGTATCAAAGATGACAGAATCTGCAGGCCGGATCACCCAAATTCAGGGGAGTGTTGTTGATGTTGAGTTTTCATCCGGTGATACACCGTTTATATATGAAGCTTTAAAAGTTCAAAGTTCTCCAGAGACTGAGATTGTTCTTGAAGTTCAAAAATTATTGGAAGGTGGGGTTGCTCGCTGTGTATCCATGAACTCAACAGATGGGGTTCAACGCGGTACGCCTGCGGTAAGAACAAAAAGCCCTATAACCGTTCCAGTTGGCCCAGGAACGCTCGGTCGGGTTTTGAATGTTCTGGGTGAACCTGTTGATAATCGCGGACCGGTTGACACCACTGTCTTTTACCCGATTCATAGAGCTGCGCCGTCATTTGATGAACAATCAACACGCGTTGAAGTGTTTGAAACCGGTTTAAAAGTTATCGATTTGATTGCACCATTTACTAAAGGCGGTAAAACAGGTATTTTTGGGGGTGCTGGAGTTGGTAAAACTATCATCATACAGGAACTAATCCGCTCGATCGCAACAGTTCACAAGGGTAAATCAGTATTTGCAGGTGTCGGTGAACGGACTAGAGAGGGCACACAGCTTTATCGTGAGATGCTTGAATCGGGGGTTATGAAAGATACTGTTATGGTTTTTGGTCAGATGAATGAAACCTCGGGTGTGCGACTCCGCGTAGCTTTAACTGCGCTCGCAATGGCAGAATATTTCCGTGATCAGGGGATGGACGTTCTTTTGTTTATTGATAATATCTTCCGGTTTACGATGTCTGGTTCTGAAGTATCCGCTTTGTTAGGACGTATGCCTTCAGCCGTTGGATACCAACCGACCTTGGCATCTGAAATGGGTGAACTACAGGAGCGAATTACCTCAACGCGGCATGGTTCGATCACGTCGATGCAAGCGGTATACGTTCCGGCCGATGATTACTCTGACCCGGCTCCGGTTGCCACATTTACACATTTGGATGCAACCATTGCACTTGACCGTGCAATTTCAGAAAAAGGCATTTACCCCGCAGTAGATCCTTTAGTATCCACTTCACGAATTTTGGACCCAAAAATTGTTGGTGAAGACCATTACAACACAGCGCGCGAAGTGCAACGTATTCTACAACGCTACAAAGACCTGCAAGATATTATTGCAATTCTAGGCATTGACGAATTAAGCGAAGATGATAAAGTGACAGTTTCTAGAGCGAGAAAAATCGAACGGTTCTTCTCACAACCGATGTATGTAGCGGAACAATTTACCAGCATCCCGGGTACTTATGTTACACTTCGCGATACAATAAGGAGTTTCAAAGAAATTCTTGAGGGTAAATGTGATGCACTTCCAGAGCAAGCCTTCAATTTGGTTGGCTCTATTGAGGATGCGATTGTTAAAGCCAGAAAACTGGCACAATGAGGTAGTAGATGACCATTAGATGTGAGATCGTTTCTCAAGACCGCATTGTATATCAGGGAGATGTAGATATGGTTGTCTTGCCTGGGGCAGCCGGGCAGATGGGAATATTACCTCACCATTCTCCAGTGTTAAGCGTCCTTAACTTTGGAATTATCACGGTGAAAGCTGGTGGAAACGAAGAACACTTCACCGTTGCTGGAGGAGTTGCTGAAGTTCAACCAGATCAAGTTACTGTATTGGCTGATGCGGCTGAAAATGTTGAAGAAATCGACGTTCAACGCGCGATGCTTGCGCGACAAAAAGCTGAAGAACGTCTCAAAGAAATGATGACAGAAGATAAAGACCGCTATATGCTTATGATGTCTGCACTGAAAAAATCTAATCTTCGTTTGCAGGCAGTTAAGAAATATCGTGCCGATTTTAAAAATAAAGATCTGATTTAAGGATGTATAGAATATGCCAGGTTTAACCCGGGATTTAGGAATTGACCTTGGGACGACAAATATTATATTTGCCGAAGGAACTCAGATTCTTTTGCAAGAACCTACTGTGGTGGCGATTGTCATTGACGAAGATAAAATGGTTGAATGGGGACAAGCCGCCAAAGATATGGAAGGACGTGTTCCTGATTCAATCGAAGTGGTTAGGCCACTCCGTCATGGTGTAATTGCTGAATATGAGGTAACTGAAACCCTGCTTGGGTATTTAACCAAAAAAGTATGTGGCCCTATGCGAATATTTCGCCCACGGATGATGATTACGGTACCTTTTGGTGTAACTAGCGTTGAGGGGCGAGCTGTTCATGAAGCTGGAATTGGCGCAGGTAGCCGGGAAGTCTATCTGGTGCCGCAACCCCTCGCTGCTGCGCTTGGGGTGGACCTGCCAATTGCTACGCCATCAGGTAATATGGTGATTTGCCTTGGCGGTGGGGTCAATCAAATGGCAATTATCAGCTTGAATGGCATAGTATCTGGCGATTCAGCGAGAACTGGTGGAATTGAACTTGATGAAGCCATTGTTAATTATGTACGCAAACGATTTGGAGTTATCATCGGGCAACCGACTGCAGAACAAGTGAAAATTAAGATTGGGGCGGCAATTCCACAAGATCAACAACTCTCATTGGAAGTGCAAGGACAAGACCAGGTAACCAGTCTTCCGAGACCGGTCGTTTTGACTACGGATGATATTGTTGAAGCGGTTCAGGAACCTTTAGCGGATTTGGTCAAGGTGATTAAAAAAGTGCTTGAAAAAACTCCTCCTGAACTCGTTTCTGACATTATCGACCGTGGCGCTGCGATGTGCGGTGGGGGATCATTACTGAGGGGAATGGATAAATTTCTAACCCGTTCCATTGGTATACCCGTTTATATGGTTGACAATCCTTTAACATGTACTGCTGAAGGAGCCGTAAAAGCCTTGGAAATGAAGGATTCTCTGAGACGAAGTCTTGCAAACAGTTAAAAAAAAGAGACTTACGAATTGTTTCGCAGGTCTCTTTTCATTTTGGATGTTAGTCCCTTCTTGATCGACCTGTCAGGAGAAATGCATAATAGAGGACAGTAGTTATCGCTTGAACTGCTCCAGCAATATAGGTGAGTGCAGCCGCATCAAGGACTTTGTTAATTCCAACGACCTCACTTGAATAGATAATCCCTGAATCGGATAACCACGCTTTTGCGCGATTGCTTGCGTCAATCTCGACTGGAAGTGTGATCAATGCAAAGATGGCTGTGGCGGAAAATAAAAATAGACCTATCCAGGCGATGGTAGTTCCTGTTTGAGAAGCCATGAACATACCGATCATAAAAACAATCGGTCCTAACCAACTGCCGAGTTGCACGGTCGGAACCATTATGGATCTAATCTTGAGGGGGCTGTATTTTTCCAGATCCTGAATTGCGTGTCCACTCTCGTGCGCGGCAACACCAGCCGCCGCCACACTTGAACTGTGAAAAACACCTGAGCTAAGACGGAGAGTTTTAGAAGCCGGATCATAATGGTCGCTTAATGCTCCCCTGGTTTCTCCGATATTGATCCCGTTGAGTCCATTTTGGTCAAGCATTCTGCGGGCAACCTCTGCGCCAGTTAAACCTGTGGTTGTACCTACTTTTGAGTACCTGGCAAATGCTGATTTTACTTTTAACTGCGCCCACAACCCAAACAATAACGCGGGTAGACTAAAAAGAATATACAATCCATATCCACCTAAATACATTTTTTCTCCTTGTATTCATAAATCAAACTTATTTTAACAGTCTGAAATCGATAAGGAATTAACAAAAAATTAGAAGTTTATAAGAAAAGACCCCCAGAAACGGGAGCCCGTAATGTCCCTGGAGGGACTCGAACCCTCACCTACGGCTTCGGAGGCCGGTACGCTATCCATTGCGCTACAGGGACGAACCTTCTAATTTTACCAGACAAAGAACGGTTCTCGTCTAATTTATCTATCTGTCTTTTCGACGACGATTGTAAAGTTGGCTGCAAGCGCAGCAATTGCTCCAATGGCAGCCCAGACAGGAAGGAGAAGAGCTCCTACTACACCAAATGTCAAAGGAACTTCGATATAGGTTGTTCCCCTGTCATCCTTGATGATGATTCGTCTGACATTGCCTTCGTGAATAATTTCCTTGATCTTTGTGATTAATGCTTCGCCATCGACCCGGAATTCTTCATATTTCACATTTTCTTGATCCATCTTTTACCTCACAATTAGATTTTAAGCATCGGAATACTATTATTAATACTGAATTATGCATACATGGATTCATTGAGAAGAAGAAGGTTTAGACCAGACCTTTGGAAACCCAAAACTTCCGGATGCATCTATCGTTAGAACGGCTAAGCCTTCAACAGCAGTGACATCCAGGCGACCGTAAATATGCGGGAAGAATTCTTCACCGCGTTCAAGATTTTCATAAACAATTTCTGCGTTGACTTTCTCGGGGTCGATGGCGAGTAAGACCAAATCAGATTGTCCACGATAGAATCGGTTTGCCACTCTGATGATCTGATCCTTACTCGAACAGTGAATAAACCCTTCCTTTTTGAAATCCTCAGGCAGGTAAAAACTCGTCTGGATT
Organism: Chloroflexota bacterium; assembly: GCA_009773005.1. Classification (GTDB taxonomy): domain Bacteria; phylum Chloroflexota; class Anaerolineae; order Anaerolineales; family Anaerolineaceae; genus UBA6107. The sequence goes on along the minus strand of WOUT01000010.1, from coordinate 2,993 downwards.
GCTTTTTCCCAAAAAGAATGAGTTGTAATATGGTAGATCACTTTAACCTCTTACGAAATGAGGCATATCTATTGGGATTTCAAGGGATAGCTCGACCAAGCCTCCATAATGTCCGTTGTCGTACCATGGGCATTGGTAGATCAATTTCTTGATCCCGTTTTTTTCGATCGTGTAAACATTCACAGATTCGGATGCGAGCATTTCCAATATTTTCATGCGTGCCTGTTCGGGGTGGCATTCCAACATGGATGTATTTAGAAGTTTCATACCACCATCTTTTGCAAAAGTTAAGGCTGACTTTTCATTCATTTCAAGAATAATGCCTTCTTTATCACAAACTGTGATTGCAAAAGGGACTTCGTTTATCCAATTCAATTTATCCACTGAATTCTCCTTAATTTATAGTTTTGTTAATGAAAGACGGTACCTAACATTATCCAGTAATTGTTCTCGATCTTCAATCGAATAGATTTCTTGCCGGATTTCCGAGGTAACCAGATAACCTGATAAATAACGGGTGAGATGCTTTCGAAACAGGACTACCCCAATTTTTGACCCATACTCATTGACCATTGCGTCTACATGTTCCTGGAGCACACGAAATCGTTCCTCTTCAGTTTGTTCATCGCGTTGTGTTCCAGCAAAAATCCAGGGGTTCCCTATGGCGGCCCTGCCAATCATCACCGCATCGCAGCCGGTTTGAGACATCATATGTTTGGCATCTTCGACGCTTTTCACATCGCCATTTCCGATAACAGGAATGTGGACCGAGTTTTTTATTTCACCTATCGCTGACCAATTGGCTGACCCTGAATATTCCTGTCTGCGGGTACGAGCGTGAACAGAAATCAGACTTGCGCCGCTTTCCTGAAGGATTCGCGACACTTCTATATAATTTAAAGTGGTTTCGTCCCAACCTAATCTGATCTTGGCTGTGATCGGGATGTCAAGCGCTTTGACGATGCTTTCAACAATTCGACCAATTTTTTTGGGGTCTTTTAGCAAACCGGCACCGGCTCCCCGATTTGAAACATTTCGCGCCGAGCAACCCATGTTGAGATCAATAAAGTCAGGAACCCGTCTCTGCAAAATTCTGGCGGCATTCAACATGCGGTCTGGAGAATCGTCAAAAATTTGAAACGCAAAAGGGCGCTCACAATCTGAAAATGTTAGTTTGTTGGATAAGTGTGGATGACCGTGAGCGATATCGATGCCATTGATGAATTCCGAGACGCAATACGAAGAACCGAATTTTCGTGCAATAGAACGGAAAGGGGAATCGGTGTACCCATCCATGGGGGCAAGGATCAGTCTACCGGTGATGGGGATATTACCAATAAAAAATGAGGGTGAGGTATGATTAATCATTGATGAAATAAGAATTTACAATATCCATAAGGTACTCGATTGATGAAACAGAACAATGAAAAACTGCAACTGCGCGTAGCCTTGATGGTATTTGTTCTTTTTCTTTTTTTAACAAACGGTGGTTGCACTCTTCCGCCAACGAACAAGACACCAATTGTGACCCAGACTGCTACACAAGAAACGCCACAGGCAGTATATTCCACGAACAATTCATCAGAAGCGCCGACATTAACCCCAACATACGAACCAATAAAAAATATCGGGGGTCAAGAAAAGAGATTGACCGGCTACTCGTTTATAACAATAGTTGATTATATCAAGCATCAAGTCAAAGTCGATCAAACCGTGCGATATTGGAACAATTCAAGTATGAATTTACCAGAGCTAAAAATGGTCGTACCCCCCAACCAGAATACCGGTGTATTTCAATTGGAATCCATTAAGCTGACTGGTAAATCCACTCTGAAGGAAATTCTGCTCGACGGAATTGTATTGACAATTGAACTTGAAGATCCTCTGCCTACGGGCGATTTCATAGATCTGAATATTCAATATCGCCTTAACCTTCCTCCCACGCAGGGGGTATTAGGATATACCGCCAAACAAACGAACCTCTCGGATTGGTATCCGTTTTTCCCGCCATATACAGAAGAGGAAGTTTGGATGATCCATCAGCCAGCCAAGATCGGCGAATATCTGGTCTATAACCGAGCTAATTTTGACCTTGTTCTTATTGTTCAAGGACCCGAAGACCTAATCATTGCAGCCAACGCAACGGTTGTACCTAATTTGAATAATTACCAGGTGTCTGTGTATGACGCCAGGAATATCAGCCTTTCTATAAGTGATGAGTACAAGATTCTATCAAAACAATTTGGCGACACGGTCATTCAAGGGTATATTTTAAAGAAGATGAAGATAGCGGTTGGGCAGCAATTGAAATTACCGGAAACGCCATCCTTCTTTTTTCAGACTTGTTTGGCGTATCTTATCCGCACGGTACCATGACAATCGTCGAGAGTGATTTTCCGGATGGAATGGAATATGATGGTCTCTATTTTCTAAGCCAAGATTATTTCAAAACGTTTTCAAAGTCATTGAAAAATTACCTGACACTGCTATCTGTACATGAGACCGCACATCAATGGTGGTATGGAATTACAGGAAACGATCAAGCCCTCGAGCCTTGGCTGGATGAATCTCTCGCAACTTATAGCGAATACCTTTATCTAGAAGCATTTCACCCGGAATTGACCGATTGGTGGTGGGAGTATCGGGTTGCGACCTATAAACCAGAAGGAAATTTGGGAATGACCATATATGATCAATCGAATCTCAGGACTTATATTAATGCGGTTTATCTTCGTGGAGCTATGTTCTTGCACGAGGTCAGGCAGCTTCTTGGCGATGAAGCTTTTTTCACCAATTTAAAACTTTACCAAAATGCATATAGGCATCAAATTGCAAATAGAGACGACTTTTTAAGCATCTTCATGCCTGTTCCTTCCGAACCCTTTATTACTTTAGTCCAAAAATATTTTACAAACTGAGGCTCTTTCGCTGTAAAGCTGGCCAACAAAAGCTGGCCAAGTCTTGACAATGAACAAATGTTCTATATAATTAGG
>WOUT01000065.1 GCA_009773005.1 Chloroflexota bacterium | reverse complement strand
AACATCAAAAATGATGCTGGCCGGTTTCGCTATTGGCTCTCCGGAGGTCATGCACATAAAAGTGCAAGCGACCAAATCAGGACGCCCGGGTCATCGCCGCCTTGTCAGAACGAACCAAAACATTAAACAATTCTGGAAATTTCCCCGAATGACTGCAGTGAAGGACTACGATGATGAGAAACAAAAAACGAGTTCACCGAAAAATTAAATTTAGTTGTTATTCAGGAAAACTTCGCAATTTAATTCTACTGAAATTTGGTATCTACTCACCAGTTTTTACTGGGGGGTTTTAAAAATTGGATAGGTCTGTTAAAATTTACAGACGATGAAGCAAGAAGAGCTGGAACAACTAAGTAAGCAAGAATTGGTAGAGCTGATACTCCTGCAAGCAGCACAATTAGCAGAGCTCAGGGACGCGTTCTTGAAATTGAAAGCGGACTATGAAGCACTGAAGATGAAGTTTGATAGCAATCAAAAACCGCCGACATCATCGAAGAACTCATCACAACCCCCCTCAAAAGATCAGAAGAGCAACCAGCCAAAAGGAAAAACAAGACACCGACATGGTCCTCCAAAAGGGCATGAGAAACACGAGCGCAAATTGGTGGCACAGCCAGATGAAGTGGTCGATCTACGCGTGCAAAGTTGCTGTAAATGCTGCGCTGATCTGAGGGCTGAGGAAGGCCGTTTAGTAAAAGTGAACCAGATCACTGAACTGCCAGAAGCCAAAGCTCAGGTGATCGAGGTAAGGCAGTACGAGACGACTTGTTCAGAGTGTGGGCAAGTACAGGTAGAAGCGCCACCCAATGGACTGGAAATGGAACGTACCTTTGGCGCACGTCTTGAAGCGACAGTCGTATACTATCGGCAGGAACAGCACATGAGTTACCAGCGCACCCAATTAGCGCTTCTCAACCTGCAAGGGGTGGAGATCAGCCAGGGTGGGATTGATGGGATCATGCAGCGAGCTGGTGATAAAGCGATCCAAGTTGTGAAACCCATTGAGGAAACAGTACGCCAAAGTAGAGTGATCCACAGCGATGAAACTGGCAGTAGAGTGAATGGAAACAACTGGTGGGAATGGGTATTTTGCACGGCAACAGCTGTATTACATGTGATCCGTTTCAACCGCAGTGAAGATGTGATCAAAGATGTTATGGCTACGTGCCAGACCGAAGTCTGGGTGAGCGATTGTTACAGCGCTCAATTGAAAGCACCAACTCTTCAACTGCAGCTCTGTATGGCGCATCAATTACGTAACTTGCAGGCGGTGATAGACACCTATCCTACCCTGACTTGGGCTCGAGCCATGCAAGTGTTGTTCCGCTACGCCATTCATCTTCATCACCAACGCAATCAATTATCTCCTGACCAATTTGCAACCCAGCTGGCTCGGATTGAGCGCCATTGTGACCGCTTGCTCCAGCGGGCTCTTGAACCTCCAGAAGCAAAACGACTGAAACGCCGCTATCTCAAGCATCGCCACAAGTTGTTTGTGTTCCTCTATCGCAGCGATGTTGAGCCGACCAATAATGTTGCCGAGAGAGCTTTGCGTCCCTCTGTCATTCATCGCAAAGTCCTGGGGTGTTTTCGTTCCGAGTGGGGTGCAAACGCTTTTGCTGCTCTTGCTTCGGTGATTGACACCGCTGAATTATCTGGCGTACGAGCTTTTGATGCGATTCAATCCCTTTTTGGCTCACCTTCCTTGCCTATCCCCCTAACTGGTGAGTAGATACTAATTAGGATATGGGACAAACTATGAGATCTGAATTGGCTTTGCCGCTACCTAATGAATTGATGGTCGTTTTTGGCCCGCACGCGGGAACTGCCATGATGCTTGATCTGGCTGCCCGGCTCGCTCTTCGCGGACCGTTGTGCATTCTTGATTGCGGCAATCGCAGCAATATGTACCGTGTCGCAAGAACGTTGCGCCCGTTGACCACTGACCCCGCTGCCATGCTGAAAAACATCCGCCTGTCGCGGGCGTTCACCTGTTATCAGGTGCTTTCCTTGCTGGAAAAACTTCAACCGCGGGCAGGAGTTCCAGTCCTGATCCTCGATTTGCTAAGCACTTTTATGGATGAAAGTGTGCAGGTGGAAGAAAGCGTTCTTCTTTTTGAAAAGACGCTACGGGGCATTGACAACGCCTGCCAGTTTGCGCCAGTGGTGGTAAGCGCGAAACCCCTTTTGTCTATTTCCAGCCCGCGCCTGGCTTTGTTGACCCAGCTTAAAAGGCAGGCGTCACAGGTGTGGGAAGAATTGTCGTTGTTGCCCGCGGTGCCCGTTGAGACCCAACCCCCCTTATTTGATGAAACCTGGAGGTAATAATGGGACGCACGATCCTTTCAGCTACTCAAACCTGGGTTGAAGAAGAGAAAGCCCTAAACCGTTTTGTGCGCGCACTGCGCAAGAGCGACCAGTACTTGATCCAGGAATTGATCGCACTTTCACGCTCGCATATTGCTGAGGCTTCTTACGCCAGCAATTTATATCCGATGGATATTTACCTGGTATCGATGCTGCTTGAACTATATAAAAAAGTTAAGCAATTGGAGATAAAGCTGGAGCAAAATGGCGTGCTGCCCGTGGATGACGGGCCGGAAATGCGCGGCATCACTTCGCTGCTTGAGTTGGTGAGCCGTGTGGAAACTCCATCTGCGCATTCAGGTGAGACTCTGGCTGAAACCCCAGCAGAACCCTCGGTGACAAAATATATCAACCTTCAGGAAGGTGCATGAAGTGAATAACATTTTTAGAGGCTGGCTGCTGGATCTTTACGAGGATGCTAATGACGGGGTGCGCCTGTGGTTTATTTCCGAAGATGGAGAGCGCGTCTGTGTGCGTCAGCCTATGCCGATCACTTTTTATGCCGCAGGCGAGGCAGAACAGCTGCGCGCCTTATGGAAAATGCTGCGCAAACAGGCAGGAGTGCTCTCGCTGAGCCGTGAGATCAAGCGGGATGTTTTTTTGATTGACCCGCTGCCGGTTTTGCAGGCGACCATTGATAACCCGCTCCGGCAAACCCGGTTGTTCCGAGAGGTGCAGCGCCTTTTTCCACATCTCACCTATTACGACTCGGATATTTCAGCCACCACGCGCCACTCTGCGCAGTTTGGAACTTTTCCCATGGCGTTTTGTGAGCTTGAGATTGATGAAAGTTCTACCATTCAGACGATCCGTGTGCTGAATTCACGCTGGGATCTTGCGCCGGTGCATCCAGTATTTCGGATTCTTACGATCGAACCGGATTGCGACCCGGGGCGAGGTTCACCGAAGACGCTTAGATTACGGCATCAGCAGCGCCAGAAGTCTTTGCCTTTAGACAGACCTGAAGACCTGATCATGCGTTTGAATGAACTGCTGGAACAGATCGATCCAGATTTTATCCTCACACAATGGGGCGATAATTGGGTGATTCCCACACTGCTTAAGTTGGCTAAGCAGGTTGGTGTGAATTTGCATCTTAATCGAGACGTGCAGCGCGAAGTGCACTGGCAAAAAGAACTGACCTACTTTTCATATGGGCAGATCGTTTATCGCGCAGAAGAGGCGCACCTGTTTGGGCGTTGTCACATTGATCAGCATAATGCGATGATGTGGCGCGATTATGGATTGGACGGAGTATTAGAGTCGGCTCGCGTAACGGCGCAGTCAATTGAACGGGCTGCCCGTGTTTCACCCGGGTCAGGCATCTCTGCGATGCAGATGCTCACTGCGCTCGAGAACCAGATCCTGGTGCCGTGGCACAAGCAGCAGGTCGAAGAGTTCAAGACCGGAGTAGATCTGATCCAGCGGGACCGCGGCGGGCTGATCTATCAGCCGATCGTTGGTCTTCACGCAAACGTAGGGCAGATCGATTTTGTCTCGATGTACCCGGCAATCATCATTAAAGGGAATATCTCTCCGGAAGTACCGCTGCCCAATGGCATTGCTCCCGCGAGTGAGGAATTAGGGGTAGTTCCGCTGACGCTAAAACCGCTCTACGAGAAGCGGGTCGCGTTGAAGCTTAATCAGGCGCAGAATGCCAAAGAAAATCCGCTTTCGAAACGCGACAAAGCGCGTTCGTCCGCGTTAAAATGGTTGCTTGTTGTGTGCTTTGGATTTCTTGGATACAAAAATGCGCGTTTTGGAAGGATCGAAGCACATGAAGCGGTAACGAACGGCGGACGAGAGGTTCTTTTACGCGCAAAAGAAACGGCAGAAGCAATGGGGTTTGAAGTCTTACACCTATATGTAGATGCGTTGTGGTTAAAAAAATCCGGTGCAACCAACAAAAAGGATTTTCAGGAGGTGTTGGACGAAATCTCCCGTCAAACTGGGTTGGGTGTCTCTCTGGATGGCGTTTACAGGTGGGTCGCTTTTTTGCCGTCACGGTTGGATAGCCGGGTTCCGGTAGCCAACCGATATTTTGGCGTTTTTCAAGACGGGTCGTTGAAGGTACGCGGGATAGAGGCGCGCCGCAGGGATACTCCTGCCTGGGTGGTTGAAACGCAAACAAAAATGCTTAACACTCTCTCAGAAGCCATGGATGTGGATGCTCTTCCTGAGAAAATTTCAGCAGCTTTTGAAGTATTCCGCCGCGCGCTTAAAAATTTACGCGAAGGGCGCGTGCCAATCGAGAAACTGGTGATTACTTCACTCATCACGCGTGAGTTGGAGTCATACCGGGCGCCCACGCCCGCAGCCCGAGCGGCAATGCAAATGTTTCAACAAACAGGCAAACGCGTTCGCCCGGGACAAAAAATGCGTTTTCTTTACACACGCGGTGAGCAGGGTGTCAGCCCGTGGGAGGTTACAGAACTGCTTGATCCTGCCCGGCTGGACAAGAAGAAGTACATTGAATTACTGGCGCGGGCGGCCTCCAGCGTTTTATACCCGTTCGGGATTGGGAATAATGAATTGAAACAATGGGGGCACTCCGCTACAATTGAGTTGTCTTTAAATTATGAAAGGCAGGGAAATCATGTGCGGTCGTTTCGCGATCATGTTCGAACCGGAAGAGTTGAGAGTCATGTTGGGATTAGGGGAAGTTCCGGCTGAGTTGACACCCAACCACAACATATCCCCAGGTCAGGGGATACCAGTTGTAACAAATGGAACCACGCGAAATGTAGAAATATTCAAGTGGGGTTTGGTGCCTGGATGGGCGAAGAATCCTTCGATTGGCTATAAAATGATCAATGCCAGGGCCGAAACGATTTCCGAAAAGCCATCTTTTCGAAATGCGTTTGCCAAACGGAGGTGCCTGATCCCTGCAGGAGGGTTTTATGAGTGGAAGCAGGAGGGTAACCGCAAGCAGTCTTATTTGTTCCAACTCAAGGATAAAAAACCGTTTACTTTCGCCGGTCTATGGGAGCGCTGGCAGGATGAGTGCGGCGATGAACTGCTGTCGTGTACGATCATTACCACAATGCCAAACGCTTTGATGGCAGAATATCACGACCGTATGCCTGTTATTTTGAACGAAAAAGCCCGCTGGCGTTGGCTTGAAAATACGGCGGTTACGGAATTGCGTGAAATGCTTAAACCTTATCCTGCGGAGGAGATGACAAGCCCTAGGAAGTTAGATCCTTTCGAATTACTAAAACTGGCGGTATAAAAAAAACTTAATCAGTATAATTAACGGATGATCCTAATTGGAGAAAAAAATGTTAGATAATTTAAAAATTGCAATTATTGGCCCGGGGGTGATGGGAAAAGCAATTACTTCCAGCTTGATCAACACTGGAAAAGTGGATCCCAAAAATATTGTCATTGCCGGACCTAACCTTGACAGAATCGATTCCTTGTCGAGGGAATTTGGTGTTATTGGGCTTAGTGATAATGTCGAAGCCGTGCGAGAGGCTGATATCGTAATCCTTGCAGTCAAACCGCAGAGGTTAGAACAAGCTTCAAAATCGGTTAAGAACAAATTAAAAACAGATGTACTCGTTATTTCGATCATTGCCGGCGCATCGCTTGCAACCCTCGTTGAGAAACTTGGCGCTCATCAGATTGTTCGTGCCATGCCAAATACCGCCTCTCAAATTGGGATGGGGATTACAGTTTGGGCGAAGACAGAGCACGTTAGCGAAAAAATGAAAATAATTGCTTCCGAGGTTATTCAAACTTTGGGGGAAGAAGTATTTGTAGAGGATGAATCATATCTGGATATGGCTACGGCCTTATCTGGCACTGGCCCAGCGTATGTTTTCCTCTTTATGGAAGCGATGATCGATGCGGGGGTTCACCTGGGGTTTCCGAGAAGGATCGCAGAAAAGTTAGTCGTGCAAACCATCCGAGGAAGCACTGAATTCTATTTACAGAATCATGAGCACCCGGCTCGGTTACGCAATGAAGTGACGTCACCCGGGGGCACTTCTGCGGAAGCCCTATATTATTTGGAAAAAGCTGGATTTAGAACCGCAATTTCACGCGCGATTTGGGCTGCTTATGAACGGTCTATTGAATTAGGGAAAGGCAAGAATAAGCAAGTTGTTGATGAAAAGAACAAAACAGATTAGTTTTTTGAAATTTATTAAAAGAGGAAAAATGGACCGGAAATTAATTATTGAATCAATCAAGAAAAGCCCGGAAATAGATGTCCTGGTCATCGGTGGTGGAATTAATGGAGCCGGCGTATTTCGAGATTTAGCTTTAAATGGAGTCAAAGTACTTCTCATTGACCGAGGTGATTTTTGTTCTGGCGCCTCGGCGACTTCATCCCACATGGCACATGGCGGGATTCGCTATTTGGAGAATGGGGAATTTAGATTGGTAGAGGAGGCAGTAGCTGAACGAAACCGTATGATCGTCAACGCTCCACATTTAGTGCAACCGCTGCCAACTGTAATACCTGTTTTTAAAGTTTGGTCTGGAATATTGAATGCGCCGCTTAAATTCTTGAACTTGCTTGATCGACCTTCAGAACGAGGGGCGCTCGTTATAAAGATCGGACTCATTTTTTATGATTCATTCACTCGAAAACAAAAAACGGTACCGCGCCATAAATTCTACGGAAAAAATGAAGCTTTAACACTCTTTCCGTATCTAAACGAGCAGATAAAGTATGCTGCACTTTATTATGATGGCCAGTTATTATCTCCTGAAAGAATGACGGTAGAAATCATTCTGGATGGCGAAGATGAAGGAATCCATGCAAAAGCATTAAATTATGCGGAATTTATAAACGTAAAAAATGGGAATGTCACCATTTATGATGACGAAAGCGATGAAACAATAATAATAAAACCAAAGATTATCGTTAATGCTGCTGGCCCATGGATTGACGATGTTAACTTGCGTGCTGGCTTCAACGAGAAATATATTGGCGGCACCAAGGGCTCTCATCTCGTTGTGCAAAATAGTAAGTTACGAGAAGCGGTTGGAAAGTGTGAATACTTTTTTGAGAATAAAGATGGAAGAATTGTCTTGTTACTGCCTTTCTATGATAAAGTGATCATTGGTACGTCTGATCTGCCTATTGACAACCCGGACGATGCTCGCTGCACAGTTGATGAAGAAGACTATTTTATTGAATTGGTCAACCGAGTTTTCCCAACAATAAAAATAGAGAAAGAACAAATCGTTTTTCGGTTTTCTGGGGTTCGGCCGCTTGAGTATGTGAAAGCAAAAACAACCGGTCAAATCACGCGAGACCATAGCATTAAAGAGAATGCTACGTCTGGTTTACCGGTTCTAAGCCTCGTTGGCGGGAAATGGACAAGTTACCGGGCATTCTCGGAACAAGTTTCTGATCGTGTGATGAAAATGTTAAATATCGATCGAAAAAAGAGTACTTGTGAACTTCCTATTCGCGGAGGCAGAGGTTTTACTGTTGTTGAGTCAGAAAAGAAAGAGTTCATTGAAAGACTTTCAAAAAAGTATTTATTGTCAGAGAATTATTGCAACGAATTATTTACCAGATACGGTACGTGTTCTGAATTAATCGCTGAACAAATTGAAAAGAGTAACGGAAAACCTCTAAAAACAGTGTCCAATTGGAATTCCGGTGAAGTCCGATACCTTCTTATGACAGAACAACCCGTCCATTTGGAAGATGTCTTCTTGCGCAGATCAACACTGGCGTGGTTAGGAATGATAACAAGCGATGTCATCGAAGAGTTTGCTGGAATCATGGCAAGTACCCATAACTGGAACCGGGAAAAGAAGAAGTTAGAAATTCAACGGACAAAAGATATAATATTAGAGTATCACGGGGTAAAACTCGATTAAGACGCAAAACGCTCAGACTGTCAAAATCTGGGCGTTTTTTGTTTAAACTTAAAAATCCAAAAGTTATTCATCGGTATTAATACCTGACTTGCTCATTTTAGTGTCCCCGAAACAACCTTTTTAACATCTCTGATACAGCTTCAGGAACTATCGGTTCAGCCAGAATCTCATTTCCATTGA
>WOUT01000009.1 GCA_009773005.1 Chloroflexota bacterium | reverse complement strand
AATGTTGATAAAGTCTTGGAGGAAATTGTTGAGAAAATCCCCCCTCCACAAGGAGACCCGGAAGCGCCGCTCCAGGCTTTGATCTTCGATTCCCATTACGACTCTTACAAAGGTGTCGTTGCCTACATTCGAGTGATGCAAGGAACGATCAGGGCAACCAGCACTTTGCATTTGATAGCCAATGGGACGGATATTAAACCGGTAGAAATTGGTATCTTTTCTCCCGGAATGGTGCCGATCAACGAACTCCTGCCGGGCGATGTGGGCTATGTCGCCACCGGGCTTAAAACAGTTAAAGAATGCCGGGTTGGCGACACATTTACACTAACCGCCCAGCCGGCTGAACATCCACTGCCCGGTTATCTCCATCCAAAACCGATGGTGTTTGCAGGGATCTACCCGGTGGATGGAGAAGATTACGCGGAATTGAAGGAGGCGTTGGAGAAACTTCAGTTAAATGACGCCTCGCTCGTTTATGACCCTGAGACTTCGCAAGCCTTAAATTTCGGTTTCCGGTGCGGGTTCCTTGGACTTTTCCATATGGAGATTATTCAGGAGCGTATTGAGCGGGAGTACGACCTGGATATTGTTGTGACCGCACCCTCGGTGGAGTACGAAGTTGTATTGGCATCCGGGGAAACGATCAAAATTTCCTCACCAGCCAGACTCCCGGACGAAAATTCGATCACAGAGATCAGAGAACCATGGATGCGACTTGAAGTGATATCGCCGACCGAATTCTATGGCACTATCATGGATTTGGTCACCAATCGAAGGGGAACGTTTCTCTCGCAAGATTATCCTGCGCCAAAGCGTGTGCAGCTTAATTACGATATTCCGCTTTCTGAATTGATTATTGACTTTTTTGATGATCTAAAATCCAGAACACGTGGTTATGCCTCGATGGATTACCATTTTCTCGACTACAGACCGGGGAGTCTGGTGAAACTTGAAATCCTTGTGGATACTGAGCCGGTGGATGCGCTCGCGGCTATTGTACATAAGGAAGATGCATACCATAAGGGGCAGTTCCTGGTTACAAAATTAAAAGCGCTCATTCCGCGTCAACAGTTTGATGTGGCTATCCAGGCATCGGCAAGCGGACGCGTGATTTCGCGCGCAAACGTAAAAGCTTTGCGCAAGGATGTTCTCGCAAAATGCTATGGGGGCGATATCTCACGCAAAAAGAAATTGCTGGAAAAACAGAAGAAAGGCAAGCGCCGCATGAAAATGGTTGGCAACGTGGAAATTCCACAAGAAGCCTTCATGGCAGTGCTACGTTTGAACGATGATTGATGCAGAATAAACCATCGAAGTGGAAACAAGTTTTCAGGTGGCTTCCAGGCGTTTTCATCAGTGTGGTTGCGGTCTTAGCAGTTCTCCAATTCATTGACCCGAAAGAACTAAAGTCGGCGTTTTCTACTGTTGATCTCAAGTTTTTATTGTTGATCTTTGCGGTTGATGTTTTAGGGTTAGTTGTCCGCGGCAAAGCATGGCAGACAATCTTGGGTAAAAAAGTATCTTACACGCAAGCCTTTTTTGGGATTAGCGAAGGGTATTTTCTGAATAATGTATTGCCATTTCGCGCCGGCGAGTTGGGAAGATCTTACCTTGTCGGAAGAAGTTCGGGGTTAGGTACGTTTTATGTACTTTCGACAATCGTTATTGAGCGCGCATTTGATATTGCCTTTGCCGGAATGCTGGTTGTGCTTACATTGCCTTATCTGGTTGGCATGGAATGGATCAAACCGGTAGCATCCATAGCGCTTGTTTTGGTCATCGTTGGTTTATTTGTCCTTTTCATGGTCGCCAGAAACAAAGAGATGTTGCTTGTATGGGCGAACAGGATCCAAAACCCCTCGAAACTGGTTAAATTTATCCTCCCAAGAATTCAAAGCGTGATAGATGGATTCAGTTCACTTGCAAAACCCTCGCAATTTTTCTTGAGTCTATTTTGGATCGGGATTTGTTGGGTGGTTTGGCTTAGTGTTTATTATTTTGCCGTGAGCGCCATAATCCCCGGCGCAGCGTGGTGGTGGGGTGGATTCGTATCTGGAGTACTGGCGCTCGGGGTGGCAATCCCTTCGGCTCCATCTGCGTTGGGTGTGTTTGAAGCTACGTTTGTTGGAGCGGTTGCCATCCTCGGTGGATCAAGCGCGAGCGCTTTGGCATACGCGATCATTCTGCATTTTCTTCATTTTGTAGTCTCTGCCATTTTTGGAGTATGGGGATTGCTCCGTGAGGGTTTGAGTTTTACACAATTGTTCACTTCATTCACGGGCAATGGGATTAACCCGAAAGCCATAGAGGCTGCCAAGGAGGGTGAGTGAACGGATACACCTTAATTACAGGCGGAGCAGGATTCATAGGGTCTAATTATGCGGCACGATGTTTGTCTCGCGGCGAACGAATTGTCATATTTGATAATTTATCCAGAAGCGGTGCGAAGCTAAATTTGGAGTGGCTGGATCAAACCTATGGAAAAAAATCTTACCAATTAATCATTGGGGATGTTCGTGACGGTGAAACTATTACAAAGGCTGCCAGAGGTGCAAACCGTATCCTTCACCTCGCGGCTCAGGTGGCTGTGACCAATTCTGTTTCCGACCCTAAAACCGATTTCGAGATCAATGCATTAGGCACTTTCAACACTTTGGAAGCCGCTCGGCACTCTGGAAACCAGCCAGGTTTTATTTTTGCTTCGACAAACAAGGTGTATGGGGGCATGGAAAACATACGTGTAGTCGAACTAGAATCCCGGTATGACTATGTGAATTTGCCTGAAGGTGCTTCTGAAGACCAGATCCTTGATTTTCATTCCCCTTATGGCTGCTCGAAGGGATGCGGAGATCAATATGTGCGAGATTATCACCGAATCTACGATTTACCCACAACGGTATTCAGGCAATCCTGTATTTATGGGATAAGACAATTCGGGGTCGAAGATCAGGGTTGGGTGGCATGGTTTGTGATCGCGGCCATAACAGGTCGACCCATTTCGATTTACGGGAATGGCAAACAAGTGAGGGATATCTTGTTTGTGGATGATTTGCTTGATGCTTACGATGGGGCGTTTGAGCGGTTACCAAAGATTGGCGGTCAGATCTTTAACATTGGCGGCGGCCGAAAAAATACAATTTCGATCTGGCAGGAATTTCACCCCATTCTGGAAAAATACCTGGGTCAAAAAATTGCTACCACTAAAGGGGATTGGCGGCCTGGTGATCAACCTGTTTTCATTTCCGATATTCGAAAAGCAAAAGAAATATTGGATTGGGCTCCATTAGTAAATGTTGACGATGGTATTGGCAAGTTATTCAATTGGGTCAAACAGAACAAAAACCTCTTTTGATCGGCTTTTATGAAAATACTGATCGTACTCACATATTACAGACCGCATATCAGTGGATTAACGATCTACGCAGAACGATTGGCGAAGGCATTTGCTGCTCGGGGTCATGCGGTAACGGTATTAACTTCCCAATTTGAAGCCAAGCTGCCGGCTGATGAAATCCAGGACGGCGTTAGAATCGTTCGTGCGCCCGTCTTGTTCAGGTTAAGCAAAGGCGTCATCATGCCGACTTTTGGGTTGCTTGCCAACCGGCTGGTTGCCCAGACAGATGTGATCCAATTGCACCTTCCGCAGTTTGACGCAGCCGGAATTGCATTTCGCGGGAGAATATTCAAGAAACCCACGGTGATCACATATCACTGTGATCTCCAATTACCCCCAGGATTGTTCAACCGCTTTGCCAACCTTGGCGTTTCTTTTATGAATCAACTGACTGCGGTATTCACACATCGCATTGTCACCTACACTCAAGATTACGCTGAACACTCCGATTATCTGCGGAGCTATTTCAAAAAACTAAAGGTAATTCCACCGCCTGTGGTCTTGCCAAAGGTTGCTAAAGAGGATATCACGGCATTTGGAAAGACACACAATGCTTTCAACAAACATCCAGTGATCGGATTGGCAGCCAGATTTGCCTCCGAAAAAGGAGTTGAAGTTTTATTGAACGCGCTTCCAAAGATACTCGAGGTCTTGCCGGAGGCGTTGGTTCAATTTGTTGGACCTTTTCAAAATATCATCGGTGAAGAAAAATATTATGAAAAGTTAAAACCTGTCATTGAGAAATATGAATCAAGTGGCAATTGGCAGTTTTTAGGTTCCTTAAACCCGGAGCGAATGGCTACATTCTTCCCTAATTTGGATGTGCTGGTTCTACCGAGCCTGAACTCGACTGAAGCATTTGGTCTGGTTCAAATCGAAGCCATGATGAACGGGGTTCCCTGCGTAGCTTCAAGCCTGCCGGGCGTCAGGCAGCCAGTGATGATCCACAAAATGGGCGAAATATTTCCGATTGGTGATTCTGCAGCGCTCGCAGAAAAGGTCATAGAAGTACTTAAGAACAAAAAATCAGATCCTGAAAGAAACGAAGATTTTTCCCGATACACACCCGATAATGTCGCTCAAGCATACGAAAACCTTTTTCTCGATATTTCAAAAACCCTATAATATTAATTCAATTGACGGAGCCTCTTAACTGTGAGTAACTTGGATGAACGACATCTGATCAAGAAACAGAAACTACCAAGACCCCCTCTTAATATGCCGTGGGTTTGGGATGTACTTTTAATTGGTATCCTGCTGATAGGAGCTTACTTCAGGTTTACCGGCATACGTTGGGATGAGCATTACCATCTGCATCCGGACGAACGTTTCTTGACCATGGTGGAAACTGCAATAACTCCGGTCGAAAATCTTAACCAATATTTTGATACGGCGAACTCTTCACTGAATCCAAACAACCGTGGTTATACCTTCTATGTATATGGGACTTTGCCGCTGTTTATCGTTCGCTACATCGGCGAGTGGATCGGACACACCGGGTATGACCAGATCAACGTTGTTGGCAGGGCTGTCTCGGGTGCGTTTGATCTGGGAACGATCCTGTTTGTATATTTAATCGGTAAAAAACTGTATAAGAATGCCAGGCTTGGGTTGTTGGCAGCGCTATTTTCAGCTCTTGCGGTTTTGCAGATCCAAGTTTCGCACTTTTTCACAGTAGACAATGTCGCCAATTTCTTTGCTTATGCAGCGATCTATGCCGCCATCTGTATCATGACGGCGGATTCGAAAATTAAGGAAATTCTTGACGAACCCGTCTCATTCGGGAAATCTTCTCGTAGGTTACTTAAAAATTGGGGGACATTTGGCGCTTATGCGGCTTTTGGGATTCTCTTTGGGATGGCATTGGCGTCAAAGGTAAGTATCTGGGCATTGGCTTTCTTACTGCCACTTGCGGCATATGTTTATTACGACAAACTCACTCATGAGAATATTACCAATGAAGTGATTGTTATTCTTCGGAATCTCGTACTGGCGGGAGTCTTGGCATTGATTACTTTCCGGATGTTTCAACCCTATGCGTTTATGGGTCCCGGATTCCTAGACTTAAAACTGAACCCAAACTGGATCGCAAATCTCAAAGAATTGAGCAACCTTAGCACGGGGGATGTGGATGTGCCGTATGCGCTGCAATGGGCACGCCGGCCGATCACTTTTGCTCTTGAAAATATGGTCAAGTGGGGATTGGGTATTCCACTTGGCGTGCTCGCATGGCTGGGTTTTCTGTGGATGGGTTGGCGGATGCTCAAGAAGGATTGGCAAAAGCATCTCCTTCTGTGGGGATGGGTGGCTTTCATTTTTGTTACACAATCTATCGGCTGGGTACGCAGCATGCGCTACCAATTGCCCATTTACCCCGCGTTAGCTTTAATTGCGGCCTGGGCAGTTTTCAAACTTTGGGAAAACGGCGCTGGCGCGATCAAGAAGATCACTACTTTCCAAATCAACTGGCTGCGGGTTATCGCTGTTACTGCTGCGGTGATTACAATAACTGGTTCTGCTTTATGGGCGTTTGCGTTTACCAGAATATACACAAAACCCGTTACCAGAGTTGCGGCAAGTGAATGGATCTACCAGCATGTTTCGGGAGCGATTAATCTGCAAATCACACCAGAAACTGGATTACAGGTTATTCAGCCAATCGCATATCAAAATTCTGCGTTGATCTCTGCTGATAACCCCTATATTTATGGGTTCATAGCAAAAAACGAAGGAAAGCTCAGTGAAATTACCATTGAGCGTGTGGTTAATCCCCAACAACAAAACAACATGCTCTCACTGCTTGTGACCATTCGGGAACCGGGTAAGAATGGATATACCTATAAAACCACTGGATTTCTTCAATCTACTTTTCAACCAGTCTCAGACGCGAGAGGTGATGCTGTAAAAATCTTGTTCCAGCATCCGATTAATTTGGATATTGGTAAATATTACGAACTTGTGATCGAAGTGGTTGAACCTGGATTGCTTCTCAAATTGGATGGCGGAGTAGGGATGACTTTTCAGAATGGTCTGACCGAATCTATTAAATATTTACCACCGCCTGCCTACCGGTTAACCATCAACACCCCTTTTCAAGTTTCTTTCTTCCCACAAGTTTCTGGAACAGTTGCTCAGATAAGTTTGAACCGCGTTGTAGACTTGCTAAACCTTCCAAACGAAAAAACATTAACGTTGTTAATATTTGATTCAACCATGCCAGATCAAATTCTTGCTACGGGAAGAATCACTGACAAATTTTTGCCGACTTTAGACCCGCGCGGAGACACCCGATGGATTGAGTTGGAAAAACCGATTATTTTGGATCCAAACATTATGTATTCCATCCAGTTCATGCTTTCGGGCAGTGATGGCGCTTTAGCGATTTACAATGACGCTCCGGTAATTGAGTCAACCTGGGATGATGCGCTGCCATTGGGGATGTATAGTTACAATGTTTTTGGTTATGAAACCGGCATATATGGCAATACCCGCAACCTGGAAATCTATTGGGATGACACCGAGCAAAAACGAGATCTATTCTACTCTGCATTGGATCAATCAGATGCCATCTTGATCAGTTCCAACCGGCAGTGGGGAACGACAGTAAGAGTGCCTGAACGCTACCCATTAACTATTGAATATTATCGGGCTTTGTTAGGCTGCCCAATGAATAAAGATATTTTATGGTGTTATTCAACGGCTAAACCTGGAATGTTTAAAGGCGAGCTAGGGTTCAACCTCACCGCCGTTTTTCAATCTAATCCGACCATCGGTGGATTGACGATCAATGATCAATTTGCTGAAGAAGCATTTACTGTCTATGACCATCCTAAAGTGTTAATCTTCCAAAAAACGGATGCTTATGACCAGGAAAAAGTGAGACAAATTCTCGGCGCGGTGGATATCACAAAAGCCGTCCACAAAACACCACGGCAGGCGAGCAAATTTAGCGGCAACTTGATGCTGGAAGAGGAATCCATAAAACTGCAATCGAGTGGCGGCACATGGAGTGAGTTATTCCCGCCTGATTCAATACTAAATACCACTCCCTGGCTAGCAGCAGTTGTTTGGTACTTTTCCATCCTTGTCTTGGGGTTGGTTGCGTACCCCATTGTCCGCATCGTTTTTCAAGGCTTGCCAGACCGGGGTTATCCATTTAGCCGCTTGACGGGGTTACTGCTTACTTCCTATTTGACCTGGCTGGCGAGTTCTTCAGGAGCTCAATTTAACCGTATTACTATAGGGATCGTCTTGGGTACTCTAATCCTTATGAGTGGTTTTTTGGCTTACAAGCAGCGTAAAGTTTTATTGTCAGAAATTAAAACGAAGAAGCGTTATATCCTCACCATCGAATTATTAATGGTTGCGTTGTTTTTGGTTAGTTTGTTAATCCGTCTTGGAAACCCTGACCTTTGGCATCCTTGGAAAGGCGGGGAGAAGCCAATGGATCTTTCCTATTTCACTGCTGTTCTAAAGAGCACGGTGTTTCCTCCATACGACCCCTGGTATTCTGGTGGTTATATAAATTATTATTACTTTGGGTTTATGCTCGTAGGTGTACCAGTCAAGTTCCTGGGGATAATCCCCGGGATTGCATATAATTTGATCTTGCCGACTTTGTTTGCGATCACCGGATTGGGAGCGTTCAGTCTCGGTTGGAACTTATTTGCCCGTAAAAAACCGATGGTTGATAATGACTCGCTCGCCACAAAGGCTGCTGATTCCCGAAGTTTGTTAGCTGGGGTTGTCTCAGTGTTTACAGTGTTGATCATGGGCAACCTAGGCACATTGCGTATGTTCTGGCAGGGTCTTCAGCGGCTGGTTGCGCCAGGTGGCGTGATTGATAATGCTCACTTTTTTGAACGATTCACTTGGTTCTTTCAAGGGTTGGTTAAGTTCCTTGCCGGCGCAAAACTAAATTATGGATATGGTGACTGGTATTGGATCCCCTCAAGAGCATTACCTGGTGATACGATCACCGAATTTCCATTCTTCACCTTCACCTATGCTGACTTGCATGCTCACATGATCGCACTGCCGGTCACGCTGCTGGTGATTGGTTGGGCGCTCAGCATATTGCTTGGTAAATGGGATTGGAAAACCGATGCCGGATTTAAACGTTGGATCATGATCGGAATTACATTGGCTTTTGGCGGTTTGGCAATCGGCACATTGCGTGTGACAAACACTTGGGACTTTCCGACTTACCTCGCTTTGGCAGCATTAGTTGTTCTTTATACAATCTTGCGCTACGCAGAAATCCCCGACCGCTTTTTACAGAGCCTGCCCAGCTGGCTGCGCAAGAGTTTTTATTCAACTGGAATACTTTTGTTTTTAGTGATAATTGCGATGGCTTATTATCTGCCTTTTTCAAAATATTATGGTCAGGCGTACGGTACAATTGATCCCTGGAAAAGTGATCATTCCCCATTCTCGTCTTACATTGTACATTGGGGGCTGCAATTGTTCCTGATCACGACCTGGTTCGTGTGGGAAACTCGTGAATGGTTGGCAGCCACGCCAGTTTCTGCGCTTAAAAAGATCAAACCATATTTTGGATACTTGCAGGTACTCTTTATCCTATTTGCAATGTTACTGCTGCTTTTGACAGTCTTGGGTATCAAGATAGGCTGGCTGGCAGGGCTTCTGGCTGTCTGGGCATTGATCTTGATGTTACGACCAGGCCAGTCTGATGCAAAACGCCTCGTGTTATTTATGGTTGGCACTGGCCTTATGCTCACTCTCTTTGTGGAATTATTTGTCTTACGGGGAGATATCGGCCGGATGAACACGGTATTTAAATTTTATTACCAGGCATGGACTCTGCTGGGGCTCAGTGCGGCTGCAGCGCTTATTTGGTTGATTCCTGCGGTGACAACAGTTTGGAAAGAAAGTTACTCTTCAGTCTGGCAGGTGATTTTGGCTGTGCTGATCTTTGGTGTTTCTCTATATCCATTGACTGCGGCGGCAGACAAGATTCGAGACAGGATGTCAAAAGAGACTCCACATACACTTAACGGATTGGAGTTTATGAACATTTCAACTTACTATGACCAGGGCATTGATATGGACTTGAGCCAGGATTACGCGGCTATCCGATGGATGCAGGAAAACGTCCAAGGTTCACCAGTGATCGTTGAAACTAACACGGTAGAATATCGTTGGGGAAATCGGTTCACAATTTATACTGGTCTTCCGGGTGTATTGGGCTGGAACTGGCATCAAAGGCAGCAGCGTGGATTTCTGGATTACAACGGTATCAGCAATCGGTTAATGGAAATCCCGAATTTCTATACGACGACAGCTGCTGAAGATGCCATGAATTTCATTAAAAAGTATGCTGTGAAATACATCATTTTGGGTCAGATGGAACGCGCTTATTATCCTGGTGAGGGACTGGAAAAGTTTGAACGATTTGATGGAACTTATTGGAAAGAAGTGTTCCGGGAAAAAGACACTGTTATTTATGAAGTGATTAATTAATTGGATAAAAGGCAGTGACTGACATTTTTCATTTTCTAAGTTGGTATTTAGTCATATTGTTAATCGGAGTAGTTACATTCCCGATCGCATTTCGATTCTTTCCAAGGCTCACCAGCAAAGGCTACGCGCTTGCCCGGCCGCTTGGGCTGCTGCTCTGGGGATATGTTTTTTGGCTTCTTGGGTCACTTGGTATTCTGCAAAATGATCTTGGCGGCGTGATTCTGGCTTTTGTGATTTTGCCAGGTGCAGCAATATGGGGTGGTTCAGGCGGCAAGTGGAACGAAATACTTGCCTGGATTAAAACCAATTGGAAATCCATCCTGACCATGGAGCTTCTATTTTTCATTGCCTTTGGGTTATGGGCGGTTGTTCGGGCTGCCAACCCAGATGTAGCTTATACTGAAAAACCAATGGAACTGGCTTTTATTAATTCCATTCTAAAATCGCCCTCATTTCCTCTACATGACCCCTGGCTATCAGGTTACTCGATTTCTTATTATTACTTTGGTTACGTATTGATAGCGATGTTGACTCGGGTCACCGGGGTAGCATCCTCCATCGCGTTCAACTTGAGTTCAGCGTTATGGTTCGCCTTAACAGCGCTCGCGGTATATGGGATCGTTTTCGATCTGATCGCAACCTGGAAATATAAGGCTAAAAGCTTGATTATTAATGAGCAAAAGCCTGATGTTTTGAAACTTGCCAGAATTGGCGGTTTATTAGGACCGTTTTTTGTCTTGATCATTAGCTGTCTTGAGGGAGTGCTGGAATTACTCTATTCCGGCGGGGTGTTTTGGAAAGAGAATGCTGAAGGTACGCTGGTGTCAAAGTTCTGGACCTGGTTATCAATCAGCGAGTTGGATGTGGCTCCAACGCTGCCTTTTGACTGGATCCCATCACGCCCGGCATCGTGGATGTGGTGGAGAGGTTCGCGAGTGCTGCAAGATCTGAGTCTCGCAAATGTAAAAATAGAGATTATTGACGAGTTCCCGTTTTTCTCATATTTACTCTCCGATCTTCATCCGCATGTTTTGGCCATGCCTTTTGGTTTGCTCGCATTGGGGGTGTGTCTAAATCTTTTCCTTGGAGCAAAGGAGTTCTATCCAATAAAAGGTTCGTTCTTTTTTTGGCTAAAGCGTTGGGAGTTTTGGTTAACAGCATTAATTTTGGGGAGCCTGGCGTTTATTAACACTTGGGACTTTCCGATCTATGTAGGGTTGTTCTGTTTGGTTTTGGCTTTTTCAAGAAGCGTTCAACTCGGGTGGAGTTGGAGAAGAGTGGGAGAGTTCCTTAAAAGCGGTTTTTTGATCGGAATTACCGGAATTTTCCTTTTCCTGCCGTTTTATCTCGGTTTTAAATCACAGGCCGGTGGATTCCTGCCAAGCATGGAATATATGACCCGCGGTGTTCATTTCTGGATCCTTTTCGGCGCTTTGCTGACACCAATATTTATTTGGCTTTTTTTCCAGGTTAGGCAGATGGAAGAACCAAAAAGGCTACTCCAAGGGTTGAAATTTGCTTTCATTCTGTTTGTATGCCTGTGGCTGTTTTCAACCTTGTTCGGTATACTGCTCTTAAGCTTAAACCAAATCGGCCCTACTTGGGCGGTTTCATCTAATAATCTGATTGCCTTTATTGGAAATAAATTCCAAATAGCCGGGCAGGCATTTTCTGGGCTGCATGGTTTTGCTGATGTGGAAACTGTCACTCGTCAATCCGTTTTACGCAGATTGACCGCGCCTGGCACTTGGTTAACCTTGGCTGTGATGCTCACCGCAACCTGGGGACTGCTCTCAGGAAAGATCAAAAAACCATTAACCACTAACGGAGCTGTTCTGGATGAAATTGAAACGCCCGCGCAATCTCCAAGGGTTAAATATTTCGTCCTGATCTTGATCCTCGTTGGAATCGCTTTAACCACCTTCCCGGAGTTCTTTTACTTACGTGACCAATTCGGATCCAGAATGAATACGATTTTCAAATTCTATTTTCAAGCCTGGATCATCTGGGGAATTGCCGCAGCCTATGCCAGCGTTGAATTGCTCACCCGCCTGCGAGGCTGGAAAAGCTGGATATTCAATGTGGTCTGGGTGGTTACGATACTGGGTGGTTTAGCCTATCCGGTGATCATGATTTTGGAAAAAACCAATCATTTCAAACCAGTTGAATGGACATTGGATGGTAATGCCTATCTTTTACGAGGAACTCCTGATGAATATGCAGCGATGGAGTGGTTGAGTAAGGTTCCGCTCGGGGTAGTGGCTGAAGCGGTTGGCGGGAGTTATACGGATTATGCGCGTGTGTCGACCAGGACAGGATTATCAACCGTGCTAGGGTGGCCTGGGCATGAGGGTCAATGGCGAGGTGGGTATGAAGAGGTGGGTTCTCGCCAATCGGATATTGAATTGCTATATAAAACAAATTCATGGACTGAAACTCAATACTTGATCCAGAAATATAATATCCGCTATATCTATATTGGTAATCTTGAACATTCGCTTTATCAACCTGACCTTGATAAATTCAGAGCAGTCCTTGATCTGGTTTATGGAAATTCCAGTGTCAAAATCTATGAAGTTCCAGCCAGTGTGGGAGAATTGACCCAATGAGTATCATGGAGATTACTAAAAAGACAATAATACTGCCAGAGACCTTTCTATTCGTAGTAGCGTTTGTAGTTGCAGTGTTTTTTAGGTTTGTTTTGTTGGGACAACCCTCACTGGGAACTCTCGAAGCAGAACAAGCATTACAGGCACTTCACTCGGCAAACAATGAAGCGGTTATTATTGGCGGACAACCCGGTTATGTGGCGCTCACATCTTTTTTGTTTTTTATTTTTGGCGGGAATGACTTTGCGGCAAGGTTCTGGCCCGCGCTGTTTGGATCGTGTTTTGTTATACTCCCGCTTTTATTCAAAAAGTATCTGGGGATTCCTGCGTCAATTGCATTAGCTTTCCTGATCGTCCTCGATCCCGGGCTAATTTCTTTATCCAGATCTGCCGACGGCACCATGATGACAGTAGCAGCGGTTATGGCAGCGTTTGGTTTATTCCTTGCCAATAAAGTAATCCCAAGTGGTATATTTTTTGGAATCGCACTAATCAGCAGTCCAAATTTTTGGCCGGTGGTTGCGGTATTCGGGTTTGTTTTATTTTTGGCAAAGAACAATTTTAAGGAAAATAATTCCGATAATGATCATAATGATCAGTTATATCCCAAACGGCAATGGAGGACGTGGGTGTTTGCAATGTTTGCGGCAGTCATTCTCGCCAGCACTCAATTCCTCGTTCACCCAAACGGAATAAGCGGTATCGGCACTGGCATCATTGATTATTTACGTTCATGGAAACAAACCAGTGGTATGGCTCTCCCTGATTTCTTGTTGTATTTGTTATTTACCGAGTTTCCGGTTCTTCTTTTAGGAATATGGGGGCTAATTCGAGGATTTTTCAGTAAATCACCGCTTTACCGTTTTTTGAGCTTGTGGTGGGGTTTCGGATTGGTCGTCTTAGTATTAAATCCATCCCTATCCAGCGTATCGATTGCTTATGCAAACATTCCATTATTAGTACTCGCAGCTCTACAAATCGTTCGATTGACTGAATTGGTAAATTTTCCAAATAGAATTGTCGGGTTAGTACAAATCACCGCAACTATTAGTTTGATCATATTTTCATCGTTAAACTTTATCAATCTGATCAATTTTCCAGAGATTGATGCAATTTTATTTCGCAACCGGTTGATCGGAACGTTGTTGCCATTGGCGCTTCTTATTATAATGACTATGCTGCTCGCATGGGGCTGGAATGCTGATTCAGCCAAACATGGGTTGTTGATTGGTCTTGGTATTCTACTCGCAGTATCTCTGCTCGGTTCGGCATGGAAAGCAGCAGGATTGGGCAGCAGGCCTGAAAATGAAATTTCCAGAGCCGATCAATTTGTAACTGGTGATTCTATGCTGATTCAAACAATTTCTGACCTTTCGCGCTGGAATAACGGGCAAGCCAACAGAATTGATGTTGATGTCATTGGAGTGGATTCCCCTTCGTTATTATGGGCTCTTAGGGATTTTGAAAAGATTTCAGCTGAAACTACATTTCCAATTAATTCAACCCCATCAATTGTGATCACTGATATCGCAACCGAGTTACAAGCGCAAACCGTATATCGCGGGCAGCGTGTCGTCTGGTCAATCCGACCAGACTTAAACCAGATGAGCATTGTAGACTGGATCAAATGGACGTTCTTTAGAAATGCCCCGCAGGAAAAAACAGAGTTTGTCCTTTGGGCTAGAAACGATCTCTTTAAAAACAGTTCCACACAATAAAAATTTCCGGGAAGGATAGTTTATGCAACCTGCCAACCTGATCGCTATAGATGGTCCAGCCGCTTCCGGTAAATCCACTCTGGCAGAGAAAATTGCCAGGAAACTGGGATATTTTTTCTTTGACACCGGGGTGATGTATAGGGCGGTTACCCTTGCAGCGCTCAAACAATTCAATCAAGTGGATGATGAAAGAAATGTCACGCTACTTTCTGAAAAAATCCAGATTGACGTCCAATCCCCTTCGGTTGATGACGGGAGATTGATGGATGTTCTGGTAGATGGAAAAGACGTTACGTGGGAAATTAGAACTCCTTATGTGGATCGCAACGTATCAAAGGTTTCTGCCTATACAGGCGTGCGGAATGCAATGACCGACCAGCAGCGCAGAATTGGAGCGCGGGGGAACATGGTGGTGGTCGGCAGGGACATCGGCACGGTGGTATTCCCGGAGGCGAAACAAAAAATATATTTGGATGCCTCTCCGGAAGAAAGGGCGCGCCGCAGGTTTGCAGAAGTTCAACAGAGAGGTGAAAAAACAACTTATGAGGAAATACTCTCTTCAATCAAGCGACGAGATGCGATCGATTCAACCAGAGCGATGGCGCCTTTGAAACCCGCTGAAGATGCTTTTGTAATCAATTCAGACGGAAAAACAATAGAACAAGTGGTAGAAGAAGTTGTGCAGTTATTAACGCAAGAATCGAAAAATGTTGGATAATAATAATGGTTTGAGTCACTGAAGGGTGAAATTAAATAAAGAATTATTGTTACTTACTAATCTGTTAATCGTTCGAAAAAATCAGGAGTCTATATGTGCGATACCATAGTTGCCCTTGGAAATTCTACTGCAGATGGTCGTGTCCTCTTTGCAAAAAACTCAGACCGTGAGCCGAATGAAGCCCACGAGGTTGTGATCATTCCTCGAGCAAAACATGATCCAGGTTCAATGGTGAAATGCACCTACGTTGAAATTCCTCAAGTAATCGAAACGCATCAAGTATTGCTTGCCAAGCCTTTTTGGATCTGGGGAGCTGAAATGGGCTCGAATGAGTTTGGGTTAACCATTGGAAATGAAGCTGTTTTCACTCGCGTGCCGTATGGCAAGGCGCCCGGTTTGATCGGGATGGATTTTTTGCGCCTTGCATTGGAGAGATCAAAAACAGCCTATGAGGCACTTATAACCATCACTGACTTGCTGGAGATCCACGGGCAAAGCGGAAATTGCGGTTTTGCGCATAAAATGTATTACCACAATAGTTTTCTGATCTGCGATCCGGATGAAGCTTGGGTATTGGAAACTGCCGGAAAAGAATGGGCAGCCGAAAAAATCAAAGATATCCGCTCAATCTCAAATGCGATCACGATAGGTTCAAAATGGGATTTGGCATCCAGGAATCTGGTCTCTCATGCAATCGAAAAAGGGTGGTGCAAGGATGCCGCCGATTTCAGTTTTAGCCGGTGCTATTCAGAACCTGTCTATACTCTCTTTAGTGACGCTCGCAAGCGTCAAACCTGTACAACGAAGCAATTACTTGGTGCAAAAGGCAAGCTTAACCTTGGAATGATGATGTCTATTCTGCGTCACCACGGCGGCAATTTGAATGAAAAATGGTCGCCTGATAAGGGAATTACAGGAGCGGATGTCTGTATGCACGCAGGTTGGGGACCGATCCGCGGAAGCCAAACTACCGGCTCGATGGTCTCGCAAATCGATAGAACCGATACGGTTCACTGGGTGACGGGAACCTCTGCACCTTGCACCTCCAACTTCAAACCTGTATGGATGGATTGCGGGATTCCAGAAACTGGTCTTTCTCCAACAGGTAAATATGATAATAAAAACTTGTTTTGGCGGCATGAAGAACTCCATCGTGAAATACTGAAGGATTACCCGCATAGAATCCGATTGATAAGTGAAGAAAAAAGCAGGGTCGAAAGAGAAACCATTGCGAAAGTAAAACTGAGTTTAGGGGCTTCACATAATCGCAGGAAAGAAATATCTGAAGAGTGTTTTTTGGCTTCTGATGAAATGGAAAGAAAGTGGCTTGAGGTTATTCGGAAGGAGAAAATCAACCGAATGAATCGGTTATTATACAGGTTTGCATGGAGAACCTTTAATAAAGAGGCAAACCATCATTTCTAGTGATGAAACTTAAGAGAAAGCGCCGATAGATTCAATGTTTACTGCAACACTTTTAGATACTCAACCTTATATTGACCTGCCTTACCATCTGATCGGTTGGTTGGGCTGGTTTTGTTTGGCTGCGGTTATCTTTTGGGGTCTGCGTATAAACCTGCAAATACAAAATACCAAAAGATTCTGGATTCTCTTTGGTGTTCTTTCTTTTTTTACGATTATTATTCCATTGACCTTTGGATTCAAACTTCCTTGGGAAAACACACTTCCACTTCCAAATATCACACGAGAAAGTACATTACCAGTAATTATGGTGTTTTCGGCAATACCGTGGATACTTGCAGCGGGGATGCTGGGTTTTATTCCCGCTGTTTTATTAGGTTTTCTATCTGGCTTGGTGACTGCGTTTTGGAATACACACAATGTTTTCACTCCTTTGGAAACAGCTTCATTAGCCTTGTTAATTAGTTTTTCATTGCGCCAGAATTATCGATCCCGACTTTTCCAATTCTTGCGGCGACCGATCGGCGCGACACTGGCTGTGATGATTGTTTCAGCCCCTCTCTTTTTACTGACGACTTTCTTTAGTACGAATGGATCTTTGGCCGCGCGCCTGGATTATGCATTTACTCAATCATGGGTGATCATGCTGGTTAATGCAGTCCAAATGGTTATGGCCGGACTGCTGCTTGAATTGTCCTTGGCGGCTAAATCCAAATACTGGATCCAAAATAAAACATTTATCCCATCCCCTTATGAAACGGGTTTGCAGGACAGAGTGTTGTACATTGCTTTGCCATTGGTTTTTGCTTTTTTGTTGACCCTTTCTATTGCGGATTGGATCGTGGCAGGACGGGCGGCTCAAGATATGTTGCAAAGTCGACTGAAAGGCACTGCAGAAATTGCTGCCGAGAATATCCCTGCGCTAATAGATACTGGACAAGGCTTGCTGCTTGATCTGGTTGCAAGCAAAATACCGACTGATGATCCGATTACTGGAAGAGAATTTCTAAAAGCCAAATTAAGAACGATTCCGTTTTTTACTCAATTTTTTATTTTTGATCTTACCGGCGCTCCAGTAATTGGTTACCCAGCATCTAACCTTAATCAGTACTTACTCACGCCTGAAGAGAACGCCGGTGTAACATTAGCCCTGAACGGAGTTTTGATCCAAAGTTATGTCATTGGCCCATCAACAGGTGAATCCTCTGCCCAAATTGCATATATTGCCGCGATTCCTGATGAATACGGTCTGGCAAAAGGTGTGATTACGGCTCGCACAAACCTGGGGGTTAATTTGTTTTCCCAACCAGCATTAATAGCCTTGGAAGAAATCAAAAATGCTGGCGGCGAAGGGGTAATCCTGGACGGGGAAAACCGTATCCTGTTTCACACGAATCCAAACCTCATACTGACCACTTACCAGGGATTAGTTCCCGAAACATCCGAATACTTTGAAGATACCAGCGGGACGGGTACAAGGCGAATGGTTTATGCAGCGATAACGAGTGAGAAGAATTGGAAAATACTTCTTTCGTTGCCGGCAAGTTATGCACAAGACCTGGCATTGCAGATTGCAATCCCTTTGCTGGCAATTTCAATTCTGATTTCACTGGCTGCATATCTGTTGCTGCGCTTTATGGTAGGCTCATTGTCACTTTCGTTGGTGGCTTTGGCAAAACAGGCTGATGAGATTTCCAAAGGCGGACTTGATCAAAAGATTGAGGTCAGCGGTGTAGATGAAGTTGGCAGATTGGGGTCAGCGTTTGAACAGATGCGCACCAGCCTGAAATCACGCTTGGAAGAGTTGGATGTATTGCTTAATGTGTCTCAAGGAATCGCGTCCAATTTTGAGATTGGAAAAACTTCCGTACATTTATTAAATGCCTGTCTATCCTATGGAGCAAATTCTGCTAGACTGATCCTCAAAAACGGGTCGCTTTTTGGATTAGAGGAAGAGATAGTTACCTTTAAAGCCGGGGATGATGCCGATGAGTATGCTGAACTGGACAGGATACTGCTCGAACAATTACAAGGTGAACGGATTACTGTCATACCTTCGAAAACCCGGATTCGTCGGATGGGAGCATTCAAAGGAACTGTAATCCCGTCAGCGCTGATCGCAATTTCACTAAAAGAGGGAGATAAAGCGTTTGGAATTTTATGGATTGCCTATACTCAACCCCATCGATTTCGTGACGAAGAAATTCGTTTCTTAAATACTATTGCCGGTCAAGCCATCCTTGCGGTTTCTAATTCAAGTTTGTATATGAATGCAGAAATTGGAAAAAAACGATTGGAGTCTGTATTAGCTTCAACACCGGAACCTGTATTGGTGGTGGGCGAAAGTGGAAAACTGCTAATTGCCAACCAGGCTGCAAAAGAAGTGACTGGATTAATCGGTGAGCCTGAAGGCGAGAAGGATTCCATTGGAACGATCGTTTCTCCTGAATTCATTGAATTTTTGAAATTGAACTTTGAAAAGAGTGAAAATTCAAGCGAGATAAACATTGGAAACGGAAAAACTTTCGCCTTATCCATCTCTTCAGTTGTGGTTGAAAACGCTGTTGTTGGCAAGGTCTGTGTTTTGCGTGATATCACAGAATTTCGCGAATTGGAAAAAATGAAATCCGATTTCGTAGCGACTGTAAGCCATGATCTGCGCGCTCCAATGGGAATTGTTAGAGGGTATGCAACAATGATGCAAATGGTCGGCGACCTAAATGAACAACAAAAGGATTATGCTGAGAAAATCATCACCGGTCTTGATAATATTGACCAAATGGTTGATAAATTGCTGGATCTAGGGCGAATCGAATCCGGTGTGGTTCTTCAACTTGAGAAAGTAGCGCCTATTGATTTGTTCGATGAAGTTGTTAAACTTTTGCAACCTCTAGCTACTCAACGCAAGGTTCAAGTCATGCGTGAATTGACCGTTGCACATGATTTGAGGATAGAAGCAGATAAAGCGCTTCTCCAGCAAGCGCTATATAACTTATTGGAGAACGCGATCAAGTTTTCACCATTGGGTGGTCAGATCTCTTTACGGTTGCAGGTTAATACTGATTCGGTTGTATTTGAGATACAAGATCATGGCCAGGGAATCGCTCCTCTGGATATACCAAAAATATTTGACAAATTCACGCGCACTGGTAAAAAAGAAAACACATTCCTGAAGGGTTCTGGGCTTGGATTATCCATTGTGAAATCAATTGCTGAACGACATAATGGGAGAGCCTGGGCAAGGAGTAACCTTGGAAAGGGAAGTACATTCTTTTTGGAAATTCCGATCAAACAAACCAATCTTGAATTAAAATAAAAAGAACCATTGAAAAAATAAAATTTGTGGTATAATTTTTAGTTGCATGATTTTTATAAACTGCACCCCTAAATTATTCAGCGCAGGCTCTATCGTCAGTGCGCTGATACTCGTTTAATTGCTCCAGAGTTCCCAACAGGAGGCGTTTAGTGGAAACAAAAAGTCTGGTTGCCCTTCGCATTAACCTTGCTTCACCAGAAACAATTCGCAGTTGGTCGTATGGTGAAGTACTCAAACCCGAAACAATTAATTATCGACGTTTACGTCCAGAAAAAGATGGTCTATTTTGTGAGGCGATCTTTGGACCTTCACGTGATTACCAATGTTATTGTGGAAAATATAAGAACCCTCGTTACAAAGGAATCGTCTGTGATAAATGCGGTGTTGAAGTTACCCGTGCATCTGTTCGGCGCGAGAGAATGGGGCACATTGATTTAGCAACCCCAGTAGCTCATATTTGGTATACCCGCCGGATCCCATCTTATTTAGGGCTTTTGCTGGATATTTCTCGCCGAAATTTGGACCGTGTTTTATATTTTGCCCAATATATCGTCACATTTGTTGACGACGACGCCAGACAAAAAGCATTAAAACGGTTGGAAGATGAGATCAATGATTCTGAGCGCGCCCAGGCCAGTCAAATTAACGCCAAGATACTGGATGTGAAACTTGGACGCGACAAAAAAATAGCTGAATTCCAACAACGAAAAGCAGATATCGAATCTAAAGCTGATGAACAGACAGCGGCTCGTCTTGAACCGGTAATCCAGGAAGGTCAAGCGCTTGAAAAACTGCTGACTGAAAAAACCGGACAAATTTTGAAGAAAAAAGTGTTTTTTTCTGCTGCCGACGTTTTAATTGCTGATATAGGGGATACGGTTACTTCCAAGCATATTGCCAGCGTTCAAAAAGCAGTGAAAGAAAGTCTGGAAGAAATTGAAAGCGAATTTAAAAAGGAACTTCAGCGTGATCTTGAACAGATCAAGATGAGTATTGAGCTGGTCAAAGCTGAAGCAGATGAAGTGATGGAAACACTTCGGAATTCACTTGAAGATCAATCCAGTGTATCTCAAGACCAAAACTCGCATTTACGTGATGAACTTCAGGAACTTCACCCGTTCACTTTCCTTACCGAAAGCCGCTATCGAGAGTTGAAATCTCGCTGGGGTCAGGTCTTCCGGGCGGATATGGGAGCCGAGGCGTTTTATGATGTCCTGCGCCGACTTGACCTGGAAAAGCTTTCTGCAGATTTGTGGACCGAGGTTCGCACTTCAAAGAGTAAACAAAAGCGCAAAAAAGCTACGACTCGCTTAAAAGTCGTTGAATCATTCAGAAGATCCGGCAACCGACCGGAATGGATGATCCTCACAGTTCTACCGGTTATTCCCCCTGACCTGCGTCCGATGGTTCCATTGGATGGTGGCAGGTTTGCGACCTCTGATATGAATGACCTCTACAGGCGCGTTATTAACCGCAATAACCGTTTGAAACGCCTGCTTGAACTAGGCGCACCGGATGTGATTGTTCGTAATGAAAAACGAATGCTTCAGGAAGCCGTGGATTCATTGATCGATAATTCACAACGCGGCAAAGCGCTTTCCCGCCGAGGCAGACGCGAGTTGAAATCTTTGAGTGACATGCTTAAAGGCAAGAAGGGTAGATTCCGTCGCAACCTGCTCGGTAAACGTGTTGATTACTCAGGCCGCTCGGTTATTGTTGTCGGACCACAACTTAAACTTTACCAGTGCGGTCTGCCAAAATCCATGGCGCTTGAACTCTTCAGACCATTTGTGATCTCCCGCCTGGTCTCTCATAGCTACGCAGCAAACGTAAAAGGCGCCAGACGCTTTATCGAACGCAACCGCCCTGAAGTTTACGAAGTATTGGAAGAGGTTATCAAGGAACGACCAGTTCTGCTAAACCGTGCGCCAACACTTCACCGTCTGGGTATTCAAGCTTTTGAACCAATTCTCATTGAAGGAAGCGCAATTCAACTCCATCCGTTGGTTACTACCGCGTTCAATGCTGACTTTGATGGCGACCAGATGGCTGTTCATGTTCCCCTCTCGGAGAAAGCAGTTCGAGAAGCCCGAACATTGATGCTGTCCTCCAAAAACCTGCTGAAACCAGCTGATGGAGAACCGATCATCAGCCCAGGTAAGGATATGGTACTTGGAGTGTACTACCTCACAATGGAAGACAACCGGCTTCACAAGGGTGATGGACGTAATTTTGCTGACATGGATGAGGTAGAGCTAGCTTATCAATTAGGTCAGGTGGAATTACACACAGATGTAAATGTAAAATTGTATACCTGGTTCAATGATAAACATGAACGACTTGACAAGCCCGTTACAAGAATGATCAGCACAACTGTTGGGAGGGTGCTTTTTAACCGCATTCTGCCTGATGAAGTTCAGTTTGATAATCGTGTGCTTGAAAAGACTGGTGTTAAGAATTTGATCGCCGACGTCTATGATATTTGTGGCGAGACTGTGACAACAGAGGTAGCTGACAATATTAAGGATATTGGATTCCAATATGCAATGAAATCTGGAATCACGATTGCAGTTGCAGATATTTCTGTTCCCGAAGAAAAAACTGCGATCCTTGCCGCGTCACAAAGCGAAGTTGATCAGATCAACAAAGGCTACCGCCGCGGATTGCTGACAGAACAAGAACGCAATGAGCAAGTTATCAAAGTGTGGCAGGATACAACCAAGGAGGTTGGCGATTCTGTTCGCAAGCATATGGATCCCAATGGAAACCTGGCAACCATGGCCAACTCAGGCGCTACAAAAGGTGGTTTTGGTCCAATCGCCCAGTTGGCAGGCATGCGCGGTTTGATGGCTGACCCGGCAGGACGTATTATCCGTTTGCCGATCACTTCGAACTTCCGTGAAGGACTGACCGCACTGGAATATTTCATTTCAACACACGGCGCGCGAAAAGGTTTGGCGGACACCGCACTACGTACTGCAGATGCAGGTTATTTGACCCGACGTCTGGTGGATATCGCACAGGATATCATCATCAATGAGCATGATTGTGGCACTGAAGATGGTATCTGGATCCGTAAGGAAGACGATGTTGCTGGTCAGAACTTGGGAGAACGTCTTTTTGGACGTACAATTGCAGCCCGTCTCGCAGATCCAAAAACTGGTGAGGTAATTGCTGAGCGTGGCGATCTGTTTGATCATGATCTTGTCCGCAAAGTGATGAATACTGGTGTCGAAAAAGTATTTGTACGCTCAGCCATGACTTGTTCATTGATCCATGGCATTTGCGCAATGTGCTATGGCATGGATCTCGGCCGTGGGGCATTGGTGGTTCTCGGATCAGCTGTGGGCGTCGTAGCAGCACAATCCATCGGTGAGCCTGGCACGCAGCTAACGTTGCGTACATTCCACACGGGTGGTGTCGCTGCGGGCGGAGACATTACAACCGGTCTGCCGCGTGTGGAAGAACTTTTTGAAGCGCGCAGAATGCCAAAGGGTGAGGCTGTGGTGACAAGTATTGCAGGTACAGCCAATGCTATTCAAAGTGAGCGTGCCGGGGACCAAAGAATTGTTCGAGTGGAACACAGCGAGATGGTTGCCGATGAATATGAAATTCCGGCCGACTGGCAAATCATTGTAAAAGATGAAACCACGATCTCCTTGAGTGATGTCATTGCGAATTTAGGCGAAGCTCAAATCACTGCCCAACACAATGGTCGTGTGCGGGTTGAAAACCGAAAAGTGTACGTCTCTTATGAACAACGTGAGAGTGAGGATTATGAAATTCCGAGTACTTCACGATTAATCATTCGGGACGGTCAAAAGGTTGAGGCAGGCGCTCCATTGACTGAAGGTTCCATCAATCCGCATACAATTCTAAAGATCAAGGGACGCGAGGCGGCTCAGATCTATCTCATGACCGAGGTTCAAAAAGTCTATCGGGCTCAGGGTCAAAATATTAATGATAAACACTTCGAAGTGATCATTCGCAAGATGGTTGGTAAAGTGCAGGTGATTCGTCCTGGTGATTCCAAGTATCTTCCAATGGATGTTATTGATCGATTGGAGATCAAGCAGACGAATGAAAACCTGATCGCTCAAGGGAAACAGCCAGCCCGGTTTGTGGAGATTCTGCTCGGAGTCACCAAAGCTTCCTTGAGCACTGATTCCTTCCTGTCTGCAGCATCCTTCCAACATACCATCAAGGTTTTAGCTGGCGCTGCCATCGCTTCAACTGAAGATCCGCTCTTCGGTTTGAAAGAAAATGTGATCATTGGAAAACTCATACCGGCAGGAACTGGTTTTGTTCATGGGCGGTTTACTCCTGTAGTGGAAGCGCTCCCTGAAATTAAAGAGCCAATTATTGAAGAAGCTGAACAAGCCTCAGCAGATTAAAAACCCTTTAATATATAGAACCCCGAGTTTATTCCTCGGGGTTTTTATTTTGCTAATGCTAAAAGTAAGTTTTAACTATGGCTAGTGTAAACTTATAGTGTATATTCGCTGAGGAGACAGGAGTAGTTTATGGACATGGGAATAGTTAAGAAGATAGATATCGATCACGAAATGCAGCAATCCTATCTGGATTATGCCATGAGTGTGATCGTCTCAAGAGCATTGCCTGATGCGCGCGATGGTTTAAAACCGGTTCAAAGAAGACTCCTTTATGCTATGTACGACATGGGTATCAGGTCTGACAGCGCTTACAAGAAATCTGCCAGGATTGTTGGAGAAGTCCTCGGCAAATACCATCCACACGGAGACCAGGCTGTTTATGAATCGATGGCTCGATTGGCGCAGGATTTTTCAATGCGATATGCTCTGGTGGATGGACAAGGTAACTTTGGCAGTGTTGACGGTGATCCGCCAGCTGCCATGCGATACACGGAAGCTCGGATTACGCCGTTTGCACTTGATCTTCTAAAACAATTAGACCGAGATACGGTTAATTTTGATCGAAATTTTGACGATACACTCAGTGAACCGAACGTACTGCCATCGGCAATCCCGAACATGCTTGTGAATGGAGCTACAGGTATTGCAGTGGGTATGGCCACAAGTATCCCGCCGCACAATTTGGGAGAAACCATTGATGCTTTGATCTACCTCCTTGAACATTGGCAAAAATTGGACGATATCACAGTCGGCGATCTAATGAAGCATATACAAGGTCCCGATTTTCCGACCGGGGGAATTATTCTACAAGAACATGAGCAGAATGAACTTCAGGCTGCTTATGCAACCGGGAAGGGACGATTAACCCTGCGCGGGCAGTTAAATTTGGAAGAAATGGCACGCGGCAAGAGCCGGATTATCATCACCGAATTGCCTTATATGACGAATAAATCCGCGTTGATTGAGCGTATTGCTGAGTTATCACGTGATGGAGCATTGGATGGCGTTTCAGACCTGCGTGATGAGTCAGACCGGCACGGAATGCGGATTGTGATCGAATTAAACAAGACGGCAGATGCTGACAAGACTTTGAGAACACTGTATAAGCGTACACCGTTACAAATTACCTACAGCATAAATTTGCTTGCTCTCGTGAATGGAGAACCAAAACTTCTCTCATTGAAGCAGGCATTAAAGGTATTTATTGAACACAGACTTGAAGTTGTAAAAAGAAGAAGCGATTTTGATCTTAAAATGGCTGAGGAAAGAATTCACATTATTGAAGGATTACGAATCGCAATAAAATTCCTAGATGAAGTTATCGCTTTGATCAGAGGGTCTCAAGATAGCGATCAGGCAAAAGAAAAATTGACAAAGAAATTTAAACTATCTGGGATTCAAGCACAAGCAATCCTCGATATGCCTTTAAAACGCCTGGCTTCTCTAGAACGGCGCAAAATTGAACAGGAATATAAAGAGCTTATTGAACTGGTCAAGGAATTACAGGCGCTCTTAAAATCAGAGGTAAAACGAAGACAAGCAGTGATCTCTGAATTAACTCAAGTTCGCGAGAAATATGCTGACCGCAGGAAAACACAGATCATAATGTTAAAGGAAGGAAAGGTAGCCTCTGATCTGTTGACAGTCAAAGACGTGACCCCGGTAGAAAATGTGTGGATCGGCATGTCAAAAGATGGAAAAGTCGCTAAAATGACAGAAACCAATCCACCGCGACTAGGCGGTCGTGAAGCGCCGATTTATATACTTAAAACTGATTCACATCAGAATTTATATTTGGTATCAAGGTCTGGAAAATGCGCTTGTGTCGCAGCGCAGACCCTCTCAACGGTCGAAGATTTGGAAAACGGCTCGGATTATTTCCGGATTGCGCCTTTCCAGGATGGCGACATCCCGATTGGAATGTTTTGTGTTTCTAATGAACAAAAAAAATCAGAAACCTTTTGTGTAACAACCATGAGTCAGCAAGGAATGATCAAAAAGTCATTGGTGTCAGAATTGCCAGGTCCATCATCGGATTTATTCACTTTAGCGAAGGCAAATGAGAACGATGAATTAGGTTGGGTATTATTGACTGAAAATGAAACCAATTATCTGATATTTACAAAATCAGGAATGTCCATTCGGTTCAGAGGGAGTGACGTGCGTCCGATGGGTTTGATAGCAGCTGGAGTAAATGCACTCAAGCTTTCTGATGAAGATAAAGTAGCCAGTCTTGTCGAGCTAAACAAAGGTGTTGAAATCCTTGCTGTGTCTTCAGACGGAAAAGGTTGGCGCATGGAGGAGGAGGTGTTCCCGGTACAGGGCAGGTACGGGCAAGGGGTTAACACATGCAAACTGAAACCTGGTAGTGAAATTATTGGTGCCGTATCAGGAAAAAAGAATACTCAAATCTCACTTCACTTTAAGAAAGCGGCTGCAAAAATATTCCGGCTGGATGATGTTCCAACCGGAAAACGTGCGACAAGTGGAAAAACATTGACAGAACTCAAGAGTGGAGATGAAATTCAACGGATCACATCAGTAGTGGATTATTCGAACCTGATTTCAATTCCGGCAAAAACTAAAAAACCTAAGCCGTGATCGTGAAATGAGAATAATGGTAGGCGATTTTCCCGTCTTTTAATCCAAAGGTATCACTGCCATCGCGCACTTTTCCACGGTATGAATCACAGGTCCAGGTAAAGTGTCTGGTCTCACCAGTACCTGAGGAGCTGGTCACTTTAAAGACGCCATCGTTCAAGCCATTCGTGAGCAGCTGCCCAATGAAAAGGCGAATATTGACGTTTCCCTGAATGGTTCGATCTGCAGTAACGTGGACTGCTTCTTCAGTGTATAAATCCAATGCCGCGTTGTAATTCATTGTGTTGAGAGCATTCATATACTTGTCCAGAATATCCGTTCCTACTGGGGGTTGGGCAGGACCAGGCCAATTGTAATTTGCTACAAGATTCCACACTGCGGGAAGTATAGTTCGTGAATCATCCCAGGAGTAAATATTTGCCCCAGTCATTCCGAGAGATTTTGCAGTATCGAGGAAATCTTTTACCTCGGCTGGAGTTGGCTGCCAGCCGGATTCCATAAAAGCCGGGCCGGTCGGGATCATCGGGCGTGTTGGTGTAATTGCCTTAAATTCATTGTAGGAGCGGGTGAGGTCATAAATGGGATTATGGGCCTTCATCCAGTAGACCTGCGGCATATTGTAATCACATTTTTCCAAAAACGCCTTATAGGGGAAATTGGGGTGGTAGGTAGGCCATCTGAACGTGCTGAGGGCAACCGGTGTGTTTGGAATCCCCTTGCGTAATTCAGTCATGAATGTGCGAGCTACAGCTTCGCGACCGGCTAATTTGTATTCGATCTCGGCGTCAACAACATAGCCGTCCAGATTGTACTTCTTGCATTGAGAGATTGCAATTGCGGCCTCACCGAGTGGATTATATCCATAAACATAATGCCATCCCCACACTAGCAATCCTTTGGACCGAAGTGCATCAACCACAGGTGGGATCAGATCAACGCCGGTTGTTTTATTTACGTTGTAAGGGTAGGAACTGTCGGCAATTTTGATCAAAACGTGCGAGAAACCCGCATTTTTAGCAACTGTCGCAATTGCCTGAGCATTACCTCCTTCGCATTGAGGGATCTTCCAAATCCACGTTCCTTTTCCCTGTAGTACCATATTGATACCTCCGTCTTAAATCCGGCACTTATTTGATTAGCCGGGGGTGAGAGTGCCTTCCAACCCGATTACTGGTGCAATTTCACGCATCGCAAAAATCACGTTGTCACAATGTTCCCAAAGCGGAATTCCAAACTCCTCGGCGCCTCTGGCGATTTCCTCTCGATTCGCGCCCGCTGCAAATGCCTTATCTTTCCATTTCTTTTTAACCGAACTTGATTCAAGATCATACAGAGACTTCGATGGACGCACTAATGCCACTGCTGTGATGAGTCCCGTAATCTCATCACAGGCATACAAACCTTTTTGGAGCAATGTTTCTCTTGGTAGATTTGCATGATCTCCGTGTCTGAGGATGGCTTGAACGATTTCTTCCGAAACGCCTTCAGTGCGTAGAATTGGCGCTCCTTCCGAAGGGTGTTGCTCCGCTGTTGGGTGTATCTCCCAATCAAAATCATGTACCAGACCGGTTAATCCCCAGAGCTCTTCAGGCTGGTTCAGTTTTCGGGCATAAAAATGCATCACTGCTTCAACAGCCAGCATATGATTTACGAGATGCTGATTTTTGACATATCTGTGGACAATTGATAATGCTTGTTCTCGATTGAGCATTAGTTACCCGACCTTTCAGTAAAAAAGATAGGTTCAGGGTCTCCCATTACAGGCAAAGGGTGACTGAACCAAACCTGCCAAAGGGCTACGAGGGTCGCCGGAAGTTCTCTTAGATTCCAAAACCGTTGAGAATACGGATGATAATCACGTAAATTGGCTTCGACTCCAGTTGATTTAAGACCGATCCCGTTGCACGTAAAAAGGGCTCGCGGCAGGTGATATCGTTGGGTGATAAGAATAGCTTCCTGCAATCCGAAGATGTGAAGCGCCCGGTAACAAGTGTCATAGGTTCTTCTGCCAGCGTAATCCAGTACGACCGCACTCTCGGGAACTCCAAGCTCAACGGCATAAGCCCGCATGGCTCCAGGTTCGTTGTAATCAACAAAACGATTATCACCACTCATCAACAACTTTTGAACCTTTCCATCAAAGAAAAGTTGGGCGGCGGTGGCTACCCGGTCTTTCAATACCGGAGAAGGAGTGCCGTCACGAAGCAAACCTGCTCCAAACACGATCGCTGCTTTAGAATTCCTTGTGGTTGCGGTTGAAAATATTTTTCCAAGTGAAGAAATTTCACTGATCAACCGCGGAACGCCGAAGGTAATAATTGCAGCTATTACTGACCAAAACAATAAGCTTAAGATCATATTAATTATCTTTTTTATCATAGCAAGAATTGTACCAGTTCCGATTTTTATGGATTTTTGGATTGACCAATTGCCAAGGAGCTATACAGGGTCCAAGCCACTTGCATTGAACACGTTCTTAAGAAAATCCGAGGAACTCTCTTAATCTTGTT
Source organism: Chloroflexota bacterium (assembly GCA_009773005.1). Taxonomy (GTDB): domain Bacteria; phylum Chloroflexota; class Anaerolineae; order Anaerolineales; family Anaerolineaceae; genus UBA6107. The sequence continues at coordinate 50,009 of WOUT01000009.1, read as the reverse complement.
TTCATGAAACTTAGTTTCGAAAATTCCATTCATCAGACCCGTATTTTGACTCTACCAACTCCTCTGTCATCGTGAGTTCTTCAGTAGTAGGATCAGAATGGTAAAATTCGATATCCAGTGTTGTAGAGAAAGCTTTGATGAATGCTTGTGCGGCTTGCTCCCATTCTATGATTCTACCGGCAACATTTTCAAAAGATGTTGCATGATCCAGAAGCTTTTGTGAAGCGGATTGGCGGGCTTCTTCAGATGGGTATTGAAGAGCATGGGTGATCCGGGTGAGGTCCCCGCATAATGGCAATGAACCATGCTGGAGTACACCACCAGATTTTCTGGCTTGAGCCGAACCTATGAGTTTTTTTCCGGATGCGGTAATCTCATAGTTGGAAGGAACCTCGAAGCAAACGGGATTGGTTTTTGCCGAGTCTGGCTGGTTGGGATATTGTTTGTTTGCAACATCAGAAAGTCCTAGAAGTTTTAATGCAGTAAGAAGAGCAAGAGAGATTCTTTGGTAACTCTCTAATAGAGTGCCGGATACAATTGGGTCATCAACCGGCGCTGAAACAGAATAAGTAAGCTCATCAGTGTGAAGAATTGCCCGTCCTCCAGTTGGCCTCCTTACAAGCTGCCAACCCAGTGATTTTAGCTGAGTGATATTCACATCTGTTACTTTTTGTGCATACCCCAATGATAACGATGGCGGATCCCATGAATAGAGTCTCAAGGTTGGAGGTACTTGTTTGTGAGATGCGAAATACAGGCAAGCCTCATCAAGAGCCATGTTGAAAGCGCCGGAATAGGCAGGTGTTGTAATAAGACGCCATTTTTTCATCAAATTCACATAAATCCACAATGCTTTTTCAAATATGAAAATTATTATAATCGATAAAGAATTAACGATCTTTTAGTTTTAAGAAACGTCATCTGATTGAACGGGTTGTATTCAAAAACCTGGCATTAGGGTGTTCAAAAACCCCGACATAGTGTTACTTGACTTCCAGGTAAATTATCTCTATAATGTAAGAGCTTACAAAAAAGTTGTTACAAAAATAGGGACAGAATGCCAAATTCGAAACCCACAATTTATCATGTAGCAAAAGAAGTTGGAGTAAGCATTGCCACAGTTTCCAGAGTTTTAAATTATCCCCTTCGAGTAAAACCTGCTACCCGCACTGCGGTTATGAATGCGATTGATTCTCTGGGTTATATACCAAAGGCAGAATCCCGGGCTAGAGCGCTTATGAAAACCAGGCGAATAGGAGTGCTCATTCCTTTTTTTACGACACCATCTTTTGTGCAACGGTTAAGGGGAATCTCAGGTGTATTAAACCAGAATGATTATGAATTGGTCATTTACCCGGTAGATTCACGTTCCCGCGAAAAAAGTTACCTCGAAACACTTCCCTTGAGTATGACATTAGATGGATTGATCATAACTTCGCAGGTTTTTGATGAAACGATTGCCCTCAGACTGATCAACAACAAATTGGAAACCGTCCTTATCGAATTCTTCGATTCTCATTTCTGCACACTGGAAATTGATGATGTTGCGGGCGGGTATATGGCTACAAAATACCTTTTGGATAAAGGCTACCGAAGGATTGCCTTTATTGGAGGACGGATCCAACCAGAATTTGGGGTTAACCCGATAGAAAAGCGTTTAAAGGGATATCTAAAAGCCCTGAAAGAAAATGAAATTTCATTGCCTGATGATTTTGCATGTGAATATGCCCATGATCCTGGTAAGGTATTAAAAAATCTCATTTCTTACGGATTACCTCTGGCCATATTTGCTGCAACTGACCTTCAGGCGATTTCGCTTATTAAAGAAGTTAGAACGCTAGGTTTGCGAATTCCACAAGACGTTGCGATTATTGGTTTTGATGATATTGATATGGCAGAATACTTTGGCTTGACTACAGTTCATCAGCCATTGGATGAATCAGGAAGAATTGCTGCCAATTTATTGATTTCACGCCTTTCAGAATCTACCCAGCCTGTTCAACATATCGAATTGCCGTTGAAGGTTATTGAAAGGGAGACGGCTTAATGCTAATATAGTTAATATGGAGGAGGTGAGTACGAAAGGAAAAAATATAAAAGTATTCAACCATTTCACATTTTGTAGTAAATTGCAAATAAACTAAGAGGAGAGAAAAATGACTAAGAAGTTATTACCCCTGATCAGTATTTTGATGATCGTTGCGTTTGCATTGGCTGCATGCGCAAAACCGACCGCTGCACCCGCTGCAGCTGAAGTAACCTTCTGGCACGCTTACGGCACTGGCTCTGCTGAGGAAGTTGCATTGACCAAACTTTTAACGCAGGCTGCTGTTGATATGCCAGAAATCAAGGTTAATGCACTTCAGGTTCCATTCAACGATATTTTCAATAAATATCGCACTGACGTTGCCGCCGGAAGTGGTCCTGATATGTTCATTGCCCCCAATGATTCATTGGGTGATGATGCCCGTGCCGGCCTGGTGGCAGATATTACTGAACTTGCCAAAGGCAAACTTGATGGCGTAAACCAACTTGGTATCGATGGTATGAGCGTTGATGGTGTTCTCTATGGTATTCCCGAAAGCCTCAAGGCAGTTGCTTTCTGGTATAACAAAGAATTGCTCCCCACGCCTCCTGCGACTACCGATGAACTGCTTGCTCTGATGCAGGGCGGCACCGAAGTCTCTATCAGCTACGGCTGCTACCATCACTTTGGTTTCTTTGGCGCTTATGGCGGAAAAATCTTCGACGATTCATGGAAAGTTGTTGCTGACCAGGGTACCGGCGTTGCAGATGCGATGGCCTTCTTGAATGAAGCTTATCAGATCTCCAAAACCAATTCCTGGCCGAAAAACGACAGCGATGGTCTTGCCCCCTTCAGTGAAGGAAAAGCTGTTGCGATCACCAATGGTAACTGGGCAATGGGCGATTACAAAAATGCCCTTGGCGATAAATTGGCCGTGACCGCGCTGCCCGCTGGCCCCACTGGCCCCGCCACCCCATTCCTAGGTGTTGATGGATTCTATTTCAATCCAACAAGCACCAATCAGGAAGCTGCCCTGAAGGTTGCTCTATTCCTCACCAACGCCGCTTCACAGACCGTCATGATGAACGAAGCCGGTCACGTTCCTGTGCGCACTGACGTCACCATCACCGATCCCCTGATCCAGGGTCTCGTGGATGCCTTCAATAAAGGCGCCACCATCCGCCCGCAGGTTCCTCAGTTAGGCCTATACTGGTCCAACTTCTGCGGTACTGATGAAGTTTTCGAAAAGGGTGTCGCCGCTGCTGAATGGGTCGCCACTGGCACCGCAAACGCAAACAAGTAAGAAATTTACTACTTGGCTAATGGACAATTTACTCATTTAACCAAGGCTTCGAGTCAAAGCAAGTGGGAGCGATCTCATTTGCTTTGACTTTTACAAAAATCCACCCGGACCATATTCGCGAGGGACTGATGGCAACGATAACTGTACCGGTAAAGCGCAAAGTCAACTTACGGCGTGCATTCATCCCATATCTATATTTATTACCTGCGTTTGTTGTGCTAGGGGTAATTACTTTTTACCCTTTGATCTACCAGGTTATCATTTCGTTCACTGATTTTCAGACAAAAGACCTTTTATTGGGATTAAATTCCCCAAAGTTGAACCATATTCAATTTAAAAATTACATAGATATCATCACCGGCGGACTGCCAGTTCAGAATTTTGATTTCTTCAGAGTTCTGACCTATAACTTCTGGTGGGCCATAACAAATGTAATGGTTCATGTCCCGGCTGGTGTTTTAATCGCAGTATTAATGAATGTGAAAGGCATCTGGTTCAAGAGACTATATCGTGCCATTTACGTCCTTCCTGTTGTCATTCCTCCAATTGTAGTGGGAACCATTTGGCGGAACATTTTTGATGAGCAATACGGCGCGATGAACCAGGCTTTAACAGCAACCTCCCAATTGTTTGGGAATATTGACCCTGTGAAAATCCGTTGGTTATTTGAATATAAACCTCCAATTCCATGGCTTCTGCCAAACGGTCCGCTGCCATTGGCATACTATGCCATGATGATCGCCAATTTTTGGTTAGGTTGGCCTTTTATGGTTTTAGTGGCAACAGGCGCCCTGCAAAGCATTCCAAAAGAACTTTATGAAGCAGCCTCCATTGATGGGGCATCACGCACCTTTCAGTTTTGGAATATAACAGTTCCTTTGATCAGACCAGCAATGATCCCGGCTGCCATGTACGGGTTCACCATGTCTTTCAATCTCTTTAATTTTGTTTACTTCATGTCAGGTGGTGGACCAGCAAGAACGACAGAGATTCTGGTAACTTTCGCTTACGACCTTGTAAGGAATTTACGCTTGTACGGCGCTGCTGGCGCATTCTCTGTGATCATATTCTTTGTGGTGCTTTCAATTTTCCTTATTACAAACCGCATCACACGAGCCACAGAAAGTTATTCGGAGTCTTAAGATGACAACCATAACCCAAACAGACAAACCAAAGAACTTTCTTGTTCGTTTTTTTAACATAGATACTTCTGGCAGCAAGGGTGGGAGCGAGAAACTACCCCTTTGGAGGCAGTTGGTTATTCAATTGTTATGTCTCCTTATCACTATTGAAGTGATGTTTCCGATCATGTATATTATCACCCTCGCATTCAGTTCTAAATCAACAAGACCCTCAACCTTGGAACTATTTCCAAAAGAAATCTCTCTGGTCGCCTTTCAACAAGTATTAACCCGCCCAACCGCTAACCCGGTAACCTTTTTGGAGCTCTTAAAGAATAGTTTCTTGCTTTCAGTTATCGTGGGACTCGTTGCGCTGCTTGTAGCCGTTACTGCGGCATATGCTTTTTCGCGTTTCAAGTTTAAACTGCGCCAGATGTTGATGATATTGGTCTTTATTCCGTTGCTGATGCCAGCGGTAGGTCTTGCAACCCCTTTGTTTTTATTGATGAATAGCTTGCAGGTTAAGACTTGCGCGGATGGCGCAATGGCAATACAACCATTCTCTGCATGCGATCCAGGTGTTGCGGCAAAACTGCTTTTCAATTTAAGGGATTCCTTGATCGGAGTGGGTATAGCCATGATTTCTACAGCTTTACCATTTGCGGTTTGGAATCTGAAAGGCTATCTGGATACAATTCCGAAAGAGCTGGAAGAAGCTGCGGCAATTGATGGTGCGGATTCAAATCAAGTTTTTTTTAGAATTGTCTTGCCGTTAGCAGCGCCTCAAATGGCTGTGACGTTTTTCCTCGGCTTTATCGGGCACTGGCAGGAGTTTGTTTTGCCCTGGTTGTTCCTGACCAAACCACAAGATTACACCCTGGCAATGACGCTATATAACATGACAGGCCAATACGCAAGTTCCATTCCATGGAATCGCTTTGCTGCAATGGCAATCATTGTGGCTTTACCTGTCGCAATTGTGTACGTATTGCTGCAAAAGCAAATTGTAAGCGGGTTAACCGCTGGCGGCGTTAAAGGCTAACAAAGAAAAAGGCGGCCGAGAGGCCGTCTTTTCAATTCTGGAGCAAATGGAATGAAGAAAAAATTGTTTTTATTATTACCAATGGTTTTGACACTCATGGCAGGATGTACGGTTGTTCAACCGAGAGAGTTACTAACGAGAAATGTAAAGGAAATTGAGCCTTTATTGAGCTCATCGCCATGGTGGAGAACAGCCGTCTTTTATGAGATTTTTGTCCGCAGTTTTTATGACAGTAATGACGACGGGATCGGGGATTTTAATGGGATCACTGAAAAATTGGATTACCTGAACGATGGGAATCCAGAAACAAACACTGATCTTGGAATTACAGCAATTTGGCTAATGCCAATTCATCCATCCCCTTCCTATCATGGATATGACGTACTGAATTATTACGGAGTCAATCCAGAGTATGGCAGTTTGGCGGATTTTAAACATTTTCTGGAGGAAGCCCATAAACGTGGAATTAAAGTGATCATTGACCTCGTTCTAAACCATACCTCAAATCAGCATCCGTTCTTCAAGGACGCGAGTTCCATGGAAGGCTCGGCATACCATGATTGGTACGTGTGGTCCCCTGAAAATGAAGGCAACCGCTGGCATTCGGCAGGGGTTGGACCGACATCAAATTATTACTATGGTTATTTCTGCGATTGCATGCCTGATCTCAACTTTAAAAATCCAAAAGTAACGGAACAAATGGAAAAAGTTACGGAATACTGGTTAAGCGAAATTGGTGTCGATGGTTTCAGGATTGACGCTGCGAAACATTTGATCGAGGAAGGCGATAAACTCGATAATACCAAAGCCACTCATGACTGGTTTAAACAGTTCTATACATTTTATAAAGAGGTTAATCCAAATGCGTTTGTGGTCGGTGAGGTTTCCGCGAGTGATGCACGAGTTGCAGCAACCTATGCAGGCGACCAGATGGATATGGTCTTTAATTTCGAATTGGCAAGTGGATTTGTGAACAGCGCCAATGGCGGGTCGGTCTCAGGGATTGGCAGCGCTGTAACATTTATAGAAAAAGATAACCCTGATTGGACATTTGGGACTTTCCTGACGAACCATGATCAGAATCGTGTCATGAGCGTCGTTGGTGGAAACATCGATAAAGCTAAAGTTGCAGCGACATTCTTGTTGACCTCTCCAGGAACGCCGTTTATCTATTACGGAGAGGAGATCGGAATGGAAGGTACCAAACCTGACGAAGATATTCGAAAGCCGATGCAGTGGTCTGATAACAGCCATGCTGGTTTCACAACCACAACTCCATGGCGAGAACTAGGGGAGAACTATATGGCTGCTAATGTTCAGGCAGAGCTTGCTGATCCAGATTCGCTTCTCAATTATTACAAAGAATTAATCCGGCTAAGAACTCAATATCCAGTTCTATCGATTGGTGGCTATACCCATGTGTCGGTATCAAACCGGGGAATATATGCTGCTCTGCGCAAAAGTAAAAAGGAATCCATCCTTGTTCTGGTAAACATGACCAAAGAAATCATTGATGAGTATCGTTTGAATTGGAATGCATCCACTCTTAAGGAAGGGGAATATAAACTGGAGATGCTGATGGGGGAAAGCGTCCCTTCAGACTTAAAGGTAAGTAATTTTGGTTCTGCTGATTATGTTCCGCTGGTTCAATTAGCGCCATATACGACATATATTTTCAAGATAATCCCCAGGGATAAATAATTGGACTATAAAACAGGATATAAATTTGTGAATAATAAACCTTTCCTTAAACCTTTCTTTCTATCAATAAGCGTGCTTCTCGTCGTTTTGTTGGCTTGGGGGCTGAGATGGAATGCTTTGACCACCTTAAATATCGATTACGATGAAGATGATTATATGCGCGCCGCGCAGGAATACACAACGATCTTCCGCACCGGAAATTGGACCGCTTTTCTGGAAACGAATTATCGCCCAGAGCATCCACCATTGGCAAAGGTCGTGTTTGGTTTGAGTCTGCTGTCGCTGCCTGAGAAACCATTGATTGGCGACCACCCGACTACATCAGAGCCCAACCGATATCTTCCAAGAGACCTCTTGAGGAACGCCCGCATCACAAGCGCTGTTTTCGGTACGATTACTGCCGGTCTTGTCGCACTGGTCAATCCGATCGGGGGAGTGTTTCTTGCAGTTCATGCTTTTACAGTGAAATACGTTTCGCAAATCATGCTTGAGGCATTACCAGCCTTAACCAGCCTGCTGGCAGTACTATTCTATATACGTTGGAAACAGCATAAGCCTAAAAAAGAAACTCGGTTGGGATGGTTAATCCCATCAGCGATATTTCTGGGGCTCACCGCCTCTTCCAAGTACTTATATTGTGTTGCTGGAATTGCTATAGTGATCGATTGGCTTATTACCGCTGTTGAAAACCAGGAAACAAAGAAGAGTATTTCGAAGATCCTTGTTTGGGGCTCTTTGGCTTTTCTGGTATTTATTATTACCGATCCATATTTATGGGCAGACCCAATTAATAGACTAAACGAAACGATTTTCTACCATGCCGCTTATTCATCAGGAGCAAGTGAAGTAGAGAGCGCTGGGTTTCCTTTGTGGCAACCCTTTATCTGGCTAATGACGACTCCCAAGGCTTGGCAGCCAAACTCAATTCTCATTGCTATTGATCCACTAATTACATTATTGGCTTTGTTTGGTTTCTCTCGGCAGTTAAAAAAACAACCCGTATATGCAATTTGGATTCTTGTTGCATTAATTTTCCTGTTGATTTGGCCGACGAAATGGCCTCAATATATTGTCATTCTCACTGCACCGCTATGCTTGACGGCTTCTGAAGGATTAAAAGGTCTATTCATTGAGCCAGTTGTTCGTCTATATGACCGTATTAAAAACAAAAATCGTTCAATCAAGATCATCGAACCTAACAATTTTAAAAAAGCGCTTCCATGGTTAATTCCAGGATTGACCGCATTCCTGGTTTTTACACTCCTGCCATTATTATTCCAGGCTGGTGTTTCTCTGACGGACTTTAATAGCGTTTCAATGAAAGATGGGTTGAATGGCGGCATTTTCAGAGAGGTGTGGGGAGGATTAGCCGGGAGAATACCTCCGGATAATACGGAATTTCCATTCCGTGCAAAAGACGTGAATTACATAGGTACTTCTTCTTATTTGCCTGTTTTTGATTATATTAAATCGAGCGGCATCTTATTTTTTGATATATTTTGGACATTTCTTTCTGTGTTTCTACAATCTATTTTGGGTATAGGCGTGGCTTTACTACTTTGGCAGCGAGGAGTTCAATTCAAAAGAGGTTGGGAGGCGTTGTTTATCTTACCCTGGGCGATCCCAGAGATGATTGGTGCATTAATGTGGATCAATATTTTTGCACCAGCAACGGGCTGGTTAAGCCTTGGAGTTGAACAATATGGTTCAAGTTTTCCATTTGCAGGGCTAAACGGGTGGGAACAAACTGCAAATCTAAGGTTAGTTGTTTTATTGATCTCAGGAGTTTGGTATGGCTTTCCATTCATGATGCTGGCTGCTTCGGCGGGATTAAGAATGCTTCCCACTGAAGTGTATGATGCTGCTGCATTAGATGGTGCAAACTCCCTTAATACTTTTCGTTATGTAACCTGGCCGATGCTCATGCCTCTGTTTATACCCGCGATTATTATTCGTGGTATTTTTGCTTTCAATCAATTCTATCTTTTTCAAGCGTTTCGGACAGGTGAAACAACTCTAGCGACGCTATCTTATAATTTCTTTAATGTCAGCGGATATTTTATTAATGGTCAGTTTTCGATTTCTGCGGTTCTCAATATTATTACAATAGTGATACTAATAGGTTTCGTAATTCTCCTTAATCGATGGAGCAAGGCCGGTGAAGGTGTGACTTATGCGTAAAAATATTTGGTTTAAACAAATTATCACGCAATTAATATTAGTCATAATTGGTCTGTATGTAGTCCTGCCTATTTGGGGGATTGCACGTTTGGCGTTTGACGGATCGCTCTTAAGCAGGGCAACTGAATTTCGGCTACTGCCGAAAGTATTTGCCATTGATTCTTTTTTCAAAGTGCTTGATAAACCGTACCAGTCAGTAGACTTTTTGATCTTAATCAGGAATAGCATGATCGTTTCAATTGGCGCAGCAGCCATTGCTCTAATCTTGGGGGCTTCGTTGGCATACGCTTTTGCTCGTTTTCGATTTCCGGGTCAAAAACCGGCATTATTCATACTCCTTTTATCAGCACTACTACCACCAGTCGCGTTTATGACACCGTTGTATATTCTGCTAAGTATCTTGCAGATTCGAACTACCTTACTTGGACTCACGATTGTCTACGCAACTTTTGCACTACCTTTTTGTATCTGGAATATGCGAGTCGGTTTCCAATCCGTGTCAAAGGAACTCGAGGAAGCAGCATTTTTGGATGGGGCTAATAATTTCTTGTCATTTTGGTATGTATCTCTACCCCTCGCGATGCCCTTAATTGCAGTGGCGGGGTTAATCGCTTTCCTTATGGGGTATTCCGAGTTTGCAATCGGTTGGCTTTTTGTCAGCAAGGCTGATACCGTAACATTGGCAATGTCTATTTATGCCATGGTTCAGAGCGGTAATGCGCAACCATGGAGCATGCTTGGGTCACTCCTGATTATTATGTCGATACCGGTGATTGTAATTTTCTTAATCCTGCAAAAAACATTACTTGAAAGAATGATGTTTGCCAGTCCGAGTGATTAATCTCCGAAAAAAATTAATTAATGTTGGCTTTCCCGATTTGAACAAAAATTGCATATACCACCGAAATCAAAATGGCAAAAGCAGAGACGATAACACCTGCGGTGGCAATATTCCGTGATTCAGATCTTCTACCTCTTATCCCGGCAAATAACCCCAATAAACCGCCTACTATGCCAATGATCGGGACAATCCCTGCGCAGATACTTGCCGCGCCCAAGAGAATTGATATTGCTGCAAGCATCTTATTGATGCGTTCTTCCGGGTCTAAATTTAAATAATTTGGCTCCATTAGGGTCTCCTGTAACTTTGCAAAAAGTATAGCACAGGCAACTTGGTTTGTGAGCGCCACCCGAATTAATTTGTTCTTTATCGCCTGCAATCCAATAATCAGTTATACTAAAATACCATAAGGTTAACATGGCAAATCAGATGGCAGATCAAGCTAATGGAAGAATCAAATCTCCACGGAAGACGATCGAAATTATTCTCCCGGATGGCAGAGTCTATACCGGACAGCGCGGCGCTACGCTGGAAACTTTGCTGCAGATGCTGCCGGAATGGGATTCGCCACCAATCATGGGCGCTGTCGTCAATGGCGAACTGCGCGAATTAACATATCCGATTGAAATTGACTCACGCATCCGCTTGATCACTATGGGTGATGATGACGGAGCGCGAATCTATCGTAGGTCCATCACCTTTCTATTGGAAGCAGCTTTTGAAGAACTTTTTCCTGATGCCCAAATGACTTTAGATCACTCTGTATCAGCGGGTGGATATTATTGTCATGTTACTGACATCGGGAAGTTATCGACTAAAGAGCTGGATCTACTCAAGCACCGGATGCTTGAACTTGTTGAAGCAGATTTTAAATTTAACCGGAAGACGGTTCCGCTGAATGAAGTCATTAATTATTTTCAATCTAAAGGGTTAATCGACAAGGTAAGGTTGTTAAAATACCGACAGAAGGAGTATTTAGTTCTGTACAGTTTGGGCGAACATCAGGATTACCATCATGGATATATGGTCCCATCTACAAAGTATTTAAAGTGGTTCGACCTTGAGTTGGTAGGGGATGGATTTGTCCTCCGGTTCCCGCGAAAGAACTCTCCCAAAACCATCGTACCCATGCCAAGTTATCCGAAACTTCTAAGTACATTCCGGCAGTATGGTAATTGGCTGCAGAGACTTGGGATTGAATCAGTTGGAGCGTTAAATGATTCAATTCAGGCGGGCAACATCCGTGAGATAATTTTGGTATCTGAGGCACTGCACGAACTGCAGATCATTGATATTTCACAGCACATTGCAGAACGCTCCGATGAAGCTAGAATCATCTTGATTGCAGGACCATCATCCTCCGGAAAAACCACTTTTTCAAAGCGTTTATCTGTCCAACTATTGGCACATGGATTTTCTCCATTTCCGATTGAGATGGATAATTATTTTGTAGATCGTGAACGAACACCAAAAGATAGTTTCGGCCAATATAATTTTGAATCTCTGGGGGCAATGAACACAAGGTTATTGGCCGACCATTTAAAACGTTTGATAGCTGGCGAAGAAGTACAACTGCCAAAATACGATTTTTTGCTAGGTAAAAATGTTCCTGGTGAAGTCGTCCAACTTAGACCAGATCATATGATCATTTTGGAAGGAATCCATGGTTTAAACCCGAACCTTCTTCCGGATATTAATCCTTCTTCAACATATAAAATTTATGCTTCTTGTCTGACTCAACTCAATCTGGATAGATACAACCGGATTTCCACAACAGATACAAGGCTATTAAGGCGAATTGTGCGTGACGCTCGTGAAAGGGGCTACACAGCCCAGCAGACTATTCAACGCTGGGAATCTGTACAAAGAGGAGAGAAAGAGTATATTTTTCCGTATCAGGAGAACGGCAATAAATTATTTAATTCAGCCCTGGTATATGAACTATCGGCCTTAAAACCGCTGGTTGAACCACTCTTGCGGCAGGTTGTCTATGGAACACCGGAATACGTTGAAGCAAAACGATTATTGGCATTTCTTGAATGGTTCCTGCCTATTGATACTCAATTAATCCCGGATAATTCAATCTTGCTGGAATTTATCGGGGGATCGATATTTAAGGAATTTAAGCTCTGGGAACCGAAATACGCATAAAAAAATGGTTCAGGCAAAACCTGAACCATTTTTTATCACTTAACGGTGAATCAGTTTTGATTTTACGACTTGACCAAGTCTTGCGATGCCTTCGTTGATCATTTCCGGTTTGGAGCAGGAGAAATTCAAGCGCATTGTGTTTGTTCCACCGCCGCAGGCGAAAAAATTTTCACCAGGAACATAAGCAACTTTTTGAGCTACTGCTTCTTTAAACATTTCTCCAGTATTCAATATCTCAGGTAGAGTAACCCATAAGAAGAGTCCCCCGTGTGGATGAGTCCAGTTCACTCCATCCGGCATTTGTTCTTCCAGCGCCTCAAACATGACGTTGCGCCGTTCGCGGTATGTATCTTGAATTAGTTTCACATGACGGTCAAGGTATCCGTGCTGGCCAACCTCATGTGCAATGATCTGATTAAAGGTGGAAGTGTGAAGGTCAGCACCTTGCTTTGCAAGGACCAATTTGTTAATCACCTCAGTCGGGGCAATCACCCACGCCAGACGGATACCAGGAGCGAGGATTTTGGAAAATGTACTTAAATAGATGACATTGCCAGTGTAGGCATTGTTTTTCTCGCGCATTTGAGAATCCAGCAGTTCAACGGCGGGCAGATGTTCACCTTCAAACCTTAGCTGACCATAAGGATCGTCTTCAATGATAGGTACGCCATATTGGTCTGCCAGTTCAATCAATTGAAGCCGGCGTTCCAAAGATAGCGTGGCGCCAGTTGGATTTTGGAAATTTGGCAAAACGTATATGAACTTGGGGCCTTTTCTCAAAGCATCCTCGAGGACCCTTGTATCCATTCCGTCATCATCTAAAGCTACAGGGATGTACTCAGCGCCATAAGCATTCCAGGCCTGGATTGCGCCAAGATAAGTTGGATTCTCAACAAGCACCCGATCACCACGGTTAATGAAGATCTTGCCAAGCAAATCAAGGGCTTGTTGTGAACCAGAAGTGATCATAATATTGTCAATACTCACTCCGATACCGAGGCGATTTGTGTACCTGGCAATCATTTCTCTCAACGGCACATAACCATCAGTCGATCCATATTGAAGCGCTTGTGCGCCGTTATTATCAAGAACGTAGAGACAGGCTCTTTTAAATTCTTCAACCGGGAAAACATCGGGTGCGGGTAACCCGCCAGCAAACGAAATAACGTCCTTTTGTTCGGTGAGCTTTAAAAGCTCTCTAATCGCGGAGGCTTTCATCCGTTGTGTTCGCTGAGCGTATCGATAATCCCACGGGGTCTGCATTTTTAAGTTCTCTCCTTAGAAATTAATTATCGAATAATTTATTACAGTTTAGGAAAACGGCTAATCACAACAGCCGGTGCGGGTAGGATTACTTTATCACCAGAACTCAGTTCCGCTGGAGCTTTGGCTGCCAGTTTGGATGCGCCCTGGAAGAGTGAAATAGCAGAACCTTCAATAGCGCAACGATTTTCTACAAATGCCTGACCTGTCAAATAACCTTCTTTATCTATCGCGCAACTGGTGACGACACCAACGACCTTGCCTTTGGCATCCAAAACAGGATCGCCATTATGAGCCATTCTGACACCCTTTTCGGTGAACCGGAATCGCACAACAACACCGGCGCGGTTTTTCTCTCTCTCGATGAATGCATCACGACCGATGAACCAAGGTTTATATATTTTCACATATGAGCCAAAACCCGCTTCAGCAACACCAAAATTCATCTCACCGCCCATCTCATGACCGTAAAGAGGTAATCCAGCTTCGGTGCGCAATGAATCACGCGCTCCTAAACCACAGGCTTTCAAGCCAAGAGGCTCACCAGCCTTGCAAATCGCGTCCCATAACGCGGGGGCCTGTTCAGGATGGATAAAGAGCTCAAAAGCCATTTTTTCGCCAGTATAACCTGTTCTTGAAACGACAAGATCGAAACCTCCGATAACAGTCTCGCATAATTCAGTTCGTTTTAAAGATTTCACTTTCTTTTGAGTGGCGCTGTCACAACCTAAAGCAAGCAGAATATCCCTGGATTTAGGACCTTGTAGAGCAATATCAACGCGCATATCTTTTCCAGCTTTTGGATCACGTAAGTTCCGTAATATAACCCCTGTTCCAAATGTTTTAACCCAGGGGCGATGTTGATCAATTTGAACTTTTCCGTCGCGGACGGAAGTTAACCATGCCCAGTCTTTGGCGTCATTAGAAGCGTTCACGACGACCAAATATTTATCAACTGCTCGCCTGTAAACCAATGTATCATCAATTACGTTAGACTGTGGATCGAGGAAATGGGTGTAGCAGGATTCTCCAACCGCGAGACCACCGATGTCGTTACCGCATACTGTTTCGAGGAATAATGCTGCGTGTGGACCTTCGGCTTGAAAGACGCCCATGTGGGAGACGTCGAACAGACCTGCGGCTTGACGGCAGGCCAGGTGTTCTTCGACCACAGAGGTGTACCAGACTGGCATTTCCCATCCAGCAAACGGGATAATTTTGGCGCCCATCTTTTTATGAATTTCGTATAGAGGAGTGCGGAATAATTCATTGGATTCTTTTTCAGTCCACTCGAATTTTGGTAGAGTCGCGGCTATAGTATCTTGCTGTCCAATAAAATAGGGTTTTCGGCTTGGCAACAAACTACGATCTGTTTTTACCAGAGGCTCATTGATGTTTTCTTCAATCACGATCGGGCCCGGGATGCGTCTGGGAACATCATTGTCGAACGCAATATAACCATCCGAGAGGTCGCGCAGGAATGTCGCTGTCACCCCAAAATTCCCTTTCTTGAAGGTAAATCGATAGACGGAGGGAGTGACATTTGATAAAACGCCCTCTACCAGACCCGCAGGGGTGGTTATTGAGGTGTTTTGATATTCTCCAACTTTCAAATCTTCAACATCAGAGCTGAAGCAATAAGTCACAAAGTGCCGGACATTTTCACCGCTTATATCAAGAGAAGTGTATTCATCTTTCCTTTGTGATTGATCGTCAATGTAAAAGAAATGGGGATATCCACTCTGCGAATATTTCAAATCTGCGCCCGCAGCCTCACAAATCGCCCGGACACGCAATTTTGCATCCTCTAAAACCTTAAAATCGATTTTGGCGCGTTGGGCAGGTCCTTTGCGAGTTTCGACTGAATAAGGGGTGATGGCGCCAAGAACATCAGCGATGATATCAGCCACTTTCACCATATCTTTTTCAACCAGACCTCGTTGTGTCATCCAGGGCGTGCCATAACGAATCCCTGACGCGAACAGGGCGGTTTTATCTCCAGGGATGGTATTGCGGTTCAGAACGATTCCAGCTACATCCAGGATGCGCGCCGCCATATCACCGGATAAGGTCGTGCCATCTGGACCGACAACGGTTTTACAATCAACATTTCCAAGGTGAGTATTTGTTCCGTTAAAGGAGATTCGCAGGCCACGTTCTATCAGGCGGTTGGTCAATGCTTTACAGTTTTTCAGGATCTGTTGCTGGAGCGCAACAAAAGGTTCTGTTTTGGCAATTTTAAAGGTCGTGGCAAGTGCAGCGAAAACATGGACATGAGGTCCACCTTGCTCACCGGGGAAGACCGCTTTATCGAGCTTTTTTGATAAAGTCGAATCTGTGGTCAAAATGCATGCACCACGCGGACCGCACAACGTTTTATGGGTTGTGAATGTGACGACATGTGCGTAGCCGACCGGGGATGGAATAGTCTTGGCAGCGATCAAACCAGCGATGTGTGAAGCATCCGCGAGAAGATATGCGCCTACTGAATCAGCGATCGCCCGAAAACGTGCCCAATCAGGAACCCAGGGATAAGACGAGTAACCGCAGATGATGACTTTTGGTTGGGTTTCTTTGGCAATTTGCTCTACTTTCTCGTAATTGATCTGCTCGGTTTCGGGGTCTACATTGTAATGAGAAACTTTATAAAGTTTGCCTGTGCGATTCACCGAAGAACCGTGGGTTAAGTGCCCGCCGTGAAGCAGGTTCATCCCAAGGATTGCGTCTCCAGGTTCGATTAATGCATGGTAAACGGCATTATTTGCAGGCGCACCCGATAACGCCTGAATATTCACATAGATTTGATCTGCGCTTATCTTGTCTGTGGCAAACACTTCGGCACAGCGCCGGCGGGCAAGAGATTCGATCAAATCAGCGTACTCGACACCTTTATAATAGCGCGGGTCAGCATATCTTCGATAATATGCCAGACGGGCGGGGTAATCCATTATTTCCGTTTCACTCATCCAGCGGGTTTCCTCGTCCGGGTATCCCTCTGCATACAGGTTTTGAAACACTGAACCCAGTGATTCACGAATTGCCATAGGAGCAGTGCTTTCGGATGGAATCAGAATAAGCTTACGAAATTGACGCTCTGTTTCAAAATCGGTCAGTTGTTGAACTTCGGGGTCTAGATCGGCAAGATTTCCGCGAAACAGATAATCAGTCATGAAATTTCTCCTTACCAGATGAGTAGAAAATAAAAAACCACCTTCAGATGTCATTGATGCATACATCTGTGGGTGGTTTGTGTGCAAGAGGTTCAATCATTCGTTTCTCAGTTACCAGATTATATCGTTTAAAACGTCGGTAATCAGGCGCATCCTTGAAACCATACAGACAACTTGTATTTTAGCCTGTTGACCTAAAAGGGTCAAGATTTTCATTGGATTTTCATTGGTCAAATTAGTATAATCTTAACAGTAAATTACATCCCGCCGGATGGCAGAATATAATGATTATTTGAGTTCTTGATCCAACCAATCGGTCATGAATTTTAGAACCTTTTCTTTTTCGGGTTCGTTATGTAATTCATGATAAAAACCTTCCCACTCCTTATAAGTGATTTTGGAAAGAGGCGCGGCATTTGCGAATGTTTTTGTTAATGCCGGGTTAACAACTCGGTCCGCAGTACCTTGCATAAGCAAGAGCGGTAGAGGGAATTCACTGGCGTGATCGACGATATAGCTCCCGTTATTGATCAGATCCAACGCCCAACGGGCAGAGATCTTGGAGTGAACCAATGGATCTGCCGCATATTTCCTTTCAACTTCGGGGTCCCGAGAAAGACCTGACCGATCCAATCCGTTTTCCATTTGTGTCGCTGGAAGCAAGTTATACAACACTTTTCCGAGCGCAAGCTTGACAGCCGGTACCGGGGCGGCTGTTCCCAGACCAGGAGCAGTAACAATGGCTCCACTTAATCCTGGATTCTGGGTTAAACAGTAGTAAAGCGTGAGGTTCCCACCTAGACTGTGCCCGTAGAGAAACACCGGAGTGTCTTGAAAATGATCTTTTGCAAGATTAATATTTTGCGTGATATCAGCCATCAATGCCGCATAGGAAGGCGAATGACCCCGTTTTCCCTCTGATTTGCCATGACCTCGAAGGTCGAAAGCAGTTAACGAATAACCTTTTGCAGCGAGAGTGCTGGCAACATATTCGTAACGGCCGGAATGCTCACCGAGTCCGTGAACAAGGGCGATTGCTCCTTTAATCTTTCCTTCTGGTTTCCACTCCTGTCCAAACAGTTTTACATTATCTTCTGTTTCCCAAAAATACTCTGTGTGCTGCATATTAAGCCTCCGATGGTGGATAAATATGGCTTTCACGTTTACTGGTTTGAATTTATAATCCAATTGTAATCAAGAATAAGTGTAGCCGAAGCCCAGGAATAATTCAAGCAAAACGGAGTCGACTGACGATTGTCAGGGATTTATATTTTTCGAACTGTTTTTACTGGCATGGAAGCTCGAAGGACGGTCTATGGAAAATATTAATTCAACCGCAAAAACACCGGCCAAGCTGCACGGGTGTGGCATCATCTTGCTGCTTGTTTTCTTTTCGCTGTGGGTGATCGGTTTATCGGCGATAGACCTTTTTGTGAGTTGGACAATTGAACAATCGTTATTTGAAAGTTCGGTGGGAATAAACGATTTTCGGTGGATCGTCCACGCTATTTACAGCTTTCTAGTTTTAATTCCATGTATCATTTTTTTCGGTGTCGTTAAAACACGGCGAATCAAAATGATCTTTAGGTTATGGATGATTGCTTCAATACTGGCTATTTTTACAATTCCGATGAAAACACTGTATCTGACTGCTCAAAACGAAACTGCTATCCTTCAATCCAGTTCAATGTTATTGTTACTTGTCAGCCTTTACGTTTTTAAGAAAAAACCAGATCCCGCGCTAAAATTGAAAATCGACAAATCACATTTAATCGGGTTAGCATCCATTGTGGGCTGGGGGTTGGCAGCTCCCTGGATCAATTGGGGCGCCTTCGGATCTGTTTTGGATACACTGCTGGAGTTAATCGTCGGAGTAATATTCGCTTTGCTTGTGGTCAATGTTATATTTCCATATTATCTCGAAGAAACCCAGCGTCTTGAAAAGAATATCCGAATTTCTGACTTTATTTTAGACGGGTTTGTTGTTGCTGTTTTTCTATTGATCTTGATCACTGCGCTTGCCCATAACGGATCGCAGCAGATGCTCGTGATAACTGTTCCAGTCTCGGGGTGGCTAATCTCAGCATTTGCAATGGCCGGGATAGGAAAAAAAGGACATGGAAAAGCTGCAGCGGGATTCATTGCAGGACTGGTCATCGCCCTTCCATTAATATTCTTTGACATGGATGAATTGTCATTGGTAATCTCAAGTGGGGCTGGAGAAGCGCTTACTTGGGCGAATAAAGCCGCCTGGGTTACCTTTATGAGTTTGTTGATGTTGACTATCGTTCTATTGATCAATTTTAGGATCATAACAAACTTGAATATGCCTCGAAAATGGAATCATGGGTTAGTCCTTGCCAGCATTCTGGGTTCAGTTTTGGTTTATATATTTTGGGGTCAGATCGGGTTCTTTGGAGAGAAATTGTTTGTAATCTTAAAATCTCAAACTGACCTCTCAATTCAAGCCGGGGTCGCAGATTACTCAACTCGGCGCAGCGCTGTTTATAACGCGCTTGTGAAGAATGCGAATACAACTCAAACAGAACTTTGGGCAAAATTGGATCGATTGAAATTAAATTACACTCCATACTACCTATTAAACGCAATTGAAGTGAACGGGGGTGCTATTGCCAAACTGATGATCTCGAATGATCCGTCTGTTGACCGGATTCTTGATAGTCCGCAACTACGACCATTGCCGAAAACGACGACACTTGAACCAGGCGATATTTCTGCAGCCCCAACCGAACCATTGTGGAATTTGAGCATGATCAATTCAGATAAAGTTAACGAGGAGCTCAAGGTCACCGGTAAGGGAATAGTGATCGGACAAACCGACAGCGGCGTTGATGGAAGGCATCCAGAATTGGGCGATACTTATCGCGGAAAAACTATTACTGATGATTATAATTGGTATGATCCCTGGAATCATTCAACTTTTCCAACGGACGGATCTGGACACGGCACTCAAACGCTTGGTGTGATCCTGGGAAAAACCACTGGCATTGCGCCAGATGCCCAATGGATCGGCTGTGTTAATTTGGCTAGAAATCTTGGAAACCCAGCAAAGTATCTAGACTGCATGCAGTTTATGCTCGCGCCGTTCCCTCAGGATGGAGATCCATTTATTGATGGCGATCCCGCAAAAGGCGCTATGATTGTAAACAATTCATGGGGCTGCCCAATTGTTGAAGGCTGCGATCCGACTGTTTTTGAATCTACTGTGAAAGCATTAATGACCGCAGGAATCTTCATGTCTTCTGCAGCGGGAAATACCGGATATTATGGTTGTGCAACTTTAACAGATCCATTGGCTATCTATGAAGATGTTTTTACCGCTGGATCTATCAACCAAAACGGTGAACTTTCTACTTTTTCCAGTCTCGGACCAGTTTTAGTAGACGGAAGCAACCGAAACAAACCGGATCTGTTAGCTCCAGGTGAAAAAATCCTTTCAGCTTATCCTGGGGGTACATATACAGAAGGAAGCGGGACTTCATTCTCTGCTCCTCATGTTTCAGGCGTGGTGGCATTAATGTGGTCAGCAAATTCTAAATTGATTGGAAACATTGAGGAGACAACGAATATTTTACTTGGATCAGTCCGGCCTTATCAGGGGTCTGCACCTTCGTGTGGAGATATGATTGACGGCATCGGCGCAGGCATTCTGGATGCCTATAAAGCTGTCCAATACGCAATATCGTACAAGTAAAAAATATATTGCGAGTGTACCTAAATGAGAAGTAAAGGGTTTAACTAATTGATAAAGATGCTCGATAACGGAAGAAACGAGATCACCGATGAAAATGCGGTTGGTTTAGCTTGTGGCGGTGATCCTGAGGCATTCAGTTTCCTCTATGAAAAGAATGTAACCCGCATTTACAACTACATTTACTATCGAATCGGTTCCTCATCAGATGCTGAAGATATCACCTCACGAGTTTTTTATCGGGCGTTCGGTCATATGAGCAGCTATGTGGAGAAAGGCGTTCCATTTTCTGCTTGGTTATACCGCATTGCACATAATTTGATCGCAAACTGGCACAGAGATAACCAACGTCGGAAAGAAGTCCCATTGGAAGATCATCTTGATCTTCCACACAAATCAGATCAACCAGAAAAATGGTTGGAAAAAAATCAGGAGTTGGAACTGTTATTAAGAGGAATTCGGAGAATTTCAGCAGACAGGCAGCAATTGATATTGCTAAAGTATCTGGAAAACCTCTCAAATGCAGAAATTGCAACGATCATGGGACGAAGCGAAGGCGCAATAAAAAGTCTTTATCACCGGGCACTGATCGCACTTCGTGAAGAAATGGAACAAATTGGATACCAGCCAGAATAATAAAACAGGGTAGCAAAATGCAAAGTCGATTTGAACAAATGAATAATAAATCTTTCTTTAACCTCGAAGAGAAACTGTATAATATGTTGAAACCTGTGAGACCAGACCCGGTTTTCATTGATTCACTAAAAACGAAATTGTCGCATACTCCATCGGTCATTCTGGAATCATCGAAAAAGAATATCGGCCTTCTTGTTGTCGGCGCTGGTCTTTTTGCCGGGGCATTAACGTTATGGATTCTCACGTATATCAAAAAAATTAGAGAATAAAATTAATAATTTCCTACAATGATCCTAAGAAATCCCCATTTTACTTTTCAATTGAAAAAGCGATGGCTCCACCAATAATGAACCATCAGGAAAAAGAATTGTAGGGACGCTTCGATATCCGTTATTTACGCTTTCGACGTACTTACCGGCATCCTGATCCCGATCAATATCGATCCACGTATATTCAATCTTGTTCTCTTCAAAGAATTGTCTTGCTCTGCGTGAATCTCCACACCAAGTGGTTCCGTAAACCTTGATAATTTCGATTGCTTTAACCACTATTTCTCCCATCTTGATGCGATAAAACCTCAATTATTTTACATGCATCTGCAATGAGGTCAATATCCTGGGGGATTGTAAATGGCATATCGACCCTTACAGTTAGGTGATCTAGTGAAGACGTAAGTGATACTGGCAAGACCGATCTGATCTCCTCGTCTTTGAACAATTTGTTAAGCGGAATAGTTAAGTTTTCATTTCCATTATTTTCAAAATATTCACGGATAGCGAATCCGGATGCTCTGCGTGCACACACTCGAGCCATCCCTTCATTCCCGGCTTCTCTGGCACGCTGGGCTTTTATTAATTCCAATTTTGCTGGAGATATATCATTCATTGGATAATTGTAACAACGAATCGGAGGAATAAGAAAATGAGAATATGTTAAAATTCACCACATGAAATTAAATATTGTGTTTTTGGGTTCTCCAGATTTCGCAGTAGCAATCCTAAAGATGCTTGCCAGCAAGTTTATAATAACCGGGGTTGTCACGCAGCCAGACCGACCAGCAGGGCGTGGAAAAATTCTCACCCCTCCACCTGTTAAAGCGCTCGCCGAAGAGCTGGGTATCCCTACGATGCAGCCCGAACGTTTGAAAAACCCGGATTCATTCTCACAACTTCAAGCATGGAAACCTGATTTGATCGTTGTGGCTGCCTTTGGGCAGATCTTACGACAAAACGTTCTTGATTTGCCAAAATATGGCTGTATCAATGTTCATGCCTCTTATTTGCCACGCTGGCGGGGTGCAGCTCCGATACAAGCCGCCATATTAAATGGTGACCCATTTTCGGGAGTCTCGATTATGAAGATGGATGCCGGAATAGATACGGGTGCGGTGCTTTCTCAAGAAAAAGTGACATTGGCAGAAGATGAGACATTGAGTTCTCTCACACAAAAACTGGCAGATGCGGGTAGCAAGTTATTAGTGGACACACTCCCTCCGTATCTTGAAGGAACACTAAAGCCAAAGGATCAGGAAAACAAGAATGCTACTTACGCCCCGATGCTCAAAAAAGAAGATGGTCGCCTTGATTTTACACAATCTTCAGTTGCAATCGACCGCAAGGTCAGGGCACTTAATGATTGGCCTGGCACTTTTACTGAGGTCAAGAGTCAGATCTTGAAAATACGCAAAGTAAAAAGTATTGATAGTCAGCACCATAAAGCTGGCCTTAGATGTATAGTGGAAAAGTATCCAGCAATCGGTACACCCGATGGTTTGATCGTGTTATTGGAAGTTCAACCAACCGGAAAAAAATGGATGTCTGGAGCTGATTATTTGAGAGGCATCCAAAACTGGATTTCGGATGATTAATGGGAAACGATGAGACAAAATAAACTTCGCGTTATATGTTTTGGGATGGGCGCCATTGGTACGTATATTGGTGGAAGTCTTGCTGCTAAAGGAGCAGAAGTCGTTTTCATCGAGAAAAAAGAGATGGTCTCAGGCGCATCAGAACGAGGGATTCGTTTGATGACTGAGAAAAGTGAAATCCGAATCCCAATAATTGAAGTCTTTTCCGATATAAAACAAGTAATCGGCAGCCGTCCATTTGATGTTGCCTTGTTGGCTGTAAAATCCTTTGATACCAAGAGTGTTTTAGATTCAATCACTGGAATTGAGGATCAATTTCCGCCGATCCTTTGTCTGCAAAATGGGGTCGAAAACGAAGATCTGATTGCGCAGAAAATTGGTTCCGATAAAGTCATTTCTGGAACTATCACCAGCGCAGTGGGCAGATCAGGTCTCGGAGATGTGAAATTGGAAAAACTTCGTGGAGTTGGCATAGAAACAGGAAACCCTCTGTCGAAAATGCTAATCGATTGGTTTAACCTTGCTGGTTTAAGAGCAAAAGGGTATACCTCCAGAGCTAATATGAAGTGGTCCAAAATGACGACCAATCTATTAGCCAACGCCAGTTCCGCAATCCTAAATTGGACACCCCGACAAATTTTTTCTGATCCACTCATGTATCGATTGGAGGTTACTCAGATCCGTGAGACCCTCGCTGTCATGAAGGCGCTTGGGCTTGATGTGGTTGACTTGCCAGGTACGCCGGTTGTTCTCTTGATGCGCTTAATCAATTCGTTGCCTTCAGACCTTAGCAGTAAAATTGTGGGAATCCCGTTAGCGCGGGCGCGGGGGGCAAAAATGCCTTCATTTCATATAGACTTATACGCTGGAAAAACGATCAGTGAAGTGACCTATTTAAATGGAGCTGTAACCAGGTTTGGAAAATCCGCAGGAGTGGCAACTCCAGTTAATCAGGTACTGTCTGATACACTCGAGCAACTCGCTTCTGGACGCTTAACCAAAGATATGTTCAACAATCAACCGGAAAAGCTTCATCAATTAATTAAGGGTGTTTTATGAGCGTACCAACATGGGTGCAGGATAGCGTATTTTACCAAATTTTTCCTGACCGATTTGCTAACGGAAAGAGTGAAAACGATCCAAAAGCGGGGCTGGCATGGTCTGCTAAACCCACTATTTACGGATTTCAAGGGGGTGATCTACGGGGGATCATACAGCGGATGTATTATTTACTTGATCTTGGTGTGAACGCGATCTATCTGAACCCTATCTTCTTGTCACCTTCGAACCATCGCTATAATGCGATCGATTACTTTCAGCTCGATCCTAAATTGGGTACCAAGGCTGATTTCTTAACCCTGCTTGATGTAGCGCACAGAAATGAGATGAAAATCATTCTGGACGGTGTATTTAACCATTGCGGGAGAGGTTTTTTCGCCTTTAATGACATTTTGGAAAACCAGGCTGAATCTCCGTATTTGGATTGGTTTCACATTCGAAAATTCCCTGTCGACGCATATTCGCCCGGAGATGCCACCACATTTGAGGGGTGGTGGAAGTATAAGAGCCTTCCAAAATTCAATACAGCAAATCCGGATGTTCAAAAATATATACTCAATGTCGCCAGATATTGGATCGAACACGGAATAGACGGCTGGCGTTTGGATGTTCCTAATGAAATTGATGATGACCTTTTTTGGTACACGTTTAGGCAGGTGGTGAAAAATGCTAATCCTGATGCTTATCTATTGGGAGAAATTTGGGATGGAGATAAGAGATGGGTTGGACACGAACATTTTGATGGGTTGATGAACTATCCGGTCAGGACACTGGTTTTAGACTTGTTAACGCAAAAAACATCCCTTACAAAATTTGCCAGAGAGACGCTCAAATGGTTGACGCGCTATCCTCGTGAAAATGCTTATGCTATGTATGGATTATTGGGGAGTCATGATACTGAACGATTTTTGACAAAAATTGATGGTCATCTTGACAAAGCGAAACTTGGTTACTTGTTCTTAATGACTTACCCGGGGGCTCCTGCAATATATTATGGAGATGAAATCGGGATGTTAGGAGCGGGTGATCCTGACTGCCGGGGAACGTTCCAGTGGGATGAGTCACAATGGAATATTCCATTGCGTAACTGGATAAAAAAACTGATCAGGTTAAGAAAAGATAAGGTTGCATTAAGAAGAGGGGATTATCAAATATTGAAATGTGATGATAAATCAGGCGCACTTGTTTATATGAGAAGGGAAGATAGCGATTGCTCTCTGATCGTTATGAATATATCTGATGAAACGTTAAATTTTGAAATAGACATATCTGCAGCAGGAATCTCGAATAAATCCGTACTACGCAATATGTTGGCATTGGATGAATATGAAGTGGTTGACCAAAAAATTACGATCAAATTGCCTCATTGGTCTGGAGTTTTGTTATTTCCAAAATAATAACAACAGGACTATACACTTTGAATTCTAAACAACGAGAATACTCTGCCCAGTTTGTAAAAGGTTGGATCGTCTTTTTCTCGATCATTTTCGGGTTGCTATTGATTCCAACTCTCATCTTCCTGCCGGTCAATAACACGATATTTCAACCACAATCTTATCTAAAGGTTCTTGATAAAGATCAGTTTTTTGATCAATTGCCTCGAATGGTTGCGGAAACTGTGATTAAGACAGCCGCAAATAAAGCACCCCAAACTATCGGAGAAAATGTTTTTAGTGTATTATCTCAAGAGCAGATAGAAGGGCTGATCGTCTCGGTTATCCCGGCAGGTTGGATCGAAACCCAAACAGAGTCAGGAATTACATCAATTTTAGATTTCCTTAATCTTAAGACCACAGAATTGGTTGTGCATGTTGATCTTCAACAAATTAAGGATAATTTAACCGGCCCTGCAGGTAAGCAGGTTTTTTTGAATATTGTTTCGACTCTGCCGAGTTGTACGTTTGATCAGTTGGCTATAATTTTGGCGGGGTTAGAAAATAATCAATCTGGTGAAATCCCTTTATGCAATCCTCCAGTTACAAATCTGGTGTTGCTTGATTCATTAATAAGCACTGCTATGTCACAATTTGCTGCAGCCTTACCCTCAGAGATCATTTTTCCGGCGGGTGAGCAAGCGAGGCAAATTGGATCATTAACCTCTTCAACCGGTTTTAAGATTTATCGATTCATCCGTCGATCAATGCTGCTACTTCCCTGGGCTTGCCTTGGGTTTGGGTTCTTGATTGTTCTGCTTTCGATACGTTCTATGCGTTGGATGTTTTCATCTTTAGGAATTCCAATGATCCTCGCCGGGATGTTGATCGGTTTTTTTGGTGCAGTGTTGTTATATGGTGGAAATCAAGGGATTAATTCCTTATTATTTCAGAACAGTCAAGCAAGCTTTCAAGGAATCGAGCAGTTGGTTGTAGGTGTTGTTCAAGAAATTATTACCAGTCTGGGTAGATTCACTTTGATCGTGAGCCTGGCCTCTTTATCGCTCGGAATAATTCTCTTTGTAGTCTCTAGAATCCTAAAAAAATAGGTTTCCGTTATTTTTTCGATTCCAGGTATTTTCTCTGCCAATCGTACAAGATATTCAGTGCCTCTACTGGCGGGATAGAATTCAAGTCAATCGATTTAAGCTCATCCAGAAGCGGATTGGTTTCGGGAAATAAAACCATTTGCTGAGAGACTTGTGTTTCAATTTTCACTGCTGAACCAGAGCTTTGCTCCAATTGTTGCAAGATTTCACTGGCGCGCGAAATCACCGGTCGTGGGATTCCCGCAAGTTGAGCTACATGGATGCCATAGGACCGGTCTGCTCCACCGGGAACAATTTTATGCAGAAAAACGACCTGGTTGCCAGTTTCTGTGACTGCCACATTGTAATTACGAACCCCGGGAAGTAATTCACTCAGTTGAGTAAGTTCGTGGAAATGTGTGGCAAAAAAAGTGCGTGACCGTAAGCGGGGATGGTTGTGCAGGAATTCAACCACAGACCAGGCGATCGAGAGACCATCATAAGTAGATGTGCCTCTGCCAATTTCATCCAGGATGATCAGGCTGCGCGGCGTGGCGTGATTAAGGATGTTTGCGGTTTCGATCATTTCCACCATAAAAGTGGATTGACCGGCGTGGATCTCATCTTGTGCACCGATACGTGTAAATATCCGGTCAACCAAGCCAATTTTCGCCTTGGCGGCTGGCACGAACGATCCAATTTGTGCCATGAGGGTGATTAATGCCACTTGACGCAAGTAGGTAGATTTTCCACTCATGTTAGGTCCGGTAATGATGCGTATCGTTTCACCGGGTTCCAAAATAATATCATTCGGCACAAACCGTTCTTCATGTAAGGTTGTTTCAACAACCGGGTGTCTTCCGTCAGTGATTTCGAGCGCTCTATCCTCAGAAATCTCAGGCAGCGTGTAACCTTCAACAGCCGCAACTTCAGCCAAACCGGATTGAACATCAAGTTCTCCCAAAACGCGCGCTGTTTCCAGAAGTTGAAGGACATAAACTGAGAGCTGTTGGCAAACCTCTTTAAACAGTCGAATTTCAATTTCACGAATTCGTTCTTCTGCATTGAGCACCAGCGATTCATATTCTTTCATTTCAGGTGTGATATAACGTTCCGCATTAACTAATGTTTGTTTGCGGATGTATTCCGGCGGGGCTTGATTCGAATTACTTTGCGTGATCTCAAGGTAATAGCCAAAAACTTTGTTGAATCCGACTTTCAATGATTTTATCCCGGTTCTTTCACGTTCAACACTTTCAAGGTTGGAGATCCATTCGCGCGCGTGACGTGACATCTCTATCACATTATCAAGCTCTTCAGAAAATCCTGATCGAATAATCCCGGTATTTTGCAGAGTTGCAGGAGGCTCTTCTGAAATTGCATTCTCGAGCAGATCCAAAGCTTCCGGGCAGAGGTGAAAACCAGAAAGATGTGTGGCCAATGAAAGCTCTTCAACAGGCAGAATTAGTTTTAGCTCCGGCAGCCGCGAGATAATACCGCGAATCGCGACAAGGTCTCGGGGGAGAGCATTGCCTGTTGTCACTCGATTTGAAAGACGCTCAAGGTCTCCCATATGTTGAAGCATACTTCGAAATCCAACCCTGACCATTGAGGATTTGAAGAAGAATAACACGACCTCCTGCCTTTTGTTGATAAAGTTGATATTTAGCAATGGTTTACTGACCCATTGTCTGATCAAGCGATGCCCCATGGGAGTGATTGTTTGATCCAATATTGAAAGCAATGAACCGTGTAGATCACCCCGCCGGATTGTCTCTGTGAGTTCAAGGTTTCTGCGTGTTGCAGCATCCAGCGTCATAAACTCAGAGGTGGAGTAAGTTGTAATTCCTCTCAGCAAAAGCAATGCAGAGGGTTGGGTATCTTTTAAATATTGCAGGATCACGCCACAAGCTCGAATGGCAAGGGTCATTCCTTCCATACCATAACCATCCAGTGTGGTAATTTCCATTATCCTCAGAATGGTTTCACGGCAACGTCCTGTTTCAAAACGCCAGTCGGGCAAACGGGTGATGTGTCCGGAATACGCCCCATCCAACTTCAATGATTCAGGGCATAATACTTCAGCTGGATTCAGACGTATTAATTCAGATCTGAGGTCATCTATCGGGTTAATACTTGGTAATTCAGTTGTCTGAAATTCTCCAGTGGATATATCCACATATGCAACACCGAATCGATCTTCAATGAGAGTAATTGCTGCGAGGAAATTATTGCGATCGCTTTTAAGCAGTGCCGGTTCAAAAACAGTGCCTGGAGTAACAACGCGCACAACCTCACGAGGAAATATACCCTTTGCAGGTTGAGATCCGACTTGTTCACAGATGGCAACATGGTAACCCTTGTCGATTAGGCGGGAAAGATAATTTTCAACGGCGTGATAAGGAATGCCTGCCATTGGAATGCGATTCCCTTTAGCGACACCTCTTGCAGTCAGAACGATGTCTAGCTCGCGGGAAGTGATTTTGGCATCCTCATCAAACGTTTCATAAAAATCACCCAACCGGAAGAAAACGATCGTATCCGGATACTTTTTCTTGATATCCAGATACTGTTGTCGAATGGGTGTGACGTCTTCAGGCATATTCAAATCCATTGTTCCAAAAGTGCGAGTTCAGGCAAATGCCTGAACTCAATTTAAGTAAGTTAGGAAACGAAATCAGGGAATTTTCTCGCCGCATTCTGCGCAGAATTTCGCATTGGGCAACAATTTGGCGCTGCATTTCGGACATTTTTCCACAACTTTTAGAGAAGCGCCGCATTCGGGGCAGAACTTGGCGTTAGTCGCGAGGGGAGCCTCACATTGCGGACAAGATGCGGTAATTCCTTCACGCCAATATTCTGTTCCAAGTTTCTTGTCTTCTTCAGCCATGGCAGCATGTGCCCATATTTCCTCAACGGATCTTGAGGCTTGGGCAGCGGCCATTTCGACGCCTAAATCAGGAGCACAGTTCTTGCATAATCCTTTTTTTGTGTTCCAACATTTTTCACGGCATACCCAGGCATTGCACCGGGGACATTGTATGAAATATGGTTTTATTTCAGCTACAGCTTCGGAAAAGGCTTCATCATTTGCTTTTTGCCATCCCGCTGATCTCACTCGTTCGCCAACATTTGCTGCAGTACTAAAAATGCCCCCAAAGATAGAGCTAGCGCCTTCCAATGCATTGGCAAATTTTCCAGTTATCGAGGGTTTAAATTTGGTCCTATACCCTGATTCGCATCTATTGCACATAAATTCATATTGAAAACCCTGGTCAGTGGAAAGATCATTGTAATTATTTACGAATTCAAGATGTTCTACCATTTCCATACTCCTGGTTTAGAATCTGTTTATTGAGTTTAATAAATTATAGCGCATTTCAATTTTTGTTATTTGCGGCAGCTCACGATTTGTAAACCTGTGTATAATCATTGGCATTGACAATGCAGGAGACAATGATGAGTGAATTAAGTTTGAAAAACAACAGTCCCTTAGAAAATATTGAAATTGGAACTGGAACTTGGGCGTGGGGAGACCGGCTCGTTTGGGGATACGGAAATAAATACTCCGGAAAAGAGGTTGAAGAGACATTTCATGAAGCAGTTTCAAACGGGTTGCGCTTGTTTGATACTGCGGAGACTTACGGGCAAGGCAAGTCAGAGAGTTACTTAGGACGATTAATTCCAACAGAAGACGCCAAAATAATAATTGCATCGAAAATAATGCCATTTCCATGGAGACTGGGGAAACACGCCTTACGAAACGCCTTATTAGCCAGTCTAAAGCGATTAAGTTTATCTAACATTGATCTATACCAAATGCACTGGCCATTGCCTCCTGTGAGCGTAGAAAATTGGATGAACCAAATGGCCGATGTTTATGAGGATGGATTGATATCAGCTGTGGGCGTTTCGAATTATAACCTGACACTCACCAGGAGAGCCAGTGATGCTCTTAAAAAACGAGGAATTTCAATGGTGTCTAATCAGGTGGAGTATCATTTATTGGAAAAAAGAATTGAGAAAAATGGTTTGTTGGAATTTTGCAAAGAGAATGGAATCAAAGTAATTGCGTATAGCCCGCTTGCTATGGGAATCTTAAGTGGCAAGTATACTCCCGAAAATCCACCACGCGGGGCTCGAGCCAGTCGATACAATCGGTCATTGCTTGAAAAAATTCAGCCACTGATCAGACTTATGAAGAAAATCGGGATGGACCACGATGGAAAAACCGCTTCGCAGGTAGCTCTAAATTGGGTCATATCAAAAGGTGCAATCCCTATTCCTGGCGCAAAAAACGCCAATCAAGTGATTCAGAATGTTGGCTCGTTAGGATGGCAGTTATCCCCGGAAGAAGTGAACCAACTTGATGGAATTAGTGATAAGGTAGTAAGTTAATGATAAACAATAAACTGTCTACCAAAAGTCAGGAAAAACAATACTATGAATGACACAAACAAGACAAAATATCTTCCATTTCAGGCTGTAAATGAATTTATGCGAGAAGACTATCGATTGAGCATCCTGCATGAAGTATTCAATCACCTCGATAAATGTACGGCCATTCAAAAACAGCTTATCAACCGCCTGGTAGCAAAAGGTGTACAGATCGCTGGTTTTCGCAATAGCAGCCTGGCTCCTCTGCCCATTAAAATCAAAAACAGTGTTTCACTTTTTGAAAACTCCTCGGAATTTGCTGCCACTATTATTGAATGCTGGAGTAATCTGCATCCTGAATTGAAAAAGGCGTTGGATGAGACTCTGACTGAAAAGGGTTGGCAACCATTGGCTTATGATCTCGACCGCAGCCTTTTGCCAGGATTTATGATCGATTGGCCAAAGAAGGATACATTTGAATTACTAATAAAGACGTTAAGAGACACTCACCCCAATCTCTTAGAGTCAGAGGATAACATTAGTTTGATGGCAGTATGGGTAGGTAACCGGCTTCCGTATAATCTTTACAATGAAGAGGAAGCTACATTATAAATCTATTCTACAAATTCAAGATCCTGATCTTCAAGAGCAGATAATTCACCCTCAGGCACAAGACCAATCGTCCCAAAAAGGGCGTTTTGATTTGCTCCAACCATATGCCGTTTAACTAGTTCTAATAAAGCAAGGAAAGTAACCACAATTTCCAGACGATCCCGGTCATTTGAAAGAAGGCTGTTAAAAGACAGCGCCCCCTCTTTTTGCAAGGCATGCAGAATGGTGTTTATTTTTTCGCGAATAGTGATGCGTGGAAATGAAACCACATCACTTAATGGGGGAAGATTATTAGAGTCGAGAAAAATTTCTCGGGCTACCTGAATTAAAGTCTCAAGAGTGAGTTCACTCAAATCAAGTTTTGAGGCAATTTGAGTGCGTGGAGATGTGTCGAGCCGCAGGTATGTTCGCAGTCCTTCAACCTCGCGTTTTTCAAGGAAACCTGAAAGTTCCTTAAATCGTTTATAGATGATCAATTGCTGCGCTAGAGCATCACCAGGATCTTCTTCAGACTGAATACCCGGAATCACAGATTTGGGAAGCAACGCTGATGATTTGATTTGCACAAGGCGGGCAGCAATGACGAGAAAAGCGGATACTTCTGATGCGTCCTGTTCTTCCAGATGATGCAGGTATTCAAGATATTGGTCTGTCACTTGCGCCAACGCCAGCCGCGTAATATCCAACTCGGCTCGTTCGATCAATTTTAATAGTAGATCCAACGGACCAGAATAGACTTCTGTGTTGATCTGATAAGCATCGGATTGATGGCTTGCTATTTGAAAATCCACGCTTGTTATTATAGCAGAATCGACCTCGCCAAGAGTATTATTAAGGAAAATATAGGCTCAGGTTATAATTGGGTAAATCTATCTTATCCTGGTTAAACATAATGGCATTAATTGCTTGCGGCACTTGTCATAAAACTTATCCACAAAACACGAACCCTTTTCAATGTGAATGTGGTGGTGTTTATGATTTTCTAGAATTCCCTGAATTTCGATCGGAATTGCCTTCAAAAGAAAGTTTGGGAATGTGGAAATATCGCAATCTGTTTGGTCTCCAACAGGGTGCTATAGAAATCTCATTGGGAGAAGGCAACACTTCACTACTGGCGATAGAGCACGAAAACCAAAAGGTCTTCCTGAAGATGGAAAGTCACAATCCAACCGGTTCATACAAAGACAGGGGAACATCGGTACTAGTGAGTTGTTTGAAATCAAGAGGGGTCTCTTTTGCAGTAGAGGATTCTTCAGGAAATGCAGGCGCTTCTTTTGCCGCGTATTGTGCCAAGGCTGGAATCAAGGCGCGGGTTTATGTACCTGAATCTGCTTCAGGTCCGAAACGAACTCAAATTGAGATGTATGGCGCTGAATTGGTGAGGGTTCCAGGTCTACGGGTTGAAGCAGCAAAAGCAGTTTTGGAAGCTGCGCGTTCCGGTGCTGTATATGCGAGTCATGCGTATATGCCTTTTGGATTAGCCGGAATTGCTTCTATTGCGTATGAGATTGAAGAACAACTGGGAAATGTGCCAGGAACGGTCATCGCGCCTGTGGGCCACGGGGGATTGCTGTACGGCATCATGCGTGGCTTCGAAGCCATGCGGAAATCGGGTTATATTACACGAGAACCCTACTATATCGGCGTGCAATCCAAAGGCTGTGCGCCGTTGGCAGAGGCATATCGAAAATTGAGTTTTGAGACCAATTCGGTTGATCAAGCAGAAACATTAGCCGAAGGAGTAAAAGTAACACGCCCGATACGCGGCACAGATATTTTGAAGCGCATTTCACTAGGAAGTGGAAAAATCATCGCTATCGATGAACTTGAACTTATCTCTTCTTATAAGAATCTGGCATTATTGGGAATCTATGCAGAGCCAACGTCTGCGCTGGCATGGGCAGCAGTAAATTATTTGGATGGAAAAAATCCGGGTCCAGTGGTTGCAGTAATCACCGGTTCAGGGTATAAATCTAATCTAAACCTGTGAATGGAATAGCGTGAACGCGAACCACCCTAACAGGGTGGCTGGCGCTCTCCTTATTCCGGGAGGGGCATTTGAATACGCAACAAACCGATAATGATCTTGAATCGCCGGAACAATTAGCAGCACGACTACTCCCTGGTTTTTCTAATCTATTGTTACTAAGCCGCGCCTTAACCCACCGTTCATATTTGAATGAACACCCGGAGGCGTTGGAAGATAATGAACGTTTGGAATTTTTAGGGGATGCTGTGCTTGATTTTGTGGTGGGAGCATGGTTATACAACCGGTACCCCGAAATGCCGGAGGGAGATCTAACGCGGATGCGATCTGCGCTTGTCCACACTGCACAACTCGCTGAATTTGCAAGGAAAATAGACCTCGGTAAGGCAATGCGCCTGGGGCGTGGAGAATGGCAGGCTGGCGGAAGCGAACGCTCAGGATTATTATGTGACACATTTGAAGCCGTGATCGGAGCTCTGTATCTTGATCAAAACATCGTTGGTGTTATGAAATTTATCGAACCGATACTCTCTGCTGCATCTGATGACATTTTATTAAATCATAAGGATGAAGACCCTAAAAGTAAACTCCAGGAGTGGGCGCAAGGAAAGGGTTACCAGTCGCCACATTATTTGACACGCAATACTTCGGGACCTGACCATTCAAAACTGTTCGAAGTGGACGTTTATATTGATGGCAAAGTGAGTGGCAGCGGCATCGGTCATAGCAAGCAGGCGGCGACAAAACAAGCTGCTATCGCCGCCCTTAACAAATTAGGATTACTGGAAAACACATCACGCCAAATGAGAGAGAATTGATGAAACCGCGCTTAAAAGCTCTCGAACTACATGGTTACAAGACGTTTGCCAGCAAGGTACAATTTGAGTTTCCAGGTAATATTACGGCTATTGTTGGGCCCAACGGATCTGGAAAATCAAATATTTCTGACGCTCTGCGCTGGGTATTGGGTGAACAATCCTACACATTATTACGGGGCAAAAAAACCGAGGATATGATATTTGTCGGATCTGACCAACGACCACGCGCAGGCATGGCTTCAGCTTCAATCACCTTTGATAATGAAGATGGCTGGCTACCGATCGACTATTCTGAAGTATCTATTGCTCGGCGTGCCTACCGTGATGGGGATAATGAATACCTGCTCAACAGGCAACGCGTACGACTGAAAGATATCTCGGAACTGCTGTCACAATCGGGCTTGGCAGAACGCACGTACACCATCATCGGGCAGGGGCTGGTTGACGCAGCGCTCTCTTTACGCCCAGAAGAACGCCGCAGGTTTTTTGAAGAAGCGGCCGGGATTGGTCTTTTCAGGTCCAGACGCGAGGAATCACTTACTAGACTCGATTCTACCCGGCGTAACCTCGAACGGGTTCAAGATATTTTGAGTGAGCTTGAACCTCGACTGCGGAGCTTGGAAAGGCAGGCGAAACGTGCTGAAGAATTTGACCATGTAAAAGATGATTTGCTTGTTTTGTTAAAAGACTGGTATGGGTACCATTGGCAAAATACACAAAAAGACTTAAGCCGCACAAAAGAGATCTTCCGTAACCAGGAAGAAAAAGTAAAGTTTGCTCGAGACAAACGAACGGGAATTGAAGTCCAGGTCCAATCTGTGCGTCGAAGATTGCTGCAGCTTCGAGATGAACTAAATGCATGGCATTCTGAGTCAGCGGGCATCCATTCAGGGCGAGAAAAAATCAGCCGCGATCTGGCTGTGTTGGACGAACGATTACGATCATTGCGGGATCAGGAAATGTCCATAAAAAATGACTCTGTAAAAAATGAAGAACAGTCTGTTCTTCAGAATGAAAAACTTGAGTCAATTATTAATGAAAAGAATCGCTTGCAGCTAGATCTCCAAGAGGCTCAAGAGCAATTGAAAATTGCGCAAAGTCAATTAGACAACCGCCAAGAAGAACGCGAAAAAATTGAAAACCAACTCAGGCAAGAACGTAGAAACCTGGCGGATGCTGAATCGAAACAAGTGCAACATCGAGCTCACCAACGCGAGTTAGCCAGCCGTCTTGAAATTCAATTGAACACCCGAACGAAGCTGACAGCAAGTATTCAAAACAGCGCGCCGGCATTAGCTGCGGTGATCCAACAACGCGATAATGCATTAAGTATGATGGAGAAGGCGCAATCCGCTTTCACCGACCTTCAGCATATCGCTGCAAAACATGTTGAGGATCTTCAAAAAAAGGAAGAAGAGGAAAAAAGGTACTTCCAGGAATTGAATCGCCTGGAATCTGAACACACCAGACTCCGAACCCAATTGGACGTACTCGATCAAGCGGAAAAAGCCTTGTCAGGGTTGACCGAAGGAGCAAAAAACTTGATCCAGGCTTCAAAAGCTGGACGATTAAAAGGACAATTCCATGCGATCAGCGCGTTGATGGAAGTGCCTGCTGACCTTGAAATTGCGATTGGATCGGTGCTTGGCGACCAACTGGACGCAATCCTTCTGGATGTGTCCACCGACCCAGAGGAAACCCTGGAATTCCTTGACAATGAGGAGAATGGCCGGGCAATCTTGATCCCGGCAGCCTGGGCAAAAAATCTGGAAAAAATTAAAAGCGTCAAAGACTCGGATGTGCTTGGAATTGCAGCGGATTTGATCAGTGGTAGTAAAGAAATCAAGCCGTTGTTGTCACTCCTGTTAGGCCAGGTTCTAATCGTTACGGATCGAACAGCAGCTAAAAGAATGATTCCTTCAATTCCAGTAACTGGTAAAATTGTTACTCTAAAAGGAGAGGTCTTTCTAGGTTCCGGTGTTATCATCGCGGGAAAAGATAAAAGGGCTGCGATAGTGGGGCGTCCACGACAAAGGCGGGATTTACTTGAACAAATCGAAGCCATAGAGCTTCGGAAAGAAAATCACGAGAATGACTTTGGCAAACTGAGAGACGCTATCCAATCCTTGCGAAACACTCGTCTAAATGAAGAGAGTGAGCTTCGTAAAGCGAGACTTGAACTAGAAAATAATGAGCGTACCTTACAAGGTACTTTAAGGACATTCGAGCAGCAAAATCAAAAGAATGAATGGCATCAAACTCAACTAGTTTTGATTAATGACGAGATCTCAAAAACAGATAGAGAAATGAAAGCCATAGAAACTCACATTCTGGCTGGTACTGAGAAGATCAATGTCATTAACACCCTTTTACGCGAATTGAACAATCAACTGCGCTCAGTCTCTTTGGAAGAATTTCAAAGTCAGGTAGTTCACTGGAACACCTCTTTTGCAGTTATTTCTCGCGGGGTTACAGAAGCCGAGAGGCGGCATTCTGAATATGAATTGACTGTCAGGCAAAATCGAACTAATGCTTCCAATATTTGCACGCGCCTTTCCACAATTGCCAGTCAATTAAACCAAGTGGAAAATCAAATGGTCGACCATCAAGAACAGGAAAAAGAACTCAACAAATCCATTGCAGAACTTCTGCAAAAAATCGACCCGGCTGAAATTGAACTATCTATTTTGGAGAAAGAGTATTCAAAACTTCAAGAAGATTACACTATTGCGCAACAGTCAGAATCCAACGCGGAAAGAAGCAGCACTCAGGCACAACTTGAACTGTCACGGACTAGGGAGAGTATCGATAGCCTAAGACGCAAAATTGGGGAAGATTTCGGGTTGGTGACATTGGAATATTCTAAAGATGTGACAGGACCTACTCCCTTGCCATTGGAAGGTATTAATCAATTAACCCCAATCACAGAAATCCCTCCAGGGTTGGAGGAGTCGATCAACAGGCAACGATCATTGATGCGTCGTATGGGAGCGATCAACCCAGATGCGAAAAATGAATATTATGAAGTGAAAGAACGATATGAGTTCTTGTCAGGGCAACTGTCTGATCTACGGAAAGCAGATACTGACCTCAGACAGATCATCAGCGAGCTCGATGAGTTAATGCGTAAAGAATTCCGAATCACGTTCAATGCAGTAGCAGCTGAATTTAAACAAATGTTTACCCGGCTTTTTGGCGGCGGGTCTGCCAGATTGGTCCTTACAGATGATGAGAATCCCACAGAGACCGGGATCGACATTGAAGCAAAATTGCCAGGCAGAAGAGAGCAAGGGCTTTTACTCCTTTCTGGAGGAGAGAGGTCGTTAACCGCCGTAGCGCTGATCTTCTCCTTACTTAAGGTATCGCCTACCCCGTTCTGTGTGATGGATGAGGTGGATGCCATGCTCGACGAGGCTAATGTTGGGCGATTCACCGAGTTACTGAAAGAACTTAGCCGTGAGACGCAGTTTATTGTGATTACACACAACAGAAATACTGTCCAGGTAGCGGATGTAATTTATGGGGTCACTATGGGCAGAGATTCAGCAAGCCAGGTGATTAGCTTGAGGCTGGATGAAGTCAATGAAGATATGGTGAAGTAAAAAAAGAGCTGCAGTTCAAAACTACAGCTCTTTTGACTATTCACCAAAATTACGGTTCGAAGCTTTAAGAGGTGGCTGGCGTTCTTGCGATTCCGTAATACCGCGTGAGCTTGCTCCGCGGATAGGAATTGCAAAGCCACCGATATTTATTGATTTGTTATACGGTATTCAACCGGGATAGAGGGTTCACTCGGCACAATTGAAGCCCAAATATCGTACTTCTTGATATTGTAAGCTGCCTTTGCGTCTTCAATGAACTTTTGATAAGCTGAACTTTTTAAAGTGTTGAGTTCATCTGGGGTTAATAGCCGACCTTCATGACCAAGCGCCTGGATGATGTGATACCCAAAATCGGTTTTTACAGGTTCACTGATCTCGCCAATTTTCAAAGCGAATGCTGCCGTTTCAAACTCTGCTACCATTTGACCTTTACCAAACCAGCTCAGATCACCACCATTTGCGCTATTCGATGAATCTGTTGAGTATTTTGCCGCCAGTGCCGCGAAATCTTCGCCTTCTTTAAGTTTAGTGAGCACCAGTTTGGCATCGGGCTCAGTTTCAACCAAAATATGCCGCGCCCAAACCATATCCTGCTCCGCCTGAAGATCCTTGTTAACGAAATCATAAAGTTTCCTGCTTAACAAGATATTGCGTACATAATTGCGGAAGTCTGCATCACCGAAATTTGTTTGAGTACTAAAACTTGCAACCCAAGTTGCGTATAGACTATTGAAACCTTCCCTAGTAAATTCTGTGGGCGTTGGGGCGATCTCTGTAGCTGTGGGAGCTTCGGTAGGAGTACTAGTTGGAGGAACCAGGGTATCTGTCGGAGTGACAGCAGCGTCTGTAACTTCAGCAGTTAATTCCGGAGTGGCGGTCACAGGTTCAGGTGTGGCTGTCGGCAATTCTGTTGGGGTTGGAGTTATAGTGATGATCGCCAACTGTGTTGGAGAAAATGTTGAAGTGGGTTTATATTCCACAGTGGCTGCGGGTGTAGGAGTGCCATTTGCATAGAAACCAAAGTTCTGTTCGATCTCTTTATTGATCTCTTCTTCTGAAACGGTGATACCTAATTCTTGCGCTTTTTGAGCGATAGCTGCTTCGGTGATCATACTATCCAGCGTATCGCTGCCAAATTGCATGTAGTCATCCAGCTTATTTTGCACTTGCAGCAATTGGGATTGAAAGAATGCGGCAAACTGGGACGTTCGATAATTCAGAAATGTTTGAGAAAGTGAGAGTCTCTCATATTTAACGCGTTTCTGAAATTGTTCAACAGTGATTCTGGTTGAGTTCACCTTCGCGACCGACTTCCCGGACCTAAGAACGGTGTTATCAAGAATGCCATATGTAACAAGGATCAGGACGATTGCCAGCAGGGCGATAACGCCGGTCAAGAGAAACTTTCTCTGTCTTTGTTCTTTCTCAAGACGAGCCATATGTTTTTTTGTTACGACTTTCTGTTCGGGTTCATTGTATTCTTTAGGCATAATTTACCTCGATTAATTTGCAGAAAGGGCATAGAGAATTGATCTCCATGCCCAGTACCTTAATGTTATATTCTTAGCGAATGGCGTCTGACCAGCGTTCTCCAGTGAAGGGGAGAATCGCAATGTGACGGGCGCGTTTGACTGCAATCGCAAGGGCGCGTTGGTGAAGAGCGCAGGTGCCAGTCTGGCGTCTTGGGCGGATCCTGCCGTCTTCGGTTACAAAACGGCGCAGCAAATCAACCAGTTTGTAATCGATCGCAATCGATTTATCGGCACAAAATTGGCAGATCTTGGGCCTTGCGACGTAGCGTCGATTTCCAGAAAAACGCTCGTTTTCGGAAAAATTTTCTTCTGACATGATAACTTACTCCATTAGAACGGATACTCTTCATCTGTTTGAAAATCAGGTTCTTGAGTATCGACAATCGTCTGACCTGATTCACGGCGGTCGCCAAGGATCATCATCTCGGACGCAACAATCTCGACGCTGGTGCGTTTAACGTTTTCTGCGTCTTCCCATCGTCGGGTTTGAAGCCGTCCCTCAATATAAACTTGTTGACCTTTGGTGAGATATTGTTTGCAGATCTCAGCCAGGTTACCCCACGCAACCACATTGAACCATTCGGTTTCGTTGTGGCGTTCGCCATCAGTCGTATTCCACGAACGATTTGTGGCGACGGTGAACGTGGTCACGGGCCGGCCTGAAGGAGTGTATCTCATCTCAGGCTCGCGGCCAAGATGACCAATGATCATCACTTTGTTCAAATCACGACTCATGCCGAACTCCTTACTCAGTCTGTTCCGGTTTTGCAGTTGGGTTTTCAACAACAGTGATCATGAACCGCATAACTGGTTCAAGGAAACGTAAAAGACGTTCGAGCTCAGCAGCAAAAGCGGGTGGGAACTCAGCGGTAATGAGAGCATATTGACCGTCACGCTGTTTGTTGATCACATAGGCTAAACGGCGTTTGCCCCAAACATCTAACTTAACAATCGAGCCGCCAGCAGTT
The DNA here is from genome assembly GCA_009773005.1 of Chloroflexota bacterium. GTDB lineage: Bacteria > Chloroflexota > Anaerolineae > Anaerolineales > Anaerolineaceae > UBA6107. The sequence continues at coordinate 9,579 of WOUT01000009.1, read as the reverse complement.
GTGATCCAACCCTGAACCTTTTCGATAACCTCTTTAAAAGCGGTTTCGTCATTTTCGGGGTGGACAATTAGAACTACTTCATAAGTACGCATTGTGGGAACCTCCTTTCCACGGGTTTGCCCTCAGACATCACTGCAAGCGAAGCCAAGAGCGGAAAGGTAGCAGTATCAGTTTCTGCTTACCAAGGAATTTATTTTACCACAAGATTAAAAAAAAATAACCATGCACGGCAGTATTATTTAGAAACTCAGATAATGCAGGATTGTCATAAACTCAGGTTGTGTAGGATTGTCAAAACTTAGGTTGTGTAGGATTGTCAAAACTTAGGTTGTGTAGGATTGTCAAAAACACTCAGGTTGCACTCAGGTTGCACTCAGGTTGCACTCAGGTTGTGCACTCAGGTTGTGTACTCAGGTTGTGCACTCAGGTTGTGTACTCAGGTTGTGCACTCAGGTTGCCTGTTGTAAGTTGTCTGATAATATAGTATAAATGATAACAGCGTCTCAGAATTATTCGTAGATTGGAGTTATCCATATGCCGCCTGAGAAAGAAGAGATCGCTGTTCGTACTCGTCGATTTGGTTCGCCGGGTATGTTTTTTAACGCACTGTTACCACTGGCTGGGATGCTGCTGGCTCTTCTGATCGGCGCGGTGATGTTGCTCATCCTCAAGGTCAACCCGCTGACGGCATACGCCGAGATGGTTGGCGGAGCGCTAGGTAGTGTTTCTGGAATAACGCAGACGCTTGTGAAGGCCACGCCGTTGCTGCTGGTAGGGTTGGGCATTTGCATCGCCTTTCGCGCCAGTGTGATCAACATTGGCGGCGAGGGACAGATTATAGTCGGGGCTCTGGCGGCCACGTGGTTCCCGCTCACCTTCCGCATGTGGCCCGGTTGGCTGCTTGTCCCGTCAACGCTGCTTGTGGGGTTTGCCGCCGGGGCAGCGTGGGGCTTCATTCCTGGCATTCTCAAGGCGCGCTTAAAAGTCAATGAAATCCTGACTACGGTGATGATGAACGCCATCGCCCTGCAATTGATGAACCTGTTGATTCGATCGGTGCTGATGGACCCGGCTGGCATTACCGCCGGGACGTACCTGGCGCAATCCGAGCGCCTTCCGGAGCAATCGTGGCTGACCCGGTTGGTGCCGCAAACGTTACTGCACACCGGCACGCTGATTGCAGTAGCGCTCGCCGTAATTGTCTATATCTTCCTATGGCGCACAACGATCGGCTATCGTATCCGCGCAGTGGGGCTTAACCCGGATGCCGCCCGTTTTTCGGGCATCAACGTGCCTTTCAATCAGGCTCTCTCGCTTACCCTGGCAGGCGGTTTTGCCGGCATTGCCGGGGCGGTTGAAGTGCTGGGCGTGCAGCATCGTCTGTTGGAGGGGATTACCAGCGGGTACGGTTTTTCGGGGATTGTAGCAGCTCTGTTTGGCGGGCTGCATCCCCTTGGTACAATCCCCGCTGCTTTATTATTTGGCGGGCTTCTTGTTGGCGGTGATAAAATGCAGCGCGCCGTCCAGGTGCCCAACTCGTTGATTGATGCCATTTTAGGGCTGGTGGTGCTATTTGTAGTCGGCTCAGCTTTGTGGTCCCGCCGCTGGGCAGCCCGCCGCCAGATGGCCGCCGCCAAAAACCAGAAGGAACTGGGATGAACGACGTTTTCCAACTCAGTGTGGTTGCCGGCATCCTCACCTCTGCTATCCGCCTGGCTACACCCTACTTATATGCCGCCATCGGTGAAGCTTTTTCACAAAGATCCGGTGTGGTCAACCTGGGCGTGGATGGCATCATGTTAATCAGCGCCTACGCATCCTTCTATATCGTGCTTAACACCGGCAGCATCTGGCTGGGGTTGTTGGCTGCTATCGTGGTGGGCTTGCTGATGGGTTTATTAATGGCCTTCATCAGCGTCACGCTTAAAGCCGAGCAGGGCATCAGCGGTATTGGGCTTTATATGTTCGGTCTGGGACTTTCAAGCCTGCTGTTTAAGACCACTATCGGCACCGTCAAAACGGTTACAGGTTTCCAACCTGTCAAAATCCCACTGCTTGGTGATATTCCCGTGGTCGGGGAGATCTTTTTTCAGCACAGCTTGTTGGTGTACGGCGCCTTTCTGCTGGTTCCGCTAGCCTGGTTCGTGTTAGAAAAAACCACCTGGGGATTGAAGAATAAGTCCGTGGGGCAAAACCCTGCCGCGGCAGACTCTCTGGGCGTCAATGTGGACCGGGTGCGTTACGTCAGTGTGTGCATCGGAGCCATTCTGGCCGGTATCGCCGGCGCGTCGTTGTCAATTTCTTTGTTAAACCTTTTCCAGGACAACCTGACCGCCGGGCAGGGTTTTATTGCCGTGGCGCTCGTTTACTTTGGTGGATGGAAACCTGTCGGTATTTTATGGGGAGCGCTGTTATTCAGCACGGTCAATGCCTTCCAATTATGGATGCAAGTGCTTGGCGTTAAGATTCCTTCGGATGTCGCAATTATGCTTCCTTATTTATTGACAATCGCAGCCTTGGCTATTACCATCAACCGTGTACGCCAACCGGCTGCGTTGAACAAGCCTTTTGAACGAGGCGAGAGTTAGTCAACCCCAATTCACCCCAAAGGAGGATCCAAAATGTTCAAGCGTTTGATCGTAGTTCTGGTTTTACTTGGAGTACTCGTATCAGCATGTGCCACCCCCCCCACTGCAGTTCCTGCAACCGAGGCAGCACCAACCGAAGCGCCTGCTACAGAAGCGCCTACGGTAGAACCAGTCGAGCCGTTCCGTATAGCGGTCATCATGCCAAGCGCCATCACCGATATGGCTTTCAGCCAGTCCATGTATAGCGCTTTGATAGCCGTACAAACAGAGATGGGTGGCGAATCAGCTCTCGAAATCAAGTATTCAGAGGGTATGTTCAAAGTGCCGGATGCCGCGGCCGCCATTCGTGACTACGCCAGCCAGGGTTTTAATGTGGTCATAGCCCACGGCTCGCAGTACGGCGCCTCTGTGCAGGAAATTGCCGTTGACTTCCCCAATGTAACCTTTGCCTGGGGAACAGACGTAAACACTTTTGGTATGCCCAATGTGTTTGCTTACACCGCCGCGGCTGAACAAGGCGGTTACATCAACGGTGTGCTGGCTGCCATGCTCACCAAGACCAAGACTATCGGCGTAACTGGTCCGGTAGAAGTGGGCGATGCCAAAACCTACGTTGATGGTTTTGTGCAGGGTGTAGCCTCAGTTGACCCGGCCATCAAGGTTTCCAAGACCTGGACTGGTTCGTTCTCGGATGTGGCACTGATGACTGAAGCAGCCAAGACCCACATCGCCGCCGGCGCGGATATCCTGACCGGCTCGTCACAATCAGTGGTTGGCTCCATAGGCGCCGCCAAGGATAATGGCAGCGTCTTGTGGTTCGGTACACAGCAGAATCAGTCTTCATTGGCTCCAACGCTGGTCGTTGCCAGCCAGGTGTACGACTGGTCCGGCATGATTAAGGAAATCATCGCCAATAACAAAGCCGGCACTTTGGGCGGCCAAGCGTATGTTCTGCAGCTCAAGAATGACGGACTAAAGATCGTCTTCAACCCGGATTATGCCCTGTCCGCGGAAATCAAAGCCGCCGGTGAAAAAGCTATTGCAGATATCATCGCTGGCACCATCACAGTCAATCCGTAAACTTTAACCCACCAACCTCTCTCCTTTTCATACATAAGGAGAGAGGTCTATCCTAAAAGTAAGGGCACGGGGATTTCTGATTAGCATCTTAATTGTTTCTATCCACGTGCCCCTTCGGGGTACTTTGCCCCTTCGGGGTACTTTGCCCCTTCGGGGTACTTTGCCCTAAATAAAAAAATAATTTACTTGAGGCTGGCTTATGGCACATGGTGTACCCACAAACGAAAAACAACAGATCCAGCGGGTTGAAATGTGCAATATCACCAAGTGTTTTCCGGGCGTGCTGGCGAATGACCGGGTATGTTTTGATGTAAACCAGGGCGAAGTGCACGCTTTGCTGGGCGAAAATGGCGCGGGTAAAAGTACGCTGATGCGCCAGCTTTATGGACTATACCGCCCTGACGAAGGTGAAATCCTGATTAATGGCAGGCCGTACACCTTCAACTCCCCCGCGGACGCAATTGAGGTTGGAATAGGCATGATACACCAGCACTTCATGCTCGTCCCCACCATGACCGTAGCTGAAAACGTGGCGTTGGGGTTAAAATCCAGCCGTGAGCCAATGTTGGACCTGGATAAGGTATCGGCGCGGATTCGCGAACTCTCGCAACTGTATGGGTCGATCATAGACCCTTCAGCTTATGTCTGGCAGCTTTCGGTAGGCGAGCAGCAGCGAGTGGAAATCATCAAGGCATTGTACCGCGGCGCCAGCCTGATCATTCTGGACGAACCCACTGCTGTACTCACCCCGCAGGAAGTGAACGACCTGTTTGTCACCCTCAAGCGCATGGTCAAGGACGGGCACACACTAATCTTCATCTCGCACAAACTGCATGAGGTGATGGCAATCAGCAACCGGGTGACCGTGTTGCGCGACGGGTGCCTGATCGGCACGCGTCTCACTTCCGAAGTGACCCGCAATGAACTGGTTAAAATGATGGTCGGGCGCGATGTACGCCAGCTTAACCCACAGCCACTTAAAAGCGGTCCAGTACGTTTGGAGATCCAGGGGCTGCAGGCGATGGGCGACCGCGGTACAGAAGCGCTGCGCGGGATTAACCTGCAAATCCACGGTGGGGAAATCGTCGGATTGGCGGGCGTCTCTGGCAATGGTCAGCGGGAACTGGCTGAATGTCTGGCCGGAGTGCGCAAAACCAATCATGGCACCATTTTAATGGATAGCGTTGATATATCCTTCATGCCGCTTAAGCAGCGCATCGATTCCGGTTTGGCTTACATCCCTGAAGAGCGTATGCGCGACGGAGCTGTGCGCGAATTTTCGGTTCAAGAGAATGTCTTTCTGCATGATCATGCCTCCCCTAAATACACTCATGGCATATTTCTCGATTTTGCCAGAATGCGGGTATTTGCCAGTGAACTGGTTAAAAATTTTAATGTAAAAACTCCCGGCCTTGACACGCCGATAAAAAATCTGTCCGGCGGAAACATCCAGAAGTTGATAATGGCGCGCGAACTGTCGCGCCAACCCAAGGTGTTGATTGCCGCCCAACCCACTCGCGGCGTGGATATAGGAGCCACCGAATACATCCATCAGCGATTGTTACAGCAGCGCGAAGAGGGCATCGCCATTTTCTTAATCTCCGAAGACCTCGACGAAATTTGCGTGCTCTCTGACCGAATCGCTGTTCTTTACGAAGGGCGCATCATGGGAATTGTGGAGCGCAACGAAGCCACCGTGGAACAAATTGGATTGATGATGGCCGGTATTTCAATGACCGAAGCCATGCAGCGCTAACATCATTATTGAACTTTTTAATGGTCGACCTTAACTTTAGAAATTGGGAATGAGTATATGGAACGATTTGGATATATCCGGGCAGCATCGGTCAGTGAAGCAGTAGCTTTGCTGAATGAACCCGGGCTTAAAAGTCGTGCGTTGGCTGGCAGCACAGATATCATTTTGCAGTTTCGTCACGACCCTCATTATTGTGACCGATTGGTGGATATTTCGCTCATACCCGAGCTGCGACGCATTGAGCAGCGCGGCGGCTGGGTGCATATTGGCGCCGCTGCTACTTTTAGCGATGTGATGAGCAATCCAAGCGTGATTGCATCCGCAATGGTGCTGGCGCAGGCTTGCCGCGCGGTGGGTGCGGTACAGATCCGAAACATGGGAACACTGGGTGGTAATGTCGCCAATGCTGCCGCCTGTGCTGATTCCCTGCCGGCCCTGATTTGCCTGGACACAGTAGCGAACATCCTCACCCCAGCCGGCGGGCAGGCATTGCCGGTCAGTCAACTTGTGACTGGACCCAACCGCACCGTCCTACCCCCCGGCGGATTGTTGGTCTCGTTCAGCTATCCTGTTCCCGACTCTGGCAGCCGCAGCGCCTTCCTCAAATTGGGACGGCGTAATGCCATGGCGATTTCTCGCTTAACTGTCGCTGCAATGGGCCGCCTGGATGAGCACGGCCGGGTTGCCGAAGCTCGGCTGGTAACCGGTTCTGCCACGCCGCACATTGAACGGCTGATTGTTGTGGAGCAAGCGCTGACCGGACAGCAGCCCTGTGCTGAACTATATCAACACGCTGCAAATCTGGCTGTGGATGAAATGATCCGCCTTTCCGGCTTCCGTTGGTCCTCGGAATACAAAGTCCCTGCGTTGACCGCTATGACCGCTCGAGTGTTTGCGCAAGTATTTGAAGTAGGAGAGGCTTGATGAAACTCCAATTTAACCTTAACGGCTGTCATGTTGAGATCGAGGCTCCGGCCGACACTTCATTATTGAGTGTGCTACGTGACTACCTTGGTCTGACTGGTACAAAGGAAGGCTGCGGAGTGGGCGAGTGCGGGACGTGTTCCGTTTTGCTGGATGGCCGCCTGGTAAACTCGTGCCTTACGCTGGCTGCCCAGGCGAGCGGACGTCAGGTTGTCACCATAGAAGGCATGAGCCTGCCGGATGGCAGCCCCAACGACTTGCAGCAGGCTTTCATCCAATATGGCGCAGTGCAGTGCGGTTTTTGCACGCCAGGCATGGTGTTGGCGGGTGAAGCGCTGCTGGCATCCAACTCGCAACCAACCCGACTTGAAATCCGCGAGGCGATTGCCGGTAACCTGTGCCGCTGCACCGGTTACCAACAAATCGTAGACGCCATCCAATCCACTGCACAGAAACGGCAGGAGGTGAATCCCAATGCCTGAGTTTCAGTTTATTGGTAAACCCACCGACCGGGTGGACGCACTGGAAAAAGTTTTGGGCACCGCCAAATATATCGACGACTACTCCCTGCCTGGTATGCTAGTGGCACACACATTACGCAGTAACTTGCCACATGCCCGCATCCTGCGCGTGGATGTCAGCGCGGCGTTAAAAATCCCTGGTGTTGTGGCGGTAATCACATGCGAAGATTTTATGGATCACGGGCGTTTTGGCTATCCGATAGCAGATATGTTCATGCTGGCTTACCAGCGTGTGCGCTACGTTGGCGATGGCATCGCCAGCATTGCCGCTGAAAACAAAGCCGCACTTCAACTTGGGCTTGATGCCATCCAGGTTGAGCTGGAAGAACTTCCCGGCGTGTTTAATCCGCTGACGGCACTCAATGCCTCCACAACCATCGTCAGCGAGCAGCCTTGGGACGCCCCGGAGTACCCACGCGGCAACCTGCTGACGCATTACGTTGTGCGCAAAAATGACCCGCAAAATGAACTGGCGCGCTGCCCGGTGACGCTCGAAGAAGATTACAGCACCATGCACCAGGAGCACGCCTATCTGGAAACAGAAGGAGCGCTGGCGGTTCCCTGGCCAGGCAGCAGCGGAGTGACAGTATACGCCTCATGTCAAAGTCCGTTCATCAACCGTGGTAACCTGGTGCGTACGCTTGGACTGGGCGAAGATAATATTCGCGTCATCCAACCTCAGGTGGGTGGGGCTTTTGGCGGCAAAGACGATCTGATGTATCAGATTTCCGGGCAGGTGGCCAAACTGGCGCTGCTCACTGACCGTCCGGTGAAAATGATTCTGTCGCGCGAAGAGTCGCTGATTGCCTCATATAAGCGCGATTCTATGCAGATGCACGTTCAACTGGGCGCTGATGCCAACGGAAAGCTGCGGGCAAGCCAGATTCACGCCACGGTGGATAGTGGCGCCTACGCCAGTATCACTCCCTTCACCGCCTGGCGCTCCAGCATCCACGCCATGGGACCCTACCGCTACGACGCCTGCCACGTGGATACTGACGTTGTGTACACTAATAATGGTTACTCTGGGGCGTTCCGAGGCTTTGGCAACACGGAAGTATGCTTTGCCATCGAACAGGCAATGGACGAGTTAGCGCTCATGGTCAAACGGGACCCGATTGATTTGCGCCTGCAAAACTGCCTGCGCCCTGGCGATACCACCCCTCATGGTCAGCTGCTGGGAGATGATGTTTCACTGGCTGAGTGTCTGGAACAGGTGCGCAAACTTTCTGATTGGAAGCGCAAGCACGCCGCTTATACTCGGCAAGCAGCCGAACCGCTAACCCCGGGAGAATTCCGCCGCGGCATCGGCGTGGCTGCTGTATTTCATGGTATGTCGCTTGGCGCGGAGGGCGTGGATTTCGCTGTCGGCACGCTGACAGTCAACTCGGATTACACGCTGACCCTCACCTCCGGGCTGACGGATTACGGCACCGGCTCGCGCACCGCCTTTACACTGATTGCCGCAGAAACGCTGGGCTTGAATCCGCAACGTTTTAACATGCCCCGCCCGGATACTGACCTTTCACACGACAGCGGTCCCACGGTAGCCTCGCGAGCCACTGTGTTGGGAGGTAATGCCACTCACGTGACTGCGCAACGGTTGGCCAGTCTGCTCAATAAATCCGCCGCTGATTTGCTGGGCTGCCGGGAGGACGAAATCGTTCGCCATGGCGAATTATATATTGGACCAAAGGAAGAACCCGCCACTTTTGAACTGGTGGTGGAACACGCCCACAAAATTGGCCTCACTCTCACAAGCCGTGGGCGATGGAGCTCACCGGAGATTCACTGGTCAATGGAAACAGGCCAGGGCAAGCCCTATTTTGCCTATCATTTTGGCGCACAGGTGGCTGAGGTATTAGTCGATACCGGCACCGGCAAGGTGGATGTAACCGGATTTTGGGCGGTGCATAACACAGGCACGGTCATCTTCCCGCAGGGAGCGTGTGGGCAGTTATACGGCGGCATTGCACAGGGATTGGGTTATGCGCTGATGGAACGGGTAGATTACGACAACGGTTACATCCAGGCGACTAATTTTGACGAGTATCTTATCCCCACTGCGCTGGACGTGCCCGATATAGTGGGGGCATTTGTAGAGAAACCATTCGCTGCCGGACCTTTTGGCGCTAAAAACCTGGGTGAACCCGGAGTTGTGCCTACCGCCCCTGCTATTCTTAACGCCATAACTAATGCTACCGGGCGGCGTATCCGCAGCCTGCCCGCCAGTCTGGAGCGTGTGTTATTGGGTAAAGACCTGCGCAAAGAGGGATCCAGCACTGCTTGCAAGCTGGGATTGAATTAATGCACACCTTTGCCTGCTAGGCGGGGTATAGCCCTTGAATGAAAAGAATAGGAGTGATGATACTTGCCCGACGCAGCTCGATCCCTTCAGTCATACGATGAACCTCCAATTGGGTTGCGCCAGCTTGCAGGCAGCTCGCGCGACCGGTACGACTCCATCACCGTAGGCATTCGCTTTGACAACCGCCATAATTTCAACAGCCATACTGATATGTCGTTTGAATGCTCGACATTGTCCGCAATGGCATCTAGATCGATTTTAGCCCAAGTTACAATTCCTTCTAATATCCTCCTGACTTGCTCACTTTTTCCAAAATATCGCGATTTTGATCTCAAAAAGTCGAATTTGGGGACACTAAAAGGTGGTCTGGATGAGCTAGAATTAAGGTATGGCATTCATTCG
>WOUT01000064.1 GCA_009773005.1 Chloroflexota bacterium | reverse complement strand
AAACATACGGGCAGCCCGGAATGCCAGCAGGATGGAGGGGTTATAGCGCCCCTGCTCCAGTGAAATGATGGTTTGCCGTGAAACCTCAAGCCGGTCAGCCAGTTCCTGCTGCGTCAGTCCTTTTATAGCGCGAAGTTCTTCCAGTCTATTCTTCATTCAACCTCCAGCGAACTTGTGGTTCTAAAACCCGGGTTTATGTAAAGTATACTTTACATAGTATACGACAAGGGGATGTAAATGTCAAGCACCCTTTACATTCCCACGTAAAGAAAGACCCGAACCATAATTTGGTTCGGGTCTGTTGGAGGGAGTCTACAACCCATGCCTTCGCGCTTCATCCCGATAAGCACAGAACCCGCAGGTTTCGGGCGCGGGAGGCGGCTCACGGAGCGAGAGCAGGGTCAACACCTCTTTCATGAAAACCAGGAATCCCGCTTCGTTCTTGGGGATCTCCTGCCAGGTGACCTCGCCGCCATAGGTGATGCGTTTGTGGTCCGCTCCGTGTGCAATATCCACCGGGTCGAGGTAGAGCAGCCCCAGCATGCTGATCGGCGCCAGGCCGAGCGCCTTGGCGCCGGGGTGCTCCAGCGCGTAGGCATAAGCGCTCAACTGCCGTCCGTAAAAGCCTACGTGCGCCGGGCTGGGCGCTGAGGTCTTGAAGTCGATTACCGCGTAGCTGCCATCATCAAAAGAAAGCGCCGAGTCGAAGGCGCCCTTGATGTAACAGGATGCCTCCACCCCGTCAAACCGGATGGGCGCGGAGTTGACCCATTTGCCTTGAAGGGAGACATTGCCTGGAGGAAGTTCAGGGGAGAGGGCGCTGGTGGGCTTACCGGCGAACAGGTGTTTCATCAGGCTGTCGATGCGGCTGAAGACCTTGGGGAAAGCCATAGCCGGACGGTCAATGCCCAGCGCCACTTTGAGGTAAAAACAGCGCGGACATTCATCCCAGGCAAAGGTTAATTGTGACGGGCTCAGTTTGTAGAGGGGCATAGTTTCTCCAACAATTAATCTAGAACACATGGCGCGCTCACTTCGCACAAACCGCTCGGGAACAAGCAAACCGCGCCAGTGTGCAAAGCCCGCAAATACACGGAATACCCGGATATCGGCATTAATACAAAATTTGAATTATTACTATATCTCGATTTTGTATCATTCTATGTTACGAAATGTTACCCGGGTATCATTTCAATCCTATTTATAGCTCATTTGCAAGATCTTGATAATTTCTGCAGCTTCAAAAATCTTCCCATATTTTTTTTCCTCAATAATTTTCAAAATTCCCAACAACTCCAATCGCATGACCATCGTTCTGGCCGCCTTATTCGTAACGCCCAATAAGGTCTGAATGTCACTCACAGATAAAAATGGTTTCTTAAAAAGATTATCAACGATCGTGTAATAATGTGAACTGACATTATTCTCATTTAATATTTTTCGCCATTTTTCACGCAAATCGATCAGGCTGGTGCTGCGTTTAACCGCATCCTTGGCTTGATAAATAATTGCATTCAGAAAGAAATTAAGCCAATTCTCCCAACTTCCTTTCTTTGATACGTTCAGCAATTCCTGGTAATACTCTTCACGGCGCTGCTCAAAATATGCGCTGAGGTATAAAAGCGGAGAAGGCAGAATATTCCACGCTGCCATGAGAAGAATTGTCAGCAAACGTCCTACCCGTCCATTACCATCAATAAAAGGATGGATGGCTTCGAATTGATAATGGATCAGTCCGATCCGAACAACTGATGGATATTGATTCCCTGACCTAAGGTAAGTCTCAAACTTTCGAAGAGTACCGGGAAGTTCCTCAACCGATGGCGGAATAAATGTTGCGTCTTCAGGATTATTGGTACGGCCAATGAAATTTTGGATCTCTCTGAACTCACCGGGAACACTTTCATTCCCTCTGACTCCATAGAGCAGCAATTGATTCAACTCTTTCAATAAAGCCAGATCAACCGGCTTTTCTTTGATCCATTCCATGCCGGATTTTAAGGCTTTGACGTAATTCAAGACTTCCTGATTCTCTAATCTGGCGGAATTACTTTGCGAGAAACCGGGGAGCTGATGGCCGGACTCATATCCATACAATTCTTCAAATCCTGTATGCGTCCCCTCGATTCGTGAAGACAACACCGCTTCACGGCGCATGAAAGGCTCAATGAGTATGGAAGGTTCAGGGATCATCCGCCCCACACCGGCCAGTTCGCTAAGCGCCCGGTCAGCTTCAGATACCAACCTGGTGAGTGTCCAGCTGGGCAGGATCTCCGGAGGCAGCGGATTTGGCACAAAAGCCCGGTAATGGGTGAGATGGATGGTTGTTTCAACTAACCTTCCGGCTGTGGAATTTTCAAAATCTTGTGAGTCCATTTTCCCTTCTATTCATTGGTACTAGAATATCAATTCAGCTCGCTAATTGATATTATACAACACAAAAGTATCAATTGTTAAGATGATTTTACATACCTTTTTAATCAGGCAATACCGATCAAAAACAGACCTGACAGGTTTTTAAAAACCTGTTAGGTCTGTTGAATTAAAAATTTACGTGTTTTTTTTGTATTTTGTTGTTAATAGTTCTTACCCAAGCATGAACCCCGGCACCCAGAACTTGCCGTACCCCAGCAGCGAGAGTGCAATCGAAAGCAGCAAAATAACCACCCCGACCACGATCAACACGCGGTCGCGTTTGCGGTAGGTCAGTTTCTCCAGCCACGTGCGCGGACCGACCCCGAAGGCGCGCAGATCCATGGCGTCGATGATGTCTTCGCTGCCCGCGATGGCGTGAATGGTAACCGGCACGATCAACGGCGCCAGCTTGCGTACCTGCGCGAACAACCCGCCGCTCAGTTTTTCGATCTCATAACCACGGGCTTTTTGAGCGTCCATGGTCAGGCTGAAATCGCGCCCGAAGGTGGGGATGAAGCGCATGGTCAGGTCCATGCCGTAGGCGATCTTGTCTGGCAGACCCAAGCCCCTAAAGGTGATGCCGTAATGAGCGGGGTTGAGCGAATAAGGGATCAGAATCGTCATACTGGCGATGCTGAACACGCGCACCAGCATACTCAAGGCGAACATGGTGCGCTCGGCGGTGATGTGGAGGGTTGGCGTCCAGCCGAATATCTTAAATGAAGCCGCCAGTTTTGCCAGGGTGTGCTCGGTGGTGTACAGCTCCATGCCGCCGCGCCCGGTAAGAAACGTGAGAAATGAAAAGAATAGAATAAAGCCAATTATAAAGATCCAGGCGCGCGCCATTTCCTTCCACTTGATGCCGGAGGTAAGGATGCTCACCAGCGCGATCGTCAAAAAGAAGAGCAGGTAACGAAAATCCCAGAAGAACAGCGTGGACGCCAGGAAACAGGAAAAGAAGATGATCCAGGCGCGCGGATCAAAGCTCTGGAGCAGGGAATCACGCTTGCGGTATCGCCAGGAAACCAGCATGAGGTCTCTCTCTTTGCTGGTCTGAACATCCCAAGACGTTCAGACCAGCATGCATTGATTAATTTCTATCGCCCGGTCTGTTTCTGGACGGCAGCGTAGGCAGCCACCAGGATGGGAACCAGGATGGCGGCGAAGATCAGGTTGGGACCGGCAGCGGGCAGGAACTCGCCCACCAGCGCGACCACAGGGGAGTAGCCGTTGATCCAGATATCGGAAACAGCCGCGAAGCCAATGCCGAGGATGTTGCCGAGCATCGCCCAGGTGACGGCAGCCGCTACTTCCACATTCTTGCCGAAGATGAAGCGCACGATCAACACAATGGCAAAACCGATCAGCACGGACACGCCGGCGAACATGGAGATGGGGGCGTCGCCGAAGATGTTGTTTTCGACATCATAGAACATGCTGTTGGCAGTGGCCGGGTTTACGAAGAAAAGGACGGTAACTGCGCCAGCTAAAAGCGCGCTGATGAGCAGAACCACGTTGATGCTTTTCTTCTTGTCAGCAAACAGCCACACCATGCCGGAAACAAGACCCACCAGACCGTTGCCAATGCTCCACTGCGGAGAAAGACCAAAGCCGGTGAGAGCATCGCCGAACATGTTGCCGACCGCGCCGGTGAAGAAGCCGACCACCGGGCCGAAGGCAAAGCCAAAGAACATGGGGATGGCAATGGCGGGGCGCAGGGCAACCTGGCTGACCGAAGGCACCACAAAAACGGTTCCATTGAACAGGTAGGAGAAAATGGCAAAGAGGGCGGCGCCGATGGCCATATATACCACCTGCCGGGTGCCAACTTCCCACATTTTATTCTTGCTGGTCAGCAGATAGAGTACCAGCACCAGAACCAGACCGATGCCCACGAACACAAAGCGGAGCAGCGCGGTCTCGTCCAGGTTGAGGTTTGGGTTGATGGTGCGTCCGATCAACCAGACCCCAAAGAAGAAGGCCAAGACGGCCAAAAGCGAAAGAACGACAGACACAGCTTTTTTCATACTATCCTCCTCAAAAAAAATGAACATGTCGCCCTTCGGGGGATAAACAACCCCTCGGGTGCACACCACCCAGCGGGTGGATAACTACCTTATTTTATTAATGTACCACATGTGCCAGCTCTTCCGCACTATAGAATCGCCCGGTCTTCGGCAAATAATCAAGGTTCGTTTTGAGCAATGAAGTCGGGATCAGGCGGTTCTGGCGCAGAAAATCAAAATCATTCAATGCCTCGGCGGGGCTGGCGTCGCACACCACAGTGCCGTCATTAACCATCAGTACGCGGTTGGCATAGATGACCGCCATGTCGATATCGTGCGTAATAAAGAGGATGGCTTCAAAACCGGGCAGCTGCAGGATGGCATCCATGAAACTCAGATAGTTCTTGTAATCCTGCCCGGCGGTGGGTTCGTCCATCACCAATATTTTGGACTGCATGGCGAGTACGGATGCGATGCTGACGCGCTTCTGCTGCCCGAACGAGAGCGCAAGCGGGGGGAACTTTTCAAGGCCGGCGAGATTGACAATCTTGATCGCGTCCGCCACATCCTGCTTGATCTGGTCTGCGGGATGCTTGAGGTTCTGCGGGCCGAACGCCAGTTCTTCCTCCACCGTGGGGGCGAAGAGCATATGACTTGGGCTCTGAAAGACGTAGCCCAGCGTCCGGGCGATGTTTGCCACGCTGACCTCTTTGGTGTCTTTGCCTTCCACGCTCATGCTGCCGGATTTGGGCTTGAGCAGCCCGATGGCGTGTTTGACGAGCGTGGTCTTGCCTGCGCCGTTCGGTCCCAGCACGGCGATGACGTCACCGCGATTGATGGTGAGGTTGATATCATGCAGTACGAGTCTATCCGGTTCGTACCAGAAAGAGACGTTCTCAAACTTGACCAGCGGCTCGCCGGGCGTTTTGCCCATGCCCACCATCGAATCCTGCCGGAGAGTGGTCAGGCGTTCCGGTGCCGGGTCATCCCTGGCGCGTTCCATGATCATCCCGGCGGGCAGCTTGACTTCGTGGTAATCCACAGTCTTGTCAAACCCGCTGGTGGGGCCGTAATAGCGGATCTCGCCGTCCATCATGAAAATGGCGTTCTCGGGGTGGATGCGCAGCACGTCTTCCACGCGGTGTTCGACCATCAGCACGGTCATGCCCTCATCAGCCAGGCTGCGGATGATGGCGAGCGCGTCTTGCGCGGAAGCCGGGTCAAGCGAAGCCAGCGGTTCATCCAGCAGCAGGATGGAAGGGCGCATCGCCAGCACACCTGCCAGCGCAACCTTCTGCTTTTCACCGCCGGAGAGGTTGAAGGTGTCGCGGTACATCAAATGCGCAATCTTGAGGTGTTCGAGGGCTTCCGCCACGCGCTCGCGGATCTCTTCACGCGGCAGGGTCAGGTTTTCGAGCCCAAAGGCAACTTCATTCGCCACCTTGGTGCCGAGGATCTGGCGTTCGGGGTCCTGCAGCACGGTGCCAACAATTTGTGAAACCTGCGCCAGCGAAAGGTCTTTGACCTCTTTATCGTTCAGCAGAATTTTGCCGCTGAGTTCACCCTTATAGCTGCGCGGGATAAGCCCGTTGATGCAGCGCGCCAGGGTGGTCTTGCCGCACCCGCTGGCGCCGGCGATGAGCAGCACCTGCCCGGCTTCAACGCTGAGAGAGATGTTTTTGATCGCCAGGGTTTCGCGGCTGTGATAGCGAAAGTTGAGGTTTTCGATGACCAGCGGCGCAGGCGTTGTCATGCTTTTCCTTCAGGGGTGAAAGCGAGCAAGACGGGTTCGTCCTCATGGATTCCCAATCGGGCGGCGGCGCTGCCATTAACTTCGGAGATGGCCAGGCGCCCGCTGGAATCGATCATCGCCACCAGCGCGCCCGGCGGGCGGCTGCCAAACGAGGTGACAAAGTCAGAGACCAAGGTTTCGCCCACATGAAGGTTAACCCCCCCGCCTGGAGGAAGGTGCACGCGCGAGAGATTGGTAATGAGGTTGCCGAAATGGTCAATCTGAATGACCTGCCCCTGCCAGCCTTCGGCGGTTTTTTGCGGTTCGGGGATGGGGATGCGCACCGGGTCTGAGATGGGGTCGCCGAGTTCTTCAAAGGCGGCGCCTGCGGCGAGGTGCGCCGCGACCGGGGCGAAGATGTCGCGCCCATGAAAGCTATAGGAGATACTTGGCAGCCAGAAACGCGGACGGTTGAGATGCATGTATACCGGCGGGGTGGGGAAGTCTTTGGCTTTTTCGATGAGCAGGGTGAAGAGCCCGTTATCCGGTCCGACGAACAGTTGATCGCCAATGGATGCGGCCATCGGGCGGCGCGCGGTGCCCACGCCGGGGTCCACCACGCACACGTGGATCGTGCCCGCCGGGAAGTAAGGCGCGGCATCGGCGATGGAATAGGCCCCCTCAAGCACATTCTGGGGGCGGATGTTGTGGGTGAGATCGGCGATCTTGACGTCAGGGGCGATCGACCAGATCACGCCTTTCATCACGCCGATGAACGTATCGGTAAGCCCAAAGTCAGTCAGTAGTGTAATGATCGGCATCGCTAACCTTTGAACACGGGATGTGAGAATACATCATTATAGAATGCCCGGCGCGGCGCGTCAAGAAAGGGGGATGCTGAGGGTGTTGAAAAAGTCGGAATTTCAAGATAATTTCGCAGGTTATTTATCGAAAACCACCATATATGGTAGCAAAATGAGGTTTTTCTTCACGCGAAACTTTTTTTTCAACACCCTCATATAAATTACAGTTGCACAGCCCGTACCACTCGGTTATTCTAATTCAAAATCAAGTTTTGTCTCCCAAACAAGGACTGGCATTTGTGCAGCTTGGTTTTATTCTACTTTTTATATACCTTTTTAACTCACAAAGTATTTTTGGTCCTTAATAAAAAGTTCCCTTTGTCAAACTGAACACATGACGAATTAAATTATGAATACCGATGAACAAGCCATGGCTTAAAGGGTTTGTTTGGCTTCATACATACGCTTATCGGCCGTAGACAACAAGCTATTAGCAGTTTCTCCATCTTGACTATAAGTCGCTACTCCCAACGATACGCTGACGGGAATTTTCTCTATGTTCCAGGTATTTGCCCCCAGGGCACTTACAGCCAATTGAATATTTTCACATACTATGTCTACAGACGCGCCGGCTTCTAGAACAATAATGGTGAATTCATCGCCACCATAACGAGCCACAAAATCGGTTTTTCGGATGGATGCTCTCAAGGCGGATGCAGTTGATTGTAAAAGCACATCGCCGACGGAATGACCATATTTATCGTTGATCTGTTTGAAATGATCAAGATCAAGCATTATAACGGACAACGAGTGACCGTACCTTTTGGCGCGCTGGATTTCATCCTCGAGACGCGCCTCGAAAGCGCGGCGGTTGTAAAGTCCAGTCAATGAGTCAGTGAGGGATTGTTCAGTAACAAGTGCATACTTGCTCGCGTTACGAAGTGCGGAAACGGCGCGATTCGCGAATACTCGAGCAATTGTAGTCTCCGACGGAGTGATTTCGTGCGGCTCGTCCCAGTAAACACCCAGTATGCCGATCTGCATTTCCTCCAACATAAATTCAAAAAAGGCGATCCCACGAGAATTTTCAACATATATTGAATTTGGCAACGGATGTGTTCCTCGCAGAATGTCTGAAACTAGCAGGTGGGAATTATTTTCAATCAGATCGTGACGGAGCGATTGTTGGTAATGCGCCAGCACAACTTCAATGTACTTTTCAGAAAGCCCCACAGAACAAAGACAGGATATCTTTTTCTGTTCGGAATCATATAAAAACAACGCCGCTCGTTGCGATTTGAGAAGAGTCCGAGTGGATTCAACAATAGCATTTAAAAGGGAGATCTGATTTTCCTCCAATGTTAGGTTGGCGACCTGCTGGCTGAGTTCGCCAAGGAGTTCAACCTGGTCGAGCGTCATCTGGTGGAAGTGAGCCCTTGAGAGAATAAGAGAAACGTGATCTGCGACTTGATACGCTCGTTGAATGTCTTCGGTATTGAATTTACGAATTTGATGGTATGAAATAAGTGCTGCGCCCCAGAAATTTTGATCATCAAAATTATAGAGTGGCAGCGCCAGTACGGAGCGAGTTGGGGAACCAGCCAACACATCCGGGCTTACATATTCAGAATGATAAGCGTCTTCAATCGCCAACACTTTTTTATTTTCGTTCAAACTGGCCGTAATGGTCTTCGTCCCGGGTGGAGTGGGGTCGCTTGGGTATGTCTGACGCATATATCCGTAGGCCGCAAGTTTGATAGTGGTATCATGTTCATCGTCCCACTGCGTGAGATAAGCGCCGTCAGCATCGAAGATCTCACCAAGGTGGTCAGCGAGTATTTGATACAAATTCTTCAAATTCATATAGTTCAGGCTGAGGAAACTGACTTTGCTCCAGGACTCCTGAAAGTTCTTCTGGGCCACAGTCTCCTTCCGGGCGCGCTCGAGTAGTCTGGTATGACTCGACAACCAGATAGCGCAAAGAATAAGCGCTGTAACATATACAAATTCAAGCCCGCGCAGGTAAAGAATGGGCAGATCGAAAAAAAAACCGGGCGGCATGGGCATAGGATGAATCCAACCGCGAAAATAAAATTCCATTTGTACGAGATAGGCACTAATTTCGATGATTGCTAAAACGACTAATGGGCGCGGTGGTAAAAAAATAGCCACAAGAGACAAGTGGATAAGATATAAGAACCAGACCCGGGAAAGGGCAATTGGCTGGTTTGTGCGGGAATAATACCATTGGAATCCGAAACTGATAAGGAATGAGAAGGCAATGAAAAGAATCAGGAATAAAAAGGAGTCAATTTCTCTGAAAAAGATCAAAACGGTTATGAGTGCGATTGAGAAAATCACCCAACGAACCAGATTCACTCGCATGACCTGATTTCGAAAATAATCAAGGGAGGTCTTTGAC
This sequence comes from Chloroflexota bacterium, assembly GCA_009773005.1. Classification (GTDB taxonomy): domain Bacteria; phylum Chloroflexota; class Anaerolineae; order Anaerolineales; family Anaerolineaceae; genus UBA6107. The sequence goes on along the minus strand of WOUT01000064.1, from coordinate 812 downwards.
TGGTCGAACATATAGGTACATTATACAATTAAGTATCGCCTAACTTAATTGTGGTAATGCCGTTAAACCCTGGACGCTCTTTACCGCATTACATTGTGAATTTTATATTGACCACGTAGATCATTTTGCTTCAGACATCATGGGACAACCCTGCTAGACAGGCGCCCGGTTCAAACGCATTTCTGGTTAATAATTATTCCTCTTTATTGAGAAAAATCGAGTTTTTCCTGCTCACCCATCGACGCTGGACGGTACCGGCAAGCTGGTGAACCGCACGGTGCAGGGTTTTCTCACGCTAAGACGCAGAGGGTTTTGTAGTGGCGACTAGCCCCTCTCGCAAAAGGCGTTCGGGGGTGCACCCCCTTTCGCTTCTCCACTCACATAAACCGCTTGGGAGCGCACAGTTCGCGGCAGCTCGGTCCCTCTCGTAAGTACAACTCGGGGACACGTCGACCGTGGGGCAGGCCGATCGCGACCGGTCGCACTTACAAAACTATGTTATTTGGGGATTGCTTCAGGCTGTCAGCCTTCGCAATGACAGAACAGGGCTTGAGCCCATTTCGTACCCATTGCAATTAATTTTCCACCCCGCTTCTTTGCGCTCTTTGTTCTTCTCGCTCACCGCATCACTAGCGCCAATCAACGAGGGTTATTCAAGATCGGTTTCCCCCTCTTTTTACTCTCAAAGAGATTGAAGAAGGTAAAATAAGGTTAACCCGCATTCCACGTCAATTATTCAAAAAACCGATAAAACACACGATTTTGATCTGAAAACACATGGGTTTTGCCAAGTTAGTTTTTCACCTTTTGGG
>WOUT01000008.1 GCA_009773005.1 Chloroflexota bacterium | reverse complement strand
GGCGAGATTCACTCAATTTCTCGTAGTCCACCCGCGGAACCTCCACATGGATATCTATGCGGTCCATCAACGGTCCGGAGATGCGGCGTTGATATTTGGTGACCGTGCCGGAGGAGCAGGAACATGGTTTTAAAGGGTCACCGAAATAGCCGCACGGGCAGGGATTCATGGCAGCCACCAGTTGAAAGTTAGCCGGGAAGGTGAGCGTCCCTTGGGCGCGGCTAATAGTGACGATCTTATCTTCCAGAGGCTGGCGCAGCACTTCAAGGGTACGGCTGCCAAACTCGGGCAACTCATCCAGGAAGAGCACGCCGCGGTGCGCAAGCGAGATCTCACCCGGGTGCGGCCAGTTGCCACCGCCGACCAACCCGGCGTTGGAAATGGTATGATGCGGCGCCCGGAAGGGGCGGTTTTTGATGAGAGGAATGCGGTGACATCGAGGGATTCGTCAACGGTCATGCGTGGCAAGATGGCAGGAAGAGCGCGTGCCATGAGGGTCTTACCCGCACCGGGAGGGCCGATCATCAGGAGATTGTGACCGCCGGAGGCTGCAACCTCGAGGGCGCGTTTGACATGCTCCTGACCCTTGATGTCGCGAAAATCGGTCTGCACCAGCACTTCCACTTGCTCTACCTCGAGGGGTGGCTGCGGCTGGATAATGCGGGAGCCCACCAGATGCGCGTAGAGCTCTGCCAACGAGGTGACCGGGATGACTTCGAGATCAGGGAAGATGGCTGCTTCCGGGGCGTCTTCGGCAGGGACGAAGACCCGTTTGAACCCTTCACGCCGGGCGACCGCCGCCATGGGCAGCACGCCACGGATGTGACGGACGCTGCCATCCAGGGAGAGTTCACCCATTACAAGTCCGTCTTTAAGGCATAGCGGTGGAAGCTGGCGGTTGGCGATCAACACGCCCAATGCGATGGGCAGGTCATAAGCCGACCCTTCCTTGCGGACAGTGGCCGGGGCAAGGTTGACGCGTATGCGTTTGCGCGGATATTCCAGCCCGGCATTGCGGATGGCGGATTGAACACGTTCTTTGCTTTCCTGCACAGAGACATCGGGCAGCCCGACGATGATAATGGGGGGTTTAAGACCGGTGGTGAGGTCAACCTCTACATCCACGATGACCCCATCCAGACCAATGAGAGCGCAGGCATTAACGCGGGCAAGCATGGGTTTAGTGTAGGAGAAGAAGAGTGAAAAGTCAACTGAAAATGCGAAATTGAAACGCGAATACAAGAATTGCGAATACACGAACCAAATCATTGAATCATGAACCTAAATTTGTTTAGAGTTCCTGGTTTTTCTGCAGGCAGTAGGTGTAGCCGCCAGAGATGGGTTGTGTGGCGGCGATGTGGCGTTTAATGTACTGCCCACAGTTGCTGCCGATGAGATTCTCCTCCAAGGGGCCAATGCTTAAAATCACCTGGTAACCAGCCTGCTGTAAGGCGTGGATGACGGGGTAGTTCGCTTCGCCTTCAAAGGGTTGGATGTATGAAGCCAGCCCACTCTCGCGCGCCTTGTAGGTGGGGTTGAGCGGGGTGATCTTTACCATGAAAATATCCGGGTTGAAGTGTGCCAGCAGCACAGATGGATCGACAGGCATACCCTGAGCCAGGGCAAAGTTTAAGGTGATCTTGCGCTCGCCAGAGGAGTAAAAACGCTCGCCGTAAGCAGCCATCTCGGGGAAACTCCATTTCTTCACCGGCATCAGTTGCTCACGCCGCTCAGTATCGGTGGTGTGAATTGAAAACTGGAACTGGAAATGACCGCTGCGATAATGGCGGCGCTGGATTTCCAGCAGGCTCTCGAAGAAACGCTCCCGCCCGGCAGGGGCAATCGTTGAGATGGAAGGCATCAGCCCAGGGGCATGGTAACGCCCGTGCAGTTCCTCCAGTACATCGAGCACGTTGTCATTCAGCGCTGGTTCACCCATGCGCGCAAACTGGATCTTGAACTGCTCGCAGGGAATATTTCCATCCGGGAAACGCTGATGCACCAGAAAATCGATCTGCGCCAGGATCTCATCTTTGGAGGGTTTGCCTTTATAGAAGCCGCCGGCATCGCACATCGAGCAGCCCACCGGGCAGCCAAACAAGGTTGAAACCAGCAGAACCCACTTCTTCTGCCGCGGGATTGGCGGCTGTACTGATTCAACGAACTCAACCAGGTTACCGCTTTCTGTTTCACCAATGTAGACCATGGCAAACTCATCAGTGCCGGCTGAAGCAATAATTTTCATCAAGAAACCTCTTTCAAGCGGCAGTAAATTTGCATTGCAGTCCGAACGCCATCCCCCACGGCAATGGCAGTCTGCCGGTATCGTCCGTTCTGTACATCTCCAATCCAGTATAACAGTCCTTGCGCTTGCAGATCTCTAACAGCCGGCTGGAATTCAGGAGAGACGAAATCAGTCTGCGGATCACGCCCGAGCGCGCCGAGCAGGTAATCCGCTTCCATTTTCATGAAACCAGCAGGGGTGATGCAATCCAGCAGCATCTCTCCCGATGGTCCTTCCTCCAGGTTCTGAAGCTGGGTATTGGTGTGGTATGTGATACTTATAATGTGGCTGGCGCGTTCCCAGAGTAAGGGCAGGCAGCGGGTATGCTCGCTGTGGTTGAGGATCTCAACCTGATTGTGACTGGAAAGGTTCAGAGCATAGTCAAAAGCGGCGTCACCCGCGCCAATGATGGCAATGTGCTTGCCAGTCGCCTGTGCGAGCGGATACCCCTCATAGAATACCCGCGCCTTAAGGCTTGCGGGGATATGTAATCCAGAAAAAGTCCGTGGTTTTGTGCCGGAGGCAATCACCAGTGTGCGCGCTTTTACTTCAAAAGTTTGGGTGTAAAGATGAAAAGCGCCCGCCTGGTAGGAAAGGTTACTCACTTCAGATTCCACAACCATAACGCCAGCGGACTGCATGTGTTCCACCAAGCCCTGGACCAGCACAGGGCCAGAAATGCCCTGCGGGAAACCTGGATAATTCTCCACCAGGTTGGCGTTGCGCAATAGACCGCCTGACTCTCCGCGCTCGAGCAGGATGAAATCCAGACCATAGCGCGCCAATTGAATACTTGCAGCAATGCCTGCCGGTCCGGCACCAATAATAGCAACCTCATGCATTTTCATGGGAAGATTCCTGAAAAGCGGTGATGATTTCTTCTACGAGTACTGGTACGGCAAAACCATGCGCCAGGTTGAGTAGTGTAGCACGATGATGTGCCTCGGTGTAGGTGGCAGTACCGTCGATAGTGAAGAAGACTTCGAAGCCGCGTACGAAAGCAGATCGGGCAGTGGTCTCGCAGCACAGATGAGTCATCACCCCACATATCACTACTTGCGCTACCTGCCAACTGTACAGTAGATCTTCTAAAGATGTGTTGTGAAAGGCGTCGTATTGGGTTTTGACCAACTTCACACCGTTGGTTTGATCGAGGGCTGGGATGATGCCGTTGAGCGGATGCTCTTCGGTCAGCAGGTCATGCCACCAGGAAGCCATGTTACCGGCGTCTTGTGGCGTGTTAAGGTGTCGGGTGAAGATGACTGGTAAGCTGAGCGCATTATAAACATTCACCAGCGTTTGCAAGCCTGGAATGATGGCGCTGGCGCTGGGAATAAAAGCATGCGAATCAGGCTGCAGAAAATACTCCTGCATATCCAACACAAGCAGAGCTGAGTGATGCGGGTCAAACCGATCCAGGCATCTGCGTTGGGTTTGACCGAGGGATTGGCAGATTTCCTGTGATTTCTCATTGAGCGAAGCGGGAGTAAAGTAGCATTCTTTCACAATTGGTGGAATTTTATCATATTCACCCAAATTGCTGAAAGAAATTCAAGACATTCCGATGAAGAATTGACTGGTTTCGCTTTCTTGTGCAATAAGTGGGAGAAATGACCGCCGCCTTCGGCTTGCACAGCATTCAACGCAACAACGAAACGCTATGCGGAGTAACTCCAGGCAGGAGATAATGAGGTGGAATTAGTGCAGGAGAAGAATGGTGAAATGTCAAAACGGATTTACACCATTAAACCGTGCAACTCTCAAGTGTACCGCTCGTATATTGTACATATCATTTACATAAAACTGGATTTAAGATGACGCCTAATGAAACGCGAAAAATCGATGAATTTGTAAAAAAACAGACCAATGCACTGTGTGACCTCTGGTATTCCTGTGAACCGGATCGATTTTTTTTGCCAGTCACAACTCCGTTTGAAGAGAAATTGGAAAATGAAAGAAAACTCACCGCGATGCTGGAATGGCTGGGGAATCAACTTGAGCACCCGAACATGGATCAAGCTTCAAGGAAAGCCTTATCATTTGAAACGGTCAAAAGATTAAAATACACCGGCACGGAGATCTTCGGCCTAACAGAGGATCAGGTGAATTGCTTTGAAGAACTGGGGATCGACCAGGCGGCGATAGAGTTTTTTCGCCAGGCGCAGGCGTTCGATCCGACAATCAGCACCAGTGATCTCTTTCAAGCCAGCCGCAATGTGTGGACGTGCAATTATTTGCAGGCGCTGCTGGGGCTGCCTGTTAAGGTGACTCCTTCCATATTTGCTTATAGCATGCTTTACCCGGTTTCAGATAATTATCTGGACGATCCTCATCGCAGCCGGCACGAAAAAGCAGCTTTCAACCAACGCTTTCGGGCGTGGCTCAAAGGTGAACCAGCGGTTCCGCAAAATTGGAATGAGAAGGATGTTCTTGACCTGGTTACGATAATCGAATCACAATATCCGCGCCAGGAATGCCCTCAAGTTTATGACAGCTTGCTGGCGATCCATTCCGCGCAGGATAAAAGCATGTGTATCCCGCACGCACCCGTTGCGCCAAACTCGGTGGATGTGCTCGGGTTGACCTTCGAAAAGGGCGGCACGTCGGTGTTGGCGGACGGCTTCCTCGCGGCAGGTGAATTGACCAAAGCCCAGATGGAGATTATCTTCAATTACGGCGCTTTTGCACAACTGATGGACGATCAGGAAGATCTTGAACGTGACTTGAAGGACAAATCGCTGACATTATTCACCGAAGCAGCTCGCGTTGGGAAAGTCGACGAGACCATGCACAGGGTGTTTGGTTTTGCCCATCACGTGCTCAAAGGGCTGGAGAGTTTTAAAGACGAAAGGGTCAAACCCCTAAAGCATATGTCGATGAAAGGCATTGACCTGTTATTGATCGACGCGGTCTTGCGGATGGAAAAAAACTACTCCAGAACTTACCTGAAGGAACTCGAGACGCATTTCCCGTTCCGCTTCGAATACCTGAAGAGAGTGCGTAAAACCGTTATGAAAAAGAAAATCACCGCGGAAAGGCTAATCGGGTTGATGAGCAGCACCCAAATACCATCATACCTTCCAATAGACGATGCTCAATACCTTTTACTGGTTGGAATCTAGGCTTACATCTTTAACGATGTTATTTTCTTTATTAATTCAGGATCATCTTTAAATAAACCAGCCTTCGGTAGACGTTCAAGTAACAGCGCCCAGTTGGGGTCCGCGGCGAAAACACGTTTAAAGATTGGCAGAGATTCCTCAACCTTACCGGAGTCTGCCAGCGTGACTGCCTGCCAGAAAGGTAATTCGTCAATGTGCGGAGCGAGAAGCGCGGCGTTGTTGTAAGCATCAAAAGCTTCCGGGGTCTTGCCTTCACTTAAAAGCACGTCGCCTCGATTCATGGATTGATAGGCGCGTTGCACGTTCAATAGCCGGCGCAACTCAAACAGTGGTTCAGGGTGGTCCTCAACGCGCAGATCAACCAGGATACCTGTCCATGGGCGGTCGGATGTTACACCATCCACAACCAGCATGGCGGCTGACTGTTTTCCTCGGATATCACCGCCCTCGGCTTGAGCAGCATCCAGTGCTACTAGTAAGCGGTCCGCGAGATCACCCTGATAGTTTTCATAGGCTTTCGCCATGGCAGGCCAGACTGTATTTTTCAGCATCATGTTTGCCTGAACCGAGAACTGCGCTCCAGTTTGATGACCGGCCTCGGCAATGCAGCGGTTGCCTGTGTGTATACCGATATTACCGCGCGCATCCACCATGGCAACCTGCCTGACTTCCTGTCCTTCATCCAATGCAAGCAGTTCTTTCAAGGCGTCAGGGGCGTTTTTTCCGTTGCGCAGCTTGTCCAATCCGTGTGGACCGTAACTCACCTCGACCATGGATTGAGTGGCGATGGCGCCGACGCCTGGTTCAGCCCAGGTGACTAAAGAACCTGTTGAAAACCAGTGCGATTGAACCGCAACGCCCATTTGCCCGGTCAGCGGGTCGCGGGCAACAATTGAAAATGTGTGCGCGAATGGAAAGCGATTGAATTGATAATAGGCAGGTTTGTTTATCATATTTTCTCCAAGTTGTTTTTGTAGTAAAGCAGTGTTTACTGGGTGATTTGGACCAATCTTAGATATGAGGTTGTATAAAGAATTGGAAAACTAGTTGGAGTATCCAGAAATAAGACGGCATATTCAAATCCATACTTTGACGCTAATTCTTTGATCCGTTCATCGTTGAGGGAGAGATAGTGCTGGTTTAATTCCTTGAAGGAATCGAAGCCTAAAAGAGTAGGTTCACCGTAAATATCTATCATGCGATTGTGCCAATTGAGCATGGCTTTATCCTGGAACGGATAAGCCACAAAATCAATCACTATGGCCCTGTCTGCCAAATATCGAAATTCACCATAGTTAGGCGGGGTTAAGAAAAGCGCGTCTTTCGGAGTATTGGCTTTGGCAAAATTCGCCATATCTTCTGTTTCGCCTGTTATTTTATAGAATGAAAAAACAGGGATCTCGCGCTTGAGCAATTCGGGCGGCGTGACGCGACTGGAAAATAAAACGAAAAGTACGGCTACAGTCAATGTGACAGCGGTAGAGATCAGCATGCCCGAAATTTTCCAATGATAAAGGTACATAGTCAGAATTAAGTTAAAAAACAAGAAAAATAGCGCCCAGGTGCGGAACTCAGGTTTGTAGACCACAACGGAAATGATAACTAGAGCAAAAATCACAAAATCGTGAAGCAACCAGTCGAGAAATTTCGAGCGCGGATGAATGATTTTGCGCACCCACAATAACAGAGCCACCAATGCCAAAGAGACGGGTGTGACCAAAGCAATACCAGCGGTCAACCCAAAAATATGAGATTCTTTCTCGACAGGATGATCAATGATACTGCCAATCCAGCCAGCTATTAAAACGATGCTAAACCATTTGATCAGGTAAGGCAGGCGGAACATTTGCGCGGCTGTCCACATTCGTGATGGCCAAACCTCGACGAACAAATACCCGCCAATAGTTAGCAGCAGGATCAATCCGCCGATGAGCTGGAGCAGGCGCTCGTGACTTCGTAGAGTGTCAGAACGTTTGAGTGCAAACCAGAAAACAAAGCAGAAAGCGGTCAAATAAACCGCGGCTTGACCGTACTGCCATGTTTCAAAAGTTGAAGGTACGTAATGGTGAGGGTGCCGCACGTAAGCGATCAGGTTGATGAACACATCTGAGGGAATAGATTCCTGGGAGGAATAGGGTAATATTAGCGCAACAGTGAAACCAACAAGTACAAAGCCACCAATGATTAGAAAAATTCCGTTGCGAAGTCTTATCTCTTTTCTGAAAACCTGAATAAGGTAAACCAGGAACGATGCACCAAGCAGCAGCCAGCCTGTTTCCAGTCCAAGCAGAGGGTGAAAGAGTGCGGCGATGCCGAACGAGACCGCTGCAATCACATACTTTTTTTGCAGGATAAGATAGAACCCCAGGAGCAGAAATGGCATGGCCAGATGCGCAGGCTCAAGAAAGGTGCGGTAGATGATATTGCTGTAACCAAGCCAAAAGGTCTTTATCGTCAAAACAGCTGCGGCTGTCAGGTAAATGCTGAATATAGATCGAGAAAAGAAATATTTTGCGGTCAGAGATGAAATGAATGCAATGGCGATATTCGAAATTAGAGTAAACGAAAACAGAACTGCAGAAAGCGAAAAAAAACGGGCAAATAAGGCGATGAATTCACTGAAAATAGTGCGCGGACCGAATTGCGCAAAAGTGTTGGTAAAGAAATCCCTCGCCAGGTAGGCAGGATCCAGTGCCCGGTAAATGAAGGGGAGCTGCTCTTCAGCGTTGCCAGCGCTGTAGTTGTAACCCCAAAGGGTTGCCAATAAACCTGCGGTGATACAAAATAACAGGATGGGCAGCCAATCTCTCGGTTTTCTATTCAAGCTCATAGGTGCATTTTACACTCTAATTTTCATTCTCACGTTTTGTTTCCAATGCGTTGCGAAGGCTGGAGAATTTTTCCCGGTTGATGGGGAACTTCCAGGCGAACAGCATGGAGATGGTCAGCAAGATGGCTGGAACTGGACCTATCATAAAACGGATGGCGTTGAGAGTTTCGGTGTTTTGGACAGCGTTTGGGACATAACCGGTGCGGGAGAGAACCCAAGGAATCAAGGCCAGCGCGAGCGCAGTTCCGGATTTTTGAAGAAAAACCAAAAAACCGTAAAAAGTCCCTTCCCGGCGGTGACCAGTTTCAAGTTCATCCTGGTCAATCACATCCGGCAGGATTGACCAAGGTATGACATGTGCGGCAGCGATACCCAGACCAGCCAACGCTCCCACGACATAGGCCAGGGTTCGGGCAGTTGAGGGGAGGAAAGATAGCGAAAGCATAACCACTGCCCACCACATGAGACCGTAAATGTACGTGCGGGTTTTGCCAAATTTATCTGACATTTTTACAATGATGGGGATGCATATCAATGCAGCCAATTGTACAACTCCGAGAATGTATCCCAACTGGCCAGCCATATTCATCCAATAAGTGATGTAGTACTGAAATAGGGCGCTGATTAGCGCGACGGTCATCCAGGCAGTTATGTAGATGCCGGCGGCGAATCGAAAAGCGCGGTTGCGCCAGGTATAAAAGAAGCTTTTATACAAACTTAAATCGCTGGTTTTTGTTTCTGTATACCGTTCTTTAATCCTGAAAAACAGGACGAAATACGGGATCATGGCGAGTACGCCAAAAATGACCGCCATGATCAAATATCCTGTGCGAGGTTGGGCGAACATACCCGCGAAGATAGGCACCATGAAGGCGGCGATCAGCCCGCCACCCATACTCACTGCCATACGGTAACCGGTGAGTCGGGTGCGCTCATCGTAGTCGGAGGTTAACTCAGGGGTCAACGCACCGTAAGGAACGACCACAAAAGTAAATGCGGTATCAAAAAGAATATATGCCACGGTGTAATACGCCATCAATGCCAAAGGGTTGGTGAATGGAGGAACCCACCACAACATCATGAAAGTAAGTCCGAAGGGAATGGCGCCGATCAGAAAGAAGGGACGGCGTCTGCCCCAGCGGGTGTGCACTTTATCGGCAAACACTCCGATCAGCGGATCGTTGATGGCATCCCAGATCGTGCCGATCAGCAAAACCGGAGTGGCGTAAGCAGCGGGGAGCAGGGCGACATCGGTCAGAAAAAAAAGAAAGAAAAATCCAACGATGGTGGTTGTTGTGGTGTTGCCCCAGTCTGCGAGCCCATAAACCAATTTAGTCAAAAACGGCAAGCGGTCTTTTTCCAGAGTGGCTGATGCGGCGATCGTCGTCATGATGAACTCCTAAATGCTTTTTTCGTAAACCCGATATCGGAGGTAGATCTTAAAACCAAGATTTTCTGTAAAACGATTGCTTTTGATGTTCTCTTCTCCCGCGAGCGACATATCCACTTCGCGGTAGCCCCTTTCCCATATACTTCTGGCGACTTCCCGGATGAGAAGCGCCTCGATACCCCGTCCCTGGTATTCTGGCAGTATCATTAGAATCTTGAATGAAACCCGTTGTAACCGTTGTAAGACAAAAAAGAAACGGATGGACCCTATCAGATCCAGCTTACCATTGGCTTTTTGCAAAGCCTCATAAACATCAGGCAGAGCGACAGCGTAACCGACTGGTTGGCCTGCTACTTCTGCGATCACTGCCATAGGTGGATGCAGGAAAAGTTTGAAACTGTTAGCGAACTGCAAAAACTCTTCGAAGCGAAGGGGTATAAAACCAGGCAGGGGACCCAGGGCTTTGTTGGTGATTTCGGTGGCAATTTTGATCTCGTTTTCCCAATCCCCTCGTTTCAATTGACGTAAAACGATATCCTTCCGTTTCGCGGCGATCTCTGCAACACGCTCTAATTTTTCAGGGAATGCTTGAGCAAAGGTTATCCCATCAGGGCGAATATACCTGCGCGCGACGCTTTCATTTGCCTTTGTAAAACCATTGGCAGTAAAGAGATCAGCATAGTAAGGAGGATTATGACCCGTGAGCACCACAGGCCGGACATCAAATCCCTCGACCATGATTCCAATTTCATCTGTCGGGCTCGGATTGAAGGGTCCGCTCATCATCTTAAATCCTTTGGTTCCAAGCCAATCTGCTGCCGTGGAAAAAAGTAGTGAAGCGACTGCCGGGTCATTGATGCATTCGAAGAAACCGAATCTGCCTATCAACGGGTCAATGGGCTTATCCTCAGGTTTGTAGGCGATGGCGCAAATCCTGCCGACTGCTTGTTTATCTGCGTATGCCATCCAGCACTGACGCTCGGCAGTTTTCCAAAACGGATTTTTTGCTGGGTCTAACCGATCAATGACATCTTGAATGAGCGGGGGAACCCAAAAGGAATCGCCTTGATAAAGACGCCAGGGCATTTTAACAAATTGAAGATACTCTTCTCTTGTCTCAACAGATTCGACCTGTATCTTCATTGTGATGGTTTGATTTTTTGAATCTAAATTTTAGTGTTGGTTGAGTGAAATGCGTCACGGACAACAGCAGGGTCGAAAAAAGTGCCTGCTTCGCCGGTTGTTGCGAACTGGTACACGGCGGCGGTGTATATGCCGGTTAAGGTGGCGTTGATCAGGCTGATCATCAGGACAAGCATGATCGTGATGATGCCGATGGATACATATACCCAGGCGGCTCCGCCAAGATTGATGACCAAGACAACTGCGGCGACTGCTAATAGAATCAAAGTGATAATAATCAGGTTGAAGATAGCGCTGATGCTGAAACTACCGACAAGCTGCTCTCCCCATGTCTTTTTCAGATAGTTTACACTGCGTTTGATGGCATCAATTGGACCGACATCCTCAACCGCCAACACGGGTACAACCAGGAAGGTCGCTACGTTCCAGACAAAGCCAATGATGGAAACAACGATATTTGTAAGAGTGTTTCCCTTATTTTTGATCATGCTGAGCAGCAGACCGACTGTAGCGGCAATGAGCGCGTAGAAGAAAATCGGGACAAAGCGGTCAATGGCGATTTTTAGACCGTCCCGAACGGTGGGGTTGCCGCCGCGGATGCGGATCATAGCGGCGCCGACCAAGGCAGTGTTGCATAAAAAGATTATCAGATATTGGAGGATGTAGAAAAAGAAAAGGATCAGATAGTCGACAAGCTGAAAGCCGCGCTCTGCAACTGTATTAAAGAACCCTACCAAAATTATCGGCACGATGAATACCGCGGAAAGTAACAGCACGCCAATACCGGAGAGGATCGGAAAGATGATGAGTTCCTTATCCGATTGCAACACTTTAGCGCTGGATTTGATCAATGACCAACTTGTTCTCAATGTATTCAACATGATTCCTCCAGTATTTTAGGTTTTAATCTCACCACAGCGCCATCGGGCATAAATAGCCGTAGATAAAAAGCGCCCCGCAGATTGCTCGGTCAGGCCGATCTCGCCAGCCTGCGTATACCCTTTGTAGGCGGCCATCATTTCGTTAATTGCGTAGTAAAGTGTTGCTGCTGATGCCTTGACCGCGTACGCTGTGAGCTGCACGAACAGCGCGTCCGGAGAGAGAATCTGGCGGCAGGATTCGAGCAGGTCTGGCAGCAGTTTGTAGAACTCCCAAACTTCCCCCTTGGGACCGCGACCGAACTTGGGGGGGTCAAGGATAATCCCGTCATATTGCGCACCGCGGCGGATCTCGCGTTGGACAAACTTGAGTGCGTCATCGATGATCCAGCGAATGGGGGCAGTTTCAAGCCTTGAGAGAGCCTGGTTGTCTTTTGCCCACAGCACGACCTTACGTGACGCATCGAGATGTGTGACCACCGCACCCGATTTAACTGCGGCGAGCGAAGCCATGCCGGTGTAGCCGAACAAATTCAACACTTTTGGTGTTTTTATGGCTTGCTTGATGACCGTATCCGCCCAATCCCACTGGCAGGATTGCTCCGGGAATACACCGAGGTGCCGTGAAGCGGATGTCTGCACCCAGAACGAAAGATCTTTATAATGCATGACCCAGCGTTCGGGTAATTTCTTGCGGTATTCCCAATGGCCGCCGTTCTCTTCGGGAGAGGGTTTGTAGAATGCGTCTGCTTTCTTCCACTCACTCTCGGGAAGAGCCGGTTGCCAGACCGCTTCAGGTTCCGGGCGCATCAAACGCGCTCCTCCGAATTGTTCAAGCTTGAATCCCCCGCCGGAATCCAGTAAAGAGTAGTCCTGCCAGCTGGTGGCGGAGAGCAAGTCTAGTGCAGGAAGGGGAGGAAGAAAGGTTTGGGTCATTGGGTATTGAGATTCACCATAGTATATCAGTTTTCTATTTTAACCCTCAATCAGCGGAACAGGTTTGACACAGAAAAAAAACTGAGCGCACACTTGTTGTGTTATACAAGGTAGTGGAATTCGGTAAAGAAGATGGGATTTTGTGCGCTTGTTTTTTGGATTTCCGAGAGATATACCTGAAAAGACACTTTTTCGAATGGAATGGGCAGTGAACGAGAGATAATTGAAAACCGGTTTCTGTAATTGAGAAACCGGTTTTTTTATGAATATACTGAGTGACTGATCAGGCGACGGGTTTAACCTCGGCTGCTTGCAAGCCTTTGGGTCCTTTTTCAACTGAAAATTCGACCTGTTGACCTTCTTTCAATACCCGGTATCCGTCCATCTCGATCGCGGAAAAATGTACAAAGACATCTTCTGCCTCTTCACGGCCGATGAAACCGTACCCCTTGGCGGGATTGAACCATTTTACAGTCCCAACAAAACGTTCTGCCATACAATCTTCTCCATCAAAAAATGATTGAAAGCGATCTGGATTGGCTACCAAACCGCCTGCGATGGGTTGAATTTACCATTTCTTGAAATGCATGTCAAGCAAAGGCGAGGGTTATGTCTGGACTATAATAGCCTTATGAAATTTTTGAAGCAGATGGTGGTGGGTCTATTGGTTTTGATCCCATTTGGGTTCACTGCGGTTGTTCCAATGTCGCCATTGCCGTTGGCAATCATTAATGCCAGCGAATCTGCCCGCGAAGCAGCAATTTCAGGAGGCACGAAATCCGAATCCAAGGAGCTGCAGGTGATTTTGACATTTGCTCCGTGGCGCGGAGAGCTATGGCAGCGCCTGGGAAGGTTGCAGCTTGACAATCATGATTACGTTGGTGCGGTCTTTTCATTCTCTAAGGCAAAAACTATTGGTCGATTGAGCATTGAAGGCACCCTATGGATGGCAGACGCTCTGATCTCAAATGGTGAACCAGATCAGGCGAAAATATTGCTGCGCGAAGTATCCAATGTTAACGGGGTTGATCCATTCATTTTTCTACAGACGGCGCTGCTGCAGCGCAGCATCAATGATTCTTTCGGCGCGGTGGCTACATTATTAAGGGCGTATGCACTGGCACCCTTAAACAGCGAGGTTAATTATCAATTAGGCTTGCAGCTTTCTGTGTCTGAGCCAGACAGCGCCGTTATGTTTCTGCAGAACGCTGCGCGGTTGGACCCATCCCGAAAGGGTGTTTGTGACATACTCGAAGCGATGATCGAAAAGTCTAAAGAAATCAGCAGCAGCGCGGAACGCTACATTTATATCGGGCAAGTTCTTTCCACCTTTGGCGAGTGGGATGTTGCCCAGCGGGCTTTTCTAACCGCAACTGAGGTCAACCCGGAAAATGCCACCGCCTGGGCTTTACTCGCCGAGGCTGCACAGCAGAACAAACGGGACGGACTGCAATACCTGAAGTTAGCCCAACAATTGGCGCCCGATGCAGAAATTGTTAATGGTTTGAGCGCTCTTTATTATCGTCGGCAAGGGAAATCTGAATTGGCACTGATCTATCTGGAGAAGGCCTTGAATGCTAACCCGAATGCCGCGGTGTGGGAGGTCGAAATCGGCAATACGCTGGCTGAAATGGGAGACCTGAAGGCAGCCCTGGAACATTTTGAAAGAGCGGTCAAGATCAGTCCGCAAGATTGGTCGCCCGTGCGCGCGCTGGCACACTTCAGCATTATATATAATTACGAGATCTACACTATTGGATTGCCTGCGGCACGACAGGCGTTAGCGCTCAACCCAGGATCTCCGGCGTTGATGGATCTGCTTGGCACGGGTCTGATGATTGCAGGCGACCTCGACAGCGCCGAACGTTTTTTCCTCCAGGCTGACAAAATCGATCCGAATCAAACAGCCATTCTGATACACCTTGGGCAACTCTATCTTGCTAAGGGCGAGAAAGAATCAGCATTTCGTTATTTACGTCAGGCAGCGGAGTTCGCCAAAGATAGCCGGCTGCGTGAGATGGCAAACAGGATTCTGATCGAAAATGGGGGCAGGTGACGAGAGTTGGTATAATAAAACCACTTTGTTAATCCTCAGGAGAAGAATGTAATGAAACCAGCTCTCATCTTTGTGTTCGTTCTTCTATTTGCAAGCTTTGTTCTGAGCTCCTGTTCCGTGGTCGATAGCCTTCAACCAATTCAGGGGACAGTCGAATCAGGAACATTGCTTTTCAAAGATGATTTTTCGGTTAATCCGAATGGCTGGGGAACGATGGGCAGGGCTGGCGGGGAGATCGGATTCGAATTTGAAGGTTTGACTATTAAAGTCAACACACCAAATTTCCTTTTTTGGACAGTAAATGGCAGCCGTTATCGCGATACTCGTATCGAGGTTGATGCCGTGCTGTTGGATGGACCCGCCGACGATAATTTTGGAGTAATATGCCGGTTCAAAGAC
Source organism: Chloroflexota bacterium (assembly GCA_009773005.1). GTDB lineage: Bacteria > Chloroflexota > Anaerolineae > Anaerolineales > Anaerolineaceae > UBA6107. Next base: position 57,124 of record WOUT01000008.1, on the reverse strand, counting down.
AATAAAAACTTTTACGGGTTTGTGATCAGCCATGACGGCTATTACGGAATCTTCAAGATGCTGGATGGAACGCTTGATCTTGCCACATCCGCATCGAATCTCGATTACAGCGAGGACATCCGCAAAGGTGGAGTGGTCAATCACATCACGGTTGTGTGCCAGGATGATATTTTGAGGTTGACAGTGAATGATGCCTTGCTTTCCGAAATTCAGGATTCGTCTTTTGATGAAGGACAAGTGGGACTAATTGCCGGCGCGTATGAATTTGGGGGAGTAAAGGTCTTGTTTGACAATCTGGATGTCTACCAACCCTGAAAGTATGAAAATCTTTTTTGACACCATTGGCTGCCGGTTGAACCAGGCAGAGATTGAGCAAATGGCTGGGCAATTCCGGGCGGCGGGGCACCAGATCCTGGAAAGCGCCGTGGGGGCTGATATCGTTGTGGTGAATACCTGCTCAGTCACAGCTGCGGCAGCCTCAGATTCTCGCCAAAAGGTCCGGCAGGTCAGCCACGCCGGCGCAAGGAAGATCATTCTGACAGGATGCTGGGCTACACTTGAGTCAGACCAGGCAAGCGCCCTGCCGGGTGTGGTTGAGGTGATCTCTAACCTCGACAAAATGAGTATTCCGCTGCGAGTGATGAACTCCGAAATGACACAGTATGATTTGGAACCGATTGCACGCAAACCCTTGCCGGGAGCGCATCAGCGCACGCGGGCGTTCATCAAAGCGCAAGACGGATGCAATAATATATGCACTTTCTGCGTTACTCGTCTGGCGCGCGGCTCAGGAAAAAGTGTTCCAAAGGAACTGGTGCTCAACGCAATTTGCCTGGCAGAAAAAGGCGATGCGCATGAAGTTGTGTTGACCGGCGTGCACCTGGGTTCGTGGGGGAGTGAGATGAATTCCCATGAGACCATCACTGATTTGATCGACTATTTGCTCGATAATACATCCGTTGACCGCATCAGGTTATCCTCCATCGAACCATGGGATCTGGATAAAAGATTCTTTTCGCTTTGGCAAAATCCGCGTATGTGCCGGCATCTGCATCTACCCCTTCAATCGGGGTCAGCTTCAGTACTAAAGAGGATGGTTCGGCACAACACCCCGGAGGCATTTGCAGAATTGGTGACTATTGCCAGAGAGTCCATCCCTGGCGTTGCGCTCACAACCGATATTATTGTTGGGTTTCCCGGCGAGACTGAAGAGGAATTCCAGGAGAGTTTGGCGTTTGTCGAACAAATGACGTTCTCAGGCGGGCATGTGTTCAGGTATTCCCCCAGAGAGGGCACTGCGGCAGCCCGCATGACCGGACGCGTGCATGGGGATGTCGTACGGGAACGCGCAGAAGAAATGCGCATAGCCATTGGTGAGTCTGAATCACGTTATCTCAATACAATGATTGGTAAACAATTGCAAGTACTTTGGGAAGCCTCCGGAGTACTAGGTGAAAAGGGCTGGACGCTGCACGGGTTGAGCGATAATAATATTAAAGTCAAAGCCAATGCGGACCATAACCGGTGCAACCAGATCGACACAGTACAAATTGAGAGAGCGCTTGGTCTTTCGTTAGTGGGTACGATTAAATAGCTAGTCGTAAAAATCGAAATTATTTTATTCATTGGAGAAGCATAAAAGATGCGTGAACAAATAAAGTGGTGGCAGAAAGCCGTTTTTTATCAGATCTATCCGCGCAGCTTTGCTGATGGCAATGGGGACGGGATTGGTGATTTCAAGGGCATGATCGCGAAATTGGATTACCTGAAAGAATTGGGAATTGACGCCGCCTGGTTGTCGCCGCACTTCCCGTCACCCTACGTCGACTGTGGGTACGATATCTCGGATTACAGGGGTGTTGCACCGGAATATGGTGATTTAGATCTGTTCAAACAATTTCTTAATGGCTTACACGCCCGCGGAATCAAACTAGTTCTTGATCTCGTACTAAACCACACCTCTGATTTGCACCCGTGGTTTCAGGAATCGAAGTCTTCTTTGAATAACCCTAAACGAGATTGGTACATCTGGAAAAAAGGCAATGGCAAACAGGCGCCTAATAACTGGTATTCTGCTTTTGGCGGCAGCGCCTGGGAATATGATGCGGCAACGGATGAATATTACTATCACTACTTCTTTAAAGAACAACCTGATCTAAATTGGAAGAATCCGGCCGTCAAGGAAGCCATGTTTAATGAAGCGAGGTTCTGGCTGAATATGGGCGTGGATGGCTTTAGACTCGACGCTGTTGGGACAATCTTTGAAGATGAGAGTTACTCAAATATAAAATTGAAAATTGATCAGGATGAACTTTTTAGACTTTCACAAATTGCCGAGACGGCCAAAGACCATACTCAGGTACACCTTTACTGGATGAAGATGTTTAAACATCAAGTCGACCAACCAGAAGTGCATCAGATCATGAAGGACTTGCGCAAAGTCATTAATAAATATGAAGATCGGGTGTTGATTGGCGAAACAGATGATGTGGCATTTTATGGAAACAACGATGACGAGTTACAACTGAACTTTAATTTTCCATTAATGCGGACAAAGAAACTCAGCGCAGAACATGTGCGAAAAAATCAAAAGGAGCGATTATCCGCACTACCAGTTGGCGCGTGGCCATGCAACACGCTGGGAAACCATGATTCCTCGCGAGCATTCTCCTATTTTGGAGATGGTGTGAACGATAACATCCAGGCGCGGTTGAACTTAATGCTTCTGCTGAGCTTAAAAGGGACACCTTTCCTTTATAACGGCGAAGAGATCGGCATGTCGGATTATCTCATCACAGATCCAAAAAAATTCAAAGATCCATTGAGTACTTTATATTACAATCTGGACAAAAAAGTCATGGGCGCACCTGAACCAAATGCGTCATTGACAGGAGCGGAAAGAGGGCGTGATAAATGCCGAACGCCGCTGCAGTGGACAAACGAACCCAATGCGGGGTTCTGCCCGGCGGGTATTGAACCGTGGCTGCCGGTCAACCCGGACTATCGAAAAGGGATCAACGTAAAAGAGCAAGAGAAACAAACTGACTCATTATTGAATTTCTATCGCTTTATGCTCAAGGTTCGACGCGAGAACCCCGCTCTAATATCGGGCGAGTATCAAGAAATAGAAACCGATAATCAGAGTGTTTTGGTATTCTACAGGCGAGATGCTCAACAGGTTTTGTTACTTGCGCTGAACCTTTCTGATACTGAACAACAAGTGGTTGTAAACACGCATGATCTTTATAAAATGAAAATTATTGCGAATACGGTTAAACAACAACCAAATGTCTCGATCCATTCGCTAGCTCTTTCATCTTATCAAGGACTTATCTTATCAGAAGTGCAAATTTCCGGGTAACCGAGTGTAAGGTGTTTTTGGATTAATTCAACATATAATAGCATTATTCTTTTGTTGAACAGATGATTGACCAGAAAATAGGTCGGATGTATAATCCCTTCCTTTGTTGGGATGATAGTTGAATGAATGTGAGTCTTGATGAATATTGATAATAATAACGGTGCGCCAGTTTTTAAGAGAACAACAGAATATAAACCGGGCAGAAATTGGCGAAATTTCTTAATAGGCAGACCATTATCCACTGCTGACGCGCCGCATCAAACGATCGGCAAATTTTTAGGGCTCGCAGTCTTTTCTTCTGATGCGATGTCTTCGGTGGCCTATGCCCCGCAAGAAATGCTCCTCATTCTTGCAGCGGCAGGCGTAAGCGCTTTCCATATCTCCATACCGCTCGCACTGGGTATCTGCGGTCTCCTGGTTATCCTGATACTTTCCTATGAGCAAACCATTCACGCCTACCCGGGCGGGGGCGGGGCTTATATTGTCTCGCGTGATAATCTGGGGGAGCTCCCTGCTAAAACCGCGGCCTCGGCTTTATTGACTGATTACATTTTGACAGTATCCGTTTCAATTTCAGCCGGGGTTGCGCAAATCGTCTCAGCTTACCCAAGTTTATTTCAGCATCGAGTCGCGATTTCTGTTGTGATGGTATTTTTTGTTATGTTGATCAATCTCAGGGGAGTAAAGGAATCCGGGATCACATTTGCGATACCGACCTACTTTTTCCTGGTCATGATGTATGCTACGATCATCGTCGGATTGGTTCGTTACTTTGCAGGGACACTCGGTGTCGTTGATGCTCCACCTCAAGATATTATGGCGCTGCATACTACTCTGCAACCGATCACTTTATTTCTCATCCTAAAAGCTTTTGCCAGCGGAACGACTGCACTCACAGGGGTTGAAGCCATCTCCAACGGAATAACAGCGTTTAAGGAGCCCAGAAGTAAAAATGCCGGCCGAACCCTGATCATGATGGCTGTTATTTTGGGATCAATGATGTTTGGGATCACCTTTTTGGCAAATGTTGCCGGTGGATTGCCCTCCGAAGAAGAGACCCTGATTTCGCAGCTCGCCCGAACTATTTACGATAACCGCGGGATTCTTTATCTTGGTACGATCAGCGCTACAACAGTTATCCTGATCATGGCAGCCAATACCGCATTCGCTGATTTCCCACGTCTTAGCGCTCTCGCCGCCGCGGACGGATTTCTTCCCAGGCAGTTGACTTACCGTGGGAGCCGATTAGTTTTTTCATATGGGATTGCCGCATTAGCCATTATTGCCAGCATTTTGATCATTTTCACCAATGCCAGTGTCACGCGCTTGATCCCGCTCTATGCAATTGGCGTATTCATGTCCTTTTCATTATCACAAGCGGGCATGGCACACCGCTGGTGGAAGTCTGGCAGACTCAAAAAAGGGGAAGAACTTGTAGAACGCGGTTCAACCTTGATATTTGATAAGGCTTGGCAATTTAAAATGTTCATTAATGGGTTAGGAGCATTAGTCACAACAATTGTAATGATCGTATTTGCCGTAACAAAATTCAAAGACGGCGCATGGTTTGTTGTGTTTCTAACACCTACTCTGGTAATCATTTTTTCTTCAATTCACCGGCACTATCAAAAATTAGCGAGTAATCTCTCGCTGGAACATTTTGCACCCCCTAGCCGGATTAGCCGCCAGCGTGTAGTGATGCCTATCGGGGGTGTACATAAAGGAACCCTCGCAGCTTTACGGTATGCGAAAACCCTTTCAGACGATATCACAGCAGTTCATGTGTCGATCGATCCGGTGGAAACTAAAAAACTGCAAGAAAAATGGGAACTTTGGGGAGACGGCTATCGATTAGTAGTGCTAGATTCTCCTTACAGGCTATTCATTGAACCGTTGCTTGAATATATTGAAGAGTTGGACGAAGCCAAACAACCCAATGAGATCATCAGCGTGGTTGTTCCACAATTCATCCCAAGACACATTTGGAATACGTTGTTGCATACGAATACTGCCAATACGCTGCGCCGGGTTCTTCTATATCGTAAAGATATCGTAATTATGGAAGTCCCCTACCAGGTAGATTGATTTATACATCAGAGGAAAAATGAAAACAATTGTTGTGGGTTGTGGAAGAATCGGAGCGGAACTTGCCTACAGTTTATTCAAGAGAGGGCATGAAGTTTCAATCGTGGACGAATTTCAAGCGTCTTTTAATAATTTACCGGCCGACTTTCAAGGTCGATTGAACGAGGGCGATGCACTTAATCAGGATGTTCTAACCCGGGCTGGAATTTCGAATTGCGATGCATTAGCAGCGGTAACCAATAACGATGCGCTGAATGCTGTAATTTCGCACATTGCAAAGGTTGAATTTAAAGTGCCTAACATCATCGCGCGCAATTATGATCCGCATATCCGAGCTCTTTTTGAAGCATTCAATATTCAGGTGGTCAGTTCCACAAGTTGGGGGGCACAACGTATCGAAGAATTAATGACCGATACAGATGTACGGACAGTATTTTCAGCGGGTAACGGAGAAGTTGAAGTATATGAATTGATTATTCCGGCAGATTGGGATAAGAAAAAAATCAGTGATTTGATCAAATGTACTACATGCAAACCTGTGGCTATCTCCAGAGCAGGCAGAGCCTTTTTGCCAGACATGCAAACGGAACTTCAAACTGGTGATTTATTAAATGTTGCTGCCACATTTGATGGAATTGAAGACACCCGCAAACAGTTGCGCGGGTTGAAGAAAGAAGGTTGATATGTTTGTAATTATCGCAGGCGGCGGCAGAACAGGCGCTCAACTGGCACGCGCATTGATTAGCGGAGATCATAAAGTACATGTTATTGAGCACCGCAAAGAAGTATTGACACGCATCCACAAGGAGCTTCCAACTGAAGCAATCTTCCCCGGTAATGCGTTGGATACTCAGGTGCTTGAGCAAGCCGGAATTAAAGAAGCGAACGTTTTAGCAGCCACAACAACCTCTGATGCAGAAAATCTGTCACTTTGCTTCTTGGCAAGAGAGCGATACCAAATTCCGAGAACAATCGCCCGGGTCAACAACCCGCGTGATGCATGGTTGTTTGATGGAAAATTTAATATTGATGTAGCGGTCAACCAGGCAGACATCCTCTCTCGTCTGATTGAGGAGGAAATGTCATTGGGCGACATGATGACATTGCTCAAATTAAAACGCGGCAAGTATGCGTTGGTTGAAGAAAAAATTCCACCAAGAGCTAAAGCAATCGGAATCGCCATCAAAGACCTGAAGTTACCGGCGACCTGTGTCGTGGCGGCAATCATCCGTAAAGGCGAGGTCATTGTTCCACGAGGGGTGACGACCCTGGAAGTTGAAGATGAGGTATTGGCGATCACAGATGCAGAAGGCGCCAGACAGTTGGCTGATCTTTTTGCTTTTCCGGTTTGATTCATAAAAACCTTTGACCGAACCAGAACGTTGCGGTATAATCTCAGTTTGCAGTTTTAATATCAAGTTTGTGATTGAGAGGAAGTAGAATGGTAAAACGGACCTACCAACCGAAAATTCGTCGCCGAGTGCGCGTGCATGGTTTTCGATCTCGCATGGCCACAGCTGATGGGCGAGAAGTGTTAAAGCGCCGCCGCGCTAAAGGCCGTCACAAATTGACGGTAACAATGAATAACCATGTCAAGAAAATCAACTGGTAAACTTTAAGCCAAATGGCTTATTGGCTTGTTCTCATTTCTGATCGATCCAATTGTTAGAAAAGAGTGGGCAGGTTAATGGGTGAAACGCAGGTTTCGAATTACCAGGTCAATCGATTTCAAGCGGGTGCGGCGTTTTGGAAAATCATATGCACACCCGCTTATTGTGTTGGTGTCAATGAGTGGTGAATTTGAATATTCGCGGGCAGGGTTTATCACTGGAAAATCGATTGGAAAAGCAGTTCAACGCAACCGGGTTAAACGTCAACTCAAAGCGATCTTTTCCAATCTCATTCCCTTTTTCTTAACTCACTCAGATGTGCTGGTTATTGCTCGCGAACCGATTCGGAATGTTCCATTCGATGAAATCAAATCAGCAGTTTGCCAATTACTAATCAAGGCGAATCTTATTAATCCAGATGACTATGATACTAGAAGATCAGCAAGTTGAGGTTCTTGAACCTCGTTTAAGTGATTTACCGTTTAAGGTGATGAATATTCCCAGATTCATCTTGTTAGGATTAATCCGGGGTTATCAGAAAGTTATTTCTCCTGCGCTGCCAGCAGATACTTGCAGGTTTTATCCTTCTTGCTCCCACTATGGATACCAGGCGATTTATAAATATGGAACATTAAAAGGAACAGGAATGGCAATTTGGCGAGTACTGCGCTGTAATCCGTACAATGAAGGCGGATTTGATCCTGTCCCATGAGCCTCAGACATTCAATTTATCATGGAAAGAATCCACCAATCAAAGGGATAATAAACGTATGAAAAAAAAATATACTTCAATTGTTGTTTCTGTTTTCTTGCTGGTAATGCTGTTAACTTCTTGCACTGGTCTGGAAGGAGCAATAAATAGCTGGTCTGGAGTACTTCTCACAGACGAAACTGTTTATTTTGCTGACGCCGGGCATGTTTATGCTCTTCGAGCTGAAAATGGAAACACAGCCTGGCAGTATCCAGAAAAAGCGTCTGCCACCAGGGTTTTCCTGGCGGCGCCTGTTTTGGTCGGTGAGCAACTCATCGTCGGTGACTATGCTCACTTATTAACAAGCCTCAGCAGCCGGGATGGAAAAGAGAATTGGCAATTTACTGAAGCCACGGGTAGATATATTGATAGTCCGTTGATTGTTAAAGATACAATCGTTGCTCCTAACGCAGATAATCACCTGTATGCCCTTGATCTTTTTGGCGCAAAGAAGTGGACTTTTGAAGCGGCTCATTCATTTTGGGCTCAGCCAGCAAGCGACGGGAAAACAGTTTTTGCCCCCTCTTTGGATCATTATTTATACGCGTTAGATCTCGCAACTGGTAACCTGAAGTGGAAAGTTGACCTGAGCGCCTCTTTAGTAGCCAGACCAGCGCTTGTGGATGGAACTATCTATATTGGTAACCTGGATGGTGGAGTTTTTGCGGTCAACAGCCAAAATGGAAATATTATTTGGAACCAGAAAGTATCAGGCGGTGTGTGGTCTGCTCCTGTTTTCGTCGAGGGTCAATTATTCTTTGGTGATCAAACAGGGAATGTTAATATTCTAAAAGCAGTAAACGGGTCAATTGTTCAATCGATCCAAACAGGTTCAGCCGTATTAGGTTCTGGCGCATTGCTCACTGAAGGTGTAGCGTTTGGCAATGAAAAAGGCGAGTTGATCCTGTTTGGCTTCAACGGTGAGAAGCAATGGACCCGAACAGTGGATGGGTCAATCTACTCCAATTTGTCGGTTAACGGAGATAGACTTCTTGTGATCGCTACCAAAGGCGAGAAACAGCTTGTTGCTATGGATGTGAACGGCAACGAGAATTGGTATTTTTCGATTAAGAAATAAGGATGGCATAAGCTATGTGGGATCAACTGATCATTAGCCCGTTTATTAACCTATTGCTTTGGATATATAAGATAGTTGGCAACTTTGGCGTTGCGATCATTCTCTTCACAACCCTCACGAGAGTGGTTTTATACCCGTTGACTGCTAAGCAGATCAAAGGCGCTCAGGCGATGCAGGAATTGCAAAAGGACGAGCGCTATAAAAAAATCCAGGAAAAATTTAAGGGCGACAAAGAAAAATTAGCCCAGGAACAAATGAAGCTGTATCAGGAATTGAAGATCAATCCTCTCTCTTCCTGTTTACCCACCTTGCTGCAATTCCCGATCATTATCGGGTTGTACCAGGCGCTTATCCAAAGTATTGCATCTGCGCCGTTAGATTTATTGAAATTAACCAGGCACCTGTATCCAAGTCTTCTTAAGGTTCCCGAACTGATCCCATTAAATACACAATTCCTATGGATGGATATGGGGCAACCAGAACGTTTGATAATTCCTGGTTTGGGCTTTGGTATTCCGGTGTTAACAATAATCGTCGTAATTACCACTTACATTTCTTCCAAAATTATCTCTCCACCTGCTACACCTGGAGCCGCAGATCAGGGCGCGATGATGACCAAGATGATGAATCTGTATATGCCTATTTTAATGGGATGGTTGGCTTATTCACTCTCTTCAGGGTTAGCGCTTTATTTTGTGGTCACCAACGTGATCCAGATATTGCAATACGCTATCACGGGTAAAATTTATTGGGACAACGTGATCCCCTGGAAAAAGAAAACAGCGATAAAAAAACCATAGGTTACAGAGAGCTGAGACTAAATATGCCTGAGGAAAAAACGACCCTAGAAATCATAGCACCGACAACTGAAGCTGCAATCACCAATGGGTTGGAACAGTTGGGAATCACAGAGGATATGGTTGATATTGAGGTGCTGGATTCAGGATCTCGTGGATTGTTAGGTATTGGTGGAAGGCAATCAAGAGTTCGACTTACACTAAAAAATGCACCAGAGAAAAATGAAAGTACTAACTCTGTGACCACATCCAATCATAATTTTGGCGAGATAGTTGAATATCGAGAATCCAGGAAAATTGATCCCACCTCGCTCTCTACGGATGAATTGCAATGCCTTAAAGTTGCCAAGACAGTTGTGGGAGAGTTGCTGGACCGAATGCGTGTCAAAGCAGTTATTGAACCTTGTTTCATCGAACCGGAGGATGATAAGGATGAGCGTATCATTCTGGTAGATATTCAAGGTGACGACTTAAGCATCTTAATCGGACGGCGTTCTGAAACCATGAACGCGCTGCAGTACATATCGAGCCTGATCGTTAGCAAAGAACTCGGCAAATGGGTGCCGATGATGATTGATGTACAAGGATACCGAAAACGCCGTGATCGCCAGCTGCGACAATTAGGTCGAAAAATGGCAGAACAAGCAATTCAAACTGGAAGGCGACAGGTCTTGGAACCCATGCCAGCCAATGAACGGCGGGTTATCCATCTGGAATTACGGGACCATCCGCAAGTCATCACTGAGAGCACAGGTGAGGAACCATACCGTAAACTAACGATCTCTCCAAAGAATCAGTAGAATTTCAAAAATCCAGGTTGAATGAACCTGGATTCTTCATAGTTTGAGAGGATATAGTACAATCCTTTCTGAACAAATATGGGTTGTGGGAGCAACGAATGAACGCAGTCGATATTATCATCAAAAAACGGGATAAAAAAGAATTATCTGAAGCTGAGATCAATTATTTTATACATGGGTTGACAAAAAACGAAATTCCTGATTATCAAGTATCAGCGTGGTTAATGACCATTTTGTTGAATGGGATGACAGACGAAGAAACAAAAAATCTGACTCTGGCTATGGCAAATTCCGGAGAGATTCTCGATCTTTCTGCGGTTGTTCCGATTGAGGTAGACAAACACTCGACCGGCGGGGTGGGAGATAAAACAACCCTAGTTGTTGAACCACTTGTAGCTGCATGCGGTCTGCCTGTTGGCAAAATGTCAGGACGGGGTTTGGGGTTTAGCGGAGGAACTCTCGATAAAATAGAATCCATTCCAGGGTTTAGAACGTCACTTTCACAAGATGAATTTGTTGATCTGTTGAAAAACAAAGGTCTGGTGTTGGCGGGGCAAAGCGGCGATTTGGCTCCGGCAGATGGAATTCTCTACAAACTCCGGGATGTGACTGGGACTGTACAATCCATCCCCCTAATCGCTTCTTCTGTGATGAGCAAGAAGATTGCTGGCGGAGCACAGGCAATCGTCCTGGATGTAAAAGTTGGAAACGGCGCTTTCATGAGAAATTTAGAAGAAGCCCGACAGCTTTCACAGTTAATGGTTTCGATCGGAAAACTAAGCGGGCGACGGGTGGTGGCTTTACTTTCTGATATGAATCAACCCCTTGGAAACGCGGTTGGTAATGCTCTTGAAGTTAAGGAAGCCATTTCGACATTAAAAGGGAGTGGACCCGCTGATTTTTTGGAGCACTGTCTAACCGTTGCCTCGCATATGCTCGTAATTGGCGAAAAAGCCAGGGATATTGTCACCGCTAGAGAGATTGTCGAAAAAGCAAATAAAGACGGTTTGGGTTGGGAAAAATTCCGTTCACTAGTCATCAACCAGGGCGGAGATGTGACTTATGTGGATCAACCAGAAAAAATGCCGCTTGCCCCTGTAATCCGAGAGATCCTTTCTCCGTGTTCAGGATATTTAAATGAAATCAATGCAAAAGTAATCGGCGAGACTTCGGTAGAGATGGGCGCAGGAAGGATTAAAAAGGAAGATCAAATTGATCATTCAGTGGGGATCATTATTCATCACAAAGTTGGTGATTTTGTGAAAAACGGCGAGCCACTGTTTACTATTCACGCAAAAGACATGAATTCGATGGAAAATGCCCGCGATCGAATTCTCAGTGCGCATATGTGGAGCGATTCGAAATGTGAACCCTTACCCCTGTTTTATGAAGTGATCCAATAAGTCTGATGAACTAATTTTGAAATAGAAAAATTAATAATAAAAAGCTCGGGCTAAAAACCAGATCTTTTTATGTCTTTCTGATAAAGAAGTTGTTTAAAACCAAGTTATTTACCAATGACCTGGTTCAAAAAAATCTTGGCTATATTTGGGTCAAAATGGGTTCCTGACTGTGTTGATAGGTGTTCGAATACTTTTTCTGACGGCCAAGCTTTCCGATAAGGGCGATCGGATGATAAAGCATCCCATACATCAATGATTGCGAACAATCGAGCGCTTAACGGGATATCTCCTCGTTTAAGTTTTCTGGGGTAGCCTGAACCATCCCACTTTTCATGATGACAATAGGGAATATCAATTGCAGACCGAAGGTAAGATATCGGAGCGATCAATTTATGAGCCAATTCTGGATGAGTTCGCATCACTTTCCATTCCTCATCGTTCAAGGGACCGGGTTTCAGCAGGATCTGGTCCGGAATGCCCATTTTGCCAATATCGTGGAGCAACGCACCGCGCCGGATATTGTTCAATTCGTAGCCCTGAACGCCTACAGCGAGAGCCAATTTTTCTGTCATTTCTGTCACTCGCCTGGCATGCCCTTCAGTCTCTTCATCTCGAAGTTCCAACGCATTTGCCCAACCTTCCAGAGTGCTATCATAAGCTACCGTGAGATCCATATTTGATCTTTGAAGATTGTCAAAGAGTTCTCCGTTATCAATGGCAATTGCGGCTTGTGTTGAAAGCATATTAAAGAAGTTTAACCAGTCGCTAGATACTCTGTAAGAGGAGTGGTTAAAAACTTCAAGTACTCCCTTTACCTGACCTTTTGCAATCAATGGGGTTGCGTAATAAGAGTTAAAACCAGCGTCCCGGAGCATCCGAGCTCGGTGTGAGCGTAACGCCGCGTTTTCAAGGTTGGGTTCCTGGATCATTCTTCTTTCGAGTGCGCAAATCCCTGCAAGATCTTCTCCCATCCTGCTAAAACCCCTCAAAATTTGTGCATTATAAATTCCTCTACCAGTGACGTAACTTAGCGTTTGGGAAAATGGGTTAAGCGACTGAATGACCGCCCCATCCATTTCAAGCTGAGTGAGGGCGCTCCCTAGAAGAAAGTCTAATGTCACTTTAAGATCTGAGCTTCCTGTGATCGCGAGGTCAATGTCGTGCAATGACGCCAGTTGTTGAAGCTGGCGATTTGTTTGATCATTTAAAGTTGTTCGACGAATCGCAGAGGCTGCAATGTCACCTAAAGCTGTTAATATTCGAATTTCCTCTTCAGTGAAAGCCTCATCTCGTCCGATCCAGAGGATGCCAATGGTTTCTCCCTGCAGAGAGAGGGGCAGACCAACAATTGCATTGGTCTCATTCAGCCAGGCTGTTTTGGATAGACTTTCAATAGATGTTAGAGAATTCAAAACAATTGGCTCTGAAATTTGCCAAAATTCATCACTAATAGTTAGCTCTTCGGGAATACTGTGCCCGGAATTATGTGCCCATATACCAACTGAAATTTCATTGAACTGTTGCTGGGAAACTGGTTCCTTGATGATGAGTGATATTCCATCAGCTTTTACCAGTTTTGTCAATTCATCTAAAAGGATACCAAGTAGTTCTTTGCGATCACGGGCTTCGCGCATTGCCAAGGATAAAGTTGATATTGCAGCAAGTTCTTTGATTCGTTGATTCTCTGCTTCAAATAAACGGGCATTCTCCAGAGCGATGGCAACTTGACCAGCCATAGACTCGAGCAAGCGTTTGTGATCCGCATCATATGCATTTGGTTTATTGAATTGCATTGAGATTGCGCCAAGCAGATGGTCTCTCCCCACAAGCCACGTTCCCAGCCAGGAACGAGAGATTGCATCATCACCCCACACCGCAACTTCTGGCAGTTTCTCAACTTTTAACTCTTGCGTGATTAATATCTGGCGGGTCTTCATGACCCATTCCATTAACTCGGTTTCTTTTAAAGAGAGTTGTTTGTTTGTGAGCTCGGGCAGATTGTCTCCCGTTGAATCTGCCATCATCAGTTCCATTTCGTGACTCTTATGATCATACAGCGCGAGCAAAAAAGTGTCAGGTCTGAAAAACTCAAGAACTTGTTCATATAATCGTTTTAATAGTAAATTGGAATCCAGTTCGCTGCCTGTAACCAACGCGGTTTTATAGAGGGCGCTCATCTCCCGGGAGACACGCTCAGTTTTTTCGAACAGGGTAATTCTTTCTATCGAAGTAGCAATTTGGATTGAAATTGTTTTAAGTAGCTGTTCATCTTCATAATCAAAGGCATTTAGTGTTTTGCTTTCAAGATTGATAACACCAAAGACGTCACCAGAGACCATAATTGGTACACATAATTCCGAGAGGGTTTCAGGGTCATCTTCAAAGTAATCTGGATCCAATCGGGTGTCGCTAATAAACCTTCCCTCTCCATTTCTGGCAACCCAACCTGATATTCCTTGATTGATACTTAGTTCTATCGGGCCAAAGTCTTGGGAATTTAATAAAGCGGATTGGTGTTTTTGGAGAACTCCTTTTTCTTTGTTTAATATTAAAAAACTGCAACGACTAGGTGAAAGAGATTCTCCGGCAATTCTTGTGCAATCTTCGAGCATCTCATCGAGTTTATATGCTTTTGTGATTACAGCAGATAACCTGTTCAGTACTTGAAGCTCTCGAAATTTTGATTTACCTAAACGAGTGAAATAACTTAATTCAGTAATTTCTCTGGATATTATGGATACTCCTGCAACCAACCCGTTCTTAATAATTGGTGAGAACGAAGATTCAAAAACTCTTTCACCTTCATTAATAAACAAAGACTCCTGATCTGTGAATGGTTTTCCAAGCAGGGCCAGTTTAATTTCCTTAAAAATCCTCTCGAATTTTGGATTTTCGCTGAATTTAACCAGGTCTTCTCCAATTTCAAGATTCACTCCATAGGATTTAAATAACAAATCAGCAGCAACAGGATTGATGGCTGTTATCTTATACGTGTCATCAATAGACCAAATTCCATCTTGACACTGGTTGATAATATCAGCTAAGATTTGGCAATTCTCTACTTTGGACATTTCCAACATTTGACCTACCTGTAAGGAATTAAGGTCGGTTGACAAGGATATACTTCGTTCCGTAAACCTCAATTTATAGGATACTGAGTCAGACAGGAAAATGCTGTAATATTTGTGTAAAATTTCTATTTGCACAATAACAATTTGATTTTTCATACCCTTTATGGGATAATTACGCAAAAGCATAGATGGAAACGAGTAAGCTGCAATTATGTCTTTAGCGAACCTGGGTTTGGTGCAAGCCGGGCAGATATATGTGGCCGAAAATCCTTCCGGAGTTGTGATCTGAACACGAGATTTCGTTAATAAGTGAGCCGGCAACTTCAACCGTTATCCTGAAGCAGGCTGCCTTTTTGACGCACCTGACCGAGCGCTCAATCATTGAGAAGCAGGGTGGTACCGCGGATTTTTCCCCGTCCCTGACCAGGGATGGGATTTTTTTATTCTTTTGGAGGTGTTATGTTTAAACCAGTTTCGCCAAAACTCAATGTCACGCAAATGGAAGAAAAGGTATTACGGCATTGGAAGAACCATGATGTTTTTCACAAAAGCCTGGATCAGCGAAA
Source organism: Chloroflexota bacterium (assembly GCA_009773005.1). Lineage (GTDB taxonomy): Bacteria > Chloroflexota > Anaerolineae > Anaerolineales > Anaerolineaceae > UBA6107. The sequence continues at coordinate 41,602 of WOUT01000008.1, read as the reverse complement.
AGGCGGGCGAGAATATGTTTTTTATGAAGGACCTCCAACAGCAAATGGTAAACCCGGGGTTCACCATGTACTGGCTCGTGTTTTTAAAGACATTTTTCCACGCTACAAGACCATGCAGGGTTTTCATGTCTCCAGGCGGGGAGGATGGGATACTCATGGTCTGCCAGTGGAAATTGAAGTCGAGAAAAAACTAGGATTCACAAACAAGCGCCAAATTGAAGAATTTGGAATTGCCAAATTTAACGAATTATGCCGCGAGTCAGCGTTTACGTATATTCAGGAATGGGAAAAACTAACCGACCGCATCGGATATTGGGTTGACCTTGAGACAGCATATATTACCTTCACAAATCAGTATATAGAATCTGTCTGGTGGATCCTGAAAAACTTTTGGGAAAGAGATCTTCTGTATCAGGGATACAAAGTAGTACCTTACTGCCCACGCTGTGGAACCCCTCTTTCTGATCATGAAGTGTCGCTGGGATATAGAGAAACCAGCGACCCATCCGTTTTTGTGCGCTTGCCGCTTGTAGATACGCCGGGAACCTCATTACTGGTTTGGACGACGACACCCTGGACGCTGCCTGCGAATGTGGCTGTTGCAGCAGGCGAGAAAGTGGACTACGTCACTGTAGAGCGTAGTATGCCTGAGGGAGGAACTGAAAGGCTAATCCTGGCGGAATCACTACTCGAAAAAATATTTGGTGAGGAACAAGTAAAAATTGTAGAACGATTTAAAGGCAAGCAGTTAAGGAATAAAAAGTACCATCCTTTATTTACTTTCTTGCCCACTGAAAAACCTGTTCATTTTGTAGTGTTGGGTGATTTTGTCACCACAGAAGACGGTTCTGGCCTGGTGCATATCGCCCCAGCTTTTGGCGCAGATGACATGCAAATCGCTCTGGAAACTGATTTGCCTGTGCTTTGTACGGTTGCGGAAGATGGAACTTTCATTTCAGAGGTCAAACCATGGGCAGGAATGTTTGTTAAAGACGCGGATCCTCTTATTACTCTGGCTTTATCAGAACGCGGATTGCTCTTCCGTGAGGCGCAATACGTCCACACTTATCCATTCTGCTGGCGTTGTGGTACACCGCTTTTATATTATGCTCGCCCAACCTGGTATATTCGCACCAGCCAGTTCAAGGACCGCATGGTCGAGATAAATAATCAGATCAACTGGTATCCAGAACACATTCGTAATGGACGTTTTGGAAATTGGCTCTCCAACAATATTGACTGGGCTCTCGGGCGAGAACGGTATTGGGGCACGCCCTTGCCGGTTTGGGAGTGTGAAGGTTGCCATGCACAAACGTGCGTCGGATCAGTGGAGGAGCTTTCCATGAAAGCGGGAAGAGACTTGTCGAAATCCGATCTGCACCGTCCTTATGTTGATGAAATTACTTTGCGATGTGAAGGATGTGGAGCCCGCATGCGCAGAGTGCCGGAGCTGATTGACGCCTGGTTTGATTCAGGCTCCATGCCATATAGTCAATGGCACTACCCATTTGAAAATATTGAGGAATTTAAACAGCATTTTCCAGCTGACTATATTTGTGAAGGAGTGGATCAGACCAGAGGATGGTTTTATTCGCTGCACGCCATCAGCACCTTGTTGTTTGATTCCAACTCTTACAAGAACGTGATTTGCCTGGGTTTGATCCTTGATGGTCAAGGCCTTAAAATGTCGAAGACCCGTGGGAATGTGATCTTGCCGTGGGAGGTACTTGAGAAAAACGGCGCTGATGCGATGCGCTGGTATCTTTACACCGCCAGCCCTCCGGGGCAGGAAAGGCGCTTTTCCAGCGATCTGGTTGGAGAAGTGCTGCGCAATTTCACATTGACCTTGTGGAATACTTACTCTTTCTTTGTCACTTACGCAAACCTTGACGGGTGGAAACCTGACAAAAATACAAAAATAGAATTCAGCTCGCTGGACCAATGGTTGCGGTCTTCGCTTCACGCCTTGGTACGGGATGTAACCCAAGCCCTAGAGAATTATGATGTCATCGGCGCAACCCGACCAATCGAGCAATTTGTTGATCAACTTTCCAACTGGTATTTGAGACGTTCACGCCGACGTTTCTGGAAGAGCGGGTCGGATACCGATAAGCAAGCCGCTTACGCGACTTTATACGAAGCCCTGGTGACGATCAGTCAGTTATTGGCTCCGACCATGCCTTTTATCGCTGACGAGCTATATTTGAATCTGGTCGGTTCTGTCGATGAAAAAGCGCTTGACTCAGTCCATTTGAGCATCTGGCCAAAATTTGACCCAACTCTCATCAATGAAAAATTGAATCAGGACATGAATCTGGTCATGCGATTAACCTCGTTAGGTCACGCAGCCCGCAATAAAGCAAACCGCAAAGTCAGACAGCCATTGTCTGAAGTTGCATTTGCTGTAAGCAACCGTGATGAAGAGGAAGTGGTTCTGAAATACGCCGAATTGTTTGAAGATGAACTCAACGTCAAAAAAGTCAGGTCATTGAATTCAGCCTCAGAAGCGGTGAGTTATGCATTAAACCCACTGCCAAAACAGCTTGGCCAAAAATACGGCAACCGCTTTCCCGAAATCCGTAAATTGATTCTCAGCATGGATGCTGAAGAAACAGCGATCCAACTCATTGCAGGTATTTCACTTGATGTAATGATCAATGGTGAAGAGTTGTTGATACTGCCAGAAGAAGTGGAAGTTCGGATTCAAGCAAAAGAAGGATACACAGTTGGATCAGAGGGAGCTTATCTCGCGGCGCTTGTCATTGAATTAACTCCGGAGTTGGTCAAAGAAGGGTTAGCCCGCGAATTTGTCAGGCGGGTGCAGGATTTGCGAAAAACTGCTGAGCTTGAGATCGCCGACCGGATCAAGCTCTACTACGCTGCGACACCTGGCTTACTGGAAGCGGTAAATGCTTATGCGGATTATATCAAGACGGAGACATTATCCGTTGAACTCAAGGCCGGAGAAATTCCACAGGATATAGTCAGCGTGGAAGATGAATTCGATAATGAGCGAGTAACAGTTGGGTTGAAGAAAGCATAATAGGAAGGCTCCGAAAGGAGCCTTTTTCATCTGATAACATGCTTAAGAATATAAGGTAAAATTCAAAGAGAAATTTACGGAGGTTGTGTTGAAAAAGTATATACAGTCGGTTCGCTGGTTATTTGTAATTGCGATCGTTATCATTATCCTCGATCAAGTCACAAAAGCGCTTATTCGAGCGAATCTGGCTTATGGAGAGATTTGGGCACCCTGGGATTGGATGCTGCCTTATGCCCGGTTGATCCACATAACGAACACGGGGGTTGCATTTGGATTGTTTAAAGGCGCAAACCTGATCTTTATGTTCCTTGCCATAATCGTATCAATTGGAATCATATATTATTACCCAATGGTTCCAAAAGAAGACCGCGTGATTCGTTTGGCGCTCTCACTTCAATTAGCTGGCGCTGTAGGTAACCTGGTCGACAGAATCAGGTTGGGTCAGGTTACTGATTTCATATCCGTAGGCACATTTCCGGTTTGGAATGTTGCAGATTCATCCATTACGATAGGTGTTTTTATCCTCTTATTGGGTGTTTGGCTGCAAGAACGACGAGAAAAGAATCGGTCGAAATCGAGTAATTCAGAACAACCTATTCATGAGTCTGGAAGCGAGAATTGACCGCCAAGACATTAACTTTTCAAGTAATCTCCGGAGAGAGCGACCGGGTTGATAAATTTCTGGCGCTTCACTTGCCTGATTATTCCCGCTCAAGGTTTCAAAACCTGATCCGGGAGGCGGCAGTTAAAGTTAATAATGAAGTTGTAAATAAAACTGGCTGCATCGTTGTAGAAGGCGATCTTGTTGAAATTCTGCTGCCAGAGGCAGTTGCGAGTGAATTGTTGCCTGAAGATATCGCTTTGGATGTAGTTTTCGAAAATGGTGATTTGGCTATTATCAATAAACGTGCTGGAATGGTGGTTCATCCGGCTGCTGGTCATGATACTGGAACGCTGGTGCATGCCGCACTGGCACGGTTCAAAGATCTCAAGGGGATTGGAGGGGAGCTTCGACCGGGTGTGGTACACCGTTTGGACAAAGATACTTCCGGGTTGATCATCATTGCAAAGAATGAACAGGCGCACAGGTGGCTGCAAGACCAATTCCGTTTGCGAAATGTCGAGAAGATCTACCTCGCACTTGTGGATGGAAAACCCCCAACTCCAACGGGCCGGGTTGAGGCTGCGATTGCCCGCGACCCTTCTCACCGAAAAAAAATGGCGATAGTCTCAGATGCAAAAGGCAGGGCCTCCGTTACTGAATACCGAACGGTTGAAGTATTTTCCAACCATACTCTCATCGAAGCGCATCCGGTCACTGGGAGAACCCATCAGATCAGACTGCATATGGCTTTCCTGAAGTGTCCAATTGTCGGAGATACCGTTTATGGCAGAAGCCATCCCAGTATAGAACTAAACCGGCATTTTCTACATGCGGCGAAACTAAAAATCCTATTTCCTGGCGAAACAAACCTGCGCACCTTTGAAGCGCCATTACCCAATGAATTGGTTGATGTCATAAACTCAATTCGATGATTCTGGAGAAAAGAATGGATATCGTAGATCTGCGTTCTGATACTGTCACAAAACCAACACCTGAAATGCGTGAAGCGATGGCGAAAGCTGAAGTCGGTGATGATGTCTATGGTGAAGATCCGACCATAAACCATTTGCAAGAGGTTGCAGCAGCTAAAATAGGAAAGCAAGCTGGATTATTTGTCCCCTCTGGTACGATGGGTAATTTGATTGCAGTGTTGGTGCATTGCCAGAGAGGTGATGAAGTCATCATGGGTGACCTTGGACACACCTTTCTATTTGAGGCTGGCGGTGTATCAGCCTTGGGAGGGGTGTTTCCCCATACCGTGAAAAATCAAAAGGATGGCACATTACAAATTGAGGATATCATCGGAGCCTTTAGACCCAATGACGTTCACCATCCTGTTTCGAAATTGCTGATCCTGGAGAATACCCACAACCGTTGTGGAGGGGTGGTCCTTTCCAGAAACTACATTGAAGAAGTTGGAGAATTGACCCATAAACATGGGTTATTCCTTCACATAGATGGCGCAAGAATTTTTAACGCAGCAGTAGCTGCTGGTGTTGATGCAAAATCTCTCGTAGAAACAGCAGACAGCGTTACTTTTTGTTTAAGCAAAGGGTTATGCGCTCCGGTAGGTTCAGTACTTTGCGGGACAACTGAGTTTATTAACAAGGCAAGGCGTTTACGAAAAATGCTTGGCGGTGGAATGCGGCAAGCAGGGATCCTGGCTGCCGCAGGGCTGATTGCACTTGACAAGATGGTTGATCGATTGGCAGAAGATCATCTGCATGCGAAGACGCTGGCTGAGGGCTTGGCACAAATTAAAGGAATTGAGTTTGAAATGGGAATGCCCGAAACTAATATGGTCTTTTTTTCATTAAAGCCTGAAGTAAGACTTGCGACATCCGAAATTGTCACGAAACTGGCAGACAATAACATCAAGATTGGTGTGGTCGGCGAACGCTGCTTTAGAATGGTGACGCATCGCTGGGTGACAGATGAAGGTATTGAACGAACCATCCAGGCATTTCGAACACTATTTACTTAATAATCGAGTCTTCAAAAAACTAAATTGAAAATTTAAGGCATGATGGACGAATTATGATTTTCAAATCGGGTATAATTTTAATCTGTCATTTCATAATATTAATATTGGATTGAGGATAGGATGAACCCTTTTGTGACGATAAAGGACATTGATCAGGCAGCTGACCGCATTTCAAAGAAAATCAAAATCACTCCAAAAGTTGCTCTTATTCTCGGATCTGGTCTGGGAGGGCTGGCAGATGAAGTTCTGGATCCGGTCATCTTGCCTTATCAGGATATTCCAAATTGGCCGGTTTCGACGATTCTTGGTCACTCGGGCAGATTGGTGATCGGACTGCTTAATGGCGTGCCTGCCATGGTGATGCAGGGGCGCGCGCATTACTATGAAGGATATGCGATGGATCAAGTCACGTTGCCGATTCGGGTGATGCAGCGCTTGGGAATTGGTACGATCATCATAACCAATGCAGCCGGCGCCATTAATCCAAAATACCAACCAGGCGATGTTATGGTTCTCAACGACCATATTGCCCTTATTGGAATGGCAGGATTAAACCCACTTCGCGGACCTAATCTGGATGAATTTGGCGAACGCTTCCCGGATATGGGCCGACCGTATGATAGAGAATTGATCGAACTGGCGACGACGACAGCCAAAGAGAATAGGATCCAACTCCATAAAGGCGTGTACGTGTGTTTATCCGGCCCATCCTTTGAATCGCCGGCTGACCTGCGCTTTTTACGCGGAATCGGAGCAGACGCAGTGGGTATGTCCACGGTACCTGAGACAATCGTTGCGCGACATGGAAAGACTCGAGTATTGGCTTTTTCAGGGATCAGCAATAAAGCGAATCTTGATGGGAGTACAGAAACAACACATGAAGAAGTGTTGGCAGCAGGTAAAATGATCGTACCCAAATTGACCATACTCATTAAAGGTGTTCTTGAGTCAACGGAGTTTTAGAAATCGGGAATGCATGAAGAATTCGATAAATTTGAAATGATTTAATGGATGCGATCTTACGTTTTCTTAATCAGTATGAAGCCCTGTTTTTTATTCTCATAGGAACGGTGATTCTGGTCTATGCCAGAAAAATTTATCTCGCCTGGCGAGATTGGTCAGTGGCGCTTTTTGGTTTGGAAAAGGAACATTCACAACGGAACATAAATCAAGGGCTGACGATATTGATATTTAGTGGGTTATTAGGGGTAGGACTATTCATCATTAATACTTTTGTAACACCGTCGGTTCCGGGAGTGCAGCAAGTGGCAACTCCCACTTTTGATTTAACAGTGCAACCTAAAAATAATGTTATTACCCCACTTGTTCAGACAACGACTGAAGGACTGATTCCAACTTTGACTGCTTTTTTAGACAAAGGCTGCATCCCCGGTCAAATTGAGTGGACCTATCCCCAGGAAGGCGGTTCTATCACTGGAAAAGTGGAATTAACAGGAACCGTCAATGTAAGTAATTTGGGGTTTTACAAAGTGGAATACACGCCTATTGATGGAGATAACTGGGTATCGATCGTGTCAGGTAATGACTTGATCACTGATGCGCCTTTTGGCGGAAGCTGGGATACAAAAAACCTGACACCTGGGGATTATAAATTTCGGTTAGTTGTTTTTAACGGCAAAGAAGAAGCATTGCCTGATTGTACGATAAAGGTTTTGATCAAAGCGTCAAAATAAGGAGCAGGAATGCCGTCTGTTGAAGTCCGTCCAGCCAATTCCAGCGATCTTTCTACGCTGATCAGATTTGTGCATGGGTGCGACACCACCCATGTCTGGCAAATGGATAGTTCCGCCGATCATGGACAAATTGAGGTGCGTTTTCGCGAGATCCGTTTACCGCGGTCGCTTCGTCTCGAATATCCTAGAAACCCGGAAACTATGGCTGACACCTGGACAAAGCATAACCTATTTTTGGTAGCGAGGGTTCAAGGTCAATTGGTTGGATACCTATCGCTGGATATTTTAAGTGAGAATAATTTAGGGCGAGTAATTGATTTGGTAGTGGATGAGCGATCCCGTAGACAGGGTATTGCGACTACGTTACTTGTTTCTGCCCAGGATTGGCTGCGCAGCAAAGGGATTTATCGTATTATGCTTGAAATGCAGTCAAAAAACCATTCATCAATCTCGCTCGCACGAAAATTGAGGTATGAGTTCAGTGGCTTCGCGGACTGTTATTTTGCCAATCGGGATATTGCTGTTTTTTTTACTGCAAATCTGAAGTAGATTGCGGGGGAAAAGTGTCAGGTTGGATTAGCGGTTTAATCACGATAGTCAAGACGATCAGCCAGATTCTTACTGCGGGGATTGCGATCACGGCTTTCTCATTGTTGATGTATAGCCTAACCTTTAATTTAAAAGACCGAGTCGCACGATCTTTTGCTTGGATCATGTTTTGTCTGGTGGTCGTGTTTTCTACAGAATCATTCAGTTCGACGAGTTCTTCTGCAGGAATGATTGACCTTTGGATTCGTATCCAATGGGTCGGGATCATCTTATTACCGGCTACTTACCTTAACTTCTCTGATGCGTTGTTAGAGACCACTGGCTTACCTTCACGCTGGCGCCGAAAGTGGGCGGTCCGCACTTCAAATTTTATTTCCATTGTCCTGATCATTTTATTGGCGAGTCCCTGGTTCATTGGCCCATTAGTACTTGATCAACCTCCTGCTCCGCATAACCAACCGACTGTCTTGACCGAAGTATTCACGGCTTATTACATTTTTATCATGGTTTTGGCGTGGATCAATTTTATCCGCGCCTACCGCCGGACGGTAACCAAGACTAGCAAACGCCGAATGTTTTATTTGACCTTGAGCGCTTTAGCTCCTGCAATTGGATCCTTTCCATTTCTTTTGTATGGTTCTGAATTTGCTGCCAGTCAGACATTGCTCTTCTGGCTAATTGCCATCATTACAAACACTCTATTGGGTGGATTTGTAATTATTATGGCTTACTCAGTTGCATTTTTTGGAGTGCCGTGGCCAGACCGTGTTGTGAAGAGCCGGCTTTTCAAGTGGCTTTTACGTGGATCAGTCACCGCGAGTCTAACACTGGCGATCGTTACGATTGTCAGACGAGGAGGGCAAGCATTCGGCAATCCTTATAATGCATTTGTACCCATTGCGATGGTCGTGACCGTGCTGCTTTCGGAACATGCGATCACGATGTTTTATCCATACCTGGAAAAATGGCTATTTGTTAATAAAGATGAAGAAGATTTCCTTCTGATTCGGTCACTGGAAGACCGGATCATTACTCGTAGCGACCTCAAACAATTTCTTGAAATGGTGCTTGCTGCCGTATGTGACCGCTTGCAAGCTTCTGGAGCCTATCTGCTTGAAATTACAGAGGAAGGACTGGAATTAGTGGTATACACTGGAGAAAAACTTATTGGCGATCAACAGCTAAATGAAATCGAGACTTTTACTTCAAACAACTCTACGGAAGAAGAACTTCTTGTTTGGAATTCAGATGCTTTAATTCCTCTTAAAAATGGATTAAATGGTAACACACACAATGTCCTGGGTTATCTGGGTGTCAATGGTTTTGGAGGGGACTTTCCACTAGAGCCTGATGAGGCGGAGGCATTAAAAATATTGACTTACCGCGCTGCAATCGTCCTTCGTGACAGGGCGACCCAGGAGCAAATTTTTCAAACCCTTGAAAGGTTAAACCCGCAGGAAGAATTAATCCAACAGTTACGCGCTGCAGGAAGATATGATCGTACAGGCGTGTTACAGGTAGAAACATCTTTAAAACGGAATGAGTTGACTCATGCAATAAAGGATGCATTGACTCATTATTGGGGAGGACCTAAATTAACTGAAAATCCCCTGTTGAAGCTGGAGATTGTAAAACAGGCATTGTCTGAATATGAACACAACCCCGCAAACGCAATACGAAGTGTTTTAAAGGCTTCCATCGAGCAGATCCGGCCGGTTGGAGAGCGAAAATTTACAAGCGAGTGGTTACTGTATAATATACTTGACTTAAAATTTTTGGAGGGAAAAAAGGTTAGAGAAATTGCGTTAAAACTAGCGCTTTCTGAGGCTGATCTCTATCGAAAACAACGAGTGGCAATTGAAGTAATTACAGATACGATCGTTCAAATGGAATTGAAAACCGCAAGTTTAAAAGAAGTGTAATGTTTATATTTACAGGTTCGGTGGTTGGAGGGGTATTAATGAATGATCTTAATGATTTGTCAGATTGTGCTGATGTAATCCCAGAGCCTGACGAGGGATGGTGGACTGCTGTCCTTGCTGACGAGGTAGCAATAGCTGCAAAAAAGGTTAATATTAATTGCAGGCCATGCCAACATCCAAATACTAATGGGACAATCGATTGGGAATGTGTTAAGAATATATTCATGCACGACGAGGTTATTTTGCTCGAAGTATACGGCTTTAACCGGGGTGGCTTATTGGTCAAAGGGGATGGGATTCAGGGTTTTGTACCAATCTCCCATCTCGTAGAGTTACCCATGGACGCCAATGAGGAAATAAAACAACAATTGCTATCCAAATACCAGGGCCGGACTTTGTATTTAAAAGTGATCGAATGTGAACCCTCCAGTGAACGTGTGGTTCTCTCTGAACGGGCTGCCCAGGCAGGCGAAGGGAAACGAAAACAACTTTTTGAGTCTCTTGCACACGGTGTATCAGCATGCGGAGTTGTAACAAATGTTACGGAATTTGGTGTTTTTGTTGACTTGGGTGGTGTCGAAGGTTTGGTCCATGTATCTGAATTGTCCTGGGGAAGAGTTGAACATCCTGTAGATCTGTTCCGGGTTGGGCAGCAGGTAAAAGTGATGATATTGCAGGTGAATGAAGCAACTGCTCGGATCGCATTGAGCATCAAACGGTTAACACCGAATCCATGGGATTCCATGGTTGAGAACTACCAAACAGGTGATACTGTTTCTGCTGAGGTTACTTCGATTATGCGGTTTGGGGTTTTTGCGCGGCTCGAGGAAGGCATTGAAGGACTCATCCATGTTTCCTCGATCTCAAATTGTCACAATACGAGTGATTTGTCAAAAAAATTCTTTTTAGGACAACCCGTCAAGGTAAAAATCCTTCATGTAGATGCAGACCGCCGTCGCCTTGGATTAGGATTGGTCTCAGAAGAATGAAATCACCTACAACTCCATCAGATAAAATAAAACAAGAGTTTGTGGAGAAAGACCCTCGAAAAGCAAACACGTTTCAAAAGATCCTTGCATTTTTTAAACAATTCAAGCGGTTTGGCTGGGATCTAGTGGGGATCGGCCTTATTTTGATCGCGGTATTAAGCTTGTTCGGCTTGTTTGGGTTATCTAAAGGCACGATCATCAATCCATGGATTATGTTGGTGCGCAAAAGTGTTGGATGGGGAAGCGTTTTCCTTATCCTGATGGTTGCGCTTCTTGGCGTTTCCGCTTTGAGGTACAGTGCGGGAAAGAAGTTTCCTTTAACATTGGGTCAGGTGTTGGCTTTCGAAGGATTGTTTTTCATGCTGTTAACCCTTCTATCAATTTTCGGGGGGTATTCTTTAGATCGCGCGGAAATAGGCAAAGATGGGGGAACGATAGGGTGGGGTTTGGCAAGGTTATTTCCCGGTGTAATTGGCGTGATCTTATATGCTTTCTTATTCATGTTTTTTTTAGGACTTGCGACAGGTTTACTAAAGATAATTATAAATAAAATTATTTCCTGGAATGATACAGGAATGGTTATATCCAGCAAGAATCAAATCTTTCGTACAACGTCTCAATCCCGAATTATCACAGAGCAAACCAGCAGACCCGTGAAAGAGGAGCAAACTTTAATCCAGCATCCAAACTGGAGAGATGATCGTCTTCCACCATTGAACTTGCTCATGAACGAACTGGCGATTGCTCCTGATCAAACACAAATTAGAGCGAGAGCCTTAACGATTGAAAAAAGCCTGGCAGAATTCGGATTACCTGTAAAAGTTATTGGCTTTAGGATTGGTCCAACTATAACTCAATTTGCACTTGAACCCGGGTTCACCATAAAAATTGGACCAGATGGAGAAAATGTTAAGCAAAAAGTAAGAGTGTCTCAAATTTCTGCATTATCCCGCGATTTGTCTCTTGCGCTCTCTGCATCGAGACTGCGCATTGAAACGCCTGTGCCCGGCCGATCTTATGTTGGCATCGAGGTGCCCAATACGGATAGTACGGCAGTGCGACTCAGGCCAATGCTTGAGTCCAGCGAATTTCGTGCCTTAAAGTCACATTTGGCTTTGGGGCTCGGACGTAATGTCTCAGGTGAAGCTGTAGTGCTGGATCTGGAAAAAATGCCACACTTGTTGATCGCAGGTACGACGAATTCAGGTAAATCGGTTTGCATCACCGCGATTACAACATGCCTGGTGATGAATAATACACCGCATGATCTTAAACTTGTGATGTTAGATCCAAAAATGGTAGAATTGGTGCGATTTAACGGGTTGCCGCATTTATTAGGAAAAGTCGAAACCGAGATCGAACGAATGCTTGTGGTTTTACGGTGGGCGCAGGCTGAAATGGATTCTCGCTATCGGCTGCTGGCTGAAGCAAAAGTCCGCAATCTGGAATCTTATAATCGGAGGATGCTTCAAAAGAAACAGCCAACATTGCCAAGAATTGTAATTCTCATCGATGAGCTAGCGGATTTAATGATGTCGGCGCCTGACCAGACCGAACACAGTCTAATCCGTTTGGCTCAAATGGCACGCGCGACTGGCATTCATCTGGTTGTGGCTACTCAAAGACCCAGCACTGATGTTGTCACCGGGTTGATAAAAGCAAACTTCCCGGCTCGTATCTCTTTTGCAGTGGCGTCGTCGATTGATTCACGCGTGGTTCTTGACACGAATGGCGCTGAAAATTTACTCGGTAAGGGTGATATGCTCTTCCTGGACCCATCCAGGTCAGGGTTGCAGCGTGCACAGGGAATCATCATCAGCGATATTGAATTAGAAAAAGTACTCAATCACTGGCACAAAATGAGTCCAAATAAAAACGGAAATGAATCACCTTGGGAGTCGTTGGCTGAAGAGTCAATTGTTGAGGATTCTGATAAGTTGATCGAACAGGCGATTGGTGTGGTCAAGGCTGCCGGCAAGGCGAGTGCATCACTACTTCAGCGCAGGTTGCGGGTGGGGTATCCGCGCGCTGCAAGATTGATCGACGAATTGGAAGAGAAAGGGATCGTTGGTCCGTCTGTCGGGAGCGGCAAAGATCGGGAAGTGTTGATTGATCCTGAGGTAGAGATGGATTCTGGGTTCTCAGAAGATTGATTTCCTTTTTAGTTTTGATAAAAACTTGACAGTTTCTCAGCGGCAAGTTAGCATGGTACTTATCTTAAAACAGGATTGGTATATCCAATGAGCGAAATGGAATCACCAAAAGCGAACAATACCCCCTTCTCTCTTGAAATGTTCTTGCGTAAAGTCTTCAAGGGAGTGATTGATCCAGTAGCGCGGTTTCTGCTTCGTATCGGGCTTAAACCGAACATGATCACTGGTCTCGGGTTGATATTAACCACTGGTGCTGCTTATTTTGTTGCTACCGGCCATATGACCCTGGCTGGCATCATCCTTGTTGTTGCCGGGCCATTAGACGTAGTAGATGGAACGATGGCTCGCATGCTTGGACAGCCTTCGCCATATGGCGCATTTGTCGATTCGGTCACAGATCGATGTTCTGAATTGGTTCTGTTGTGTGGATTGTTGTATTTCTATGCCGTTAGATCAGACGCCCTGGCAAGCATCCTGGTCTTTTTGGCAGCTGGCGGGTCGGTGATGGTTTCTTATATCAAGGCTCGGGCAGAGACATTAGGATATTCTGCAAAAACCGGAATTTTGACCCGGGTTGAACGACTGATCGTAATGGCGCCCTGTTTGATTTTTAACATTCCCATCGTAGCACTCTGGATCATTGCAGTTCTAGCTAACTTCACTGCAATCCAGCGATTCGTATTTGTTCGTAGACAGGCATTTCCTAAAAAGTAAGTGTCTCCTTATTTGTAGAAAGGGAAAAACAATGATCAACGGATTTACCATATTTGGAATAAAGATATATTTCTATGCTCTTATCATCATCACCGGGGCATTACTAGGGGCTTTTTTGGCAACCAAAGAAGCCAAACGTCGCGGATTTAACCCGGATATGATCTGGGATGTACTTCCGTGGCTGTTGATCGCCGGGATAATTGGGGCGCGGTTATGGCACATTTTTACACCACCTGCCTCAATGTTGATTGATGGCAAAAATCCTTATTTCGTGTACCCACTGGATATGTTAAATATTCGTAATGGTGGTTTGGGGATCCCGGGCGCTGTGATGGCCGGGGTGCTGGCATTATGGATCTACGCACGCAAGAAAAAGATCAGCTTTGCAACCTGGCTGGATATTAGCGCTCCGGGACTGGCATTGGCGCAAGCTATTGGAAGATGGGGTAATTTCTTTAATCAAGAAGTCTATGGATTACCGTCAAAACTGCCCTGGGCGATCTTTATTGATTCGACTCATCGTTTGCCCGGATACGAAAACATAGAAAAATATCATCCCACCTTTTTCTATGAATTCTTGTGGAACTTGCTGAATGTGTGCATTCTGTTGTGGCTGTCACGAAAATTTGGTGAAAAATTAAAAAAGGGTGACGTTTTCCTCGCATATTTAATCATTTATCCGGTTGGCAGATTTTTGCTTGAATTTATTCGGTTAGAGTATTCACCGATAGCAGGTATTAACATAAACCAGGCTATAATGGCAGTGATCGCGGTATTTTCTGCCTGTTTCTTGGTCTTTCGACATTTAAAGAAAAGGCCTGCAGAAACCAAACCGGATATTAAAGAAAATTCAGCCCAATAACTGAACATTCCAAAAGGTTACCTGAAATTGACAGGTAACCTTTTTTGGAGGAGTAAAAATGGAACGCCTCATAATTCTTGGATCTTCAAACGCAGTAGCAAAAAAGGATCAGGAAAATTCCTACTTGCTTGTGGATTCAGGAACCAGGAAAATATTGGTAGATTGCGGGGATCATCCAGCAGCCGGACTCGCCCGGGCAGGGGTCACCCTGAATGAGATCACAGACCTGATCCTGACACATTTTCACGCAGACCATGTGGGCAGTTTGCCTCTGCTGATCATGGATATGTGGCTTGAAAAACGGTCCACACCGTTGGTCATTTACGGGTTGGAATACACAATTGAACGAGCCAAAAAACTGCTTGAGCTTTTTGATTGGCATATGTGGTCTGGCATGTTTGCAGTAACTTTCAGAACGATTCCAGAGAGCGGAGAGGAAATTGTCATCTGCGATGAGTCCATCCGTGTTTCTGCTCTATCAGTCCTCCATCTAATTCCAACGATTGGGTTGCGCTTTGAATTTGCAACTGGAAAAGTGTTCAGTTATTCTTGCGACACAGAACCATGTGACAACCTCTTAAAATTGGCAAAAGACGCCGATGTTTTATTACAGGAATCAGCTGGGGGTTTGAAAGGGCATACATCACCAGAGCAAGCAGGCACTATCGCCACCCAAGCTGGTGTCAAACATCTGGTATTAATCCATTATGAAGCCAGGCATGGTGAAGATTTTCTACTTTCAAACGCTCAAAAAACGTTTACTGGAAAAGTGAACCTTGCGTTTGATGGAATGGTAATCAAATAATTACCAGCCATCCAAAAAGGACCGCCATTCGTTGTTTTCATCGAGATATCGGGCAAAGATATACTCTGCGGCTTGAGGGGGTGCTTTAGGTTGTCGTAAAAGAGTCATACCCGATTCCATCAGAGTTCGTCCGCCTTTGCGGTGATTGCACGCAGGGCATGCCGCAACCAGATTTTTCCATGTGTGGGTGCCGCCCAGGTGTTTTGGCAGGACGTGATCAACAGTTAAAAATGGTGTAGTTTTTCCGCAGTATTGGCAGGTGAAGTAATCGCGTCTGAAGATTTCACGCCTTGACAAGTTGACCTTTGGTCGCGGGCGATGAACCATCCGCTGCAGGCGGATGACGGAAGGGATAGGGTAGGATGCATTGATCGTTTTAATCATGCCCCGACCATTCAGAATCAGGGTGGCTTTCTCTGTGAGCATCAACCCTATCGCACGCTGGAAACCGCATACATTGATCGGTTCAAAATTTGCGTTGAGTACCAAGACAGGTTTTTCCATATAATAATTAATGAATTATAGCGCAAGTCTGGAAAAGCGAAAATACAAGGAATTGAAAATATGCGCATAGTCGTTTTAGGCGGATGGGGATTAATTAGCGTTGAGATGGTTGGACAAAACTCCAAAAAAGGGTAATAAGTTAGTGTCCTCACTCGCCGTTCTGGGCAGCCAAACCAGTCATCCTCTAATCCAGTAATCATGCAGTGAGATGCTTAAACGGCACTGGAAAACCTGATAAATGAATAAAATTTTGAATAAGCTTGATGAAGCGCTGGTATAATCTAGGCTTATTGTTAATATCTTAAAAAGGAGGCCGCAATGATTATCAATGAACAGGTCGAGTATTTGATGCAGGGCACTGAATACGGCGACGACAAACTAAGACAAAATATGGCAGACGAGCTGCGTGCTCGCTTAATTTCCTGCCAAAAGGAAGGAAGACCTCTGCGTGTTTATTGCGGCTTTGATCCACGGAAAGCAGATCTACATCTCGGTCACACCGTTCCAATGCGAAAACTGCGCCAGTTTCAGGAGTTGGGACATGATGTTACTTTTGTGATCGGCAATTACACTTCCTTGATCGGTGACCCTTCAGACAAGGATGTTCTTCGACCTCAACTCACGCATGACGAAGTGGCAAAGAATGCGCAGACGTATGCTGAACAAGCTTTCCGAATTCTTGAGCCGGAAAAAACCAGCATTCGCTATAATGCGGAATGGCTTTCGGAACTCAGCTTTGAGGCGCTAATAAAGTTAGCATCCAATTTCACTTTGCAACAATTCTTGACGCGGGAAAATTTTAAGCTTCGCTGGGAAAAAGGAGACGCGATCTATTTGCACGAAACCTTTTACTCCATTATGCAAGGTTACGATGCATATATGTTGAAAGCGGATGTGCAAATTGGTGGAACCGACCAATTGTTCAACATCATGACCGCTGCTCGCAAGATCATGGTTGGACTGGGCGCCCAGCCAAACATCGCGATCATTCTCGGTATCCTGCCAGGTACCGACGGTGTTGTAAAGATGAGCAAATCTTTGGCGAATCATATCCCCATCAATACCGATGCGAATGACATGTACGGCAAAGTGATGAGCATTCCTGATACTGCAATGGGACAGTTCTTCCGGCTTGTCACGAGGCTGACTCCACCTGAGATTGCCGAGATCGAAGCTGGAGTAAAGAATGGATCAATGCACCCGCGTGACGCCAAAATGCGATTGGCGCAGGAAATAGTCAGCGCTTTTTATGATAACTCGCAGGCTGAAGAAGCGCAAAATGTATTTGTAGAAACCTTCCAAAAAGGCGGCATCCCTGAGGATATTCCAATTTATAAGTTAACTACCGGTCAATCTGTTGTGGAGGTTATGCTAGCCGCAGAATTGGCAAAAAGTAAAACCGAAGCAAGACGTCTGATCGATCAAAAAGGAGTGAAATACGAGGGTGCAGTGGTTGAAAAGGAGGGATTCTTGTTGATAGCACCGGGTGTTTTGCAAGTTGGAAAACGGCACTTTCTGAAACTTGTGTAACAAGAAGATAGGATCGCGCGAAATCAGACGCGCGGTCTTTTTTTATTGTGTTAATTAATCGCGGCATTAAATACTTGTCTACCGATATTTTGAGCTGCTCTTGGCGTTGAATTTTCGAGTGCCACAACAATTGTTAATGGGGTACCTTGCCATTCAGGAGGCGTCCCTGCTACATACCAATCCACCTTTCCGGACTCTGTTTTAGCGACTGCCAGAATCTCCCAACCCGGAAATGTTCCACTACTCAGCAACGCTGCCGCAGCGTCTGAGTTGGTGGCGGTCAATTGAAGCGGAGCGTTTTTTGCAGGAAACAACAACCATACATCATTTGGCGATAAATATGCGGTTGCAATTTGTGGAGATACGATCATTCCGCCATTTGAAAGGGAAGCGGCTGCCACTGCCACCTGTAACGGAGAGACTAATAGATCAGATCCGCCAGTAAAAAGACTATTATAGGTTTCCACAAACTTTTGAGTAACTAGTTCCACACTCTCCACTGGAATATCCGGTTGATCAAAGAACCCGATTTGTTGATAGAAACTAAACATCTCAGTGGGTTGAATGGATTTATTAATCATAGTCAATGCAGCGGTACACCCTGAAGAGATCAGTTTTTCCCAAGTCGGATTGGCGCCAGGAAATACAGCGCAATAATCAGACTCATTTTGACTGACTGACCAGTTCGCGGATGGAATCGAAACTGGCAAGGTTGCCCGCGCCAGCATTTGTGCGAGAACCAACCCACCTGTGGCTGCTCCCGGTGGGTACTGCCCTTGTGTAACGCGATTTAACAATGGTGAGTCATCAGATGCTTTCCAGGTCTCCCAATTTGTTTGTAGAGAATTCGAGTCAAAAGACGGAGCAGTGGACATAACGAGCACTTCACCGGTTTCGGCATTCAACAAGACCAATCCACCTTTTTTTGTCTGCATTAGTGAATCTGCAATTTGCTGTAGTTGCAGATCTAGACTTAACCGTATATCCAATCCAACTGGGTACTGTGCGGCTAAAAGGCGAGTCGAAAAGATGGTAAACAAAGAATTACCTTGAACACCGCGGAGAACCGCATCCATGCTGGCTTCCAAACCACCTTGACCGTAATTTGAGTTTGAGTACCCTACCACCGCACTCAAAGGAGGATAATGGAGGACCCGGGTGTAGTTGCCGGGTTCGCCAAGCGTCTCAGCAAGAATTTTATTGTTGCGGTCCAGAATCTTACCGCGCTGGACGTATTGATCAGAAATAAACCGACGCGGATTATCATTTCTTGCTAATAAGCCATCTGCACGGACAACAATCCACCAGGTGGTTAGCACAACGATTGTGACAAGACCTGCGAGGAATACAGTGCCAATAAACAGATATGGTTTGGATTGGTAAATAACTGCTGGCTGATCTTCCGCTTGATTGCTTATGATCATTAATAGCATGGCAGAAAAGAATGAGGTAACGAGCGAAGATCCACCATATGAGATAAAGGGAAGGGTAACCCCAGTGAGCGGTAATAAACGAATTGTTCCACCCATAATAAGAATGGATTGAGTGATGATAAATGCTGTAATGCCGGCTGCCAGAAATCGTTGAAACTGATTAGGTGCGTGAAGTGAGACAGAAAATCCGCGAATTGTGAAAAATGCATATAAAATGACTAGCGCAACTGCACCAAAAAGACCTGTTTCTTCAACGATGGAAGGGAAGATGAAATCAGAGTGCGCTATTGGAATGACCCCTGGACTGCCAAGTCCGATCCCTCTTCCAAAAATACCTCCGTTGGCTACGGAGATGATGGATTGAACAATTTGAAAAGAGCGTCCATTAGGATCTAGCCAAGGATTTAACCAGGCTTCAATCCTCAATTGAATGACATCAAAAATTAGATAACCTGCAATCAGAGCGCAAAGAACCGTTATAAAACTGAATAACAAGACTCTTCGCTTGCCTGACGCCAGATAGATCACAACTGCGTAGAGAGCAATAAAAAGGAAAGCAGTACCCAGATCACGTTGTGCAATCAGGATCAAAAGGGCTGAGCCGGCGACTAAAAGAGTGGGAGTCAGCAGTCGAATCAGGCGAAATTTTGATGGAAGACTGTCAGCCAGGTAAGCAGCCAGGTAAATGATCAACAAGAATTTCAAAAATTCTGAGGGCTGCAGGTAGATTCCACAACATCCCAGCCAGAGATTCGGTCCTTTTCCACCAGGATATGTGCCGTAGAAAAAGGTAAACAGGGTTAGCAATAATCCGAGTGTTAGCCAGATGTATTTATAACGTCGTAAAATCGACAATAAACCTGGTATGCGTAAACCGATAATAAAACCTGCTAAACAAATTGAAAGCCATATGGTTTGTCTGTAACCAAAAACCGGATCAAGACGAAAAATTGTCAGCAGCCCCCACCCGACCATTAGACTAATGATGGGGAGTAAATAAGGGTCCCGGTCTGGAAGAAAACGGTTGGCTTGGCGGTAAACGAATGAGAACCCGAATAGCCAAACAACAAAACCAACCCATTGCTGCCAACGATATTCCACCTGCCAGGTGTGAAATCTAACTGCGGGTGCAAATGTGAGGATTACGCATCCAACGAACAGAAATACTGCTGCCAGATTCATAAGGCGGCTTTGGATCAATTCTTTTGGAGAGCGAGTGGATGAAAAGGGAAAGCTCAAGGCAAATATTTTTTCACCAATAGGCTTAGTTTCTTCTTGGTTTCGTCAGAAATGGACTCAAGTTTTGTAATGATCGCATTTTCCAAAGCGTGGTAACAAGCGCATGGTTCTGGCTCACAAAATTGTGAGACGAGTTCGAGGATCGATTTTTGAGCAATTTCAGTATTCTTTTGAAGTGTTTTGATTACCATATCGACACTAACAGCAGCTTCGCTTTGGTGCCACACATCATAATCAGTCACATGCGCCATTACTGCGTAGCACATTTCTGCTTCCCTAGCTAAAAACGCTTCTGGAGAAGTGGTCATTCCGATGATCGCCATTCCCCACGTCCGGTAGGTGTTGGACTCTGCTTTTGTTGAAAATCTTGGTCCTTCGATGGTTATTAGGGAACCCCCCATATGAGCAGTAGCGCCAGTGGAAGTTACTATTTGATAAAGAGAATTCGACAGGTTTTGGCAAAAAGGATCTGCTGCACCTACATGTACAACCATCCCATTTTCAAAAAAAGACCGTTTGCGTTGATGTGTGAAATCAAATAATTGAGAGGGAATCACAATATGACCTGGTGCAAAATCTTCTCGCAACGATCCACAAGCGCTAATACTCACAATCCGGTCAATGCCTAAAGATTTTAACGCATATATATTGGCGCGATAATTTACTTCCGTGGGAGTAAGTGTATGCCCGACGCCATGGCGGGCCAAAAACGCAACCCTCTTTCCGACGAGCGAACCAATCGTAATTGGTGCGCTGGGTTTTCCAAAAGGCGTTTCCGGGAAGATTGTTTCAATGTCAGTCAAAGCCGGAAAATCATATAAACCTGAACCACCAATGACACCTAGAATCGGCTTGTTATCCATTTTTCTCTCCAAATGATCATTCTACTGGTTGAATATCGATTACCAGGATGGTTTTACCAATCCGCAACTCGTCGCCTGTGATGAGAATGGTCGGCGTTTCTACCCTCTCATCGTTTAAATAGGTCCCATTTGTTGAAAGAAGGTCTTCAACCCACCAATGCATATGCCGGTAGGTTAAGCGGGCATGACGATTGGATATGGTTTCTTCAGTGAGCGGAATGTCGCACGAATCATCCCTGCCGATAGAGACCTCGGCTTTTGAGAAGGTAACTTTTTCTAAAGAAGGATCGCTTTCAGAATAAAGCGAAATAATGGGGATTTTTTTTGTCAGGAGGATCTGGCTCTGGATTTTTAAGTCTCTCCATAAAGTATATATCGTCCACACTAGGAAGGAAAAAAGCACGATCATGAGAAAGATTCTTAAGAGTAGAACGAAAATCGACAGCATCTTACTCTCTCAACCCATTCGTATTCGAAATCTCGGCAGTGCTCCCTCGCTCAGTATCAAATTCATGGTTATTTTCATCTGTGTAAATCATCGTATATCCAGCAAGAGAAATCACATCACCGGAACGCAGTAAATGGTTTGTGACTCTTTCTCCATTGATAAATGTTCCACCGGTTGAGTCGACATCGAAAATCATATAACCGTCACGGGCTATTCGAATCTGAGCATGAGTTCTGGAAATACGCAGATCATTGATCACAATATCATTCGTGCTGCGTCTGCCAAGATTTACAACGGCTTTTTTTAAAGGGATCAACTTATTATCGTTAAATAATAGCTTGGCGCTATGATACTTTTCACCATCCGTTTTCACCGGCTGAGGAGGGTTTGGATAGTTGACTGCGCCAGTTTTTTCATTTGCAGACAATTTTTTGAGGGCTGTGATCCGGATCTCCCCTTGTTTCAATGAGTTCTTGGCTGTTAATGTTAACTCGGGGACACTATCCAGTTTGTAGCAAAATTCCGACATAGTCTCTGCGAAGACGTTAGCCATCGCGTCCTGCCAATCCGGTTGTTGTTTCCATAACTTTGTGTCACTCGGATGCATGTAAACTTGAAACACTGACGGAGAGTCATCGATGGTATTGTTTTCATCAAGAAGATAATTCTGAATTGATTCACATAGATGGTGCACAAGAACAGCTTGCTCATCATTCCATGCAAAGAAGCCAGAGCTTTTTTCGACAATTTCCCTGATTCGGTTTTCGATTTGATCAAGACGATTCATATCCTGAATTATAACCAAGGAGAGACATATTTGCGGTTAAAGTTATGGTTAGTTTACACATCAGTTTCAGACTCTTTTCGGGCAATGGACGCATACTTTGCTTTCGAGAGAATTTGCAGATCGTTGGGTCGCATACGGATAATTAATCCTCTTTGACCGCCAGAAATATGGACCGCTTCAAAATGCGATGCAGAGCTATCAATAATGACTGAAAATCCTTTATTGATCAATGCGAGAGGAGAGATGCCTCCAGCCTGCAGGCCGGTAAGTTTTTCCGCTTCATTTTGGGTTGGAACACTAACCTTTTTTTCACCAATACAATGTGCAACTGCTTTCAGGTCAACCTCACTGTTTCCAGGGATCAAACAAAGCAGCGGTTTTCCTTTTTGTCTGACAATCACAATGGTTTTGAAAATCTGCTCAACCGGGATGTTTAATAACAATGCAGTCTCTTCCGCCCCAAGTTTTTCTGGAGGAAGCTCGAAAGCAGAGTACTTAACCTTTTTAGAATCAAGGAAACGCGTTACATTATTAGAGGTCAAATTAATTTCCGCATTTTTGAATTAAAAGTATATATTGGGTTGCTATAGATCCAGCCCCGCTTTTTACCCATGAAGTGGATTGAACATTCAACTCGATAGGTCCCAGGTTCCGAGATCGTATAGATCAAGCGGTCAATCCTGTTTTGTTCATGAATTACATTACCGTTGTGGATTAAGCGAATGTTGGCAAACTGCGGCAGTAGAATTCTTATAGTTGCTCCGCCAGTAATGTCTACTGAATCACCCATGCTGTATAGTGCTGATTCATTCTCGATGGTAAAAGAGAAACCCTTAGTAGAAGCTGCCAGGTCATACCCCACAAACGACGACCCGGTACGCAGGGCTTGATAGATAATAGACTTGTCATGCTCCAGGTCACCTGTAAGAAATTCAGGAACCAGTAAGTGGTTATTAATCGCCGAAAAGTGATAAGCATACGGAAAAATCGTTTTCTTGAATAGGCCTCTCCGAAAGTGAAGTGAATGCGCGTCTGAACCACCAACTGCAACCATCCGTTTACCACTTTTCAATAACTCATCCCATTTAGCAAGGGTTTGCTTTAATGGAGCATGAGCCATCAGTTCAGGCATGAATCCGTAATAAAGAGCATCTGCGAGAGTGTGAACAACCGTTTTCAACTCGCTCAATCCATTCCAAAGTTCCAAACCAGTGAAACCCTCCACATCCCAGGATTCCCAGGAAATAGCGGTTTCGCGAAAAAGGGGGAGAGCAAATTCGAACGGATGGGCAAGGAAAGTGAGCCCGCCTGCTTTTTCAACTTCGCCGATCAGCAGTTGTGGGTCATATGCAAAAGCGGCTACTTCTTTGTTCGCTCCGAGCACAAGCATGTGGTTTATTTGTGGGTCTTTGCTTTGGTCATGAACTTCTTCACCCGTCAACATGAGCACCTGTTTGCCAAAGCCGCTTCGATAGCCCTCGACACCCTTCACTAAGATATTGTGATCGGTGATGATAATGACGTCCACGCTATTTTTTAGGGCAGCATTTGCAATTGTTTGATAATTTCCGGTACCATCAGAATATGTTGAATGAATATGAAGATTGCAAACGAGTTCTTTCATTAGGTTGACTTTTTTAGGTTATGAACGGTATAATTTTCGGTGTTCAAAATTTCAGGAGGCTTACTTTGAGACTATATATTGATATCGCCCTAATTATAACTTCTTTGGCTCTTATCGCCAGTGTTATCCTTCAAAACAAGGGAGTTGGTTTGGGCGGTCTAACCGGAGGCGATAGCGGTGGAGTGTTTTCTGCACGACGTGGGATCGAAAAGACATTATTTTGGATCACGATCGTGTTGAGTGTCGTCTTCTTTATTCTCACAATGTCGGCCGTTTTAATACGGGGATAATTCGGGATTTTTACAACTGTTATTCATCCCACGATTTCTAGGGGCGGCTCATCTTAAAAAATGAAAGTCGCCTTTTCACATATAAAACTATGAAAAAATTTCGCTGGCAATTGCTTATTCTATTTCTGACTGGTTTGGTGGTCGGAACTTTGCTCATTCTTGAAAAACGTGGTGGTATTGGTCAATCAGGGACGCCGCAACCTGTCACTGGCGGGGTCTATACTGAAGCATTAGTCGGCAACCTCACCCGGTTGAATCCTATGCTTGACTCATTAAATCAAGCGGACAAAGCCGTCGATCGATTGATCTATTCATCAATCGTCAGGTTTGATTCGCGCGGCATTCCTGAACCTGATTTAGCTGAATCTATAGGTGTATCTCAAGATGGAATTATTTATAATGTTTTGCTGAAAGAGAATTTACGGTGGCACGATGGTGAACCACTTACTACAGCAGACATTGCATTTTCGATAGATTTGATGAAATCAGGCGAGGGGTTTATTTCTAAAGACTTGATCGAGTTTTGGAAAGCCATTCAGGTTGTTGTGTTAGATGAACGCAGCGTGCAATTTGTATTACCAGAAGCCTATGCTCCTTTTCAGGATTATCTTACTTTTGGTGTACTCCCCAAACACATACTCGGAGATCTTTCACTTCAGGAAGTTTCCGATTCGGATTTTAATCTTCGACCAGTGGGAAGCGGACCATTTCAGATTTCTGATATCACTGTTGAAGATTCTAAAATTACCGGGATTACTCTCAAACCATTCAAGGACTATTCAGGGACTCCTCCTTACCTTCAGGAAATCGTATTCAGGTACTATCCAGATGCACTGTCTGCTTATCAGGCGTATAAGGATGGTTTTGTCCAAGGGATAAGCGAAATCCCGAACAGTTTGCTGCCAACGGTGTTATCTGAAACCGACCTTTCCATCTACTCTGGCAGACTACCTCAGATTAGTATGGTTCTATTAAACTTAAACGATCCCGGAGTCCCATTTCTGCAGGATGCAGAAATAAGAAAAGCATTGCTGATGGGAATAAATCGGCAGCGCCTGGTTAATGAAATTTTCAATGGACAGGCGATATTAGCCAAGGGTGTGGTTTTCCCTGAATCTTGGGCGTATTTGGAAACACTGGCCACTGTAGATTATGATGTTGAACAAGCCGCCTTTTTATTGAAGGAGGCTGGTTACGTTGTTACCGGGGATCAAAACCCTGTCCGTATGAAAGAAGATAAAGCGTTGCGATTTGTATTGTCTTACCCTGATGATGACTTACATCGAAGAATCGCCGAATCAATCCAGGCAGATTGGCAAACCTTGTCTATCGACGTCACCCTTGAGCCTATTCCTGTCGATGTATTTGTCAGTGATAAGCTTGACCCGAGGGCGTATCAAGCTGCATTAGTAGATTTGAATTTGAGCAATACGCCTGATCCTGATCCATATCCATTTTGGGATCTGGGTCAAGCAGAAACCGGTCAAAACTATTCACAATGGAATAATCGCCTGGCAAGCGATTCGATCGAACAGGCGAGAGTTACAACGGATATCTATGAAAGAACGCGGTTATATCACAACTTCCAGGCAATTTTTGCGAAAGAACTGCCTTCGCTTCCACTATTCTACCCCGTGTATAATTACGCGGTTGATTCCTTGATCCAGGGCGTATCTATGGGGCCACTTATGGACACAAGTGACAGGTTTGCAACGATCACCAGTTGGTACATTACTGCCCGAAGAACACAAACTACCGAAACTCCTGCTGGAAAGTAATCCACGCGATGAAGTGGGATGAGGAAGACAGGCACACACTCCTTGCAACTATTGAGGATTTTGAGGAGTACCTTTCTTCACCCCAACTCAATTGGGTTTTACCTGGATATTCAACCACATTAACGCTTGGAAGTATATTGTTGAGTTTAAAGAGGTTATCAAGCTGTAAGAGCCAAACCTTGCCTTCAGATGTACAACAAGCAATTTCTAAAATCGAAGAAACCAAAGGGAAACGAACTAGCATCTGGGAACGGAAAATAGAAGCCGAATTCCCATACCGAATTAGACTTTGGGAAAACATAATATCTGATTATTACGAAGAAGGCAGACTTGATCAGGCTTATTCAGCGCAAGTGAGAAACCGGGTCATTCTCGACTTATTATCAAAAGAAAGACGCTTATTTGATCTGAAGCAGGATAATAAAATTACTGATTTAGATCTCAGACTAAGAAAACTGACAGGAATCGGATCATTTGTTTGGGACCCGGTGCTTGAAGCAGTATTTGACCCCGAAAAATTTTGGTATCTATATGTTCGAACAGGTTAAGAGGGAAGATGACTCCGTTTTACACAAAAACTGGCGATGATGGAACAACTGGCTTGCTTGGAGATGAACGGGTTGAAAAATTTGATCTGCGAATTGAGACAGTGGGTACTCTCGATGAACTTTCTGCAGCCATCGGGTTGGCGCGAAGCCTCAGTCTAGAACCGGTAAAAGAAGATCTTAAGACGCTCCAAATTAGTATTTATCAAGGAATGGCAGAAGTCGCTGCCACTGCAGAAAATGAAGAAAAATTCAGAAGGATCAATAAAAAAAGCGTTGATGAATTGGAAGGCAAGATCGAAGCGTATTCCACGAAAACCCGGATTCCTGCTGGATTTATTTTACCAGGCGACTCAACGGCGAGCGCTGCTATTTCATTAGCCCGGTCGATTGCCAGACGCGCAGAACGCCGTTTGGTTGAGTTAGTGCATCGTGACAATTTGAAAAATCATGAATTATTGAGATTCTTTAATCGACTTTCCTCTTTTCTGTATATTTTAGAAATCTACTCAGTCCAGAGTGATGATTCGGTTTCTCTAACTTTGGCCAATAGGAAAAATACATGACGGGTACGTTGATCAATGTAGGGGCAATCCTCGTTGGAGGCCTAGTAGGCCTATTATTAGGATCACGCCTGGCTGACCGTATCAAACGAACGGTAATTAGCGGGCTGGGGTTATTTACGCTTGTCTATGGCGTATCATTATTTCTAAAAACTCAAAATGCGCTGATAGTTCTTGGTAGTCTCTTATTGGGGATATTAATAGGGGAATGGTGGCGCATAGAAGAAGGTTTGCAAAACCTTGGGGTTTGGCTCGAAGCGCGATTTAATCATGGAAACCAAAACGCTGATAAAGACAAGTTTATTAAAGGATTCCTCGCAGCAACTCTGGTTTTTTGTATAGGCCCTATGGCGATCCTTGGATCAATCGAAGATGGGCTCACAGGGAATGTGAATACTCTGGTCGTTAAATCTATCCTGGATGGTTTTGGTGCGATGGCATTTGCGTCCAGTTTGGGGGTGGGCGTCCTTTTTTCTGCCTTAATGGTATTGATCTATCAAGGATCGATTTCGTTATTGGCAGCGCAAGTTCAGAGTGTTGCAACACCTGTGATGATGAGTGAATTAACGGCCACAGGAGGCGTTATCTTGATGGGGATTGCACTAAGTGGCTTGTTAGAGATTAAACAGATTCGTACTGCCAGTTATCTGCCTGCACTGATGTTGGCGCCATTGATCGTTTTTCTGATTACGCTAATAAATTAAAAAAGATCTGGCATGATGTTTGCCAGACCTTTTTAGAGTCCTATATCTTATTATTTAAGCGCGTCTTCTATCGCCTGTACCAGTTCACCTGAGTTAACCAGTTTTCCGTTTACAAGGAAGGAAGGAGTGAAATTAGATCCTTGTCCTGAAGCGTAGGCATTGGCATCCGTGACAGATTGTGAATGTTTACCGGAGTCGAGACATTTTTCAAAGGTTTTTGAGTCAAGGTTAAGTTTTTTCGCAAATGCGAGCAAGCGCACACGGGCAAATGCACCGGCGTTTTCACCTTTTTGATTAATAAACAAGATATCGTGGAATTCCCAAAATTTACCCTGGTCGTTTGCGCAGTAAGCCGCTTCAGCTGCCTTAACTGATTCATCCCAGGTTTTATCGGTTGCGTAATTCCCAAGGAATGAAAATGGCGAAAAAGTAAAAAAGGCTTTCCCTGAATCTATATAATCCTTGATAATTGTTGGTTCCAAACCAGCCCAATAGGAACCGCAAGCGGGGCATTGAAAATCCGCAAATTCAACGACTTTTACCTTGGCGTTGGGGTCACCCATGGTTAGCCCATCAGTTTGAACAGCTTTCTGCCGATCGGGGATCTTTATCTCACCAACCGGTTTGATCTGCGTTAAAATCACAATTAAAGCAACGACTACTGCAAGAGTTCCAATGATAATGATTGGAGTCAAGTCTTTTCGTTTTTGCTGTTTTTTCTTTTTTCTTTTTATCTCTTCACGATTTCCCATGTAAACCTCCATTTACTTATAAAATTGTCTCATAAAGGATGTAGATTGTCCAGTATTCAATCGTTATTCAATCGTTATTCCAGAGGATAACGGTAAACCGGGAAACTTTCACCAGTGCGAATGAAACCAAGACTTTGGTAAAGGTTTAACGAGGAGGTATTATCATCCTGAGTGTTTACTGTGATCTGATAAATCCCTCGGCGGTGAAAATATTTGAACATTTCTGTGACTAAATTTGAACCAATGTGTTCTCGTTGGTGTTTGGGATGGATAGCAATTCGGGCGAGATGGGCAGAAAAATGATTTGCTGTCGAAAGCTCGTATCCGATGATCTCCCCATCGATTTCTGCGACCAAGGCATGTTCCGCTTGATAATAGGCTAAGGCAATCTTGTCTGCAGAATTCACCCACATCGCTTCAAATGCAAGTTTATCCAATAATGCAACATCCTGGATGTCATGAGATTCCATCGGACGAACCAGGTAGCCGGAAGCAATCTGTTTTGGTTGGGGTATTCGTTGATTCCATTTTAGGACAACGATGTTTTGAAAATTGATAAACCCAGAATTAGCAAGCAGATTTGAAAACCAATTGTTTAATCCCACAGAGTATAAAGTTGAACCCGTCAAACTTGGAGAATTAATAACACTATTAATAAGCAATGTCCAGATTTGTTTCAGATCAAAATCTTGCGTACAGGCAAAACACCTGATCCAGGCAATATACTCAGGGTCTGGAGGGCAGGCGAGGAGACCTAAAAGGCAGCTTTCGTTTCGAATGACAAGGAATGGATCGTTTGGAAGCCAATCCAAAACGGCTTGCCAATCAAGATGCCGGTGGACATGAGGAGAGCGCGAAAGCAACTCGGCAATTTCAGATGTATCAGCGTTTGTTGCTTGTCGGATTTGCAATGAAGGATCCATATTTCAGTGAAGTAAATACTACCGGCGAGTTATTTTCCGGATGATCGTACCGAGGAAATCTTTTAATATTTTCTCTTTGAGGCTTTTCTTTTCTTTTTGGTCATAAGAGGCTTCAAGTGATGCTAGCGCTTGATATTGTTTTCCCGTTCTTAATTGAAGATCTGAAATTTTCTTAAGTGTGATGGCTCGCAGTTCATTATCGTTGGTTTCTTTAAACAATTCGGCCGATTCTTCATAAATCGGCAGCGCTTCGGCTAAATTTCCGAGCGCTTGCAAGGCGGCAGCGATGTTGCCAAGCGCCATTGCCTGACGCTTTTTTTCTCCGTTCGCGGCAAAGACCAAATCCGTCCCTCGAATGATAGCTAATGCCTCTTCAGGTTTTTCTAGCTCTAAAAGAACGACGCTAATATTATTCCGCATTTCTGCTGCGCCCAAAGTATCATTTTGTTGCTCAAGCAGTGTAAGGCACTCACGAAATCCTTCATTGGCAACCAGAAAATTCTTTTTCTTATATGCGTTAAATGATTTTTCGGAAACAGACGCAAGAGTTTGATCCATCGGATTAATAGGTGATTTCCAGTAAACCTTCAGCGATGCTGCGAAGTTTGGCAGCATCCATCACACTTAGCCGCTTTGCTAATTCGATATAAGGTAGATTTGCTGGATTACTGACAAAATCTGACAAATCATTTGGCAAGTGATTCGTATTTTCGGATCGAGATAAATTTGCAGTTTGATTATATTGTTTCGAAAAAGGTCCTTTATGTGAAATAAGTGACGAAATGGAAAGGTTTAGAAATACACAAAGACATTCAAAATCCGGATAGGGGATGGAAATTGCGCCTGATTCATATTGATCAAGCTTTTCACCGGATATTGCGCACTTTTCAGCCACTGATTCTAAAGAAAGGTTTTTTGAAATCCGCGCTTTTTTTAAGAGAACGCCAATTAACCTGTTGCGTAAACCCTCATATTTATTAAAAAATTCACTCGTTAGGTTGAGCGGTGGTTTTTCTGTTAGATCTCCATTTACTAAATTCTCAAATGAGATTCCGAGCATGAATGATATTACCTCAAGCTGTGGCAGAGAGGGGCTTCTCTCTCCTTTTTCAATTTGTTCAATCAAACCAACTGAAAAGCCAGACCATAGGCTTAGGTCATCGATTGAAACCCCCATTTTTTGCCTGATGTTTGCCAATTTAACCCCAAGTTTTTTTGCTTTAATAGTAAATAGTTGTGAGTTCATACTCAATATCCTTGATCGAATTCCTCGAATTGTGAATCTAAAAAATTATAGCATCTTTATTGTGGGCCGTATCCTGTTATCGATGTTGTTGATCTCTGATCATGTTTGCGAAATTCACGCCAAATACCTCTGGGCCAAGCCTGAAACCGTTGGCTTCAAGGCGCGGTGTAAACAACGGCCTGATACCAGTTGGTCTTAACTCACCGATGATAATGCCCGAAGCATCAATACCGGTTTGTTCAAACTTGAAGATGTCTGTCATGACCACAGTATCGCCTTCCATACCTGAGACTTCAGTAATGTAAGTAACTCGACGACTCCCGTCTTTCAACCTCGACAACTGAATGATCAAATCAACAGCAGAGGCAATCTGTTCCCTAACTACTCTAAGAGGCAATTCCATACCTGCCATCAACGTGAGGGTCTCCATTCTGGAGATAGCATCACGCGGCGTGTTGGCATGGAGAGTGGTGAGTGAACCGTCATGACCCGTGTTCATAGCCTGAAGCATATCCAGGCATTCGCCACCACGAACTTCTCCGACGACAATTCGGTCCGGGCGCATACGCAATGAATTGCGTACGAGATCTCTAATAGTGACTGCATTTTTACCTTCAACATTTGCTGGTTTGGCTTCCATGCGAACGATATGGGATTGCTGAAGTTTAAGCTCCGCAGCATCCTCTATGGTAATGATCCGATTTCCGTCCGGGATATAACCAGAAATGGCATTTAATAAGGTTGTTTTTCCAGAACCAGTTCCACCTGAAACGATGATGTTCAATTTAGAAACCACACAGGCTTCGATGAAACTTGCCATGTTCTGAGTTAATGATTCTTTCTCGATTAGATCATCCATATGAAGACGACCTTTACCGAATTTTCGGATTGTAATCGTTGGTCCATCTATCGCAACCGGTGGAATTACTGCATTAACTCGTGATCCGTCTGGTAATCTGGCGTCGACGGTTGGGCTATCGGCATCAATCCTTCTTCCGAGTGGGAGGATAATGCGATCAATAATTTGCAATATCTGTTCATCATTTTCAAATGAAATATTGGCTTTTGTTAACTTCCCTTTCTGTTCAATGAAAATGTTGTCTTTTCCGTTAACCATGATTTCTGAAATATCCGGGTCATCAAGCAATGGTTGAAGCAGGCCGAAGCCCAGAATATCGTCCAAAACATCTTTGAACAATTGATCCCGTAAAAGTGGGGGAAGGTTCAAGTTTAACGATTGATATGTCTGGAGCATACAGTCAATAATTATCTGCCGCCTGTCTCCAAAGCGGACAGGTTTATTTTCCAATTCTGAAAGTATCAACCCGATCAGGTAGGATTTTAATTTCCCAATTTCTTTATCTGCCGGTGGCGCGCTTTCTGTCATTGTGCAGGCTCACTGGATAATAAGTCTGTTTCTGGAATAATCCAGACGATTTGATTGTTATTGATCGTCATGAACCTGCATTTTGTAAGTGTTGTAGAACCGTCTACCGAAAGGATACTTGCATTTGTTACCGCGATATATTTTGGTGTACTGTCCAATTCATCTTTTAGTCGCCCATCACGTTTGACATGTATCTCACCGAGAATTTGATTGGTGAGTAGTTGGATTAAGACCTTTACCGGTTGTTTTGAAACAAGTGTCGTAAATATTTTCCCTTTTTCATCAAATTGAGTGACCATCTTAATCCTTTCAAATTACTCTTCAAGGAGCGGCATTTGGTAACCTAAACCAGTTCTGGTAACGATATGGACTGGATTGTGCGGATCATCTTCGAGTTTTTGGCGAAGCCGGGCGATGCTGACCCATAAAATCTCTTTCTCTTCTTTATAAGAAGAACCCCATGTGGCAGCAAGCAGAGCTTCAGCAGTAAGCACTTTTCCGTTTTCATGTGCAAAATGAAGTAAAAGTTTGTATTCGGTTGCTGACAGATATACTGGTTGATTCCCTCTCCAAACTTCGGCTTTAGCAATGTCGATTCGAAGATTCCCATGGACAAATATTTTAGATTCATTTGTTTCTGGCCGGTCTTTTGTGCGTCTTAAGACCGCGCGCACACGAGCTACCAATTCTGTTGCCGAAAAAGGTTTGGTAACATAATCGTCAGCACCGATGTTAAGCCCATTGACCCTATCGTGTTCCTCATTTAATGCGGTCAACAATATTATAGGTACATTGGAGAACTGCCGGATTCTAACGCATGTTGTGATTCCATCCATTTTGGGCATCATGACATCCATAATGATCAAATCAGGTATGTGTTGAGAGATCTGATCCAAAGCCTCCTCGCCATTTTTTGCAGTAGTAATTTCAT
The DNA here is from genome assembly GCA_009773005.1 of Chloroflexota bacterium. Classification (GTDB taxonomy): domain Bacteria; phylum Chloroflexota; class Anaerolineae; order Anaerolineales; family Anaerolineaceae; genus UBA6107. The sequence continues at coordinate 8,736 of WOUT01000008.1, read as the reverse complement.
ACCCTTCTGATTCGAGGTTTACTCTTAAAAGGCGAAGGTAAAGCGGCTCATCATCAACAACAAGAATTCTGACAGTCATCACTTTTCTCCGTTCTTTAACCGGATCTGGATATTGCAAAAGGTAAATTGATAATAAAAGTCGTACCATTTTCCGAAGACGAAACACAGATTGTGCCTTCATGGCTGTCGATTATTTGTTTGCAGATAAACAAACCTAGACCGGAACCGTGAACTTTCATGGATTTATCTGGAACCCTGAAGAATCTGGTAAAGATCTTTGGAAGGAATTGCTCCGGAATGCCAGGGCCGTTATCTTTGAATTGCAGATCAAGATGGTTTTGATTTTTTGTAAGTTTGATTACAACTTGAGCTTCAGGTGCATATTTAGCGGAATTGGATAATAGATTGTCAAATACTTGTGCTAATCTGCGCGCATCCCCTTCAATCGTTGGGATTTCATGATCAAAATCAAGGATAATCTCCTGCTTTGGATTGGTAATATGGGCGCGATTCACTTCATCCCTTATTAATGAGTCGACTCGTACCACTTGAAAATCGAATTTCATTTGGCCACTTTGAAGGCGTGATGAATCCAACAAATCGTCAATCAGGTCAGTGAGATTGTTCGTTTCCCGTTCTATGATTTCAAGAAAATCATTTTGCGTGGATTGATCCCAGTTGGTGTCTTTTCGCAAAAGAGTTGTTGTGTAACCTTTAATGAATCCAAGGGGACTGCGCAACTCATGAGAAATCGTGTTAATAAAATCAGCTTGAAGTTTGGCGACGGCTTTTTCATTTTCAAGTGTCGTCACAAATTCCTCAAGACACTTTTTTCGAATAATTGAAGTGATTAGGTCAGCGATAAATAACGCAAATTGAATATTCTGACGTGAAAACGCAGGTCCACCAAAACGGATATAAACCAGGACACCAGGCAGGTTTGGAGCAGGGTAGATGGGTATGCCTAATAAATAGGGTGATGCAATGCGGTCATCACTATTGTTAGTTTCGGGTTTTTCAATGATAATCTTGGACTCTTGAAGGACGCGGTTGGAAATGATCTCACCCCAAGAGGCATCTGCTTCTGCTGATTTACCCCTGCCTGTAGCTCGTGCATAGAGCACATCAAGACGTTGGGACTCAAAATCGGTCTGATAAACAACAAGGTTATCAAAGATCAGATCTTCGCGAGTTTTTCTAAAGATTTCCTCAAGAGCATCTTTCCAGTTTGCAGCTCTGGATACCAGACTGCAAAGCGTCAACAGTTTGGTTTTATTATTCCCCCGCGGTTGCTTTTGTTTATCCATACAATTTCATTATACATTAATCTAAACGAGGTTTTTCCTTCAAGCGGAACTCAAATTTACTACCCTTGCCTGGCGTGGATGTGACAAAAATTTTAGAACCATGGGCTTCGACGATCTTTTTAGCAAGGGTAAGACCGAGACCAGTTCCGCCTTGTTTGCGGGTCGATGAACCATCCAGTTGATGGAAAGGTTCAAATATCTCTTCAAATTGAGACGGATCAATGCCAATGCCTGAGTCAGATACTGAAACAACAACCTCGGCTGGTCCACGAGTAAGACGCAAAAAGACCTCACCATCCATTTGCGTATATTTCAACGCATTCTCCACTAACTGATTAACAACCCAACGGATACGGTCAGAATCGGCAAATGCCTGCAATCTTTCCTCGTTACAATCCAACCATAAGCGAATATTCTTTTGATTTGCCGGGCTGGTATTTCGAGCAATTACCTCTGCGGCAACCAGCCTGATATCAAAATTCTCTTTGTTGATTTGGATCGAACTCGTTTCAGCAGTTGAGAAAAGGATAAGATCATCAATTAATCGTCCCAAACGCTCTGATGCTCTTTTTAAAACCTCAACTGCCTGGAATTGATCAACATTGAGAGCCCCAAAATCATCATTGAGAAGCAAGTCGATATACCCTTTCACATGCGTCATCGGGGTTCGTAATTCGTGTGAGATATTGGAAATGAAATTAACCTTAAGTTTGGTAAGTTCAGAGAGTTTTTGGTAGGCTTTTTCTAATTCCGCGGTGCGTTCTTGCACGCGGCGTTCCAATGTTTGATTGGATTGCTGCAAGGCGTTCTGTAATTTCAATATTTGATTCGTTACCGCTTGATCCAAAGTTGGGCGGTCAATAAAGCCCATTTCCAATAATAGTTGACCAATCAGGGGGGCTGTTCCTTTTATGCGCGCTGTTTTTTGAGCTTGCAGGGCTGAGATCAATTGATCCTCGGTGAGCAGTCCTTGTTCGACAAGTGTGTCGCCCAATCGCGGTACAAGAATTTCAGGGGTTAAGGCCATCTCAATCCTCGTAAAGAAAACGTTTTGTTAGTAACTATGATAAACCCATTTTCCACCAACCATCACAGATTCTGGAAGAACCTGATACAGGTTATCGGGATGAATATTAAATGGGTCTTCTTTTAAAATAAGCAGATCAGCAAGAAACCCTGGTTTTAATTGACCGAACCGGGTTGATTTTCCAACCGCGAGCGCTGGAGTTTGGGTAAATGCCCGGATTGCTTGCTCCAATGTAATTCGCTCTTGAGGATTCCAACCGTCATTTCCTGGTTCTCCATTATGACGGCGGCGCGTGACGGCTGCGTGTATGCCCCAAAATGGGTTTGGCGATTCAACGGGCGCGTCAGATCCAAAAATGAGATGAACATTCCTTGAAAGTATTGAGGCAAAGGCATAAGCGTACCTGCATCTTTTTCCCCAATGCTTATCTGCGGTGAACATATCAGAAGTTGTATGAATCGGCTGCATTGATGCGATCACACCAAGAGCGGCTGCTTTTTGGAGGTCATCTGGATGCAGCAGTTGAAGGTGTTCTATCCGATGGAGCAGGGGCGGTAAATTATTCTGTTTTTCAAATTCTCGAATCATGGCGAATCCATTAAGGACTTCATTGGTTGCACGGTCACCAATGGCATGAATTGCAAGACTAATGCCATTTGATGTGGCGCGCATCCCGGTTTCAAGGACTTCGTCCGCGGTCAACAACAAGGTTCCCCGGTCGGATGGTTTATTTTCATAAGGTTCCAACATGGCAGCGGTCTGCGGTCCTAAAGCGCCATCAGCGAACATTTTTGCAGATCCGGTAAAGAGGGTATCATCTCCAAAACCGGTCCGAAGACCGATGCTTAGTGCATGATCAAGATCCTCATATGGAATGCTTTTTGCCACTCGCAAGCTGAGTTCTCCGGCCTGGTGCAATTGTTGAAGGGAAGAAAAACAGGCCGCCCGGTCAAAGTCATGGATACCAGTGAGACCAAGACGATGCAATTCAGCCTGACCAGCCAGAATCGCATTTCTGCGCTCTGCGTCAGTGGGTAATGGTATCATCTTTTCCACAAGGGATACCGCGTTTTCAAAAAGGATACCGGTAGGGTATCCTTCGGTATCACGCTGAATGGAGCCACCTTCAGGATCAGGTGTCTTGTTATCGATTCCTGCGACGGTTAGAGCCTGTGTGTTTACCCAAGCTGTATGTAGGGATTTGTCGGACAGGAAAACAGGGCGCCCATTTGAGATGTAATCCAATTGTGTGGCAGTTCCATAAACCCCATTCCAGACATTTTGATTCCATCCACGACCTGTGACCCATTGGTTTCTCTGGACTTTATATGCTGCAACCTCTATTCGTGTAAGACATTCTTCTATGGTGCTTGTTTCACAGTCTACGCGTGAAAGACTGAAGGAGTACATCTCGAAGTGAAGGTGCGAATCGGTCAATCCTGGCCAAACACATTTTCCGTTTAAATTGATCTTTTCACAACCTGGGGTTTCGAGGTTTAAAATATCCTCGTTTGACCCAATAGCCTTAATACGATCGTTTTCGACTGCCAGGGCAGCGGTATGCTTGCCAGGGGTATAAATGTTTCCGTTGTAAAAAAGGATCATAGGTTTTCAGGTATTATGCGCGAAAGCAACCCACCCAGTTCTTCGTCCGAATAATAATGAATGGTTAAGGTTCCACCTTTTTCACCATGCCGCAGCGTAACACGAGTGCCCAGCCGTTCACACAGGCGTTCCTCGATTTCTTTTATGCCCGGATCGACTGGTTTGCTTTGAAGAGAGGGTGGTTTTTGTCCGCTGAGCTTGCGGATCAATTCTTCTGCCTGCCGGACGTTCAACCCGTTGTTGATGACGGTTTGAAGGGCTGCGAGCTGACCCTGAGGCGAGGGCAAACCAAGTATGGCACGGGCATGACCTTCAGTGATCTGACCTTCATTGAGCGCTTTTTTGGCTTGATCCGGCAATTTTAATAAACGAAGCGTGTTGGTCACCGCAACACGACCTTTGCCGACTCTCTGCGAGATTTCTTCATGCGAGAGGTTGAATTCTTCAGCCAGTTTATGATAAGCTTCAGCAGTTTCAAGCGGAGAGAGATCTGTGCGTTGGACATTTTCAATTAACGCCAACTCAAGCCGTTCCTGCTCCGTTGCGGTACGAATGATCACGGGCACTTTTTCGAGCCCTGCCAGTTTGGCTGCCCGCAGCCGCCTTTCGCCAGCGATCAGGGTGTAAATGCCTGTCATGGCTTCATGAGTGACGATCAAGGGCTGCAAAATGCCGTGTTCGCGAATTGAATTCGCTAGCTCTTGCATGTGATCTTCATCCATGTTTTCACGCGGTTGACGGGGATTGGCCATGATCATCGAAATTGGCGCGAAGGTATCCCCTGAGCCAGGAGAGCTTGAAAAATCTCCCGGTATGAGCGCTTCTAAACCTTTTCCTAATCCACCTTTTCGCGTCATTTCCACCTGCCTATTCAGAATTCTGGTTTACTTTTATGCCGTCTTGCGTAAGGATCTCGCGCGCAAGCGCCGCGTAAGCTTTTGCAGCTCCCGCTTCTGGGGCATAATTTGAAATCGGGAGTCCATAAGAGGGCGCCTCGGCAATCCGAATCGAACGCGGAACCACTGCTGACATCACCTGATTTGGGAAAAACTTCTTGACCTCTTCAACCACATCATTTGAAAGGTTGGTACGGCCATCAAACATGGTTAAGATCACCCCTCTGATCTTCATCTCGGGGAACAATGACGAGCGGATGCGGTTGAGTGTCTGCGTAAGCTGTCCAATGCCTTCAAGGGCGAGGTATTCGCATTGCACCGGGATCATTACTCCATCGCGGGCTGCCATGAGACCGTTAACTGTGAGCAGGCTCAAGGAGGGTGGACAATCGATGAGAATGTAATCGAACCGGTCAATAATCGGCTTGATGGCTTCCCGAAGTCGAAACTCGCGTTTTGGCAAATCGATCAATTCGACTTCAGCGCCTGCTAATGATGGTGAAGAAGGCAGGAGTGAAATTTTTAATTTCGGATTGTGCAGGATATGCGGGTTGATCGGTTCAGCCCCGATAAGCACTTCATAGGTACCCTTTTTGACCGTATATTTATCGATCCCTAAAGAGGAGGTGGCGTTTGCCTGCGGGTCGAGGTCGATCAATAAAACACGCTGCCCAAATAGACCCAGATAAGCGCCCAGATTGATGGCTGTCGTGGTCTTGCCAACTCCGCCTTTTTGATTAACAAGCGTATAGATTCGTGTCATAGATTTATCTGCTCAATGATCTCGGTCATAAATCGATTCACTTCTTCTTTTGTCGGCACACCAGAGAGGGTTTTGCGGGTGACGGAATTTGCCGCCAGTAACGTGGCGAAGCGCGCAGATTCCCAGGGGTCGCGGGTGGATTGATACCTGATGAAAAAGGAAGTCGCGAAAATATCACCAGCGCCAACCGGGTCTATTTCGATTTCTTTGGGAGGGCGAATGATTCGCACATCGCCATTCCAGTAGATGCGGGCTCCTGCGGCGCCCTCTGTAACAACTAATATAGGTATCAAACCAGCAAATTCCGCGACGACTTCTTCGTTACCCCGCACATCCTCTATGCTCATCACGGCTATGTTCGCGTGGGTTAATACTTTATCCGCGTCAGGCCAATCGCAAAAAGACACCCTGCCGTTCTTATCCCATTCGCGCAGCCACCCCTGGGGGGTAACCCCGATGATCGAATCAGGGAAGGCTTGTGCGATCTCCGGGGAGATCTCGCGGGCGATCGGTCCGAGATGGACGACGGGTGTGGCACGCCAGGCAAGCGGAATATCTGCGAGAGTGATCGTGTCGGCGACGCCATGCACATGCTGGATGCGGCCGGCGGGCGTGTAGATATTTTCGAAGGTTGAATTTTGCTGAGAATCTTTTCGAATAATTACTGCGCCATTAAATAAACCGAGATCAAGATCAGCTCGGCAAGAGGTGACTACGCCTACCCGCAAACCTACCGCTTTGGCAGTCAACGCAGCGTAAGAAGCCGTGCCCCCTAAAACAGGACCTTGTTGTGTTAGATCTTGTGTGACATGACCAATAATCAAATAATCGACAGGCGTAATGTTCGCTAAATCATGCATGCAGGGGTAATCTCGATCTATGGGTGGGATTGAAATTCTTCATCATCAAGCAGGGGTTGTAACTCTTCCGTGACAACCGGTGCCTCTTTGCGCATCCCGGCAACGGGCGTGGCGCAGTAAGGGCAGAGATTCCACGGCAGATCGATGATCTTGCCGCAGTTTTGGCAGGTCTTTTTTAAACGGGTGTGGCAGCCCGGGCAGGCGATCCATTCCTGATTGACACGGCGGTTACAGCCGGGGCAGATGGCGGAGTCTTCAATGGATTGAAGCAGCGCTTCTTCTTCAAGCGAATGCTGGTATTCTTCTTCAAGTGTTTTCGCAGGGCGAAGGATCAAATAGATCAATATTCCTGGGAGGAATAATAACGCCACAACCACAACCGCCAATACCCGCATGAAGGGGTCGCGCGAACGGGTGCGGATATCACGAGCAGCCCAGAAGATCAGACTTAACCATAGGGCAGCCAGAAAAGCGACTGAAAAACCAGTGGCGATCAATGTGATTTGTTTTAGAACGGCCGGATCAAGGTTCATGGCATTCTCCCATGTGGAAATTATAGCATGGTTGACCGCGGATGAATGAAAGCCGTAATTCGCTTGCCGGATTCGGGAACCTGTACTATAACGGGGAAGAGAGCGCATTAGGAGGATAACATGGTTAGAGAAGCCCCGGCTGCATACCGCATTACTGACCTCGCTGAAGATGAAAGGCCGAGGGAGCGGTTGGAAAAGAACGGTCCGGAAGCCCTGAGCAAGGCGGAACTACTGGCAATCTTGCTGCGGGTGGGCGTGACCGGAAAGAACTCGGTGCAATTGGGACAGCAGATTTTGGATGAATTGGGCGGGCTGCCCGGCATCCAGAAGGCAAGTTTTGCGCAGGTCTGCAACATCCACGGGGTGGGGCCAGCCAAGGCGGCGCAGATCAAGGCAGCCATCGAGTTGGGCATCCGGTTGAAGAAGGAAAACCCTGACCTGCCAAACGCGATCAATTCGCCGGAAGACGCAGCGGAATTGGTGCGTTATGACATGGAAGGGTTGATCCAGGAGAACCTGTGGGTGTTGCTGCTGGACACGCGCAACCGCAAGATCGGGATTGAAAAGGTGTATGTAGGCTCACTGAATGCCTCAATGGTGAGGGTGGGCGAGTTGTTCCGGGGGGCATTGCAGCGCAGCGCGGCAGCCATCATTTTGGCGCACAATCACCCCAGCGGGGACGCGACACCCAGCCCGGAAGATGTGGCGCTGACGCGCGCAGTGGTGGAAGCCGGCAAACTGCTGGATGTGGACGTGCTGGATCATTTGGTGATCGGCAATAACTGCTTCGTGTCGATGAAAGAGAAGGGGCTGGGCTTCGCTTAGGCGGGCTTTAGTTGACAAAACAAGCGCCATGAAGTATTATTTGACTCGTTGGCGAGGTAGCTCAACGGTGGAGCAGTGGACTCATAAGCCATTGGATGTGGGTTCAAATCCCACCCTCGCCACCTTTTTATTTCCCAATATAAAAAACCCGATAATTATTTTGTGTGTTCGCATACCCTCTTCGGAGTACAATATCCCACCCTCGCCACTTTATTTATTTAATTTATTACCCGTCAAGTATTTTTAGTTTTACTAGCTAATCCTATGTATGCCTGTCCATTGAAGAGGTGAGGTGCGCCCCAAAGAGGATGACCCAGCCGCTGAAGTAGATCCCGGTTCATTTTTTATTTAATACGGCGTTGTTTTTTACTGACAATAACTCCCGCGATTGATATAATCTGCCCCGGAATAACAAAAATAATTTGTTTTTAGGTTCCGCATCCTTGCTTTCCTTGATTTATCGCCTGATAACGACTAGTTCATGGAGTGTACTCTGTACAATAATGTTTATGGTCGCATTGTAAATAATATTTCAACGACTTTATAACTCCCATGCACTCGTATTTACCCCAATCATCGCAAAGAGGATTTCCGACAGTCACATTTGAATAAGTATTGTCTCCTTGAGGCTCAACATAAATAATGCCCCGGTCGGATGTTTCAAAGGCAACAAAGGCATGACCGGTTTCACCATTGGTAAAATCCACCCCAACAATCCAAGCTTGGATATTTTGCTTTCTGGAATTCTCAACCAAATCTACCGCAAAATCCAGACAAATATAATTATTTAGGTCATATTTGTTCCAGTTGGTGTGGTCGCTTGCAAGAAAATCCGCCAAGTCTATCCATGCGATGGAACGATAAGTCGGTGTTGATGTGGGTAGAGATGCTGCGGTTAGGGCAACTCTTTTTTGGGCAGT
>WOUT01000063.1 GCA_009773005.1 Chloroflexota bacterium | reverse complement strand
TTTACCAATGGTCTCTCCCAACATCACCTGAACCTGAAAGAGTTTCAACAAATTATCAGGTTCTTCCCAAGCCAAGATTTCTGCATTTTCCAAGTTGCTGCGGGCATCCAGATAAAGCCCCACTGAATAATACTGGCTTCCGCGAGCTAAATATGCTTCATAGAGCAATATTTTTGCGTTTCCATTGGCAAAATTACTATCTATGGCAATCAACTTGCTTAAATTTTCAATCGCGGGTCCCCATTCCATTTGTATAAAATACTGGAACGAGACCTGATAAAGCCGAGCATTGGCGAGGTCAACTTGTAATTGAGCATTCTTGGGATTCAGATTGGATGCCTTGCTCAAATAAGAAACTGCTTTAGCAACTGAATTAACCGTTTGAGTTGGGTCGACAAGTAATTCTTTGGCAGTTTGAGTGAATTTTAATTCCAGTAAACTGCTGCTGAACCTTTGAAGATTTTCCCTCTCGTGTGCGTACACCCGGCTTTGAGGGATCATGGTCAACGCCTTGCGGTAATACATTTCTGCCTTTTCAATTTCCTCAGAGGTTGTTGAGTCGCTTTCAAGCATTTGAATAATACTCCGCAAATATCCGTTGAGGAGTTGTTCTTTCATCAGTGGATTTTCAAGTGATGGATCAATCGTCAAGGCTTTTTCATAGGCTTCAATCACTTTTGCCCAATTTTGATCCAGGAAGGCCTGATTGGCTTGAGCAAAAAGAGCCTTGATTTCAATGAGGGCTTGCAAACGGGCGATCTGGGTCTTTACATCCCATAAACCGGATCTGGATTGGTCGATTTCCTGAAATAGAACCAATGCTTCTTCGTGTTTATCGAGAGAAATCAGTTTGCCCGCGTTATTATATTTTTCTGACAATAAGAGCAGCAGATCTAATTCACTGGTGAGGTTCTTCAGATCGACAAAGGCGGGATCAATGGCGCGAATTTTATCGATTATTGTTCCGGCAATTTCAGGCTGCCCTGATTGCAGTAATTGACTTGCCTGTCCAGCGAGCGAGGTCAATTGGTTTTGTTGAAACAGCGACTGCCGATTATCGATAATGCGCTTTGTGACGAAGAAGATTCCCCCAAAAATCAATGCAGTTAAAATAAGAATCCCAAACCCGCCCAAGATCAATCTAACCGTAAAAACAGCATACTTCTTTTTTACCTGTTGCGTTTGATTGTGGGCGATCTTCCTCAGGGAAATCTGAATTTCCAAATCTTTTTGAAGCTCAAGCAGTTTTTCATGACCCGGATATTTTGTTATTAACTCATCCAAAAGCACATGGCTTTGATCAAATTTAGAATTTTGGTATAAAACCATCAAATCGACAAAAGCGGGATCAGAAAAAATATTCTCCGGAGACAGGTGGTCATCCTTGTTTTGATTATCTAGAGATTTGTTTGAGTTGTTATTATAGGTTTCGGCGTCGGGTTCAGTCATTTTTGCCTGTCTAGAAAGGATTAATAACGATAAGTTTATTAAAATAGATCCAGCAAGGTTGGAATAATCGGACCCACTATTACAGCGATTAATGCCGGAAAGATCAGTGTAGCAAGCGGGACGATCATTCTGGCAGGCAAACGATTTGCCATTTCTTTGGCCCTGAACTGCCGCAAAATTCGCATTTGAGCAGCCTGACTGTGCAGTACGTCCGCATAACTCATTCCCATAATTTCTGCCTGAATGATGATGGTGATGAACCTGGATAAATCGTCTACATCAAGGCGGTCGCTCAAGTTTTTCAAGGCTGATGAGCGAGCAATACCCATCTCCATTTCATGTATCACGCGTTTTAATTCCGTTCCAAGAGCGGTTTTCCAATAACTGCTTATTTTTTGAAGAGATTGGTCAAAACCCAAACCGGCACTGGCACAGACTGAAAGCATATCAAGAGCGTCTGGCAAATCCCTGCGAATTTCATCTTTGGTTGCGCGCACTTTACTGCTCAACCACGCGGTGGGTAATATGAAGCTAAAAATGATGACTAATCCACCAACCAGGAGCAACATAAAATCCAACGCAAGGTTATTCCGGTTGATAAAAAAGGCTATCAAACACCCGGCAACCAAAAAAAGAAAACGAAGGACATAGAAATCTCTTGCCCTTAATTTGTATGGATTTCCCGCGATTGCCAATTCATGGTCCAGTTTCGTAGTTTGCGATTCAGGAGCAAATTTTGCCAACAGGGTAAAAACACTTTTGATCCACGGAATCAGGGTACGATTAAACAAGGAACCTGAAACCTCGCGCGGAAGGATGCGGGAATTAAGAATCCTCGATTTGCGTTGATTCTTTACAGAAACATAATGTTCAAGACGCCCGCGGATTCGATTTCCACTTTTGAACCAGCTAATCATTCCATACATTAATATCCAAAAACCAATAATAGACACAAGCAGACCCAGTATTAAAAAGAGAACATTTGGATCAACGAAGTTTATCTTCATTTGTTTGCGTCCTCCTAAACTCGAATCTTTACAATTCTTCTGATCCAGAAATTCCCTGCCAAAATCCCGATCAACGCCAAAATAAAAATGAATTGTGTGATGGGAGAGATAAAAACATTCTCGAAATAATCGGGAGTGACGATAAAGATAATAAATCCGGTGATAAAAGGCAGCAAAGTAAGAAAACTGCCAACATATCTAGCATAGGATGAAAGGGACCGAATTTCGCTGAAGAGATGCATTCGTTCGCGGATGGTGTAGATTGTGGCTTCCAAAACTGTTGAAAGATTTCCGCCAACCTGCGCATTGATAATAATGGCTGTCACCACAATTTGGAGGTCGTCACTTTCCATCCGTTCTGAAAGATTGTTCAGCGCCTGTTCAAACGGAAACCCAAACCGAACTTCCCGTAATACCCGGCTAAATTCTTCGGAGGAAGGAGGGGTCAGCTCTTTCACGGTCATATCCAATGCTTGAGATAAACTATAACCAGCCTGCACTGCGCCTTTGATCATTACTAACACATCCAGCAGTTGATTTTGAAAATTATGCTGCCGCAGCCCGATGGCTCGATCCAGGATTATGGGAGGGATCAACATAAGCAGCGCTCCAAGAAATACCCCCCCAAAAACATTTCCGGGGATCAACCACCCCAAAGTAAACCCGATTATGGCTGCAACCATCCGTATCAGAATAAATTCAGTGTCTGTGACAGGCCAATATGCACTGGAAAGCTTTAATTGCAGTTTTTCTGACGATATGATAGAAAGCCTGTCATTGATCCAATCCCGGATTTGGCTGAAACTATTTACCGGAACAGTGTCTGCGCTCGCTTCTCCAACTGAGCCTCTACCCGCCTGATCCATTGGCTCAACAAACCGACTTATCCTTCCCTGTAATTTCGATGAAGGGCCATGCCTGAAAAGCCAAATTCCGATCAGAAAGATGCCTGCGGCGCTCAGCAGTAGAATGATCAACAAAATTATCGTTATCGTGTTTTGATCCAAGGGTATCCTCGTTGAAAATCTCAGCCCAGTTTAGATGATTTCGTCAAGATTTCTGAAGTCTCAACTTTATGTGATTCCAAATAGTCCTGGTTGGCTTTTTTGATGAGTTTAGCCAAATCTTTTGCGATGTCTGTTATCGCACTGCTTATAGGGTGGTTTGGATTTTTTAGTACGAGCGGCACGCCCTCATTTAAACTGCTCAGCGCCGAGTTTTCATCGGCAGGGATCTTTCCAAAAATTTTCATTTTTAATATATTTTCGATCTCTTCACGCTTGACATCTGCTTTTCGCCCTGTCAGGTTCAAAATAAAAAAAATCTTCCCGGGTGGATACGAAAGTGTCTGGCTGATTTCCATGAATTGACGAACATCACGCAATGACGCCAGATCCGGATTCAGGACCACCAATACCTTATCTGAGGAATCCATATACGTTACCGTGTTTTCATTGAGATGACTTCCCCCATCGATAATAATATTTGGATATACCTGCTGCAAAGCCTGGATAACTTTGAACAGGTCGTCAGGTCTGATTCCTTGCGCTTCCGAAATGGAATTTGGACTGGGGAGAACATTGACGCCAGAGATGTGCCGCACAACAACCTGTTTAATCAGGCGTTGATCTAACATTCCGACATGAGTGATGAGATCAGTAAGCGAATTGGCGGTGCGCAGGTTTAAGCAAAGGGCAACGTGTCCGAATAAATATTTACCATCAACGAGAAGGACATCTTCGCGCATCACTTTGTTTAAACTGATCGCCAGGTTTGTAGCGACAGTGGTGGTGCCGGCGCCGCCCTTCGGACTGAAAACGGTGAAGGTGTTTTTCGGGCGCGCCAAAACATTCAAAGTGGGTTGAACTGACCCTGTTTGATTCCGTACCATCAATTCCATCACCCGGCGCACGGTTGTCAACAGGTTTTCCTGTTTAAAGGGATTGACGATAAAGGTTCTCGCGCCAGAAAGGATAACCCTCTCTGAATTTGACATTTCGCTTTCCGGGAGTATGACGATGACTGCGCTGCCGGGGTACTCTGTGGCGATCTTGTCTACCAAATCAAAAAACCCCCTCGCCTGGTACTCAAAATCAAGCAAGATAACGTCTGGCTGCAATTCAGCGATCGTTGGCAATATCCCTTTGGCAAGATTGGGACTTTCTAGCATCAAAAATTCAGTCTGTCCATTTATTGCTGAATTAATTGAGCTTTCAAGGGTTGGATTTTTTGAAATGACGAGGATCCTCTTTTGTTCTGTGGATGTTGGCATATTAGTACCTTTCACGATTCTCAGGGCAGGATTTCCAGGCCATAGAACTCGATAATATAATCTTCTGTTACAGGAGTAAGCTCAAATTGAGCAGTGGATGTTGGCGACCTGAGAACAATATCAAATTCAGCGCCGGTGTCTTTGAGGTGTTTTAAAACCAGGGCGTCTTGAGGGTTCAGCGCCAATAAATAGGCTCTGATTTTTATTTTTGCCGGGATAATCTGACCAGTACTTCCGACGATAGGGGGATTATTGTTTTCTTCAGGAATGATCTCCAAAACCAGCGCAGTGACCGACACTTTTTGGAATGCGTCCACCGTGAAGGTGCGCATTACTGGTTCCTGGGGAGTTCCGTTTGTGGTGGTGGTGTCGGTAGTGGTATTCGGGATTTGTTGAACTACCTGCTGAAAGGTCGCAAATATATCCACGATGTCGCCGCGTTGGATGATACTTTCTCGGCTCATCAGGTCGTCTGCTGGAAAAGCCATTAATATATGTTCATCACTGAGGACAAAACTCAGATCATGATTGGAATTGGTCGGATTTGCCAGGTTATGTGCCAGCACCATTTCCCCCTGGATCAGGTCTGTTTTAACGAATTTTCCGATGGCGTCTTCAGCTTTAGTAACCGCATTGCGGGGAGAAAACTCAACCGGGATTTCTACCATATTTACGTCTTCCGGCTTGATCTGATCTCCCAGCATTAAGTCACGGGTGACGACTACAACAGTAGTTTTAACCACGACTCCTGTTTGTTGGACCTCTGCCCTTGAACTCTGCAGACGCTGGATGAGCAGAATACTGGCAATGACGCCAACGCCCACCAACACAAGACCTACAAAAACAATTATTACCGCTTTCAATTTATTAGACAATGTAAACCTCCCTTAAACTGATGATTAAAATCACTTGGTTAATGAGACGATATAATTGCCAAGGTCCACATCTCCTGTGCCAACATCCCCGGAGGCAGGATAACCACTGATAAAATACCCCTCAATGGATTTTTGATTATTTTTAATTGAAGGATTTTTTTCTTGCGCCCAGTCGAACCCCGGACATTTATCCCCGTTCTTTTCGTGTACGCAAGTCACATAGAATGCGCCAATCCCTACGATGTGAAAATACATATTCGAAGATCCAGCAATAACGATATCACCCGGGCCGACCGCATGGGCTGCAGTTTTGCATACCGGCTTTGCATCAGGATTTTTGTCGCAAACCACATCAAAAATGGGTACCCAGATCACCGTTCTGAGCCTGAATTTGTCCATGTAATCATAGGCTGGCGCCATACCGCCATCCTGGCTGCTTAACCAGGTGTGTGCGCTTACTTTAAACTTCGGTCCGTATTCAATCCAACTTTTGACCTCATTCGCGCCGCCGCCCCCGCCGTCAAGATCCAGCCAACTCCGGTTGCCTTCCCCTTCAATATCATTCTTGCCATCGCCATTGAGATCACAAAGGAAGGTAGTATAGGGGTAACAGGCTTCAACTTTTGTAGAAATATCATCCATGATGATATAAATTTGGGGCAGGGCATACTTTGTGAAGAAATTTACCTCATAAGACCTCTGAACCCCTTTGACGTCTGTTACTACAACGCCACCTGGAACTCCAGTGATCAATGGATTCAGCACCGTGTACCAATCCAGCGATTGAATATTGCAGTCTTGACTGGTTGACGAACCTGCCGGCGGGCGGCATGACCAGGCGAGCGGCATCAGGTATTCGCCTTGAGCAGGCGGAAAACAACCCGCGGCTGCTGTCGCTGTAGCGGTCAACTGATTTTTACCAAAAATGCGGGCAAAGAAGGAACTTTGAACGACTGCCACATCAATGCTCACGGTTTTGTTTGCGGCAACAGGGGTGGCAGAGGCAAACGTGGCCTTGTTATTGATCGCGTACGTTTCTGCAGTCGTTTTCGATACCGTTGTTCCACGATTAAGACAGAGCTCACGCGCGCCAGCCAGCGCGCCCGCATCCGCCGCAGCCTGCGCCGTGCGGCGGTTTGACATTAAAGATCCGCCATCCAGGATCAATGCTGCCATCGCGATAAGGGCGAGGAGCGCAATGACCACGATCGGAAGAATTTGCGCCTTTTCGCTTTCAGAAATCAACGGGTTCGTTTTCATCTTATCACCTCAAGTTTTCTTAGCGAGCCACTGGCGCAACATGCATCTTTGATTGGACAATAATGGGTATGCCGGGTTGCGTTAACGGACATTTTTTGCCAATGATTTGATTAATAAACGGTGTAATGGCCTTAAAACAATAATTGGCTGTGATTTTCACATCAGTACTGGAGCCTGACAACTGGTTCGGGTCTTTTGTGACAGCGATTACCACATTTGCCTTAATAAGTTTGGGGCCTATCGCGTATGCCAATACCTTGTCCATGATGGCGTTGTTTTGCGGGTCAATATAAGCATTATCAAGCGCAACGCCGTTCACGATCGCGTAGCGCGTGCCTTCGCGGACTGCGGTTGAAAGGGAAGCGTAAAAATAAACTGCGCGTCCAAGATCAAGGAAACCCAGGATCAAAAAGAACGCGATCGGAAAGATCAAGGCAAATTCGATGAGCGACTGACCCGCAGGTCTGGATTGGGTTCTCATTGCACCACCATCTGCACTGCGCTGGTTATTTTAATCGGACCGCCGGTTAGCCCCATGCGCTGGAGAACGTTTCCAAGCGCCAGTTTGGCGTTTTTTGAAATCTTTACTTCAACAGCGTTACCTTGAGAGCAGCAGCCTGAAAAAATGATATCGCCCGCGGCAATGGTTATGCCCTGGTTTTGGGCTTCAGCCTGTATGAGTGAAATCGTAGCGCTATACCCCGCTGCCTTGTCGGTTGGGTTTGTCGACAGGTAATTCACACCCTCGCGGGCGGCATTGGTCAACACGATCTTGGTGATGAACAACCTGCCAAAATCCATGGCTCCGATAATTAATAACAGGAGGATAGGCAGAAGTATGGCGATCTCAACAAGCGCCTGACCTGGAATGTATTTATATGAAATATGTTTATTTATTTTGAAAATCATTTTTACACTCATGTTTTACAAACGGCAGGACTATACCGTAGTATAAAAACCCCCTTCCCTTGATGAGAAACCCTGAGGAACTATAAAGAAACACGGCGGCGGCGTTTCCAATGAGCAGATAGATTAAACTCACTGGCGCGGTTTCAGCATCTTCTAAGGGGTAGCGCCTTTATTCCTTTCATGTTGTCTGATCAAGCGAACCTTCAATGTAAATATTATACAACTAATTGATTGACAGTTCTATTAATAAATGATACAAAACTAATTAGTGATTTGGTGAGTTTAGTTCAACTTGGTATTTGAGGCAAGAGGCAGGAATATGTTTGAATCTCTGGTTTTCAACAGAAATAATGAGTTGTATGAATACATTCAACTGATCGCATATATTGCAGAGATCAAGGAGTGGGATAATCGGGCTCACTTGAATCGTATTCGCGGTTATTGCCAGGTGCTCAGCGCCGGGTTGAATATTCCTAAAAAGGATATTGAGATCATTTCGCTTGCCAGCCAGCTGCATGATATTGGCAAATCAGTTACACCGGATGATCTTCTTAAACGCAAAGGTGATTATATGGATGGCGAATGGAAGATTCTTGAAAAGCACACCAGTGAAGGGGCATCAATGCTTTCAGGATCAACATCCATCATCCTGCAGACTGGCGCGGTGATCGCCGCGACCCATCATGAAAGGTGGGATGGTTCGGGGTATCCAAATAAGTTATCCGGCGATGATATCCCATTGAGCGGCAGGATTTGCGCTTTGGCTGATGTTTTCGACGCATTAGTCACCAGGCGGCCTTACAAAGAAGTAGTGGAAGATAAAGAGGCGGTTGAAATTGTGGTGAAATCCAGTGGAAAATTATTCGACCCCAAATGCATTAAAGTGTTTGAAAAGAAGATTAATGAGATCCTTTTAATTAAAAATTCTTCCAATGGTGGCAAGCATTAGAAGAATTCAGGCGAAGCAATTTGTATTATTAGTTGATTATTTTGGCGGGAAATTGTAAACCTTGGCAGTGATCTGATTGGCATAGGTCATGCCGCGAACACATTGATCACCGCTTACCTGTCTCACCACATCAGCCCAGCGAACAGGCCCATTGGTTGTCAAAAAGGCTGCCCGCATCGCGGTATAGACACAATCGGAGCCCGCGTTATAGTTCATTAGCGTTAGTTTCCAGATGGTCGGATAATCCACCACCATGCTCGAGTGCCATTGAGTGGCGTTGTTGATGATCTGGGCGGTTTGGTAGCAATATCCTAAAACCACTTCAGCGAGAATATCCACACTGCGGACGGCTCTGGTCATGTCAATGCCATATTGGCAGGTTGGGCAGGTGACCACCAGTGTTGCCAGGATTTGATCGGCTATCGTGTAACTGGAGGCGCAAGCGCCGCCTGCCGATGCCGGGCAAACCTTCGCGTAGAGATCACGGTTCCATTCCAGGGCATTCCGCATCCCGATATTGGTGATATGCCCGAACCCGAAATGGGTCTGCAAATAATGAGACGGCCAGAATTGGCTTTCCGTTCGGATCATCTGCTTTAGCAACACCGGCGGCACGCCGACATCTTTCCACGCCTGAAGAATGGCCTCGTCCATGGAATTT
>WOUT01000062.1:9452-12347 GCA_009773005.1 Chloroflexota bacterium | reverse complement strand
CCACCCGCTATGCGGGTGGAGACAAAGGGTTAAACCAACAAATCACCCAATTGCTAGAATAGTGATAGTTCAAGCCACTAACATAGCAGAGAAAGGTGAACTTCCCCAGAAAAAATGGACAGTAAGTTAAGCCGATCCTATAATAGGTTCTGGAGGAAAGTCATGATAGATCGGAAGAAATACACCAAAGAATTCAAACTTGAAGCGATACGGATGTATGAGAATAGCGAACGACCCGCCTCAGATATTGAACACGAGTTAGCGATCACTCCAGGTTTATTGGCCAGATGGAAACAGAAATTCGAAAAAGTTCCGAGGAAAGAAGAAGCGTTTCCGGGGAATGGAAAAATGATGGACACGGATGCTCGGATCCGGCAGATGGAACGAGAAATATTTCAACTAAGGCAGGATAAAGAGATCCTAAAAAAAGTTCTGGAAATGTTCTCCAAGGAAGGCAAATGAAATACCAGTTTGTAGCCAAGCACCACGATAAATATCCAGTAGGTCGCATCTGCGCACTACTGGGAATCAGCCGGAGTGGCTACTATGCCTGGAAAAACCGAAAGCCCAGCCAGCGAGAACATAAGAATCAAGCATTGCTTGATCATATCCGTCGGATTCACAAAATGAATCGTAAAGCTTATGGCAGTCCAAGAGTGTATGCTCAGTTGAAAAAGGACGGATATACCTGCAATCAGAAGACCGTGGCCCGTATGATGCGCCAGGATGGCTTGAAAGGCCAGCGAAAGTATCGCAGAGTGGTAACCACGAACAGCAAGCACAGTTTTCCTGTGGCACCCAATCTGCTCAATCGGGATTTTTATGCAGACAGACCTAATCAAAAATGGGTCGGTGACATTACCTACATTCCAACAGCTGAAGGCTGGTTATACTTGGCCAGTGTGTTGGACCTGTTCTCACGAAAAGTTGTGGGGTGGGAGATGTCGAGTTATATTGATGCAGATCTGGTGGAAAAAGCTTTGCGCATGGCATTTTATCGACGCCAGCCGAACTTTGGACTACTCCATCATTCAGATCGGGGCAGCCAATATGCCAGCCACCAGATCCGTAATATTCTAGTCGCTAACCGGGTTCAGGTTAGCATGAGTGGCAAAGGAGATTGTTATGACAATGCAGTAATGGAAAGCTTTTTTGGTACTTTGAAAAACGAATGGGTTCATCACCAGAAGTACCAGACCCGTTCTCAGGCACGTACTGATATTTTCGGATACATCGAAGCATACTATAGGAATAATGTAAAGTAGCTCTGGTACATTAACAGACGAATATCCAAAAGAACTCTGCGAAATTCAGAGTTTTGCTAGGAATATAAGTCAAAAAGTGAGGAACTGCGTTGAACGCGGCGATGGTCTAACCACCAGGCAATCGTCCAGCCGGAATTCTTGGGATCTACCTAGTGCATCCGAGGTCAAAGCCTCAACATACTTAATTCGAAGTGTCCAAGCGGCGGGGGCAGCCAAGCTTCGTTACGAGGTCGCAAAGCGCCTCAGGGTTTTATACGGTGTCCCCTGGTGGTCAAAGAGCCGACAAACAAAGAAGTCTTCACATAGATGACAGAATGGCGAGGCAATGCTCAGATGGACTGAGCGAAGGATGAATTATAAAAGGTCTGATTATGAATGAGAGCCCACAAGAGATGCAAGAGCTTATTCATCAGAGCACCCAGGGCTTGCATTTTAGTGAGTGGGTTTTTTGGCCTCCTTTGAAAATCAAAATAGAGTTGAGCGAAATGTGGGTCGTGTTGGACCATTCGTAGACAAGTATAGTAAAGCATTGTGCGCAAATGGGGGCGACCTTGGCGAGACATGGGCGTCCGGTTGCGCTGTTTTTTACCAGAATTATTGGGAGTAGGTTGTATCCCAGCCAACTTAACCCATTGAGCAGCAGCCTGATAGCGACTGGGATCTCCCACTTCTGCTAGGAAGAGAGCCGCTGAAATAGCACTCAACGATTTTATCGAGAGTATATAAGAGGCTTCCGGAAGGGTGACAAAGCAAGCTGTCATAGCATCTGTTACCTGCTTTAATTGGTTTTGGAAGGCTTGTAGTTGAGATAAATGCATTCGAATGGCCAATTGGATGGCCGGAAGTCCTTCGGTGATCCCAATTGAAGTGGCGGCCATTTGGTATGCGGACCGCACTCTCGATATAGCTAACTTTTTACCCGTATACATTGACCGTGTCCCGGTAATAAATTCTTCCTGAGTCATTTGGCAAATTGTGGCTGCGCATGCACAGCTCATTAGAAGCGCTCTGCTGGTTTCTCCATCTAACTTCTTGAATATGTGAAACAATTCGGGAAAAACTTGCCCGACCAATCCCCACAAAACCTGCTTCTCACGGTGAATTGCTTGGGTAGTTTGGTCATATAGGCATGCATATTGGCGCAATTCCGCATACTTACCTTTCTGAAGGTGGGTCTTTGTATAATGGCCATTCCGAGAGAGTTCTGCAATTTGTACGGCATCCCGCCGATCGTCTTTGGATCGATCAAGTTGGTCCCCTTCACGATGTTTCTTGACTGTGTATGGGTTCACCAGATGATAGGTAACACCCTTCTCTTCCAATTCGCTGGCTATTAGCTTCCAAAAGTAATTGGATGGTTCCATGGCTACCACCCAACCAGAAGCTTGTTGTTTCAGTGAGATTGATTTCATCCGTCTCTGAAAGTAGTCATAGCCTCCCCGATCTTGAGGAAAACTAAAATAATCCAACCGTTCACCGTTTGCGTTAATCACAACAACTACGTTTTTCTCCAATGCCAGATCGATTCCTGCATGCAGGGTCCTTGTTGAATCTGTTGAATCTTGTGTTAACTGTTCATTTATGCTAAATTTTGACATGAGGTATCCTCCTAAGTACGGTCCTACTCTAG
>WOUT01000062.1:0-9402 GCA_009773005.1 Chloroflexota bacterium | reverse complement strand
GTGGCTTGAACGAAGTGAAAGCCAGCGTCTTTAGACGCTGGCCGGTTTAAGAGGCTTACAGCCTCAGAGCAAACCACCCGTTTTACGGGTGGTTATGATCCCTATTTACAAATCATCGATTACTTTCTGTCCAACCTTGCCCGGATCAAACGAGCCAATTCCTCAAGCAGGGTAAGCGATTCTTTGCCGCTGCCTTTCACTACCAGGGTGTCGGCAATTTCGTCGAGCGCTTCATCGCGGCTGAGGCGGTCCAGTTCGGAGAGGGTCTGTACAAAGCGGCGCATGGAGCGCGCGGCTAACCGTCCCGGTTCGGGCAGGATGGGAGCGGGCGGGCGCCGGTTGGCAGTGTCGGTGGCAATCGGGGTTGCAGCCATCTCGGAGACTTCATCAGAGGTCAACTGGTTCTGGATGCTCAACCGGATCATGCGGTCCCACTGCTCACGCGGGGCGGAGAGGATTTCGCGCAGCACGCGTTCTGAAAGCCGGTAGCGGTCTGTCAGGTCAAGCTGCGGGGTAGAGAGCTGCAGGATGTTCAAAAGCTGCACCATGCGCGGGCGGGTAAGCTGCATGATCGGGATGATCTTTTCCCACAGACCGGAGGGCATGCGCGCGGTGCGGGCTTGCCGGAAAAAGTCGTAATCATCCAAAAGTTCCGGCTCGGGTTCAATACCCTGTTCAGCGAGGATCAATGCCGCCACCTCGCAAGCCTGCTCCACCGCGGAAGGGGGTTCAGCGTGGCGGTTTTCGAGCACCTGGCGCTGGCGGGTAGGGTGGTCAACCGTCTCGACGCGTAACTGTGGTTCTGCTTCGGCGCCCGAAGATGCGTATTGTAAGCATGCCGCCCAATAGCGCCGCTCACCGGTCTCGATCTGAAAAACATATTCGCCGGTCGAGTTGGAAACCCACTTGCCGGTGATGGATTTGATCTGCCCGTGCTCCTCAAAAGAAGAACCCATCGAGAGCAGTTTTTCCACTTCCTGGGCATTGCCCTGGTCAACGCGCGCCAGCGCCAGCCATTCCATGGCGGCCTGATAACAGTTGAGCCTGCCGCCGAAGAAATCCGCGCGCAGAGAGGCCGGTAGCAGGCGGCGCGGCTGAAAGCGGTCGGGCATCATCTGGGTGGGGGTCAGGCGTTCGATGCGCTCCACTGCCGGCGTGCTGGAGGGCTGGCCGGTCAGCGCCGGTGGTTTGACCTTGGGTTGATCAGACGCTGCAGGTGAGAGGTCATCGAATGCGCTGAAACGTTTTCTTGGAGGCATAAGGGGAACTTCCTTTTCTACTCCAGACCGGGTCAGGGTTTGGGTTGGGTCTTCTGCATTACGGTTTCCACCAAATCGGCGTACTCATGGGTGGCGCGGGAACTGGAGGCGATATTCTCGCTTGTGCGCACGCGCGGCGGGCGGTAGCTGAACACATCCATGTGGCTGGAGTGGGCGTATGCCAGGTCGGAAGCCTTGTGGATGGGCGGAAGGATCAATTTCTTGTAGCGCTGCTGCAGTTCAGCCAAAATCTCCTGCGCTTCAACGCGCTGCTCTTCGCACAGCGTGGGAAGATAGCCGAGGATCTTGAGGTCGGGGCGGAAGTGAGTCTGCACCTGTTCGATGGTGCGCTGCAGTTCGATGAGCCCCGAGACGCCCAGGTAGCTGGTTTCGACCGGGACGATCACCAGGTTGGCAGCCACGAGCGCGTTGATCAGTAAGTCGCCAGTGGTGGGCGGTGTGTCGATGATGATGTAGGCATAGTCACTCTGCACCGAGGCAAGCGCGCGCTGCAATCGGGTCTCGTTCGCCATCAAGGAAGGCAGTTCGCGCGCGGCGTGGATCATCTCGGAGTGATCCGAGGGGATGTAGAAGAGGTTGGGATGATGTTCGCTTTTTTGGATGAGGCGCTGCGCGGAGGGCGGGGGCGTCTCGGTCAGCAGCGAGGCTAGCGATGCGGGGTGACGCTGCTGACTGCGGTCGAATGCGGTGGCGAGCAGGGCGTGCCCCTGGGGGTCCATATCCACCAGCAGCACACGGCTGGCGGCGCCCGCACGGTTGATCAGACGGAGAGCCAGCCCGGCAGCCAGGTTGACCGCGGTGGTGGTTTTGCCGACCCCCCCTTTTTCATTGGCGATAGTGATTGTGATTGCCATTCTTCTCTTGTTGACCCTTCTTCACTTAAGAACAACCTATTTAAGCGATTTTATTCAATAATTTTACTCTTTAATATATATTAGCATAAAACAAAGCAGACTTCAACTAATTACGCTAATTCATGATTAATAATGTATAAATAGCGTAATTCACTTGAATTTGTCCTGATTTCGTGCGATAATCTAAGAGCAGGAGGAACAGCACATGCTTGATTCTATGAATGATAGTGAATGGCGATTGGTCCGCCTGGAACGGCTGGGGCTGAAAGAGGATCCTTTTAAGCTTTCGGCTGACCCGCGCTACCTGTATCTTGGCCCCGAGCATCTGGCGGTGTACCGTCAGGCGCAGGGGGTCATCTCGCGGCGGCGCGGACTGGCGCTGATCACTGGCGACATGGGCATGGGCAAGAGCTCGCTGGCCCGGCGCCTGTATGACGTTTACGCCTCCGAAGAAAATATTGATATCTGTTATATCCATACCGCCGCCTTCAAGTCCGCTATGGATGCCGCCCGGCAGATCTCGCAAACTTTGGGTGTTCCTCCCCAGCGTTCCTTCCAGCGCCAAATGGAAGGGCTAGAAAAATTCATGGCAGACGCCTACGCCGCCAACCACAACGTCATCGTGCTGCTAGACGACGCGCAGTTGATGGAGGCTGAAGCGCTGGAAGTGCTGCACCGTTTGTATAACTTTGATTATGACGCAAAAGTCGTGCAAGTGCTAGCGTTTGGACAGTCCGAAATGTCAAGTGTGTTCGAGTTGAACAAGTCAGTCAACGCGCGCGTGTTCGTGCGTCTGGCGCTGCCCCCTCTCACCCTCTCCAGTGCGCTGCAGATGGTGGTTTTCCGGCTGCGGGTGGCGGGACGGGCTGAACCGTTGATCAACGACGACGCCTTCGAAGTCTTGTATGAGAAATCCCAGGGTGTGCCGCGCGAGATCATTCGCTTGTGCGCCCTTTCGATGGACCATTTGCTGCAGAGTGACGAATCCATGATCAGTGTCGAGATCACTCGGAAGGTGAAGTGAGTATGGCTGCTAATACGAACCCCAACCGGAGTGCATGGGTACAACTTTATGAAGCCCGCAGTGTGCCCAGCGAACCCGAACTCCGCTCGCCGGGCCGCCCGCCTGGCATTGTGCCGCGCCGCAAAGTGGGGCTCACCCTCTCGCAGGGCGAGGTCACCGAGATTGACCGCTGGCAGGAACGCTTTTCAGATCTAATGGGACGCAAGGTTTCCGCTGGCGAAACCGTTGGCATCCTCACGCGCATCTGCTCAGCGCGCCTCACGCACTTACGTGAACGCCTTGGTGATGACCTTGGGGCAGGCGTGCTTTCAGCCTTTGTGGACAAGCTGGTCGGCGAGGAATGAATTGTTTCTTCCAAAAACCCTGTGGGTTTCGGGTAGAAAAAATTACGCGCAAGACCGCAAGAAAAAATTTGAAACCTTAAAAAATGTGCTTTTTTGAAATTGGGACTGGATTTAATAGAAATTAAGTTCTACAATAGAACAATGCGGGAGTGCCTAAAAACGGACGCGGAACGGTCGGGATAACCTGACAGGGAGCGGACGAAGGTTCCGGGAAGAAAACGAATGGACCGATCGATTCAAAATCAATCGCTGGGGGTGAACCTGCCGGGCTACCAACAAGCTTGGGAAATGGTGCTGGGCGAGCTGCGGCACGAGATGTCGCGCGCGCTCTACGAAACCTGGGTTCAGCCATTGCGGCCGATCGGATATCAAAATCACATTTTCACGGTGGGGGCTTACAACACCTACGGCCGCGCGTGGGTCGAAGAGCGTTTGAGCGCTCAGATCGCGCGCTGCCTGGAAGGTCTTTACAATGAAACGGTTACCTTTAAAGTGATCGTGCAGAACGGATTCTACAAGGGCGGCGAATCCACGAGCGTGCTCAAAACGCAGCCCATAAAAACCGAGCCGGAACCGCAAGCCAAAGAGCCTGACGCGCTCTATAATGAAAGGTCCGCATCCGCCGCGCAGGCAGCAACCGACGACGAAAGCGAACCCCCCGCCGACCCGCGCTCGCGCAAATTCATGTTGCAGCGCGCCTACGGCAGCGAACGCGCGCGCCTCATCCAGCCGGAGCGCGGCATGTACCTCACCAATTACCTCTTCGCCAACTGGCTGCCTTTGCTGGGGCACTCGGCTTTCACCGTCATTCTAGCGGCGCGCTCGCTGTGCTACTGGAACCCCATGACCGGCGAGCTGCGCAACGTGGTGGAAACCGAAATGGGCGAGATCGCTGAAAAAGCCGCCGTCTCGGTGCGCACGGTCAAAGACGTGCTCAACACCGAACTGGTGCAGCGTTACTTTTTGCGCTACCGAGTTAGGCGGGTGATGACCTCCAACGGCGTGCGCACGGCCGGCATCAGCCTGCAGGTGCGCATGGACGACCCGCTCACTCCGCTTGACCAGGTCACCTCGGGGTTGATGGAAGAGGAAGAGTGGTACCTGCCCGAGTTCTCGGGGGAGAAGGAATAAGACATAAAGATCTTGTAGCGTGCTTGGAAATATGTATTGAAACCCTGTTCTTTAAAAAACCTGTAATTCACCTGATAGGTTGATTGAGTTCCACAACTGGAAATCGGGTCACAGACGGATGTAGCGCTGATTACTCCGGGTATGATGCCGCGCTAGCCCGATTCGTGCAGGCAGATACGCTTATTCCAGACCCGGGGAGTATAAAGTCTTACGACCGGTTCGCGTATGTCAACAACAATCCGATCAATTTCAACGATCCAAGCGGGCACAAGGCATGCAGTGATTGGGATGATAACGGAGGCTGTATTGTTGATACTGACTGGCTGTTTTATTAATTTCCAAATTGGGACCACTTTAACATCGAAAAGGCGCTCACCTCCAGTATCTTTACACTGTATTTTATAAATACAAACGTTATACTATAACAAATATATATAAATACAGACGTTATACTATAATGAAATTATAAAATTGGAGGTATAATGTAAATATGAAATTTAAGCGTTCGCTTCTTCCAAGACTTATCAATTCTCTCCTCCCCGGCAAGGTTGTTGTTTTGTATGGTCCGCGGCAAGTAGGTAAAACCACTTTGGTTAAAGAGCTGATCGCAGTGAGCCCTTTCCGCAGCCGATTTATTAATGCAGATGAATTGATGTACCGGGAGGTACTTTCCAGCCAGAGTGTTCAGCGCCTTGGCGAAGTGCTTGGAGATGCTGAATTGCTGGTAATTGATGAAGCTCAGAGAGTTACTGATATTGGGTTAAATCTGAAAATTTTAGTTGATAGATTTCCTCAAGCAAGGATTATTGCCACAGGCTCAGCGTCTTTTGATTTGGCGAATAAGATAAGTGAACCGCTGACCGGCAGAACGCTCACATTCACCTTGTTTCCAGTAAGTTATGCAGAAGTTAGCGAGACTATTGGAATGATAGAAGCACGTTTTCAATTGGATCGGTGGTTGGTGTGGGGAGGGTACCCCGCAATTGCAGCGACAGACGACCTCGACTTGCGAAAACAACTTCTTAACAACCTAGTAGGTTCGTATTTGTACCGGGATATCCTTGAATTAGATGGAGTGAGAAAGTCAGATAAGATTGTTAATTTGCTAAGATTACTGGCATATCAAATTGGGTCAGAAGTTTCACTTGCTGAATTGGCGACAAACCTGGCATTACATCGGCAGACAGTTGAAAAATATCTTGATTTGCTTGAAAAGACATTTGTGATATTTAAAGTTGAGGGGTTTTCCCGAAATCTTCGAAAGGAAGTCACAAAGAATTCTCGCTATTATTTTTATGACAACGGAGTAAGAAACAGTCTAATCCAGAATTTCAATTCCCCGAATCTACGCCAGGATATCGGACAACTATGGGAAAACTTCCTTGTTGTTGAAAGACGGAAAGCAAACCAAGCCGCAGGAAAGTCTGTTAACTCATATTTTTGGCGGACGTACGACCAAAAAGAAATAGATTGCGTTGAAGAACATAGTGGCAGACTCTACGGATATGAGTTTAAGTGGACTTGCGGGGAGATTAGAAAAACGGTTTGCAAAGAGTTTAACCTGTCTTATCCTGATTCTAGCTTGACCGCTATCAAAAAGGAAAATTTTGAAGATTTTATCATGTAAGTAAATCGTTGAGAATTCCCGTTTCTTTCATTTAGAAAGCACAAGGGTTCTGTCCTCTCAAACCCCGTGCTTCTTCTGCAAGATCCTGAACGATACAAACCCGACCAATAGCGGGAACCATAAAGTGATCGACCGGTACGTAAGCGTGATCAAAACAGCCTTTGCAAAGGGCACTCTCAGCGAATTTAAGGCTAACGGGAAAATGCCTTCTACCACGCCGACTCCGCCCGGGGTTGGCGAAATATAATAAAAAAGATGACCGATGCTGAACCCGCCGATCAGGGTTCCGGTTGAATATGGGGTATCCAACGCAAGAAAAGTGAACGCCAAAACACTTATCAAAATCGCCTTATTATTCAAAGAAAACAGAAAAGGCCAGATCAGCTTTCTTGGGTTTCCGCGCAGGGTCGAGATTCCTTCAGAGATCTCGCTGGATAGCTTGTAAGCATTTTCCACATTTATTAAGTCGCGGTGAATGAAATGTTTCAGCAAGCGGTTGACCAGGCGGGATAAGCCTGCCAGGAGCCTGCCAAGCCTGTCTTTGGATTTGTAACCAAGATAAAGAACAACCACATCGCCCAGGGCAATTAAAAACATGATACTCGCCGCAGTCAACTCTCCGGTATTCAGGTTATTCCTTCGTATGAGAACGATAAACCCGACCATCACGACACATAAAAGAGAGGCGTACTCATATAAAAGATATAGAATACCGACAACCAGCACCCGTCCAGTGGAAAGTTTGCGCTGTCTGGCTGAATCAATAAAAACAGCCATCCCCCCCATGCCCCCGGTTGGCGTGATCATGCTGATAAATGTCGATGCCGTCGTCATTAGAAACAAATGCCAGCGATCCTCCTTCATTCCGACCAAACGAAATAAGGCGCCAAAGGTGACGCTGTTATTGAACAGGCAAATCAGTTCAAATAAAAATGCGGCCAGCAGAAAAGGTAAATTCCCTTTTCTCAATGTCTCAATAATGCTTTCCAATTGGGTAAAACTGACCACAATATAGAGAACAGCAAGGAGGATCACGATCAGCAGGATGATTCTTCTCATTGATAACCTTTAGTAGTTTAGCGGACAAATTAATTGGGCGATGAAAACCGCCAGGTTGAAATTATATTACTATATTTATTTTTGATAAAACAGGATAGCAGGAGGGGGATATTTATTCGACCACCGATAAGTAATTCAAAATAAAAACAGGCAGGATTGTCGATACCATTTGGTATTACGCGTATTCTGTGAGTGGGGTAAAATTGACGTCGCGGCGATGGAGTCCGCCTTAACCGCCTCCGCGCTGATGACTCCTGCATCTTTGTTCCAGGAGTGTATCCATTGCGCGATCTTCTTATCATTGGCGCCGGCGGCTTTATTGGCGCGGTCTTGCGTTATCTCGCCATCCTTTCCATGCAGCTTTTCAAAACAAAATCCGAGATTCCTTTGGGCACCCTGCTGGTGAATGTGGTAGGCTGCCTGGTGATCGGCGTGCTGGCGGTTGCTGCCGAGAACAGCAAAATCCTTTCATCCGATACCCGCAACTTTCTTATCATTGGCATTCTCGGCGCGTTCACCACGTTCTCGACCTTCGGGGTTGAGTCGGTAAATTTGCTCAAGAGCGGGCTGAACTTCCAGTTCGCGTTGAACATCGTGCTGCAAATCGTTTTAGGTCTTTCTGCTGTGTGGGGCGGGATGAACCTGGCTCGCTTATTTCAGAAAAATTTCTAGTTTACTGCTTCCTGCTTCCACCATTTTTTGCGGAACCAGAAGGCCAGGTTGACCAACCCGATCATCACAGGCACTTCTACAAGAGGACCGATGACCGCGGCGAAGGCTTGCCCTGAGTCGATCCCGAAGACCGCCACAGAGACCGCGATTGCCAGTTCAAAATTGTTGCTGGCAGCCGTGAAAGAAAGCGTTGTGCTGCGGGGATAATTGGCGCCGGCTTTTTTGCTCATCCAAAAGCTCACCACGAACATGATCACAAAATAGATCAACAACGGAATGGCGATGCGCACCACATCCAGCGGGATCTGCACGATCAGCTCACCCTTCAGGCTGAACATGACGATGATGGTAAACAGCAGCGCGATAAAGGTGATGGGGCTGATCTTGGGGATGAATTTGTGCTGGAACCAGTCTTTGCCTTTCCACTTGATCAACAGGAACCGGCTGACGATCCCCGCGAAAAAGGGAATTCCGAGGTAAACCAAAACACTTTTGGCGATCTCGCCGATCGTGATCTTGACGATACTGCCTTCCAGCCCGAAGACCGGCAGCAGCAGGGTGATGAACACAAACGCGTACACGCTGTAAAATAACACCTGAAAAATACTGTTGAAAGCCACCAGCCCGGCGGCGTATTCGCGGTCGCCTTTGGCAAGGTCATTCCATACGATCACCATGGCAATGCAGCGCGCCAGACCGATCATGATCAAGCCCACCATGTAATCCGGCTTGTCGTGCAGGAAGAGCACAGCCAGCAGGAACATCAGGATCGGACCGATGACCCAGTTCTGCACGAGCGAAAGACCAAGGATCTTGAAATTGCGGAAGACGTCACCGAGTTCCTCGTAATGCACCTTGGCGAGCGGTGGATACATCATCAGGATTAACCCAAAGGCGATGGGGATGTTAGTAGCGCCGACCTGAAACTGATTAATGAAGCCCTTGGCGCCAGGCAGAAAGAAACCCAGCCCGACCCCGACAGCCATTGCCAAAAAGATCCACAGGGTCAAGTAGCGGTCGAGGAAAGAGAGTCTGCGTGGAGCGGGTGTGGTAGTCATAGGGTGTATTCCTTTTACTGTTTAGGGGTGATTGGATTTGAGTAATACGCACAGCCATCGACCTCGGGAATTTGCGGCAGATCGATGTTGAGATTAAAAATTTTGGCGGTGAATTCAAGGAGGTCAAGCATGCGCGCATCAGTGAGCGAGTAATAAATTTTGCGCCCTTTGCGTCGGGTGGTGACCCAGCCGGCTTTACGCAAGCCCATCAACTGTTGTGAAATATAGGCCTGCCGGAAGCCAAGCGTGGATTTGATGTGGCAAACGCAAACTTCGCCTTTGCCAATCAGCGCCACGATCTGCAAACGGGCGGGCTGACCGAGCAGGGAGTAGATTTCAGAGAGTCGTTTAAA
>WOUT01000061.1 GCA_009773005.1 Chloroflexota bacterium | reverse complement strand
CCAACAGTCTCAATCCACGCGCTTTCACTCCTGCAGCGATTTCAGGTAAAACAAAGGGATCAATCTGCATTAGATCTAGTTTTATGATCGGAGAAAAATCACAAAATGGGTTTATGCGGTTCAAATCGGATACATCATCCAGTGCGATCATGAAACCAGCGTTCCGCAAGTCGCCGACCGCTTTTACTAGTTCGCAATCTGATTTAACATCCTCCAGAACTTCCAGCACCACCCGGTTGGCAGGCAATGGAATCGGGTATTTTCCCAGGAGGAAATTTCGAGTCAGGTTGATAAATGCCCAAGAATCCCCGACAATATTTTCCAACCCAATTTCAACCAATGAATTGAGAATAACTTGCATGGTGGCCTGGTCACCATCATTGAAAACCGCCTGGTTGTTCTGATCAGAACGGTAAAGCAGCTCGTAGGCATAAACCTCCATCGAGCGGTTGAATATTGGTTGTCGACCTACCAGCAGCTCCGACAAAATATACCTCATTTTGAGAACGGATAAATTAAATTATCGGCTAATGGTAAAAATTCCACAGTTTTCAAGAACTTGCGCAAATCACTCTCCCAAGGCATTTCCCCGTTGGGCGGTCACATCATCGGGAATATCCCGCTGTTTCTTCTGGTATTCCAGTCCAATCCATTCGCTCAGAAGATCCCAGGGATGCTGACCAAGGAAATATCCTTCCATATCAGTATGCAGGCGCTAGCGCCTCATTTTCTCGAGGAGCACGTCTTTTTCAACTACGCCCAAAGCATTGGAAAATCATCCATCTCATCGAATTTGCCAATATGAAAAAGACGTGCCCGTTCTTCTAATGGAGTCCGTTTGAGGTAGTCAATTATCTCGCTTTTACCAGCCGCAGTCCGCGCAATCAATAAAACAATGTCAAAAGTGGATTTTTTGCCATACGGATCTCCCTCTGAAAAACCAACTTTTATTGTTGAATGAATTGGAAGTGGCAAGTTTTCGAAACCATTAAAACACGGATGTTATAATCAAACTCTTATTTCTGATTGACCTCGAGGGCTCATGGCAGAGAATCAAGAAAATCCGCGTTACAAATGGATGGTTTTGGTCTCGGTAGCAATGGGGGTTTTCCTTGCAACGATTGACGGCAGCATCGTAAACATCGGTTTGAACACTCTTGTTCGCGACTTCGGAAAGCCCCTCGCCGTTATCGAGTGGGTAGTCCTTGCCTATATGCTGACGATTTCTACATTGATGCTTTCCATTGGCCGCTTGTCAGACATGGTCGGCAAGAAGAAACTATTCCTTGCCGGAATGGCGATCTTCACAGTGAGTTCCGGTTTGTGCGGTCTTTCACCAGACATCTACTGGTTAATCGGTTTTCGCGTACTGCAAGCCGTCGGCGCCTCGATGATTATGGCATTAGGTATAGCCATCGTCACTGAGGCATTTCCCTCTCAAGAGCGAGGTAAAGCGCTTGGAATCATGGGCACAATGGTTTCGATCGGGATCATTGCAGGACCAGCTATCGGAGGGATAATTCTTGAATCACTTACATGGCATTGGTTGTTTTTCGTCAACCTGCCCATTGGGATCATTGGTATATTAATGGTTTTACGTTTCGTACCTGACCGCTCGATCAGGAGCACACAAAAGTTTGATTTTGTCGGGGCGGGTATATTGCTGGTTAGCCTTGCTTCGTTTCTGGTTGCACTATCGCTGGGGCAAAATGGCGGATTCAACAATTGGGTAGTAATTACCTTGCTGGGAATTTGCCCATTGTCGTTAATGCTATTCATTTGGGCTGAGCGTAAAGTTGAACAACCCATCATCGATCTTAAATTGTTTTCCAATAATCAATTTTCGATAAACCTGATCACAGGTTTTTTGGTTTTTATCAGTACCGCCGGGACGATGTTGATCTTGCCCTTGTATCTGTTGAACATTTTAGGGTACGGGCCTCAGCAGACCGGATTGATGCTGGCCATTACACCAGTGATCGTGGCAGTTGTGGCTCCTCTATCAGGAGCGCTGTCTGACCGGATAGGTACACGGCCAATCACAACCCTGGGGTTAGCCATGCTGATCATTGGTTTTTTTGCAGTATCCTCGTTATCTGAACACACGACTACCCTAGGTTACTTGGTGCGTTTTATTCCAATTGGCATCGGCGTCGGGCTATTTCAATCTCCAAACAATAGCGCGGTCATGGGCTCGGTCTCGCGCGACCGGCTTGGAGTAGCCTCCGGACTGCTCTCTCTGACCCGTACGATCGGGCAAACCACCGGCATAGCCCTGCTTGGGGCATTCTGGGAAAACCGGGTCGCAGCATATTCCGGCGGGTTTATCCACATGGATGCCACAAGCGCTCCATCTCTTTTACAAGTCATGGGGTTTAAAGATACTATCTATCTTGTGATCGGCCTATTGATGATTGCTTTTTGTATTTCCCTGTGGGCGCTCTTTTTATTTTTCAAAAATCAACAAAAACACTCTGTTTCAGTAAGTTGATCCTCTTCAAAATAGCCGGGTGAAATCCTGTTTTGCCTTGGGCCCAAGTGGTTGGCGTTATTCTTGCAACCTGAACGTTGGGAGATTTGTCTATGAAATTGCTTTTTTATCTCATCCGTCACATTATCCCGATCGGTTTCATTGCCGGCGCGGGGATTTTTGTTTTCAATTCTGCTGCACCCTCTTCCTCCTCACTCATCGAGGGGATTGGGGTTGACCTGATGACTTCACCCCCTCTTTCGATGGAAGCTGTCGACAGCCAATTGAACGCGATCCAGCAAGCAGGCATCAAGTATGTGCGAATTGAAATGGACTGGAGTTCGATTGAAACTTCCCCCGACGTCTACAACTGGTCTGCCGCCCTGCCTCTGGATTTGTTTTTCTCCTCTGCAAAAGCGCGTGAGATTACGACCGTTGCAGTACTTACTGGTGGACCAGTTTACCTTTCAACCTCAGGGAATGCCATTGATCAAAAAGTCCTCGGTGAACGCTGGGAAAAATTTATCCAAGCTGCCGTTGGCCACTTTGGTGAACAGATTGATATCTGGGAAATCGGCTATCAGGTCAATTCTTCGAGCGGGTTAAGCGCATTTCTGTTCCCATCAACGCCTGACGCGTGGACTCAACCAGACCCGATCCTTTATTCAAAAATGCTGCGCGCTGCCAGCAAGATAATCAAGAATGTCGATCCGAATGATGAGGTTTGGATCGGCAGCCTGGTAAGCACCACAGCTGGGAACTGTGGGATGAACCCGCTTACTTTTCTATTGGAGGTCAACGGTGCAAAGGGATGGAATGCAGCCGACGCGGTTTCTTACCAACCAGGCCGCGGCGGAGCCGCTCCGGAGATGCCGTCGGCTTCAACAACCAACCAGGCTTGCGGGTCATCGCTCCCGGTCAATCCGGCCAATCTTTCTGCCGAAGTGCAATCCCTGCAAGAGCTCTCGCGACAACTGGGCGGAAAGCCGGTTTATATCACCGGACTGACCTGGAGCCAGGAAGAACTTCACGCTTTACATGCAAACCGCAGCATCGAGATCGGTCAATTGGAATCTGATCTTTTGGTGCGCGCCAGCATCGTGTTAATGGGAAACAACGCGATCCCGCTTGTGTTTTGGCAAATCGATCCTGTCAGCCAGTGGTATGCCAAGGCGGCAATGACCAATCTTTCTGCTTTGCTGTTCAATGCCAAACCCATCGGTCAAGTGCAAGGGCAAACAGGGTCTGTGCAGGAATATCGGTTTCAAAAAGCCGGTGGAATAAAGATTTTCGCATGGCGAACCCAAGACGGTGATACTCCCCAGCCAGTAAATCTAACCAATCTCAATGCCAGTGCCTTGACCGCTTTTTCCACTGACAGCGCGAGTTTATCAAATGAATTCGGTACCCAGATCACCGTGGACGGGTTCGGGAATGCGATCATCATGCTAAACGAACGTCCGGTTGTGTTTGTAGGAAAATCAGGTGGTTGGGATGCGCAAATAAAGCAATTGATTTCAGATCAAACCGAACTATGGAGGATCGAGTTCCAAAAATCTATCGACCATTGGTTAAACGATCAAAAAGCTGCCTTTCTTCGAATGCTGGAGGTCCAGTTCAATAAAGTCAAAGACAGCGCGGTTGATTGGGGTGAACAAAGAATTGTCGAATTGCTCCACTAAGCCGGGAGTATAATCACGACAGGTCTCGCTTTACCATTGAAGGGAATGACTATGACTAATAAATTTTTGCTGCGAACATTCACTTTTTCTTTGGTTTTAATGTTAACGGCTTGCACCCTGCCTTTGATCACTCCACCGGCAGACCAAACCACGCCTACAGTATCTTCGTTTGTAAATAATTCTGGTGAAACCGTTTCACCCACCACGCTTTCTGCTGCTATCCCGGTTGTAATCACATCCAAAAATGCCGGCGCATTGGCAGTTGTCAATAAAGCCGCAGTCAGTAACGTTCAACAGGTGGTATGGGCGAGCGACAGTCATACTCTGGCGCTCTCAACCCAAAATTCGGATGGCAGCGGAACACAGCTGTTTGGCGTGACCTCTCTAAATATTCCTGATCTTGCACCAATGAATATCTATAGCACCCAATCTGGGCGGGTTTCAGCAATCGCTGTAGACGGTAGAACTGCTGCGCTCATTTCGCTGGATCTAACCACTTTTTCTCTGATTGACCTAGGCGCCGGAAACGCTGTGATCTTAACAATCACGCCTGGTTTCCTGATCGGAAATGTCACTTTTTCTCCTGATCTTAGATATATCGCCGTGACCAAGGGAGAAACCTGGGAGGTGGTTCTCTATTCTCTTGTGTCCGGTGAAGAAGTTCGGGTATTAAAGGGTTTTGAAACCGCTGCTCCTGTTTTCAACGCCGGGTTTAAAGAAAGCCCGCAGTGGATGGTTTGGCATGCCCGCGGCACGATTCAACTGCAGGAGTTAGAAACGGGAAAATTGAGCCAAAGGCTTGAGCATGAAGATTTTATTTCGGCTTATGCACTCACATCTGATGGCACCATCCTTGCGAGCGCTAGTGGTAAAACAGTCAACGGAAACATGGCGCCTGCCATAACTCTTTGGGACGCCCCCCAAGGGATTGAGCTAAAAACACTTACGCTCACTGACCCTGCAAACGCGATAGCCTTTTCTGCGGATGGCAAGTTATTGGCAGTTGGCGCGGCAAAAGCACTACAACTGTGGGATCTAAACAGTGGAGAATTATTGGCCTCACTCGAAGGACATACAGATCAGATCAACACTTTGGCATTTTCACCAGACGGCAAGTTCATCGCAACCAGCGGGTTGGATAATCAACTCTATTTATGGCAAGTTTCACAATAATTTTCTTTGGTTAGTTTGAAACCCCAAAGAGTTAGGCCTTTGGGGTTTTTTCTTGAAATAATTCCGTATGGTATACTTCTCCTTCGAAAGACCTGAAGTGGATTTATTGCATGCCTCTCCTGACCGCAACTGACCTCTCAAAATCCTTTGGCGCACTCGATGTATTCTCCGCGTTGTCCTTTAGTGTTCCTCATAAAAGCCGCATCGGTCTGGTCGGACCGAACGGGGTCGGAAAATCCACACTTTTACGCATCCTGACAGGCGAAGAGGAAGCGTCCAACGGTATAGTGAGTCGCGCTCGGGGTTTAATTTCAGGTTATTTACCACAAGAAGCAGTGCTTCGTTCTGACCGCACACTCTGGTCTGAAGTATTAAGCGTTTTTCAACCTTTGATCGATCTGCAAATTGAACTCCATCAACTTGAATCCAGGTTAACCAATGAAGGAAATTCCGAGGATCTTCTTGCACAATATGGATCGGCGCAGGCGAAATTTGACCATTTGGGGGGTTACACCTACGAGACCCAACTTCGCATGACCCTCACCGGCTTGGGGTTCAACCGTCAAGATGAGAAACGGCCTGTGTCACAGCTCTCCGGAGGGCAGCGCACACGAGCGATGCTCGCCAAATTGCTGCTCTCAAAACCCGACCTATTGCTTTTAGATGAACCAACCAATCATCTTGATATTGCCGCAGTCGAGTGGCTCGAAAACTACCTCAAAGATTGGCCGGGGTCAGTGTTGATAGTATCGCATGACCGCTATTTTCTGGATCAAGTGGTAAACACAATTTGGGAAATGACTCCCTCTCTTGAGGAGTATCGTGGTAACTACAGCGCTTACATGTTCCAACGGCAGGAACGTTATGAAAGACGGCTGGCTGAATATCAAGCCCAACAAGATTTCATCGAAAAAGAAGAAGAATATATAAGGCGGAATATCGCCGGACAAAACACGCGCCAGGCACAAGGGCGCAGAAAACGGCTTGAACGTCTGGTTGAAGAAGCACGCTTGACGCCCCCAACCCAAAAACGTTCCTTACACCTCAACCTTAAAACTGCAGATCGTTCGGGAGATTTGGTTCTGCGTACCCGCTCGCTAAGTGTTGGATTTTCCGACGAAGGAAAACCTTTATTTATTGTTCCAGATCTCACGCTTGTTCGCAATGAATGCGCTGCGATTATCGGTCCCAACGGCGCCGGTAAAACAACTTTCTTAAAAACCCTCCTTGAAAAAATTCCTCCGTTCGCTGGCGAAGCTGTGCTGGGTTCAAATCTTAAGACAGGATATTTCGCCCAAGCCCACGAAGGTTTACACTCGGAATGGACATTAATAGAGGAAATTCAAGGGGTGATGCCAAAGATGCTGCCGGCAGAAGTACGGGATTACCTGGCAAAATTCCTGTTCACCGGCGATGATGTTTTTAAGACTGTCAATCTGCTCTCGGGCGGCGAACGCGGCAGGCTGGCGTTGGCCTGTCTGGCACTGCAGGGATCAAACCTTCTGCTGCTCGATGAACCCACCAATCATCTTGATCTGCCCTCGCAGGAAATTCTGCAATCGGTGCTTGCCGAATTTCATGGAACCATCCTGCTTGTTTCGCACGACCGTTATCTGATTGATGCCCTGGCAACCCAGATTTGGGAAGTTGACCCCAAGAATCGGACTCTGATTAGTTTTAAAGGGACTTACAGCGAGTATAAAGCGTATCGCCAACAAACATCTATTGAGAATACTTTGCCCGTAGAAATAAAAGCTATACATGAATTGCGCGCTGTGCAGCCAAACATTGGGTTGAGTAAAGGTGAAAGGCATAAGATTGACCGTAAAATCAAATTGTTGGAAGAAAAAATTGCCGAAATTGAAAATCAGTTGAGAGAAATTGAGATAAAACTTGAATCTCCACCGTTGGACCCTTCACAGGTGGAAAAACTGGGTGTTGACTACACCTTTCTCCAATCTGCTTTGGAAGAGTACATGGATGAGTGGTCATCCAT
The DNA here is from genome assembly GCA_009773005.1 of Chloroflexota bacterium. Taxonomy (GTDB): domain Bacteria; phylum Chloroflexota; class Anaerolineae; order Anaerolineales; family Anaerolineaceae; genus UBA6107. The sequence goes on along the minus strand of WOUT01000061.1, from coordinate 3,133 downwards.
GAATGAATCGTTGAAATAAATCTCTCCATCTAGAGCAGCTGCTATGTACCCCAATCTCTAAGATATAGAAAATCGTATCCTATTGCTCGGTTGCTCAATTTCGCAATGGGGGGCAAGACGCGTTTAAATTGATTTTTGCGTACGCGTTGGATCACCGACCTTATAAAGACTTCGGAAAATCCTGCTTCCACGCATTCTTCAGGGCTATACCGTTTGTCGATTAACAAGAAGAGCAATTGATCTGCCTGTTCGTATGTGAACCCAAGTTCTCCTTCATCGGTTTGACCTGCCCACAGGTCGGCTGACGGGGCTTTCTCAATCAGCGGTGCGGGAATACCCATGCTTTTTGAGAGCTGTCTGATCTGTGTTTTATATAGATCCCCGACTGGATTTATTGCGCAGGCAGAATCACCATATAAAGTCGAGTAACCTAACAGGATTTCGGTCTTGTTGCCAGTTCCCAATACCAGACCCTTGAACGCTTCTGATTGGTCGAACAGGATGATCATCCTTTGGCGCGCCATAATGTTGCCTTTGCGGCGGTTTTCCATATCTGGAAAACGGTTGATCATTGGATCAACCATTTCGGTAATCGGGATCGTCAAGGATTGAACACCTAATGTATCAATAACCAATTGGGCATGGTCCAGCGAATCCTGTGAGGAGGTCTTGTAAGGCATTCTGATCGCCAAAACGTTCTCCGGTGCAAGCGCTTCTGCCGCCAGGTAACATACCAGCGCAGAATCAATACCGCCGGATAACCCCAACACTGCCCGAGTAAACCCTGACCGTTGGATTTCTGTGGTTATGAAACCTGTCAGGATCTTGCGTGTCAGTTCGTTGTCTATTGATAAATCAGACATGAATCCCTCCATTTTGTTCAACTTATGGATAATTCATTTTACTCTTAAACGGAATCTTTTTTGGTTTTTCTCGTTATTCATGCAGATCAATTTTCTCTGCACCAGCGAGGGTCGTTCGTCTCACACGAGAGGCAGTTTGACATTCGTGCGCTGCACGTGGATTACGTCGTGTATAGCATGAACAAGTGCTTCATGGCGCTATGGACCCTGACCGGCTATCTCGCCCTCCGGGTTGAATACGGCAACCCCGCTCGGCTAAAACGCGCGTCAAGGCCTCGCGCTTCGTCACCACAAGCAAAGAAGCGGCCTTCGTCAAAAAATCATTAAGCAGGCAAGTGAACTTAGTGATGAATATAAAGGCATTTTCCACTTGAAAGATAAGCGGACGCGATGAAAAATCTATTCCGGAAGTCTTCTTCTCCAAATCCAACAATGATATCGATCGTCTTGTTGGCTTTCGTTTGTTGGTGAAAGACCTGGTCAGAATTATCTGACCAGACAGCACTCTTCGGTTCCAGATTTTAGAGCACGTACCCTGTCCAAGATAGTTCCGGAAAGAAGATCAAATCCGAGTCGTTCTTGTGTAAGGGGTTTTTATAAGATGAAATTTTTTACTAATTTTTGTGCACATCCCCAAAAATCGTATTGACCCGGGAAAGAGGAAGTTTCAAATTCCTTAATAACTCCATCAAGAAGTGGTTTTTGTGTTAATTGATAGACGCTTTTGTTTCTTGCGAATCCTAATCAGAAGCAAAAAGGATGACCCCAATAGGATGAGTATCGCTGCCCATGAATCAAGCCTTAGACTGAGAAATCGTTGTACCGGATCAACCCGCATGAATGAAAAAAGGAGGGCGTGCAATGAAAATACAAGTCCAATAATACTGTTTTTTACGCCCAATGGCTGAGATCTGACAATGATCCATTCGGTAATTCCCAAAATGAGCAGCAGGCTCAATGCCGCAGCAGGTTGAACGGGAACGCGTATGGCTTCCAACCCGGATTCATCCTTTGTCAGAATTCCCCACCAGGTACCGGTTTCTAAAACCTGTCCATATGCGATTCCGGCCTTCCAACAACCCAGCCACACCGCTGTTGCAATAGGCAGCAGTAGCACACTCAATTTATCCAGAACCAAGGTATAGGGTTTTCGAATCAAAACAACCGCAAACCTGGCAAAGAGGTATGCGCCAACCACAGCCCCGGGCCACGAGAGCCCTCCCTGCCAGTGATGCTTGCAGAACTCTCACCAAACCTAAAGATGCGCCGACACCAAGGATCAAAGAAAAAAAATTCAAAGCAACCTCGGATATATTTTATCTTATCCCAGCAAGATTTCATAACCTCCCGCTATTGTTCACACAAAACGTTACCGCGGTTATGACGATCGAAACATAAGAGATTGTCGCAAATAAAAAACATTTGGCAGATGTAGGACATTTTCGGCACAGAGTTAAGAAAGAGAAGGGTACTAAGCGAATTAAAAAAGTGACTGTTTTCATACGACAATACTATAAATTGGACCTGATAAATTATGAAATATACCTGCAGCTGGCGGTTTAGTCTGCTCTTGGATCTGGTAAATAAAGAAGATCATGAGCATGTTGAAGTTTGTTTGGAATAAAACGGCAGGCGCTTGCCTGCCGTTTTGCCTAGTTGATAGATTCCACTTTCTCAATTTCTGGAAAGAACTGCCTGACTGTGCCTTCTACCCAGCCTTTTACGGTGACCGGGGATAGCGGACATCCCAGGCAAGCGCCCCCCAGTTTTACTTTAACCACTTTGCCGTCAAATGAGACGAATTCTACTTCACCGCCGTGATAGGTGGAAATGTATGAATTTAATTGCTCTATCAAACCGCGCAATTGTTCGTTTTCCGAAAAAGCTGTGGCTTGTTCAGTCATTTTTTCCTCTGTATTTCTGCTAACTACTAAATGTTTACAAGTAAACCCAATCGTACGCAATCTATGCGTGTTGTTGTTAAAATAATACCATAACTCCACTATGTTTCTAAATAATATACGTGAGTACGAATTCGCTGTTCTTTTACACAACTAGTTGGCTAAGTTTGTCACTTTTTAACCTTTTTATGCATCAGAGAATTAGTGCTTATTTTAGGAGATGAATTATGGAAATGATGATCGATTTTCCCGGTGGGGCGCGTGTTGACGCTCATTTTGGTCCATACACTGTGCAGACTGACCAGCCTCCTTTGGGCGGCGGGCAGGCATCGGCGCCAACCCCCTTTGCATTATTCCTGGCATCCATTG
>WOUT01000007.1 GCA_009773005.1 Chloroflexota bacterium | reverse complement strand
TGACACCGCTGAATTATCTGGCGTACGGGCTTTTGATGCGATTCAATCCCTTTTTGGCTCACCTTCTTTACCTATCCCCCTTACTGGTGAGTAGATACTCATTTCTAATCGTTTTCCTATCCAAATTGAATCTATTGGATAATTCAAGGATGGAATCCACATCCAAATCCCAAACCCTAATTTCAAAATCAAAAGGGCCACATGTTGGATTTATTAATCGTACTTGTTCGCCATCAAATAATGGTAATTGAGATTTTTCATCTACTTGTTCCCAAATAGTTTCTTTGATTATTCGATTATTAGGAGTAGATTCAGAATTTGATGTAAAAATTGCATCCAATCTCCCATCCACTGAGATGTTGCCCTTAATCATATAAGGTGGTTTTGATAAAAACAGGTGTGATGTTATTTCAATGGAGTGTCCCTCATCAGTTGCCGAATTTGAGAGGCGGATAGTAAAATCGTCCATTTTCGAAAATGGGGAAATTAAACGTGCCAATTGATCTCTTAAGTCCTCTATCTTTTCAGCATCCCAATAATCATGCAAAGAAGTAATCCGAATTAAGGTACCATGCCCCTTCGGAAATACCTCCTTTGTGAACCTATCGATCTCAACATCCGATGAGTCATCCTTGGTCCCATTTGCCAATTTTTCCCAATCAACTTCAACAATCCAACTCTCACTATTTATCGTTTTCGTAAATAAAGTTAATTTTGAGCCCAACCTTGCAGCGGATAATCTGCCAAGTCCTTTTTCTCCACTAACCCTTCTTTTATTTCCTTGATAAGTCTGTATTGGGTTTTCTAATTTGTAAGGGGTAGCTATAACACACCATACATTTTCAATTACATCTCGAGTCATACCTTGCCCATCGTCAAATATTTCCAGAATTTGATTCTCTTTTTGACCATTAGTTTCTTGATAAATTCTGACGATAACTTCACTTGCATAGGCGTCATAAGAGTTTTTTACTAATTCAAGAATCGCAACCAGATCATTCGTAACTAATTCAGCACCTAACGCAGTAAATAACCTGGGGTGAAATTTAAAAGGAATCGTCTCTTTACTAATCGGTTTTGTTTCCATAACAATCCTTTTCATTTTTTATTGCATTTAATTCATCTAAAAATATTTGGCCTTGAACTTCACATTCCCATACAATCAATACTTTCCACCCTAAATTTTTGAGTTGCTCTCTAATTATTGAATCCCTTTCGAAATTCTCATGTAATTTTTTTCGCCACCAATCTGTTCGAGTTTTTGGAATTGTTCCCTTTTTACATCCATTATGTTGGTGCCAGAAACATCCATTAATAAAAATCACTGCTTTATACTTAGCCAAAACCAAATCGGGTTTTCCAGGCAAATACCCTTTTGGATATAGTTTACGTCCCACTTTTCCGTTTAACCTAAATCGATAACCGTTTTTATGAAGAATAGAACGGACTTTAATTTCCGGTCCTGTATTTTTTGAACCGATCCGGCTCATATTCCAACTACGATGCTCAGGAGAGAGACTATCTGCCATGGTTTGAAACCTCGAATTTCGATTGGGTAGTTGCTTTATTGGAACTATTATATATTTAAATATGGAAATATGCTTTTCCATGATTATTCATACAGAATAAATATAGAAATTATTCATATCTAAGCTTGGATAATTTTATAATCTTCCCGCCTCACGAAGAATAAAAAAATACCCCCGCTAATTCGTCACGCAGTAGAACTTGTGGCTCTCGCCGCTGTTGATGGCGCCGGTGTCTGAGGCGCCGCCGCAGCCATAGGCGGTGTAGCTGTAAGAACCGCTGCAAACGTTCCAGGTGGTGGTGCCGGTGGGGATGTTAAACTTAAATTTGGCCGGTCCGCTGAGGTTGAGGATGACGTATCCGCCGGTGGTGTTCTCGATCTCGATGGAGGAATCCACGCTGCAAGAGGGCGTTTTGGTAAACGGAATGGTGGTCGGACGCGGTTTGGGAGTGATGGTGGCAGTTGGCGTGGCGGTGGGCGGGTTAATGGGGGTTATGTTAAAGTTCAATACATAGGCGTACCCTTTTTCGAGATTACTCCAGCCGTCATTGACGTCTTCGGCAAGGCGAAAACCGATGCGGATGACGTGGGATTGACCAAGCTGCCAGCCCTGCATATTGACACCAAGCCACATGCCGGGGTATTCAATGGAGGGATTCTTCTCATCTGGGACGACCCCGCCGGTTAGCCATTGCTCCTGGAAGTAATCCTTTCCATCGATCGTATAAATCCATTGGATATGCGCTAGGTTTCGCTTTAAAGTCGCTTCGTCTATGGCGATATATCCAACAATCACCTGAACCGTCTGATTATAAGGAATATTCAGATGATACATTTGGGCAGGGCTGGCAGCGTGACCGAGGAGGTCTTCGATAGGAACGGCCTCAGGGCAATCGTCAATATAAGTACAGGGGTAGAGGAATATTGGAGGCAAGGGAGTGATGGTGGGCGTAGCGGTGGCAGTGGGCGTAGGTGTGTTGGTGGGGGTGTTCGTGGCGGTGGGCGTGGCCGAGATGAAGATCTCCTGAATGCCCTTGGGGACCAATCCGCAGCCTGAAGCGAGGAGGATGAGGCAAATTACGATAAAAATCAATACAAATCTTGAAGTTCTTGGCATTGTCCATAAACTATTTATTGTCGACACAAGTCCCCGCCGCGACTAACCGATGGTTCTATTAAATACATTTATTCAAAAAACGCAAGTATTTTATGCAGCGGTCAGAACAACCACAGTCATTGATTTTGCGCTTTTGCGCCTTTAGTGTCCCAATTCTTGCGCGTGTGCAGACACTTCCCCTCTCGAGTCGCGGATTACTTCGCCGGTTCGACCGAATCGATCGATTGCAGATCAAAGAATGTCAGACCTTTATTCCAGCCTGTAACCACGCCGGTCAGCGCCACACGGTCACCGGGCTGCAATGAGGCAAGGAGCGAAGCATCAAAATTCGGGAGGCTCTCAGCCCAGATGTCAGCATTGTAATGACAATCCCCGACCATAAAGAATATCCATGTGTCGTATTCATCGGAGCCAAGGTCGTCAATCACGCCGGATACCCGGATCACCTTCCCGGTCGAATACTGGTATTCGCCGCAAGGCAGGGGGGTAAATTGCGGGGTCAACCTGCCGGAGAACCACCAGTCATTCCATTTGGCGGCGTCAAAGCCAAAATCCTGCCCGGTGATGGCTTTCAACGCTTCAATCACGTTATCCTGAATGTAAGTGTCCGGACCAAAATACATCAAGCTTTTTGTGGGTGTGGGCTTCGGCGTCTTTTCAAGCAGGCTGATTAAAAGAGGGATCGCTGATTGGGCTTTTTCTTCGAGTTTCCCAAGGGCGTGGATAGCGCCAGCCTGGTGTTGGTTTTTTGTAGCTGCCAGTTCCAAAAGGCAAGGCAGGGCTTCTTTGTCATCATGCTTATAATTGTCGAGGCAATATGAAGCAAACTTTATCCGATATATCGAAGGCACTGCGAGGTTCTTATGAACATTGGCCAGGAATTCAAACGACCAGAGCTGGCTAAAGCCATCAGCGAGCGCATCAGCCAAAGCAATATCAAAAGGAGCTTCTTTGGGAGACTTGGGGCATTCTGTGATGATCATCGGCGCAGACCTTGCTCCGGCGAGGCGCGCCACCTCCTTCTGACCGCTTTTTAGCTGGATGGTGATCGTACCCACGGCGCTTGCACCCGTGTAACAATTGCCCCCATTGGAATAATGGGCGGCATAAGCGTTATGGATCAGGTTCAGCTGTAACGTCGCTTCGCAAAGCGCCTGGTCATCCACCACGCGGATGCCGTTCGCAGCGAGAATTTTTGTCACACCTTCAACGGTATCCAGGGGAGCCGGGGCATCCAGCTCTGGAAAGGTGGAGTTTATCAAAAGGCAAACAGTGTGTATTGTCGTGCCGGAGAGGCCGCCAACAGTCAACGACATGGGGGTGATCGAAAGCGTCGCTGTGGGGGTTATCGTAGCGGTGTCAGAGGGAGCCGGTGGAACCGGAGTGGATGACGCCGGTTGGTCGGTTGCGCGGGTATTCTCCTTACAGCCGGAAAGGATCAATGACAATACCAGAAGAAAGACTACGGGGCAAACGGCTTTTCTGCTCATGGAGCGCTCCGCGGTAAAATTCGCTGAAAAATGCGTATTAAGGACGACAGCGTTGCATCACTTCGCCTTGGCCGTCCAATCCGAGGTGCCGCATTCGGCTTTGCCATCATAGAACGCGAGGTGGATCGTCCCTTCAGCGGAAGTGGAGGAGGTAAACCGTCCGTTGATTTCACCGATATCGGCCGACTTATACTGGAATTCACCGTTTGTGATCGGGGTAAACCCGCTAACCGTGGTCATCATACTTCCGGCGGTGAATCCTTCACACTTAAGGTCAGTGAAAACCAGGCTGACTTTTTCGATGGTTGAGCTGTCGTCAGAAACATCGAGAAAAATCTCTGCGGATGCCGCCCGATCCGTGGAGATCGTGCCGCCAACCGTAATCCCGCCTTGCGGAGTCACCGCGCGTTTACCACAGGTAGCAAGAGTCACCAGTGCGATCACTGAAATTAATAAAAAGAATATTCCACGGTATTTCATCTCTACTCCGATCTGCTAATATCCCAATTCCTTACGCTTGCGGGTATATTCCTCCTCTGATATCAAGCCTGAATCTTTCAATCTTTCAAGATCATCATGCGGAGTGACTTTTATTACTTCAACAACTCCAGACTTTGATTTCATCATCACGTAAGATTTCGTTGCTTTTTCATGAGGAAACTGCTGATGTTTCCCCAAACCAGCGAAAAACACCCATCCAAGTATGGATGCGGTGATGACTATCCCAAAGAGGATCACCACACCAAAAAAATAGAGCAGCAGCGACCTGAGAAAGGCATTCCCCAGGGTGAGCTTATCGCCATTGATATCGACCACTCGCAACCCTAACGCCATCTTACCCACCGTGCGACCCAGTAGGGCGGTCATGACTGTGTCATAGATGATCAGCACCAGTACGAAGAAACCTGCAAAGATTAACCCAAAGGCTGTTTTGGCTGATTCGCTTTCCCCCATTGCGTTCGAAATCGGAATCAGGACGACAATTGAAAGAGGGAGGATCACGAACCAGCCAATGACAAGATCGATCCCCCTGGCTATCAACCGTCTGTATGGAGACGCCAGACCGGGGATGACTGGTTGGACGGATTTAGCTGCTTTCATTTCACACCTCCAGGCGGAACTTCGTTCAAAACCGCAAATTTCTCTGCAAACCTTTTATTCGGGATCGAAACCATAACACTTAATCCTTCAGTGCGGTCTGCCTTTTCATCCTCGAACAACCATGCATCAATATATTCTGTGAAATTGTTCTTGAAAATCGACTTAACAGGGAAGCGGATCAATAGATAAAAGAACACCCAGGCGATGCCCACGCCAGCAACCAACAACAGCCCCAGGCATACGATCCGTGTCCCGGGATCCTTTGCCATCAAATAAGACAGCAACAAACCCAAAGGGATGCCAAAGATCAGTGCAAGGGTAAGCACAATTTTATCCAGTCCTTTGGTGGCTATCACTTTTTGAAAACAGGGTTTGCAGTAAGGGATGTTGCGAAGTTCAGATATGATAATACCGAAATTCTTGAATTTCTTTTCCATTTTTATGCGGTCAAAAATGGTTGGTATTCCCCCACAAGCCGAACATTCCCGCGGCCATTGAACGGCTTCGATGTTTTCTTCAATGATGAAATTGACCGCTCGCCGAATCTTAGCTTTCTTTACCATTGTCCCGTCCATACTCATCGCCTCCATGGTCCATTGAAGCGCAAACAGAAAGACACTCAATTGCCTTCAGCAACAAGTACTTAATGAGGCGAAAATGGGCAGGAATTGCGATGTCAGGAGGTGATGGATATTTAACCTGTGTAAATTAATTATACGACCTATGGCAATAGGTTTTAATAATCCAATTTGTTCGAATAAGAAAGAGTTTCTTCGCGTGCTTAACGTACATAGTGTTCTGTTCGAACCCTGGATGGTTTCCCGTGGGCTGCGTGAGAAAGGATCTAGCTTTCTTCATTCACAGTCTCGTCAGCAGTGGGCGAGTCACCGTAATCAAGCACTTCGCGCACCTGCGAGCCGTGCTGCTGCGGACCGATGATGCCCTGGTCTTCAAGCGTGTCGACCAGCCGCGCGGCGCGGGTGTAGCCCACTCGCATTTTGCGCTGCAACATCGATATACTGGCTTTGCCCTCGCGTCTGACGATCTCCATTGCGTCTTTGAGCAGCGGGTCGCCCGCGCGTTCGCCTTCATCAAAAAGCATGCCCTGTTTGAGCGGAGCGCCCGGCGTGTACATTTCCATGGCCAGGCTGGCAGGCGCTTCACCGCCTTCGGCGGTGCGGTTCATGGCAATCACGCGCCATGAGTCCACCAGGCGCTGGATCTCAGAGTCTGAGACATACACACCCTGCAGTCGTACCGGCGCGGGTGCGTCAGGAGCCTGGTAGAGCATATCGCCCCTCCCAAGCAGTTTATCGGCGCCGGGCTGGTCGAGGATGACGCGGCTATCCATATTCGAGGCGACCATGAAAGCCACGCGCGCCGGGAAGTTGGCTTTGATCAAGCCGGTCACCACATCCACCGAAGGGCGTTGAGTGGCGATGATGAGATGAATACCTGTTGCGCGGGCAAGCTGCGCCAGGCGGGTGATGCTGCGCTCGGTCTCATCCGGGGCGAGCATCATCAGATCAGCCAGTTCGTCGATGACAATCACGAGATAGGGGATGTGGTCTTCCCCCTTGCGGTTGTATTCGATAATATTGCGAGCGCCTGCTTTGGCGAATTTTTTATAGCGTGTGTCCATTTCACGCAGCACCCACTGGAGCGCCCCCACCACCCGTTCCGCCTCCACCACCACCGGGGCGAGCAGGTGCGGGATGCCGTTGTAACCGGTCAATTCCACGCGCTTGGGGTCGACCAGCAGCAGGCGCAGGTCGGTGGGCGAATTGTTGAGTAGCAGGCTTGTGAGAATGGCATTCACCAGCACAGATTTTCCGGAATTGGTGGTGCCGGCCACGAGCAAGTGCGGCATGGCGGTCAAATCCGCGCAGACGGGTTTGCCCGCCACGTCTTTGCCGAGGGCAAAGCGCAAAGAGGATTTTATCTTGCGGAAGGCATCGTTTTCGAGCAATTCGCGCAACGAGACGAGCGTCAGCTCGGTGTTGGGCACTTCGATCCCCACATATGCCTTGCCAGGAACAGGAGCCTGGATGCGGATGCTTGGGGCAGCCAGGGTCAGGGCGAGGTCATCCGCCAGACTGACGATCCTGGAGACGCGCACACGGGTGCGCCCGGCACGGTTTTCAATGAAATCGGGTTCCACGCCGAACTGCGTGACGGCAGGCCCGCGGTGAATTTCGACGATATGGCATGGCGCACCAAATGAAGCCAGCGTTTCTACAATGATGCGCGCCCGGTCTTTGTCATAATGAGACTGCACAGTCGCCGGTGAAGCCGGGTCGAGGATATCCGCGATGGCGGGAATCAGCCAGGGTTTTTCGGGTTTGAATGCGCTCACCCCCACATGCACCGTGGGAGCGGCGTTGATTTTCTCGGTAGAAGGTAACGTGAAAGGCTGTCCTGTGGCGCCTGGTTTAGTTGATAATTCGCGGCGTTGACGAAGCTGCGCAGCGCGTGTGGATTCCGCGCTAAGATCAAGCGGGTTGAAACCCTGCGGCAGAGTCACAGAGTCGTCAGTGTCGATATGCCTTTGTTGAACGTAAGGTCTGGTGCGTTCTTGAGAAAAGCCTGTCAGCTTTGGTTGGGCGACCTTTTTTACATTGCCGCTTACCCAGGCTGCAAGCTCGGGGATGGAAATATCCACGATAAAGATGACAGAAATGAGCAGCCAGGCGATGAGCACGACCACTTCGCCGGCTGCGCCCAGGCTGGCATGCAGCATGGCGTCAAATCCGCCGCCGATATAACCGCCGCCCAAACCTGCGTGGGCAGAGGTAAAGCCGCCGCCGTCGAGAAAGTGCAGCCAGGTGAGGACGTTGAGATAGACCAGCACAATGCCCGCGATACGTCCGCCTGACAGGCGCGGCAGCTTTTCCACCTTGCGCAGCAGCAGATAAAGCCCGCCGACGGTCATGGCAACCGGGATGATGAATCCGCCCCAGCCTGCGATCTGCGACATGGTTTGCGCCACCCAGCCCGTGAGAGGTCCGTTGTTGCGCGTGAAGAGAGCCACCAGGCTGAGGATGCCCACCACAGCGATGAGCCCGCCGATAAAATCCACCTTTTGTTCGGTGGTCAAGTTTGAAACGCCATTGCGTTTCGCGGATTTTTTCGTTCCACGCCTGGCAGGAGCCGCGTTTTTCTTGGTGTTCGCCGAACGAGAGTAAGGGGTTTTTGGCATGGGGTCTCTCTTCGTTAATTACTCAAACAAACCAGTATGAGGTTGGTTGCAGTATCCATACCATTTTATCATTAAGGGGATTACTGGATTTCGAGTCTGGCTTTGATGAGCGCTTTACGGGTGGTTTCAAACGCAAGCGGCGGAAGGGCATCCAATTGAAACCAGCCAGCCTGATCGGCGTCATCTGCGGCGGTGAGTTCTCCGCCCTGCACCGATCCACGATAGATCAATAGAATATCCGCACCGCGCGGGTGTTCGCGCCCCGAGAGCACTTCGAATAATCCATCGAGTTGGACGGTTAACCCCGTCTCTTCCAGACATTCGCGGGCTGCGGCGGTTTGCGGGTCTTCACAGGCATTGACGAAACCTGCCGGAATGCTCCACTGACCAATGTAGGGTTCCATTACCCGCCGCACGAGCAGCACTTCACACCCGCACAGTACCAGCACCCCCGCGGCGACCTTTGGGTCTTCGTAATGCACCCAACCGCAATTCGGGCAGGTGGGGCGCTCGTCTGACATCTGAAGTTGAAGCGTCAGCGGGCTGGCGCATTTTGGGCAGAATTTATAGGGGTCGTGTGAATGCAAGGTTAGCGCCTGCGCAGGATCAAAGCCAGAACGCCGCTAACCAGCGACAGAGCAGCCAGGCTGATGATCCAGAAGGTAGACGCGGGCAGCGCGGGTTTGGACGGTTCAGATTTAGAGAAATCACGATTGATGATCTCGCCGCCGGTGCCGGGCTCAGGGAGACCCAGGATCAAGGTGGAAGGGTCGGATTGAGTCTGCGTCAGTGTTTTGGCGGTCGGAGATTCTGCTGCCATCGGAGCTGGCGGAATAACCGGCGCTTCGGTGGGAGCTACTCCACCTCCGCCAATGCCAGGACCGCTGGTGTAACTGCCCAACGCTTCATTACCATTTCCCCCACCAGCACCCTGAGCAGGGTTCCATAAAATGATCATGGGCGCTTCGGTGCTTTCACCCAAGAGTTTTTGCGTGGTATCCATCGCAGCCTCTGGCGCTAACGCCATTATCGGCGCCGCAGATTTGGTTACTCCGAGCATGGGCAGCAAGGTTGAGCCCGCAAAAACAACAATCAGGACGAGTGCGGCTGTAGCTGAAACAAAACTCAGCGCCGGTTGAAACCAACCTCGCCGGACTGGCATTTTGATCCTTTGAGGAGAAAGAGTAAAGTTTCGAGGAGCTCTCTTCATTGGTAGAGAACGCAGTATCCGGCGTGCATATTGAATTTCAGTGAACGCTTGTTTGAATTGAAGATCTGTTTTCAGGCGTGACTCAACTTTACCGATTTCAGCATTTGAGAGCCGCTCGTCGAGATACGCGGAGATCAACATCCAGTCTTTTTGGGTAAGAGTCACCTTCATTCGCGCACCTCACCCTCAAGACGAAATCGGGCGGGTAGAAGTTCCTGAAAACCTTGCAGACAGTCGCGTAATTTGAGGCGCGCGCGCGCCAGGCGGCTTTTGACTGTTCCAAGGGGAGCACGGGCAACGTGCGCAACTTCTTCATATTCCATACCCTGAATGTCCACTAAAACCACGACGGTGCGGAAATCCAGCGGGAGATTATCCAGGCAGTGCTGGATGGCATGTTCAAGCTCAGCCTGCTCGATCATAGATTCAGGGGTTGGGTCAGCGGAAGCCAGCCATTCCGGTGAATCGATCTCCTCGTGGTCTTCACTGCTAATCGGTTCAAGGGGCGTGGTTGGGCGGCGCTTCTGGCGGCGGAGTTCGTCATAGCAGCCGTTGGTGACCATGCGCATCACCCAAGCTTTGAAAGAACCGCCACGGTACATTTTTAGATTGCGATAAGCCGAGATGAAGGCGTTCTGCACCGCGTCCGCGGCGAGGTCTTCATCGCTGAGCATGCGGTATGCCACATTAAACGCCAGATCCTGATACGCCAGGATCAAGCGGTTGAAGGCATCCAGTTCACCTTTCAAAGCAGATTGGATCAGCGCTTGTTCATCCATACTGGCTAATTTTAGTCTAAAAATTTTTAATTGGTAGGGGAATTTCCATTTGCGAAATCGGTTGTTATCCGCTACACTGATTGAAGTATGGACCTCAGCCTGACTCACTTTATTGGCATTGATCTCAGCGGACCGCGCGGCAGGATCACCTGCGCGGTGCTGGATGGATCACGCCACATTCTCTTTCGCGGCGCAACCACTCCACTGGAATGGGAGAGCCTGGTTGCGGGCAGCGCGGTGACCATCGCGGCCATCACCTCGCCAATAACCTTAAACGAGGGTTTAATGGCAGATGAAGACAAAAGAAAATTGTTGAATCCGTCACCGTCTCGCAACCGCTATGCCAACTTACGCGTATGCGAATATGAACTAATCACACGAGGATTCTCGACTATGCGCACTCCATCCGCGTTAGAAAATAGTTCCCTCGCACTGCAGCGCCTGTTGCGATTTTCTAGCGAACTGGCAGCTTCCGGGTTCCAGCGCTGGCCATCACCGGGGAATGAACGCCAATTGATGGAAATTCATGCAGACAGCGCTTATGCCGTTCTGCTCAGCGCCAAACCCCTGCCCGCTGCCTCACTGGAAGGCCGCATTCAACGCCAGCTTGCCTTGCAGGAAGAACGTCTCAACGTCCCCGATGCGATGGAATTCTTTGAAGAAATCACTCGCCATAAACTGCTCTCAGGTAAATTGCCCGAAGGCAAGATTTTTTCATCTGCTGAACTGAATGCGCTGGTGGCAGCATTCACAGCCTGGTGCGCTTATACAAACCCTGCCGAGGTAACCAGGCTTGGGGACGCCGCCGAAGGACGCATCATCTTGCCAGTCTCGACGCGAAGGTTATAAATCTCCAGCCAACCTTTGGACAATAGTTATCTTCACAAAAAATGACTTTTTGGTGTTAAGATAAAACCTGAAATTTCCAAATTCTTATTCGTAAAAGGTGATGATTGATGAATTTTAAAATGTGGTTGAAAGCGCTGCAAGTTATTCCTCGTATCAGCAAAGAGGAATGGGACAACCTGGATCTGGTCTCCCGCTGGCTTGTCGCCACCCGAGCCGCCGTACTGGTAATGACCCTCACTTCCGCGATGATTGCCGGTTTGCTGGCAGCCATTGGCGGGTATCCCACGGTCAATCTGTTCTCCTGGTGGCGGCTGCTGCTGGTGGCGATCGGGTTGTATTTCGCGCACGCGACCAACAACCTGGTCAATGACCTGACAGATTATCGCCGAGGAGTTGATAAGGACAACTATTACCGCACGCAATATGGTCCGCAACCACTCGAAAGCGGATTGTTGTCGATCAAACAGGTTTATGCCTATATTGCAGCAACTGGCGCGATTGCAGCCGCGGCGGGGCTCATCCTGATCCTCACCCAAAAATCCAGCCCGCAGCCCGGCAACCCACTGATCACACTTGTGCTCATGTTCGCCGGGGTTGTATTTGTCTTGTTCTACACCTGGCCGTTGAAATACATCGCGCTGGGTGAGCTGACAGTGTTCCTGGTGTGGGGTCCTTTGATGATCGGCGGTGGTTTCTATGCCATCACTGGAGCGTGGTCTTGGGGAGCTGTGGCGGCCAGCCTGCCTTACGCGCTGGCAACCGTGACGGTCATCTTTGGCAAGCACATTGACAAACGCAGAGAAGACAGAGAAAAGAAAATCCACACACTGCCAGTACTGCTTGGCGAAAAGCTCAGCCGAACGCTAGTGCTGGTGATGATGGCACTGCAATACATTTTACCCGTGCTGGCCATTTTCTTCATCCCCAAGTATTACTCCTGGATCATGCTGCTGGTGCTAGTGACCCCCCTCCTGCTCAAGAAAAAAGAACGGGAAACCATTCTTTACATCTTCACCCACCCGCGCCCAGTTGAGATGCCCGCGGAAGCGAAGGAATTCTGGCCGTTGTGGTACGTGGCAGCCGCATTCATCCACACCCGGATTTATGGGGGAGTGTTCATCCTGGCGATGATCCTGCAGACGATCTTGTGGAAGGTTATTCACTAAAATCGACTTTTTAACCACCATAACCAGCTCGCGAATTGCGAGCCGGTTTTTGTTGCTCGACACTCTTTATAATGTTGTATAATCTAACCAACAAGACCTACTTGAGGAAGACGGTAAGGTTGCTTATACAGAGATCCGGCGGAAGGTGCGAGCCGGAAAAGCCAATCCGCCCTTTCCACCTCGATCACCCGTCAGGGTGGGTCGCCTTCGCAGGGGCTGAATCAGCCGTAAGAGGGCCGGACGCACCGTTACCGCAACAATAAGGCTCTCTTCACGGAGGGTAAAAGCAGGTGGCACCACGAGCGCGCCCCTCGTCCTGCAAAGGAACGGGGCGTATTCCATTTATCAAGAGAGGTCATTATGCTCGATCTGAATTTCATCCGTGAAAACCCCGAAAAAGTAAAAAAAGCGCTCGCTGACCGCCAGATGGACTTGACTCTGGTTGACCTGGCGCTCTCACTGGATATTGACCGGCGCAATTTGTTGACCCGGGTGGAAAAACTGAAAGCCGAACGCAATGTGGTCTCCAAAGAGATCAGCGCCACCACAGACCCGGCTGAGCGTCAGGTGAAAATCGACGCCATGCGTCAAGTGGGCGATGAGATCGCCCGCCTGGATGACACCGTGCGCGAGGTGGATGAAAAACTGAAGAACTTCCTGGCTTCAATCCCCAATTTGCCTGACCCGCTGACCCCATACGGCAAGGACGAGAGCGAGAATGTGGTCATGCGAACGGTCGGAGAACTGCCAAAATTTGACTTTCAACCGCAAGCGCACTGGGACCTGGGGACAAAACTGGGTATCATTGATTTTGAGCGTGGCGTCAAACTGACCGGCTCAAGGTTTTATGTATTAAATGGCGCTGGCGCTCGACTACAGCGTGCGGTAATCGCTTATATGCTTGACCTGCATATCCGCCAGGGATACGAAGAGCGCTACACCCCCTTTATGGTCAAAGCCGAGACTCTTTACGCTGCCGGGCAGCTTCCCAAGTTCATAGATAATCTTTACCATGACATTGAAGAAGATTTGTGGATGGTGCCGACTGCGGAAGTGCCGTTGACCGGAATGTATAAAGATGAGGTTCTGGAAGAAACCACCCTTCCCCGGCGCTTCACCGCTTACACGCCCTGTTTCAGGCGCGAGAAAATGAGCGCCGGGCGGGACGTGCGCGGAATCAAACGCGGGCACCAGTTTGACAAAGTGGAAATGTACACTTACTGCACACCCGAGCAATCCGCGGCAGAGCTGGAAAAAATGCTGGCGGATGCCGAAGCCACTTGCGTCGGATTGGGTCTGCCGTACCGCATCAAGCAATTATGCACCGGCGACATCGGATTTAACTCGATGATCACCTATGATGTTGAGGTTTGGGCGGCAGGCTGCGACGAATGGCTGGAAGTCTCATCCGTTTCAAATGTTGGTGATTTTCAGGCGCGCCGCGCGAACATTAAATACAAACCCGAAGATGGAAGCAAGAACCGCCTGGTGCATACGTTGAACGGTTCCGGGCTGGGCATGCCGCGCACGATGATCGCGCTCCTTGAAAACAATCAGCAGTCGGACGGCTCGATAAAAATACCCGAAGTTTTGCTGCCCTGGATGGGCGGGCTTGAAGCCATCCGACAAAGTTGACTTATGGAAAATATCGCAAATTCCGCATGGTTCATCCCGGTGCTGGCCGTGGTTATGGCGATCGGGCTTTTTGGTCTGCTATTCTACATCATCCCTGGTCTCACGATCATCTGGCTGGCGATTTTAGCGTACGGTATTGTCACCGGGTTTAATATTTATTCAGGTATCCTGTTTGGCATCATCACCCTTCTCATGATCGCCGGGAACCTGGTCGACAATTTATTAATGGGCGATCAGGCGCGCAAATCCGGCGCAAGCTGGGTGGCCGTGCTGGTGGCACTGACAGCCGGTATCGCCGGGACGTTTTTGCTTCCTCCCTTCGGAGGGCTGCTTTTTGCCGCGGCAGGCATCCTCGCAGTGGAATGGATCCGCAAGAAGGATTTCAAAGAAAGCTTGAAGTCAACCGGGGGGATTCTCAAAGGCTGCGGGCTGGCAGTGGTGGCACGATTTATGATCGGTGTGGTGATGATCGGGATTTGGGTGGTTTGGATTCTTTTAATAAAATAAGTTGTAATCAAACAAAATCCCCGGTTTACGCCGGGGATTTTGTTTGATTTAAGCATACCCAAATTCGAATGATTTGGCTATAGCGGAATGACTGTCGGTTCCACTTCTGTAGGCTCAACCTCAGTAGGTTCGACTTCTGTCGGTCCAACTGATGACGGATGGACTACGATCCCTTTCGCGGTCTGATCAAGGGAAGTGACGTCACGGGGTGAGATGATGGTCACACGTGCGCCGACAACCAACAGATCCAGTCTCTCTGCGGGCAGGATCTTGGTTGTTTCAGTCAGCAAGTAGGTATACAACTGTTCGTCTTTAGCCTGAATGGTGATGGAGACGCCCGGCTCATAAGCCGTGACGATTCCCACATGATGGGTCTTGGTTGGTTTTCCCGGGATTACGACTACGCTGCGGGCAGTGAGAGCATCATCCTGACCGCGAATAGCCTGGACCATGACCGTCATGCCCGGTAAAAGACCATCAACAACAGCATCTTTTACGGATGGGATGCGAATGCGGGTCTCAGGAGTCAGCACAATGGTTACTGAAGCGTCATCTTTCAAAGTGAGTGTGATACTGGCGGCATCCACGGCTGTGATCGTGCCCTTATAATTTTCGCGTTTGCCATGCGGGTTTCCAACGATACCGGCAGCGCGGTCTTCGGCTTTTTGAGTAGCCATCACGCCGGGCGTTTTAAGTAATCCCGGCGGAGTTTTCTTATTTTCGATCAAATTTGGGGAAGCAGTCACCTGTGACGAGATCATGATTAACGCCACAACCAATGATAATACAATAAAAATTCGTTTGGTTTTCATAGTTAATTCTCCTTTGCTACTTTTCATACAAGATCGTCAAAATAAAAGAAATCTCATCGCCATCCATATTACTTGCGACTACTTCAATCACATTTGGTCCTTCTTCGAGCACAACGGGCATTGAAAAATTACTATCCTCAGTCACAAGCGAGATCGTTTCATTCAGGCTAATGACTGTTTCTGCGGGCGCCTGTCCTGAAACAATTACCAATGGCTGCGTTACAATATCTCCATCTTTTGGAGAGAACAAATGCAGCCATAAGTTCCCGTTGGTAAATTCGACATAAGTAAGACCATCATCCTCTTTTGTCGGCTCTGGAATCACGATTGGCAGTGAATTTTCTATAGCGGTTGCAGACAGTGCAGGCTGAGATGTAACTGCTTCATTTATCAATGGGATGTCCGGGTTATTCGACGCACGAACACAGGCCGTCAATGAAAGGATTAGAAAAGAGATAACAATGAGCGTTCGCAAAATAACCTCTTAATATAATATACCTCAAAAAAAGGTGAATTTACTTTACAGTTATGTTACAACTCCAAGGAAACGTAGATTATTCATCTCTCCATCCAGAACATCAAGTCATTTTGGAACAAAAAAGAACCGTGTTATTTATTGACTGACCCTTAATTTATTGAATTTTGTTTATTAGTCACCAGAAAAAGTTGGTTGACCTTTTAGAAAAAATTGAAATCTCCGGATGTAATTAAGTAAGTCAACCTCGCTTTCTAAGCGACGATTTTGAAATTAATCTGAAATTAATTACTTATTTATCTTTTACTCATTTCATTTTCAAGTCAATGCCTGGACAATAATAATCAGGTGAAAATATCAAAGTTTTTCAACTACTTGTTTCACAATGGAAAGGCAACCAGCGCGATTATTGACCGACAAGAAGGCATTTATAAAAATGAAGAATAATTTTTTTCGACTGAAAACTTTACAGGCCAAACTCGTCTTTTGGGTAGGGTTGATGTTAATTGTGGTCGGTGGGGTTATCATTACCTATTTTGCCATTACATCTCAGAAAGTAATGTTTGAAGATGCAAAGAAAATCACCCTCGGGCATGCTAATTTTGAGGCAAGTAAAATTGATGCGGAGATTGAAATGGCAATGGATGCTTCCAGGACACTTGCGCAAATCTTTGCATCAATAAAAGATTCAAATCATTCAGGAAAAATGACTCGCTCCCAGGCGAACGCCATGTTAGTCGAAGTTCTCAGAAGCAACCCGCATTTCCTTGGGGTATCAACAGCCTGGGAACCAAATGCCTTTGATGGCCTGGATTCTGAATACACGAATACTAAAGGAACTGATGATAGCGGAAGATTCATCCCTAAATGGGTGCGCCGGACGAATGGAATTATTGAAATGATGCCTTTGGCAGATTTCGACACCGAAGGTGTTGGGGAATATTACCGGTGCCCCAAACAAACTAAAAATGAGTGTTTGATTGATGCATACTTTATTGAGATCGATGGAAAAATGGAACTTATCACATCCACAATGGCGCCAATCATCCGCAATGGAGTCTTCTATGGAGTTGCAGGCGTGGATATCAGGCTGGATTTTCTTCAAAGTACAGCCGATGAAGTAAACCTTTTCAACAATACAGCCCAATTAGTCATCATCAGCAATAAAGGAATAATTGCTGCAATAACCAGAAAATCTGAATTAATCGGTAAACCACTTAGTGAAATCCAAGCGGATTATAAACAAGACTTACAGTTGATTAATTCTGGAATGCAAACCATATCAGTAGCAGGGGATAAATTGCAGGTTTTTTCGCCAATTATTGTCGGCAATACTACTACACCTTGGGCAGTTCAATTGGATGTTCCTGTTTCTGAAGTTAACAAGGCTTCAAAACAACAAACAATGTTAGCGGTAAGCATCTCGGTAGTATTGATCCTGCTCGGATTAACCGTAGTGTGGTTTGTGGTCGGAGAAGTGGTGAGCAAACCCATTCGCCTCATTACTCAAGGGTCAATACTCTTATCAGCTGGTGATGCAGAAGTGACCGGAATGAACCGTAAGGAAACCGGAAAAATGGACTTCCGCTCAGATGAACTCGGCGCTATTGGACGAGCGTTCTCCGATCTTATTGGTTACTTCAAAGAAATGACATCTTATGCCCAGAGAATTGCAACGGGAGATCTCACGATTGACGTAAAAGCCAAAGGAGACACGGATCTGCTCGGCAACGCTTTTGAGCAAATGGTTACCAGTCTGCGAAGGTCGGTTGGCAATGTAGCCCAAAGCGCAGTGAATGTGAGCATCACTTCTGATGAATTGGCAAGATCCGCTGGTCAGGCTGCCAGCGCCACCAATCAGATCGCCACCACCATTCAACAAGTGGCACATGGAACCAGCCAACAATCAGAAGCTGTCAATCAGACTGCCACTTCAGTTGAGCAAATGGCTCGCGCGATCGATGGGGTTGCTCGAGGAGCCCAAGATCAGGCGAATGCAACCAATCTAGCCGCAGCAATTACTGCGCAGCTTTCTGCCGCAATCGAACAGGTAGCCGGAAATGCCCAGGCAGTCGTGAAACAATCCAATGCTGCGTCTAATGCAGCCAAGCAAGGCGCATCAAAGGTGGAGAACACCCTCAAAGGAATGCAATCCATTAAAAAAGCGGTTGATGTTTCGGCAATAAAAGTGCAGGAGATGGGCGCCCGGTCTGACAAAATTGGTGAAATTGTTGTCACCATAGAGGATATCGCTTCTCAAACCAACCTGCTGGCTCTCAACGCCGCAATTGAAGCTGCCCGCGCTGGCGAAGCCGGCAAGGGTTTTGCGGTGGTTGCTGATGAAGTTCGTAAACTGGCTGAACGCGCCTCATCCGCTACAAAAGAGATCGGCGCGTTGATCACATCCATTCAGAAGGCTGTCAAAGAAGCTGTGACAGCCATGGATGAAGGTTCCGAGGAGGTTAAGCTCGGCGTTTCAACAGCCAACGAAGCCGGATCCTCATTGTTTGACATCCTCCAGGCCACTGAAGCTGTTAATGACCAGGCTGAACAAGCCGCTGCTGCCGCAGAACAAATGTCAGCTTCGGCCAATGAGCTGGTCTCAGCGGTTGACTCTGTTTCAGCAGTCGTGGAAGAAAACACCGCTGCAACTGAAGAGATGGCTGCTGGTTCATCCGAGGTAACCCAGGCAATTGAAACGATCGCATCAGTCTCTGAAGAGAATTCTGCGGCGATCGAAGAGGTCTCGGCTTCCGCTGAAGAAATGTCGGCTCAAGTTGAAGAAGTAACCGCTTCGGCAACCGTATTAGCCAGCCTGGCAAAACAATTGCAGGATGTTGTGAACCAGTTTAAATTATCCTGAAAAGGATTCAAGTTATCTGCCAGGAAAAGTTCACGCCGAGATCACCAACACTTTTATCGTTTTTAGATAAAGACCGAATATCGAGAATATTTTTTAAACTTTTACAGAATTGATCAAGAGAAAAGCAGAAAGTATCAAAATAACGCCAACAACGGCCACGGATGGAATAGAAGCCTGCATCTGTGGTCGTTGCTAAATTGGATGAGATCGTATGAATGTTAACAATTAAATTTCAAAAATATTGTTGAAGCCAGATTGGCTTAAAACGTTTCTTCCAAACCATCTGGATCAATGCGAGAGATAACCCTCAACCATGATAAGGTTCTTTTCCCCGGCCTGTTTGAGCACACCCAGGAGGTTATCCATCGAGGAAACTTCCTCCAGTTGTTCCGAAACAAACCAGCTTAAGAATTCTCGCCCGATATAATCTTTTTCCTTAAGAGTGATCTCGACCAGCTCATAGATATATTTGGTCACATCATTTTCCCATTTTAAAGATAACCCTACGGCATCTTCGGCAGACTCAAAAGTTGCTTTAGGGGCTGCCAGAGCTGGAATTTCCAAATTTCCACCAGCTTCAAGAATATATTTCACAAATTTCATGGCATGTTCATTTTCTTCTTCAGCTTGCTTAAAAAAGAGACCTGCCAGTTTTTTTAGGTAACGCCCTTCAAAATAAGCGGCGATACTCAAATATTGTAACGACGCTTCCATCTCACGACCAATTTGTACATTGATCGCCTGATTAAATTCTCTGCTGATCAGCATATTGTTTCTCCTTAATTATTTTTATCTTCTTTGTCATAATTACATGATATATACAAACTATTGGAATTGCGTAAGAACACTAACGGGGACTAGTAAATCAGTGATTAGTGATTAATGGACGAGTTTCAGGACTGTTTGATTTGGCTCTTCTGGCGTGTCACCACGACCTGATACAACACAATCGAACCCGCAACCGCCGCATTCAAAGACTCGATCTTGCCCAGCATCGGCAGACTTAACAAAAAGTCACATGACTCGCGCACCAAAGCGCGCATCCCCTCGCCCTCATTGCCTACAATAATAGCAATCGGTCCATCCAAAGGAACTTCATGGACAGGTTTTGAATCTGACCCCCCCTCCAACCCTACGATCCATGCGCCTGCTTCCTTAAGTTCGCCGCAAATTTGAACAAGGTTGCCTTGCGCAATAAACATGTGTTCGGTTGCCCCGGCGGAGGCATTCACCACTGCTGGGGTGACCTCAGCCGCGCGGTGCGGAGGAATGATGACCCCATGAACGCCGGCAGCTTCGGCTGACCTTAGAAGAGTGCCCAGATTTTGCGGGTTCTGAATGAGGTCGAGCAATAAAATAAACAGATCTTCCTGTTTACGAGCAGCAAGATCCAGAATATCTGCCAGATCTACATAGGGGTAACGGCTAACCTCCAGCGCGATACCCTGCGGGTTTTCGCCCATGTGCGCCAGTTTTTCCTTAGGCACCCGTTCCACCGGGATCTTGCGGGCAGTGGCCAATTTTACGATCTCATTGATCCTTCCCTTATCTTCAACACCGGTAGCCAACAGCAAACGAAAAACCTCACGGCGTTTCGTCTTTAACACTTCCATGACCGGATTGCGGCCGATGATCCACTCTTTCAATGTCTTTACTCCCTATGCCATGAGGTACCGTCTTTACTGTCCTCCAAAACGATACCCAATCCAGCCAGGCGGTCGCGGATCTTGTCGGATAGCGCCCACAGTTTATTCTGTCTCAAGTCCTTGCGGATTTCGATCAGTAGTTCTACAAAACCATCTACAGCCTGGTCAACCTGTACAGTTTGGTGCAACGATAAACCCAGCACAGAGGTTAGTTTGCTGATCAGCGCTTGGGCGGGTTCAAGCTGTTCGCCAGTTGCGCCATCCGCGCGGGTTTGATTGACCACACGAACAAGCTCGAACAGATACGCCAAAGCACCGGAGGAATTTAAATCTTCATCCATGGCTTCGACAAAACCTGCTTCCGCTGCGTCCATCTGTGATTTCAGGGCTTTCATGCTAGCATCCGGTGCACTGGTGGAACCACCCAAAGCGGGTTTTAGTGCAGAGCGTAACCGATCGATAGCCTTTTCAGCTTGAGCAAGAATTTCTTCCGAGTAAGACAATGGGCTGCGGTAGCCTGAATTTAGAACCATCATGCGCAAAGCATCGGCCGGGTGTTTGGACAGGAATTCTTCAATGGTCACCAGATTTCCAATCGATTTTGACATTTTTTCGCCGCTCAACTGGAGCATCCCATTATGGATCCAATAACGGGCGAAAGGCTTGCCTGTGTAACTTTCGCTTTGGGCAATTTCGTTTTCGTGATGCGGAAAAACAAGATCGTTGCCGCCGCCGTGAATATCGATTTGTTCACCAAGGTGATTGAGATTCATGGCTGAGCACTCGATATGCCAGCCAGGCCGGCCATTGCCCCAGGGGCTGCCCCAGGCGGGTTCACCGGGTTTGGCTGATTTCCAAAGAGCGAAATCCATAGGATGCTCTTTGCGGACATCCACTTCGATGCGCGCTCCGGCTTGCATATCATCCACACGCCTGCCCGAAAGTTTGCCATATTGGGGATCTTTGGTGACGCGGAAGTATACATCGCCATCAACCGGGTAAGCATAGCCTTTATCGATCAACCCCTTGATCATGGTGAGAATTTGATCCATCTCGCGGGTTGCGCGTGGATTGATCGTGGCGGGCAGGATGTTAAAGTCTTTGATGTGCTGTTCGAATTCGCGAATGTACAATTCACCGAGCGCGAATGGGTCCATCCCCTGCTGGTTGGCTTTCAAAATGATCTTGTCATCCACGTCGGTGAAGTTCATCACATGCTTGACTTCATAGCCGCGATATTCAAAATAGCGACGGATAATATCAAAAACCAACGCAGACATGGCATGCCCTATGTGTGCCTTGGCGTAGACGGTTGGACCGCAGACATACATCGAGACCTTGTTCGGCAAGAGGGTTTTTAACTCTTCTGTTTTTCGGGTTAGCGTATTGTAGACCTTCAACATCTTCCTTACTCCTCTAATGGATCGAACCGTTCAGATCCTCAGGACGCCCAAAGATCATCCGCCCTGCGGCAGTTTGCAGAACCTTTGTGACCATCACAGTGATCTCTTTATCCATATAATCGCGCCCATTCTCCACAACTACCATCGTGCCATCGTCCATATAGGCAACCCCCTGCCCGGCTTCACGTCCTTCCTGGATCACACGAACTGACATGATCTCTCCGGGAAGTAAAACGGATTTGACCGCATTGGCAAGTTCATTGATATTGAGCACAATGACGCCTTGAAGTTCCGCAACACGGTTCAAGTTGTAGTCATTGGTCAGAATAGGACAGCGTAGCTGGCGCGCCAGAACAACCAATTTGTCATCCACTTCCCGCATACCTTCTACATCAATGTCGCTGATGCGCACTGGCACGGTGGGTTCCTTCTGCAAGGCTGCCAATACCTCCATACCGCGCCGCCCGCGCTGACGGCGCATGCTGTCTGGAGAGTCGGCGATATATTGCAGTTCATTGAGCACAAAACGCGGGATTAAAAGCGTTCCGGGTAAAAACCCGGTGCGGGTGATATCCGCAATGCGCCCGTCAATAATGACACTGGTATCCAGCAGGATTGAGCGGTTATCTGCCCAACCAGAGGAACCTTCTTTTGCAGCCACAGAACTTCCACCACGGATCGCGGTGAAGATCGAAAAGATATCTTCCTGGCGCATTACAAAAACAGAGATACCAAGGTAGCCAAATATCATGACCACTATGAAAGGTAATATCTTGCCTAATGGCGCAGGAAGCAGAGATATTGGGAAAGAAAAAAGCGTGGCTACGATTAATCCAGCGATCAAACCTATCAAGGCTGAAAGAAGCGTTTGAGCCGAAACCCTGGCCAGTACAGTGCGGATGGCGCGAATCGGGCGTGTCGTAATGTATGGAGTCAGGATCAACCCTGCCAAAGCTCCAACCGAACCGATAATAAAGGCATATTGCTCAACCGACATGGTGCCTGGAACCGGGTTGACATTCGCCAATTGACCGAGACTTTGACCCCAAAATACTCCCCCGACTGCGAAACCGATCATCCCTAGAATACGAAAAATAAAATCAATACTCATATAATTGCTCCTGAATAAATCCTGTTAAGGTGCAAGAAAATTAAAATAAATGCACGAGTAAATAGATAATAGCATGCCATGGTGACTTCGTCAAATAGGAACTGATGGGTGGTTATTCCCTCTCGCGAGACAAGCGGTTAACTAGACACTGACCCGTGACCATGATAAAATCTCACTCGTTAATAGACGCCCCCATTGTCTAGTGGCCCAGGACGTGGCCCTCTCAAGGCCAAAACACGGGTTCGAATCCCGTTGGGGGCACTATTTTTTTTAACTAGCCCTCTCATACCACCCCTGCACTGGCAAACGCAGTGCGGGGCAGTGTCGAGGTATGTTAAGGCCAAACCCAAATGGTGCAGGCAACACGAATTCGCACCACATGGGAGTAATAAATCTCGTTGCACCCAAGGGGGTTCTATTTTAGTGGTCTAAAAAAATCGCCGGATCGCCGGCGATTCTTATTTCTTGTTATTTCACATAAATGCTATTCTTGTTTATCATGGTGGGCCTAAATAAGAGCCTAAAGGCACAGTAGTTACCATGATACTCGAGTAGCTTTACAACACCCCAAGCAGGTTCAAAATAACAAGAATAACCGCGATAACGATCAGAGTGTGAATCCAACTACCTGTGCGTGGCAACCTTGGACTTATGTTCCGGCCGAAAAAGCCGAACAGCCACAATACTATTAGAACAACAATGATAGTCCACAACATAAGATTTCTCCTTTTGAATGATGAATCGGATACCACCTGGTCTAGTAACCAGGTGGTAGTTGACTTAACGGCGCAGTAAGATAAAAACACCAGCAGCAATGGCGAGGATCGCCAAAACTGGTCCCAGACCACTTAGCGCTGGGATGAGTGCAACCAAGCCCTATACGATGAGCCAGATGGCTAGCAATAACATGCCAATATTTTTAGTAAATCTATCCAAAGTAGTAACCCTTTCGTAAAATGCACGAGAAGAATGCTGATTGATGTTTGCCTGATATGTTGGTTGGGTTTAGGAAGAGATAAAAGCCCTCGAGAAGCGTTTATCCGTCTCGCCCCTCACTACCAAAATTGATCCCAGCCTTGAATCGGTCTGACTCAGTAAGTGTAAAGCACCAGATCACCAACCTGAATCTGCCTTGCATGGAATGCATTAAGACTGAAAATGGACCCTGTCGATTCAAATCCGATATGTATTTATCAGACAGAATGTTCATTCTTCCTCATTACCTAACCATGAATAAGCTGATCGGTGGTCGTTGGTTGCTTGACACCCATCACAGGTTCACGCATGTGATAGAAAAACTCCCAGCTTTATTCTTTATTCTTTGTGGCAAGCAGGGGTGCCATGGCGCACTCCTGCTTGCCGGATCGTATACATGCGGAAATTGACGGGTTATTATCTGCGGCGAATCAGGCGGATGATCGCCAGCAGGATAACGGACCCCAGCAGTGTCACCAGCATTGTCGGAATGGTGATGGCATCGTTGATCGTCCCGACACCCAACAGAGGGCTGATAAAGTAACCAGCCAGAAACGCGCCAATGACGCCTACTATGATATCGAGTAGCAGGCCCTGTTGCGAATTCGTTCGCATGATCCTGCTCGCAAGATAACCGACGATCGCTCCAGCAATAAGGTATATGATAAGGTTCATTTTTTTCTCCTTCTTAGATTGTTTTACAAATCCGGCTTTTCAGCGCGGTTGCATGATGAAACCAGCGTGGTGTGTGTCAACTCCACGATCAAAGGGAACCCGGTGTTTGGTTATTCGTGTGATCGGTGGTGGTCGTCGTTTGACTAACACTCGAGGATACTTGCTGAGGGGTATGATCAGCAACAGTTGTCTGTCTGACGATCACGGGTCCGCGCGGGCGGTAGAAAAGCACATTCACAAGCCGTTCAAGACCCCAACCGATCAGCGCGTAAACGATCATTGCGATGATGGAAGAAAATTCAAACACCATACCGCCAGCTGCCGGGGCTGCCGTCAAACTTGCAAAAGGAGCCACGAAAAAGTTGGTTACATTGTAAAGGAACGCTGCGAATGGATTTTCCGCATTGACCCCGATCAATTTAAACACAACCCGCAGAGCAATCACGGCTTCGAGAATGCCCAACAGCAACCAGATCATTTGTGTGGCTTTAAAGGTTGTGACACGTTGTTCACGTCCCTGTTCATGGTGTGTAGTTCTTACTTCTTTATAGTCTCTCAACTTGTCCTCTTTTTGTATTCTTCTTCGGCTTGCTGCCGGGTATAACCATACTGTATGAAGTTCAAGCAGGCCGATTAGTTTATCGAACTTACCGTCAACTTTTCCCAGGTCGTCATCAGTCAGTTCGCCCCACCATACTTTTGCCTCCCCCCGGATTTGCTTCCACTTGCCTTCGAATACATCTTTGTTTATCGTTTATTCCTCCTAATCCCTTGAAAGAACTGTCCCAGTTTTCGCCGTCGTTCGGGACAGCATTTTGAGTCTATTTTAAGTCCCTCCAATTAGCGAGGTGGCGTCAATTAATCGGAACTCCCGCCGCGATGGTTCGCATGTGTTCGGCCACACGCTCAGGCGTCTCACTTTTACTGATAAACACATCGGCACCAGCGGAGAGTGCGGCTTGCTGACGGGCATCAAGATGGCTGATGAGGACAATGACCAGCGCGGTTGGACAGGCCTTTCGGAGTTCTTCGAGAGCCACACTAGGCGCGCTGGGGAGTAAATCCCAATCCACTAACAACATATCTGTGCGACTAACTGGTATCTGAGCTATTGTGGTAGACCAATCGGCTGATTCGCCAATCACTTCCATCTTCAGATCAAGTAGTAATAGACGAAGGGCGGAGCGCTCTTCGGGTTTAGCATCGGCCAAATATACACGTATCATAGAATTATCGTACAACAAACACTCCCCGGTCACATCCATCAGCCGGGGGGTGTTTACCTCCGCCACTTGGGGGAGATCTTAAATTTAATTGAGAATCTGCATAAATAGATGCACCAACTGCATAGCCCATAGTCTTGTACCCATTCTCGTTGGTGAAGCCAGTCCGGATGCATACAATGATGTCAAAGCCCGTCACGTTGGCAGAGGATAGAAAGATCCATCAAAGGCTATGCCGTATATGCCTCGAAGATATCGCGGAACGATTGGTGGTTTTGCTTGAACGCTGCAAGAATAACCGGGTCAAAATGCTCCGGCTCGGTGCGGCCATCGCCGTGCGTAATGATGTCCACGGCCTTCAGATGGTCGAATGCTGGTTTGTATGGCCGCTTGCTTCGAAGGGGTCGCAGATATTCATAATGCGCGCCGCCAGAGGAATAGCCTCAACCCGCCTTCCATTCGGATAACCCCCGCCGTCCCAACGCTCATGGTGATTGAGCGCGATCTCGGCGCCCATCCTGAGAAAGGGTGACTTGCTGTTGCCGAGGATCTTCGAGCCCATCAAGGCGTGCCCCTTCATAACCTCCCACTCATCCACCGTTAAGCCGCCCGGCTTCAGCAGTATATGGTCGGGGATGCCTATTTTACCTATGTCGTGCATCGGGCTCGCGAAAAAAATCTTGTCGACGAACTCTTCATCTAGGCTGAGCATCCTGGCAAGCTCGCGGCTGTAATAGCTGATGCGTTGCACGTGGGTGCCGATGTCCTCATCTTTGTGTTCCGCCGCGCGCGTCATTGTGAAAATGGTTTCCAGATAGCTTTCCTGAAGATCGGCGGTCCGTTCTCGCACTTGTTGTTCCAGCATGTCGTTGTAATTGTGCAATTCCTTGTGCAACAGGCGCACTTCCAGCATGTTGTGAACGCGCGCCAGCACCTCGGCCAGCTCAAATGGTTTGCTAATGAAATCCTTCGCGCCGGCCTGGAACGCGCGCAACTTGTGACCCGGTTGGGCAGTGATGACAAGCACCGGGAGGTAGCCGTCCGGTTCAATTTCTTTGAGCCCCTCCATCACCTGAAATCCGTCCATGCCGGGCATCTGAAGATCGAGCAGGATCAAGTCGTAGCGGTTCTTGAGGTGAAGCGCGCAAACCTCGCCCGGATTCATAGTGGACGTGATGGAAACATAGCCGGCACCGCGCAGCATCCGCTCAAGTAGAAGGATATTAACTTCCTGATCGTCAACGATCAGGATTTTGCCGTTAAGAATGTCTGGTGAATTTTTCATAAAAATCGCAGAATGTTATCAATTCTTTTCGGGTTTTTTTCTTGCAAATTCCAGCGCATCTTCAAGCGCGTCTATAAACTTTTTGATGTTGATCGGTTTGGTAATGTAACGCAAGAATTCTGCCTAAAGACCTTTTTTAATATCGCGGGGCATGGCATTGGCACTAAGGGCGACTACGGGGATGCGTTTAGTGGTCGGGTCTGATTGCAGGATTTTCAGGGCTTCAAAACCATTGATGTCAGGCAGATTGATGTCCATCAGGATCACATCCGGCTTCGATTCCCGTGCTATCTTGATGCCATTATTCCCGCTTACAGCGGTCAGCAAGTGCATGTTGGGGCGGCGCGCGATGATTAGTTCGACCAGATTCAGGTTGGCCGGGTTGTCCTCTACATAGAGCAGGGTGTGCTGCTTAGTTCCTGGTTGGACGTGTGGTTTGACCAGTACTTCTTCATCGTTCACCTCCATTGGAAGATGTGTCTCATCTACCGAGTTGAGTTCGAACCAGAACAAACTTCCTACCCCAACAGTGCTTTCCACGCCGATTACACCCCCCATCAGTTCGATCAGTTGCTTGGCCACCACGAGGCCAATGCCCGTACCTTCAACGCTGCCGGCTTCCTGTCCGAGGCGATTGAATGACTGGAATAGCTGTGCCACCTGTTCCGGAGACAATCCCGCACCGGTGTCCCGAATGCTTACGCGAATGCACTCCGGTGTTCTCTCAATGCATTTCACCTCAACTGTTCCCTTATTCACGTTGTATTTGATTGCGTTTGTAAGTAGATTGATGATAACTTGTTTAACCCGAGTCCGATCTGCAAGAACAAAGTAAGGGAGGTTGAACCGGGGAAAGGTCATTTTGATGCCTCGCTGTTTCGCCTGAGTTATGATCATATCCTGACATTCAAGAATGACTTCAGCCAGTGACACCGGTTCCAGCGACAGCGGTATCTGCCCGGACTCAATCTTCGCGAGATCGAGGATTTCGTCGATCAACTTCAGCAGATGCCATCCCGCCTGAAGGATCTGGGTGATGCTTTGCTTCTGGACAAGCGTAGGCGGCTGCGAATCAGACTCCATTAGTTGGGCGAATCCGAGGATGGCATTGAGCGGACTGCGCAGCTCGTGGCTCATGTTGGATAGGAAATCAGATTTGGCGAGGTTGGCTTTTTCCGCCACAGATTTGGCACTTTCCAGCTCGACGTTTTTTTCCAACAGCACCTGATCCAGGAGGTTGCGCTCAGTGACATCGCGGGCAGCGGCGAACATGCCCTGCAGCTTCCTATCCCGATCGTAAAAGGTGGTCGCATTATAAGACACCACAGTTTCTTTACCATCCCTGGCGCGGGCAGTAAGCTCATAATTGGTTATCTTCTTTTTTCTCAGCACCAGTTTGATGCTCATCTCAGCCCGCTCTGGATCAGTGAAGTAGTTCATGAATGGAGCACCAATCAATTCGTCTCGCGTGCAACCGGTGAGTGTCTCCATCTGTTTGTTCACGTCGGTGATGATGCCGGATGGATCAGTGGTCATCAACGCGTCGATGTTGGATTCGAATAGGGAGCGAGTGTAGAACTGTTGGTCGCGCAGGCGTTGCCCGAGCTGTTTCTGCTCTGCTTCGATCCGCTTGCGCGCGGTGTTGTCGGTGCCGATCAACAGATAGCCAATGATGGCGTCTTGATCGTCGCGCAGCGCCGTGACCGACACGACCGCCGGGAAGTGGCTGCCGTCCTTGCGAATGTAGGTCAATTCGTAGATGTCCTCGATGCCGCGTGAAGCCTTGTACACCAATGCCTCGAAGCCCGGCGTAATCGGCGTGGAGAACTCGTCGCTCAACGCCATGGCGCGCGTAATCACTTCCTTCGGATCGGAAATGTCGGCTGGCGTGATCTTGTTCAGGACGTCGGCGGCCGCGTAGCCCAGCATGCGTTCCGCGCCGACGTTGAAGATTTGAATGACGCCCTTCGCGTCAGTGGCGATACTCGAAAAGTTGGCGCTGTTGAATATTGCACTCTGAAGGGCTCCAGTTTTAAGCAAGGCCTCCTGTGGTCGGACCACGGTGATGCCCGTCGCCGTGCCAGCGGCGGGGTTGAGAATGGCGGGATCGCGGATTTCTTTGCGCATGTTCATCCTCTTTTTAAGCGCGAATTTGTCTTACGGCTCGCGCTGCCGAAAAAATATATGTCCACTTAATGCTCTCACAAACACTCCCCTGCCACATCCATCGGTCGGGGAGTATTCGCCTCCGCCACTTGGGGGAGGGGAAATCTTTGGTCAGGTGACGAGTCCGTTACGCAATGCCAGAGTTACGGCTTCAGTGCGGCTAGACACGCCCAACTTGGTAAGAATATTACTAACGTGGGATTTGATTGTGGATGGGCTTACGGTCAGTCTTCCAGCGATTTGTGTATTTGTTAAACCTTCAACCATCAAAACCAGCACTACGCGTTCGCGTTCTGTCAGGTCGAGGCCAGGCTTTGTCGGTTGGCCGGCTCCATGGACAATGACTTGGGCTACTTCGGGAGACAGGGTAGCGCGGTCGGCATGCGCGGCACGGATGGCGTGGGCAAGCTCGTCAGCAGTGACATCTTTTAGCAGGTAGCCAATTGCTCCGGCTTCCAACGCGTTCTTGATAAGTTCCCCCTCTTTGAAACTGGTCAGCGCCACAATTTGTACTTGTGGAAACTGTTGGCGGATGGCGCGTGTCGCTGTTGCTCCATCCATATTTGGCAGAACCATATCCATTAGTATCACGTCCGGCAAGACCTCAGCACAGAGTTGGATTGCAGCTTCGCCACTTTCGGCTTCACCTGCAAGTTGAAGATCATCAAAAACCTTCAAAAAGGTTGCCAGTCCGCGGCGCACCATGGTGTGGTCGTCAACCAGCATGACGCGAATGGGTTGGGATGGAACTACAGTCATAAATCCTCCTGCTCTCCCCAGCGGATGGTAATTTCAGTCCCTTGACCCGGCTTGCTGGAAATCGTCAGTACGATGCCCACCGCTTCGGCGCGCTCACGCATCATACACAGCCCATAGTGACCGGGGAGTATCAAATCGGAAGTGCAAAACCCACAGCCATTGTCGCGAATGTGCAGTTCCAACTCTCCGGGTGCATAACGCAAGTCGATTTCCACCCGGCTGGCTTTGGCATGTTTGGCGATATTGTTTAGCACTTCCTGGCAAATGCGGTAGAGAGCCACCTGCGGTTCAGCGGGCAGGTTACCTTTGCCGCTTACCTTCACGTCCACAGGGACGTTTGTTCGCCCAGTAAAAGCGTTGCCCAGCAGGCGCAGCAAGTCGCCCAATTCGGTGTCGATCAGGGTGGTTGGGCGCAGCTCGGCAAGCAGCGCGCGCATCTCGGCTTGTGCGCCGCGTGTCAAACGGCGCAAGACCTCCAACGAGAGGCGCGCCTCAACCGGGTCTCTCTCCCATAGGCGAGGCAACACTTCGGTAATCAGTCCGGCGGAAAAAAGAGACTGGTTGACAGCGTCGTGCAGATTTTGCGCCAGGCGTTGACGTTCTTGCAGCAAAGCCAATGCTTGGGCATGTTCATGAAGTTCTGTGTTGACCAGTGTCACCGCCACCTGGTTGGCGATGGTCATCGCCAGATCAGCATGACGCGGGGTGAAATAATGGCGTTTTCCGTGAGCCATTCCAATACCACCGATTATTCGATTTTTGACCGCAAGCGGCACCCACATCCAAGACTTTATGCCTTCCAGAAGAACCGCGGAATCATTTTCCAGAAGGGTTCGCAAAAATTGTGCAGAAGGTTCATTACTCCATAAATCCGCAATGCGGATAGGGCGGCGTCCGTTCAACAGCACAGCCAAAGTCTCATTGCCGTTCAACTGGATGTGGAAAGGCACAGACTTCTCCAGCAGTGCTTTCCCGCACACTGCCAGTGAAACCAGGGTTAAATTATTTAATGTGAAAATACCGGCGTAAGTATATTTAATGAGTAACCCCAATTGATTAAGGATCAGTACCGGCTGTAGTTCCAATGTAGAAGCCAGGGTCTGGGAAATTTCGAGCAGTGTGATTTGTTCATGCGCGCGTACTCCCACTTTATGCTGACGCTGGAGTTCAGCCTGAACCCGTTTGCTTACTTCGCGCAGAAGCGCCAACGAGCAGTTGCAACCCTTGTACTTGAACGCCACTGAGCGCCATTCGACACTTAACAGCGAATCATCCTGCCGTACATGCTGCGCCTGTAACTCGAATAGACCTCCCTGCTGAATCAGTCGGGCATAATCGGTAAAAAAGGGCAGACTTTTAGAATGGATTATTTTTTCCAGACTCAACCCATTAAAAGCCTCGCGCACGTATCCGTGCATCTGTGCTGCAGCGGGATTTGCAAACAGCACCCTGCCAGTCTCCAGATTAGTGATTAGCACCCCATCGCTTGCGGCTTCAAAGATATTCCAATACAGCTGATCGGCTTTTGAAATCGCAGTATTCATAATAAACTCCAATTTTATTGTACTGCGAAAGATGAATAATTCATCCGATCACAAGGAGCCCTTTCTGAGGCTGGGTTACTCATGCGTTTAAATGAAGTTTATTATTCAGCGGGAAGTTTTTTAGCAGTGATTTGGTCCAGTACACACCCAAAGGGGGTATACTTATAGATAATAAGTATCAATAAGTAGATGCTCCTGACACTTGCTCCCATGCCTGATCCTGACGTTCGATTCGATGAATTAATAGCTACGCTGCCCCCAGCGGGTCGAGTTTGTGCGTCTGATCGCCGCGAGCGAAGGTTACCCCAGGCGGCTCAGCGCTATGCAAGAATCAAGATCCACTTCCCCACTATGAGTCCGGCCACGGTTTACAAAACCCTGCCCTGCTCAAAGATATGAATCAGGCATTGGAGATCGACCTACGGGATGACAGCCACTGCGACCGCAACCGGACGGGCCCTTATCCGCATTTGAGTTGTATGAAGCGCGACGATATCGTGGATTGTAATCTCGATCTTTCCACAATCATGAAATGAGTGCAAACTTCAGGATACCAGGTCTTTCGTCCCCATCTTACGTTCTACGGGCTTTTCCCCGATTGCAAACCAGGCAGCCAATGAGCCCTATTTTTTTATTTACTAGTGGATAGTTATTAACCAATAACAAGAATTATCAAAAGGAGGTCAGATAAAACGGAGGATGATCACTTCTTCACCCGAGATCGACCCGATTGTTCAATTCTCTCAACCATTCCAAAACAAAAAAGGAGCTTCCAATGGACAAGCTTAAAAAACTGACCACTGCTGCGGGCGCCCCGGTACCCGACAATCAAAATGCCATTACCGCCGGTCCGCGCGGCCCAATGCTTTTACAGGATGTTTGGTATCTGGAAAAACTGGCGCATTTCGACCGAGAGGTGATCCCGGAACGCCGGATGCATGCCAAAGGATCGGGGGCTTTCGGCAAGTTCACCGTCACCCATGACATCACCAAGTACACAAAAGCCAGGATTTTCTCCAAGATTGGCAAAGAAACCGAAGTGTTCGTACGTTTCTCGACCGTCGCGGGGGAACGAGGCGCAGCTGATGCAGAACGCGACATCCGCGGCTTTGCCATGAAGTTTTACACCGAAGAGGGCAACTGGGACCTGGTGGGAAACAATACCCCTGTCTTCTTCCTGCGCGACCCGCACAAGTTCCCGGATCTCAACCGCGCCGTCAAACGCGATCCGCAAACCAATCTGCGTTCTGCCACAAACAACTGGGATTTCTGGACTTCCCTCCCCGAAGCACTGCACCAGATCACAATCACCATGAGCGAACGCGGCATTCCCTATTCCTACCGCCACATGCACGGTTTCGGCAGTCACACCTTCAGCATGGTCAATGCCAAGAACGAGCGGGTCTGGGTCAAATTCCACCTGCATACCCGGCAAGGAATTAAAAACCTGACCGACCAGGAAGCGGAAGCGATCGTCGCCAAGGATCGCGAAAGCCATCAACGTGATCTGTTTGACACCATTGCCAAGGGAGAATTTCCCCGCTGGATGATGTTTATCCAGGTGATGACTGAAGAACAGGCCAGAAAGATGCCCTACAACCCCTTTGATCTGACCAAGGTATGGTACAAAAAGGATTTCCCTTTGATCGAGGTGGGCTTGCTCGAGTTGAACCGAAACCCGGAGAATTATTTTCAGGATGTGGAGCAGGCAGCCTTCAACCCCGCCGCCATTGTGCCTGGCATTGGATTCTCGCCGGACAAGATGCTGCAGGGGCGCCTGTTCTCCTATGGCGATGCCCACCGCTACCGCCTGGGCGTCAACCATCACCAAATCCCGGTCAACAGCCCCAAGAACGCGCCGGCGAACCCATCCCATCGGGATGGTCAGATGCGCGTGGATGGCAATCACGGCGCCACCATCGGCTACGAACCGAACAGCTTTGGCGAGTGGCAGGAGCAGCCCGAGTACAAGGAACCCTCGCTGGACCTGTTCGGCGCAGCGGATAACTGGAACTTCCGCGAGGATGATTCCGATTATTACACCCAGCCAGGAAAACTTTTCCGGCTGATGAACAAGACGCGGCAGCAGGCGCTGTTCGAGAATACAGCCCGGGCAATGGGCGACTCACCCGAATTCATTAAAATCCGCCACATCGGGAACTGCCTGAAGGCTGACCCTGACTATGGCAAGGGTGTCGCAGAGGAACTCGGTATCCCGCTGGAAAAAGTTAAGTAAGCCCGCGGGAATTCACGCCAGCGAACTGAAAACTGGGGAAGTTGGGCCCGAGAAGCCAGCCCAACTTCCTTGTTTATCCCAAGCCCGCAGAAAATCCCCAAAATAAGATGGAATTTACTGTGCAACTCATCGACTTTATGTAGAATGGCGGGAGCGTAAAGCCAGGCGCCGTCTCACCTTTCTATCGTCCATGTATACAACAGCCCCTTGGGGGAACATATAAATTCCCGGATGTCTGGGGTTTTTGTATATTCCTTAGGTCTAACTGAGAGAGGTCGCGAATCGCAGGGTTTTTGTGTTTACCTGGAAGATTCGTCCAGTTCCAAAAGAATATCACCGCTGCGAGTGGGGGTGGCCGGTGCGAGCGTTCAACGTAAAAAACGATGCAGTCCTGCCGCGCCTATCAAAATCCCGCTATATAGAAGGAAGTGCCAACTTAATTCCACAATAGATTAATGGTCTTCGCCGGCCGAGGGAGTTTCATAAGCCAGAAGAGAGATGAATAGAATGAATCCTGGCTTGGGTGCCGAGTGCAACTCGGAAGTCTGGTCCTGCACCTGGCGATGACCTGTTGCTGAACAGGTTTTGGAGAAAATGGTACAATTATTTGTTCTACTGCCAATATCATCGTGACAACGCTCTCGGAGAAGACACACACTCCGATCACCGCAAAACTTAGGGTCAAACGCGGTTTACCGGTCGTGTTGGTCACCTATACAGTGGCAACTATCCTTTACATCCTAGTATTCCCATTGTACCTGCGTTGAAAAAACATTAATTCGTAACTCCAAGGAGTAAGGCTTCGCTCCTTTCCCTGTTGAGTGGTTTCTATTTGGAGGGTAATTATGAAAAAGACCGTCATCGCTGCCGCCTTGGGTGAATGCGTCCATGTGGCAGGCATTACAAATTTTTTACGCCTGGCTGAATCTGCGGGCTGGCAGACGGTTTTCCTTGGCCCCGCCGTATCAATTGAAAAGGTATTGGAAGCAGCATTACAGGAAGATGCCGAGCTGATAGGTGTCTCTTATCGGTTGACGCCGGAAACCGGCGAGCGACTTCTGGCACAATTTGCCGAAGAAGCAACCGATCTTCAGGAACGGGGCATGCGTTTCGTGTTTGGCGGTACACCGCCTGTTGCAGAACGGGCAAAAAATATTGGATTCTTCGAACGTGTCTTCGATGGGGACGAGTCCCCCGAGGAGGTGCTGGTTTTCTTAAAGGGGGAATCAAATCTTGAGTCCAAGACCGATGTTTACCCGCAAACGACCGTCGCCCGCATCCAGTGGAAATCTCCTTATCCACTCCTGCGGCACCACTTCGGACTTCCAACAATGGAAGCCACAGTCGAAGGAATTGAAAAAATCGCTGACACCAAGGCGCTTGATGTGATTTCTCTGGGAATAGATCAGGATGCCCAGGAGAATTTCTTCCACCCCGAGCGCCAGGACCCCCGCCGCAAGGGAGCAGGTGGTGTTCCGGTTAGAAGCGCAGATGATTACCGAGCGCTGTATACCGCCAGTCGAAAAGGGAATTTTCCTCTATT
Source organism: Chloroflexota bacterium (assembly GCA_009773005.1). Taxonomy (GTDB): domain Bacteria; phylum Chloroflexota; class Anaerolineae; order Anaerolineales; family Anaerolineaceae; genus UBA6107. The sequence goes on along the minus strand of WOUT01000007.1, from coordinate 38,110 downwards.
GCGCACTTACTCAGGCACTGATGATTTCCTCCCTCTCGCTGAGATGTACATGGAAACCATCAACATCGCATGGAGCGCCATCCCGCTTTTCTGGTTTAACCAAATGGATGGGCGTGGCCCGTGGGACCTTGAAGGTTCTATCCGCGAGCATCAGAAAGTAATGTCATTTTATGGTCAGCGAAATATCCCGGTGGAGTTGAATGAACCCCATCACTGGGGCATGCGCGATGCATCCGATGTCGTATTTGTGGTTTCAGCATTCCTCTCAGCGTACAATGCCAAGCAATTCGGAGTCCGTGATTACATTGCCCAGTTGATGTTCAACAGCCCGCCAGGTTTATCTGACACAATGGACCTGGCGAAGATGCTGGCAGTGCTTGAATTGATCATGCCTTTATGTGGTCCGGATTTTAGAATCTGGAAGCAAACCCGTACGGGGTTGCTCAGTTATCCGCTCGACCAGGAAGCGGCGCGTGGTCATCTGGCGACAAGCATCTACCTTCAGATGGCTCTGCGCCCAGACATCATCCATATTGTTGGACATACCGAAGCTGACCATGCCGCTACCGCAGATGACGTGATCACAGCCAGCAAGGTTGCCCGCCGGGCAATTGAAAATTCCTTGCACGGCGCGCCTGATATGACTGCGGATCCCAAGATAAAAGCTCGGGTTGATGAGCTAGTTCAAGAAGCAGGGAAGACCCTGCAAGCCATTCATAACATTTCAGATAAGAAAGTTCTGGATCCTTTTATCGATCCTGTTATATTAACCAAGGTAGTGGCGCTGGGCATTTTGGATGCGCCGCAACTCCGCAATAACCCATACGCAAGAGGTAAAGTCGTCACTCGAATCATTAACGGATCTTGTGAGACTGTAAACAACAATGGCGAGCCCATTTCTGAATCGCATCGGTTAATGGATTTGAACTAAGTATTAAAAGGAGAAATATAATGACCAAAAAAACGAAATACACAGTTATCGGAGCTGGTCACGGTGGAAAAGCGATGGCCGCACATCTTGCTTTTATGGGTTTTCCAACCACTTTGTTTAATCGCACACCCGAACGCATAGCTGCAATAAAAGAACTGGGAGGAATTAACCTGGAGAGCCAGGAAGGAGGACCAAGAGGTTTCTGTAAATTGGCGTTCGTTACATCCAATATGGCTGAAGCTCTTGAAAAAGCCGAAATGATCATGGTGGTCATTCCATCCTCCGCACATGCTGATGTTGCTAAAGCCTGCGCGCCTCATCTGAAAGATGGTCAGATCGTTGTTCTTCACCCAGGTCGGACTTGCGGAGCGATTGAGTTTGCAAAAATATTAAGAGAAGAGAATTGTCTGGCAGATGTGACCCTGTCAGAAGCTGAAACATTTATCTATGCCTCACGCTCTGATGGTCCTGCACAAGCGCGCATCTTCCGCATTAAAGAAGCCGTGCCATTGGCTGCTCTCCCCGCTAAACGCACTCGCATGGTCCTGGACATAATCCATGAAGCATACACACAATACATCGATGGGGGAAACGTACTTCAAACCGGAATGAATAACATGGGCGCTATTTTCCACCCTGCCTTGGCCATCTTAAATTCCGGCTGGATCGAATCCACACATGGAGACTACCAATTTTATATCGAGGGTGTTACCCCGTCAGTCGCTCGTGTATTGGAAGCGCTGGATCGAGAGCGCGTGACTGTCGCATCATCACTCGGAATCCGGGCTCGGACTGCGTTGGAATGGTTAAAACTTGCCTACGATACCACTGGCGAAGACCTGCATGAAGCAATTCATAATCAACCAGGTTACTACGGCATCAAAGCGCCCCCCACCCTCAATCATCGTTACATTTTTGAAGATGTACCGATGAGTCTGGTTCCAATAGCTTCTTTGGGTCAACGGTATGGCGTCTCCGTGCGAGCAATGGATTCAATCGTCCGCCTTGCATCGATTATTCATCGCACTGATTACTGGAGGCGCGGACGTACGATTGACAAACTTGGTATTGACAATCTGAGCGTTGGGGAACTTACCTATTACGTTAACGAAGGTGTTATGGACGGAATAAAATCTTGAAGGCATTACTTCTACATTGTCCTGAGATAGATTGTATAAAGAAAGATGAAGAACGATTTTACGGGATGATTTCTGCGTTGAATCGCGGCGGTGTGATTGGAATATATTATTCCCTCCACGCCAAGCCACAAATTCCCGGAATTCTCCTGTTAGAACGACCCGATATTGTTTTTAGCGCTGATTATTACGCTCTGGATGAATCTAATGAACGACAGAGCATCCATAAAATTTTGTATGAGTTGCAAGTTCCGTATATTGGGTCAACCCCGGAGGCGCTAGAGCTTGTACTTTCGAAATCAGACCTGAAAGAGAAGTGGCAATCACATAAAGTTGCTACGCCTCAGTTTTTTACAATCAAAAAAAACGATATTCAGGTTTCAGGGTTGGAGTCTCTGCTTGGAGCTACTGAATATCCTTATATATTGAAACCTGACCGCGAAGGAAATAGCCGTGGATTAGACGAAAGTTCAATAGTGTTCGACCAGATTTCTCTAGAGTCAAAACTGAGGGAATTATTGGAAACCTATGAAGAGGTATTAATTGAAAAATACCTGGGCAACTGTTCTGATTTCCGAGAATTTACCGTGGCGATGATTGGAAATGGTCAACGCAAACTTTTGATGCCTGCCGAGATCACGCTAAAACGAAAGAAAAGCCTCAGGATTATTACCACCAAGGATAAAGAGGAGCATCATACCCAAGCCATCCCGGTAGACGATAAAACCTTGCTAGAAAGGCTGATCGAACTTGCTGAGCGAGCATTTGAAATTGCTGGCGTTCGTGATTATTCTCGTTGCGATGTGATCATGGCTGATGGTCAGTTATTCGCCATTGAAATTAATGGCCAACCAATGATACCCGACAAATGGTTTGAAGTCTGCGCTTCCGGAGTTGGGTTAGATTCATCCCAATACATCAATGCAATTTTTCTTGCCGGGATCGTTCGGAATATCGAACAGGGAATATCTAACCTGATTATTCCTTCCGAAATGAGGCAGCATTTGCCATCTTCTATTTTCAATATGTTAACAAAATCGCGTTGATCCAGATGCAAGCAATAAAGGAGGATGAATGAATTCTCCAGACATCTCAACCACCAACTTTATCGTAGCAGTTGTCCAGGCGCAGGCCGCAATAATTGCCGGCGATGCATTAAACGACGTCACCACTACAATTTTCCAGTTGCCAAGTACTGGTGGTTTTTTAGGTCTGATAAACAAAAAGTTGATTATTCCTTTCAACAACCTGAGATGGAATACCTTAATCCAAACCTTGAAACAAACCTGTAAACAGCGAATCGAATATACAGTAATCAGTATTGACGGGATGATGACATCGACTGGGTTATTCTTGGCTCGTGTTACAGCGGGTGAAGCTAGAGTATTATCATTAAAAGTCGAACATCATGAGGAGTTTTAGCCATGAAACTGATACTTGTTGCACATTCGGGATGTGGACTGTAACAACGTAATATCATCCCATACCTCTGGTAATTTTCGAGTGACCTACATCGCCTCAACAGGCAGATTCTGGCAAAAAAAGAAATTGTACTGTTCTTATCAGATTGGAAGATGGGAAAGTCGAACAAGCCCTGAATCTAATTAAGGAAGGGTGTTCTGATCCAGTGGAACCTTCTATTCGGCGGGTAATAATGTATGTTCAAAATGTTGCTGACTATGAACATTTTTACCCCCAAGAAGAGTTGCTCTTCTATCGCATCTTCAAGGAACATTTTGGCGAGTTGGAAGGCATGTCGTTGATGGGTAGGTCCAAAGTTACGCCAGACGTCTGACGTCAAGGAGAAAACACGCATATGACTTTATTTGATGCTTCAATATCTGGTTCTTTTGATTGGTATGCCTGGGTGATTCTTCCCTTACTAATCTTCCTGGCTCGCATCTGCGATGTCACTCTTGGTACATTACGTATCATTTATGTTTCACGAGGAAGGCGTAACCTTGCTCCTCTGCTCGGTTTCTTCGAAGTCCTGATCTGGATTGTGGTCATAGGACAACTCGTTCAACACCTCCAAAGCGTGACCGCCTATATCGGTTATGCTGGCGGGTTTGCGATAGGTAATTTTGTTGGTATTTGGCTTGAAGAACGGTTGGCTTTCGGGACCTTCATCCTCAGGGTGATGATCTCCGAGGATGGTGATAACCTGGCACTGAAGATCCATGATGCTGGTTACGGCGTTACTCGCGTAGATGGACAAGGAGCAGCTGGACCAGTCAAGTTGATATATACTATTGTCAAACGCCGTCATGTCAATCAGGTGTTATCAATTATCCATGAATATTCGCCCAATGCATTTGTGACAATAGAAGAAGTGCGATCCACTGAAAAAGGAATTTTTCCGGCCAGCATATCTCAACAAAATATAAATTATTTTGCACGAAAATCGAAATGAAATAAATCACCAAACAGCAACATAAAACACTTATTCTCATTTACTTATACGTTTTTTATATAATTATGGTAGGATTTATCTAATATAGTAACCTGATACAAGAGCCCGTCACGGTGTCAGACAGAGGTTTCAATTGAAAAACGTGTTTAAGCCAGTTCCGATAACCAGCTCCGAGATCACCTCAAAAAATGTATACATTTCGCGTAGAGATTTTTTCAAGGCAGCAGGAGTTATAGCTGGCAGCTCGGCGCTTGTCTCATGCGCTCCAAACATCGTGACCACCTCTGATTCTGCCCCAATAGTATCTGCGGTTACACAAAATCTAAAAGATGAACTTGGCGAATCAGTAACAACAGTTAAGGATATTACCAATTTCAATAATTATTACGAGTTCACTGTCAGCAAAGAAGGTGTTGCCGGTTTGGCGGAAAAATTTCAAACCTCTCCGTGGGATGTTGAGGTTTACGGACTGGTGAATAAACCCAGGAAGTTCAGCGTGGATGACCTGGTCAAGAAATTCCAACCTGAAGAACGCATCTACCGGTTGCGATGTGTTGAAGGATGGAGCATGGTCATCCCTTGGGTCGGCTTCCCGCTGGCTAAATTATTAGAAGAAGTAGAACCAACCTTAGATGCCAGGTATGTCCGCTTTGAAACTGTTTTTAGACCCGAGGAAATGCCTGGCCAAAAGCAAGCGGTTTACCCCTGGCCATATCAAGAAGGATTGAGATTGGATGAAGCTTTAAACGATCTAACAATTTTGGCGACCGGCCTTTATGGTGGGGAACTGCCCGCGCAAAACGGAGGCGGTATCCGGCTCGTTGTTCCGTGGAAGTACGGCTTTAAATCTATTAAGGCAGTCATCAAGATTGAACTCACGTCCGCCCAGCCTTCAACTCTTTGGAACACGATTGCTCCAAATGAATATGGATTCTACTCGAACGTGAACCCAAATGTCGATCATCCCCGCTGGTCACAGTCGACCGAGAGGCGGATTGGAGAAGTTTCCAGGCGCGATACCTTACTTTTTAATGGGTATGCTGAACAAGTGGCTCACTTGTATGAAGTAATGGATTTGAAAGTAAATTATTAAAAAAATGAAGAAACGCATCAATCTTCTTCAAATTCTTATTCATCTTGGTGGTGGGGCACCATCGGTTGTACTGTTGTATCGTTACCTCACAAATAACCTCACCGCTAATCCCATTCAGGCACTTGAACAGCAAACCGGGTTAACCGCACTCATTTTTCTCATGCTTTCTCTGGCATGTTCGCCACTCGGAGCAATCTTCGATTGGAAAAACCTTTCAAAACAAAAAAAAGCGCTCGGTGTTTATGGTTTCATCTATGCAGCTATTCACTTGTTACTTTTTATTGGTCTTGATTACGGGTTTAATTTCATCAGAATCCTGCGGGATGTGAGCAACAAAATTTATGTTCTTTTTGGGTTAACAGCATTTTTACTTTTACTGCCTCTCGCGGTGACATCTTTTAGATATTTTAAGAAACTGCTTGGAAAGAACTGGAAGCGTCTCCATCGACTTGTCTACATCATTTCTCCAATCGTCATCGTCCACTTTTTTTTGGTATTTAAAGGCAATCTCGCCCGCCTGCAAGGAAATATCATAAAACCTTCTATCTATGGAGCCCTTGTATTACTCCTACTGATTTTACGTATTCCTGTTGTGAAGAGAGCGTTGATTCTATTCCGTATTCGAATTCAGGAGCGCTTAAGAAAAACTTATCCTTTATAATATTTCCTTATGATGCAGGATTCCGAAGAAAAACGCACAAGTTATGTTAGAAATGTGTTCGCACGTATCGCGAAAAGATATGACCTGATGAACCGCCTGATGACTGGCGGTCAGGATATTCGATGGCGAAAAAGTGTCATCAAAAACGCGGAATTACACCCAGGCGATAAAGTCCTGGACTTGGGGACCGGGACGGGTGATTTGGCGCGTGAAGCGCTCGCACAAAACAATCATGCAGATGTAACCGCCGCGGATTTTACATTTGAAATGATGACAGCGGGAAATATATGGAATCAAATTAAAAGGTGTAACGCGGATGCCCTTCACCTGCCCTTCGCTGAAAATTCCTTTGATGTGGTCGTGTCTGGATTTCTGATGCGGAATGTCATCAGCGTGGAAGAAGCGCTGCGCGAACAAGTTCGAGCGCTCAAGCCCGGCGGCCGGGTTGTCATCCTTGATACGACCCGCCCTCGCAATAATTTTCTTTCACCCTTGATCCGATTTTACCTGAATGTCATTATCCCGTTCATCGGGACGGTCATTACAGGTCATAAGGATGCCTATACTTACCTGCCGGATTCCACCCAGCATTTTCTAATAGCTGAAGAGTTAGCGGAAATGATGAAAGGAGTCGGGTTCCAAGGTGTTAACTTTGAAATCCGCATGTTCGGTACAATCGCAATCCATTGTGGAACACTCCCCCAAAAAGAATTACAGTTACCTTAGAACAAGAGATTAGCTCATCTCCTGTCTGCCTGCCAGTGCCCGCAGCAGGGTATTTTGATCGGCATATTCCAGGTCGCCGCCCATCGGAAGACCGCGCGCGAGACGGGTTATTCGAACCCCAAGCGGCAGCAGTTGCTGCCTGAGGTAGAGTGCGGTGGCGTCACCTTCCATGCTTGGGTTGGTCGCCAGGATGATCTCTTTTGCCTCTCCGCTTCGCACCCGCTCAATCAAAGGTCGAATCTTCAGGTCATCCGGTCCGACGCCTTCTATTGGAGAAAGCACACCCTGCAGCACGTGGTAGCGCCCATTAAACCCGCCCGTTCGCTCCAGAGCCAGCACATCCAACGGGTCCTCAACCACACAGATCGTGCCATCAGCGCGTTCTGAATTCTCACATATTTCACACAGTTCCTGTGTGGCGAGCGTGATATTGAAGCACACGTTGCATTGACCAGTCGCCGTCTTTAAACCAGTTAACGCGCTGACCAGTTGATCAGAAAGGTCTTCTGGCGCCCGGAGAATGTGAAAGGCCAGACGCGACGCGGATTTTGGGCCAATACCGGGCAAACGCTCCAATGCATTGATCAGGTTTTGAATGGGGAGAGGCAAGATCGACATGATATCAGGTAAAACCCTAGAATCCCATTCCGGGGATGCCGCCCGCCAGTGGCCCCAGTTTTTCTTCAGCCATTTTCCGTGAGTCATCCAATGCCAGATTGACAGCGCTCAAAACCAGATCTTGCAGCATTTCTGCATCAGCTTCTTTGAGCAGTTCGGGGTCAATGGTCACATCCTTGCAGTGTTGGTCACCCGTCATGGTCACCTTGACAACTCCACCACCTGCTGAAGAGGTGACGGTATCAAAAGCCAATTGGGCTTGGGCGACCTCCATTTGTTCCTGCAGACGCTTAATCTGCGCCATCATTCCACCACCACCCCCTCCGCCACCTGCAGGTCGATTAAATCCTTTTGCCATTTTTTTCTCCTTAATTGTTTTTTCATTCGCGGTGAACGAGTTTTCCGCCCAGGTTTAATGCAGTTCCTACTATTCCATCTGACTCCACATCAATATCAATTGAGGCAACATTCATTTTTCCATTGACCACTACACAAGTAACGGGCAGATCAACCTTAAGGATTTGCAGGATCGCTCTACGTGTTACTTCAATGTTCTCTGGATTTTCCATTTTAGATTTCAACATCTCGCTCGCAAAACCGATAACAAGTGAGCCGTCTTTGACTTGCAGCATTTTATGAGAGTTCAATAATGCTTCTGTCTGCGAACGCTGCTTTTTTACTTCTGCTCGGATGGCGCTCCAATTTGCCTGAATACCCTGTGTGTTTATTGCCGCCGATGATAATCTGACGCCAGATTGAATTGTGGAATCTGCAGTGGATGCAATGGATTCCTGTTTGGTTTCTTTAGCAGGAAATTCTACAGGCTCGGAAGTTTTAGTACTTTGTTGCTTAGGTTCGGGGCGCGTTTCACCCCGGGTATTCACAGGTTTTTGTGCAGGCTGGCCCCTGGTCTCAGTTTGCATCGGACTAACAACCATTTGGGTTTCAGCAGCCTGTGCAAAAGCGATTTCAAGCGCCATGCTCGGCTGCCAGGAGGTACGCAGATCGTTGATGGCGTTGTTGAACAAACGGATCCATTCCATCAAAACGGGAGTTTCAACCGACTGGCTGTGCTGGCGCATGAGTTGTTTGTCTTCCTTGGTTGTTTCTACCTGCTTATCATTCCCCAAACGCATCAGCAGCAAGCCGCGCAGGTATTCCACAACTTGCCGGGCATACTGGCGCGGGTCGCTCCCTCCATCCAGTGCGCGGTGAATTGTCTCAAGACCTATTGCAGTGTCATGCGCCTGGATCGCATTGACCAAATCGATAACCAATTGGTTGGTGGCAGTGCCTAACACCATCTGCGCCAACTCGAGAGTGATTTTCTCGCCTGTTGAAGCCAATTGATCCAACAACGAGATTGCATCCCGCATTGCCCCGGTGGCCTGGCGAGCGATCAGGATAAGGGCATCTTCATTGGCATTGATTTTCTCCTGCTGGCAGAGATGCTTGAGTGTATTCACAATATCAATCACTGGAATGCGACGGAACTCGTGCCTCTGGCAGCGCGAAAGCACAGTTGCCGGGATTTTGTGGACTTCGGTAGTGGCGAGAATAAAAATAGCATGAGGAGGTGGTTCCTCAAGTGTTTTCAAGAGCGCGTTAAAAGCCGCTGTCGAAAGCATATGGACTTCATCAATGATATAAATCTTAAACTTGCCATCGGATGGCGAAAAATTGATCTTGTCTCGCAAATCGCGCACGTCTTCGACGCTCGTGTTTGATGCCGCATCTATTTCGATCAAATCTAGAAATCGACTTTCATTGACTGCCGCACAATTTTTGCAAACATCGCATGGACGGTTCGCCAGATCAGGGGATAAACAATTAACCGCCTTCGCCAACAAACGCGCGGTTGTGGTTTTACCGGTTCCGCGCGGACCGGAGAATAAATAAGCATGGCCAACCTTATCGGATTGAATTGCATTGCGCAAGATTTTGATCACATGTTCCTGTGCAATTACCTGATCCCATTTTCGTGGACGCCATTTTCGATACAATGCCTGGGTCATATTAAATCATCCTTTGATCAGTTTCTTGATTACGAACCGGGTTGCGTTTTTCTTGAATTACATTTTAACTGATACAGACACAGAATGTGAAAATCTTTAATTATGGAATTATTAATGTCGACCGAACATTGCCTGCAGTATCTAAAAGAGTTGCGATTTCACCTTTCCTCCAGACTGCCTGATCGCTATTCCAGTAAAGTTCAACTGCAGAGTTGACCCCTGCGCGTGAATAGATATCCACTGCTCCATTTGGGTAGATGGTTAGAGCCGGAAAGGTATATTGCTTTCCTTGTTCATCTTTAAGTAACCATCCCGTCAAATCAACCGGAACTGCGCTAACACTTTTCACCGTGATTTTTTCGTAGTCAATCTCGGCAGGCATGAAGACGAAGTCAATTACAACGGTTTTATCGTCGAGCGGCAGCAGGCTGGCACTGTTGATTTCCGGTGTTTTTAGCAGCGTGTAATTGGCGTTATTACTTATTGGTTTTAAATCGGGATGGAACGCATTCCAGATCAGGATCACCGCCAGCATGGTGGCCGCAGAAACCAGGATATTCAGAAGAATATAAGGGAAGATTTTCTTCATTCGCAGTTTTTTAACTCTAATGAATCATAGCATAATTTGGATGTAAAATGTGTCAGCCAGGAGTTTTATGAAAATTATTGTGATCGATGGTCATAATTTAATCCCCAAGCTGCCGAGAATCAACCTAAAGGATTTGGATGATGAATCGCAGTTAATCGGGCTAATTCAGGAATACTGTCGCCTTGCAAGAAAACAAGCAGAATTGTTTTTTGATGGCGCGCCGAACCCGATTAATTCTATCCGAAAAGGAGGTCTCGTTCGTGCCCATTTTATTAGAGTCGGGCACTCCGCTGATGATTCGATCATTGCCTATTTGCAGAGAAACGGAAAAAATGCTCGCAATATGCTCGTCATTACATCTGATCGGCGCATTCAAACTGAAGCGAAAAACCTCGGAGCCGAATTGATGACATCGGAGTCCTTTGCACAAGAAATAAAACGAGTTCTTTCCAGCCCAATTGCTGTGCAAGAGTTGAAAGAAAAAATTCCTTCAGCAGGCGAAGTCGAGGAATGGATACATTTATTCGATCAAAAAACAGGTAAAAAATAAAACTCTTAATTTATTTTAATGTATTTATGACAATTTTGATGTATATTGTCTTATAGACACAGCTTATTGGTAGATTAAATAGTGTCATCCACCAATCAAATGGTGGAGTTCCCTCCCTAGATGAAAGACAGACATGTCCCCCCCATGCCTGTCTTTCGCTTAAAAAGCATAGCAAAGGATTGAAATCTTACGGAGAGAGCCGAGAAGCGCCCTCAATGAGGGTGAGGATTCGAACCCGCGCTACAAACTCGCGTAAATGAAAATCTCTTCCAAATTGAAGGAGTCATAGGCCGAGAGAGCTGCGAAGCGCCCTGAAAGGGCGTGGACTCGAACCCAAGATTAAGCGAAAAAATATTAGAAAAGACTCCCGTTTATCACGAGAGTCAAAGGCGGAGAGAGTGGGATTCGAACCCACGATACCTTGCGGTATACCCGCTTTCCAAGCGGGCGCGTTAGGCCAACTGCGCTACCTCTCCGAAGGGAATTTCAAGTCGAGCGGACATATTATACCATTTGAGAGAAAAAAAACAACCTCAACCACCTCAACTCAACCACCTCAACCAGTGTTTTTTTAACTTTTTTGAATGGGATATGATTTTTTTAACCATGAACCTGACTTGCCAACTGAATCCACTTTTCTGTTTTTATGTTTTATTCTATAATTTATACCAAGGTCTTTTCACAGGAGGTGTTGCAATGAATGAATCCAACCGCGGAACAATGGTTACCGGGAGCGTGCTGATCGCTCTGGGAGCGTTATTTATCGCACTAAACTTGATCCCTGGAATAAACGCGACAAAAACCTGGCCGCTGATCTTGATTGTTCTGGGGATCGGTTTTTACCTGCCTGCCCTAATTTGGCCAAAATCCCGCGAAGGGCTGGCAGGCTTATTTATCCCAGGTTCGATTTTCCTGGTATTGGGCGCCATCTTCCTTTTCAACACCTTGACAAATATCTGGGACGTGTGGGCGATTGCATGGATCTTGATCCCTGCCAGCGTTGGTCTTGGTCTGGTAACAAGCGCATGGATTGGCAAGTGGGACCGAACTGTAATACAGGTAGGTCTGTGGATGTTGATTATCAGTTTGACTGTTTTTGCGCTATTTGCATCGCTTTTCGGCGACATGGTTGTCAAAGCAATTGGCGCCGGTTTGCTTGTGGCCACAGGTCTCGTACTGCTCATTCGGTCCTTTATCAAAAAACCCACTGCCGAGTAATATGTCTTCAATCGTTCCTGACCTTGAACTGCCTATCCTGTTAGTGGATGACGCCCACTGGCAAAAGATTAACACTGACAATGAAGAAGCGGTCGAATACTCGATCTCAAACCGGGATGGATTCCAAATTTCGACTCAGGGTTTCGAGTTCATCATCCCTGAAGATGCAGACTACAAAGAGCCGAACATTATCCAGATCGTCTTGGGCAAAGAACAGCTTTATGCCACAGCTTATGAGCATGATTGCAACCTTTTTACGATCGACAAAGCCAATCTGGTGCCCATGTATGGCTCTCGTCCATTTAAAGGGTTTGAAAAGAACTTGAAGTTGATCATCGCAATCGGGCATCTTGCGCCACCAATGGATGATCTGCCGCGCCCAAAATTCACGGTTTTATGGGCTGGGGTAGTTAACATCGTTTAGATTCTTGATTTAGCCATTGTCAACCAGAAAAATCACCATTATAATAACTCACGTTGGGCGGTTGGCTCAGTTGGTTAGAGCGTTGCGTTGACATCGCAAAGGTCGTAGGTTCGAGTCCTATACCGCCCACTCGAACTTTTTACATCGCTGCGGTCGTACCCCCACACAATTAGTGAGGGTCATGAGGTTCGAGTCCTATACCGCCCACTCTAACTTTTTACATCGCTGCGGTCGTACCCCCACACAATCAGTGAGGGTCATGAGGTTCGAGTCTTATACCGCCCACACATATTTTATAAATGCTTAGACCGGGACGAGTAGCTGGGCACGAATCAGAAAGTAGAGACCATTGGCTGAGAATCTCTACACCAACCAGCGAAAACCACCCGCGAGCATTTTCCTGAAAGAGAACATCTATTAAGGAAAACGGTTGACTCCGTTATTAGTCTTACGAGATCATTTGCAGTGCAAGAATCGCAGATGAATCTGGGTGGAACCGCGAGAGAATACTCCCGCCCCAGTAGTGGGGCGGGTTACGTTTTTAACTCTCCCCAAGCTTAACCTATTGCTGTGAATCTCTAACTAACGCAAATGAACGGAGGAAAGAATGGCAGAAAAAAAACAAGAAAAATACGAAGAGTCAATGCTCTACAAATTGCGTCATTCAACCGCGCATATCATGGCACAAGCCGTACTTGAAAAATTCCCGACTGCCAAGATCGCGATCGGTCCTGCGATCGAGGAAGGCTATTATTATGATTTCGACCTTCCCCGTCCTATAACTCCTGAAGACCTGGAAGGGATCGAAAAACGGATGCGCGAGATCATAAAAACCAACTTCCGCTTTGATCGCCGGGTGATCAGCGCTGATGAAGCCAAGAAGCTTTTTTACGATCAGCCATACAAGATCGAACTCATTGAAGGATTGGAAAAAGGGACACTGGATGAGGACGGTAACCCGATCTTCGAGAAACCGGAAATCTCCACCTATACGCATGCCACATTCACCGATCTGTGCCGCGGACCTCACGTCGAATCCACCTCCCAGATCGACCCGGATGCCGTGAAACTGATGTCAGTTGCCGGAGCTTACTGGCGCGGCGACGAAAAACGCCCCATGTTACAGCGCATTTATGGTACGGCATGGGTCACTCCAGACGAATTGAAGGATTATCTCTGGCGCCTTGAAGAAGCCAAAAAACGCGATCACCGCAAACTTGGCAAAGATCTCGGGCTTTTCCATTTCTCTGAGGATGTCGGCCCAGGTTTACCCTTATTCACGCCAAAGGGTGAATTGCTGCGTTACTTGATGGAATCTTACGTGCGTCAACTACAGACCAAATACGGCTATGAACACGTCTGGACCGGGCATGTGGTCAAAGAGGACCTTTATAAAAAATCGGGCCATTATGACAATTACAAAGACGCCATGTTCCCGCCGATGATCGATGAGAACATCGCTTTCCGGTTAAAACCGATGAACTGCCCAAGTCATATGACCTTGTTCAAAGAAATGGGTCTTCATTCGTATCGCGAACTCCCCATGCGCTTCGCCGAATTTGCCACACTCTACCGCTATGAGAAGACTGGCGAACTCACCGGGCTCACCAGAGTGCGCTCGCTAACACAGGATGACTGCCACATCTTCTGCACACCTGAACAGATCGGCAGTGAATTTTCACTGGCGCTGAACTTGATCCGTGAAGTGCTGGATACTTATCATTTTAGTGATTATGTCGTACGGCTGTCTCTTCGGGGGAAGGGCGGCAAGTATGTTCAGGATGATGAAAAATGGAATCTGGCCGAAAAAGCTCTGCGCGAATCGATGGACGCCGCTGGTTTGGACTATTTTGAAGCCGCCGGAGAAGCCGCCTTCTACGGGCCCAAAGCAGATTTCATTGCGCGTGATGTGCTTGGCCGTGAATGGCAATTATCAACCATCCAAGTTGATTTCATTCAACCAGCCAGACTAGGTTTAACCTATATCGGTGAAGACGGAGCGGAACATACGCCCGTTGTGCTTCATCGCGCGGTCACTGGTTCAACCGAACGCTTTTTGGGCGTGATTATTGAACATTTCGCAGGCGCTTTCCCGGTCTGGCTGGCTCCCGTTCAGGCTGTCCTCATCCCCATTGCCGATCGTCACATGGATTATGCAAATGAAATCGCCACCAAACTTAAAAATACAGGCATTCGCGCGATGGTCGATAGTCGCAGCGAGCGTATGAACGCCAAGATCCGCGACGCTCAAAACCAAAAGATCCCCTATATGCTGGTCGTAGGTGATAAAGAGATGGAAAATGGGCAAGTCGCATTGCGGCTTCGCAATGGCGAAAACCCAGGTCCAATTGACCTGGATGGTTTTATCAAGCAGGCATCGGAAGAAATATCTAAAAAATAGTCAGGCAAATCATTTTCTGGGCAGGAAATTCCTGCCCAGAATTCGTATCATTAGTGTCTTTAAGGTGTTGCAATATCTATGAAATAGTCCTAAGGTCACTTGACCGGTTTATGGACGATTACTACAATCAGGTTACAATTTTAAGGTTACTCAAAAAATCGCATTCTGACAGAGGTGGATAGTATGACTCGATACAAGATCATCCTCAACCCCACAGCGGGAAAAGGCAACGGGCTCAAAGTTAGACCACAGATAGAAGAAATATTAACTAAATATAAACTGGATTATGATATCGATCTAACCGGTTACCCTGAACACGCCATCGAATTGGCGCGGAAAGCAGCCGAGGATGGATTTGATGTAGTAGTTGCTGCAGGGGGTGATGGAACCGCTAATGAAGTTCTGAATGGTTTGATGCAGTTCAAACAATCGCATAAGAAGTGTCCTTTAATGGCAGCGCTTCCTGTTGGACGCGGAAACGATTTTGCCTTCGGTGCGGGAATCCCGATCGGTGTGCAAGAGAGCTGCGACCTGCTGGCTTCAGGGTTAAAGAAAAAAATCGACATTGGAAAAGTCACCGGTGGACTGCATCCGCAGGGTCTTTATTTTGGAAACGGTGTTGGTATAGGTTTTGACGCAGTCGTTGGTTTTGTTGCGGCCAAAAGCAGACTCACTGGAATGCTCTCTTATCTGGTCGCCGCGGTTAAAACCATTTTCATCTATTATAAACCTCCCATGGTGGATGTCATCCTTGAGAATAAAACCTTCCAAATTTCTGCGCTTCTCGTCTCAATCATGAATGGCAGACGCATGGGCGGCGGATTCATGATGGCTCCGGATGCAAAACCGAATGACGGAATATTTGACCTTTGCCTTGTCAGATCTGTGCCACAGAGTGCCATGTTTGGTTTGATTGGAATGGTCATGAAAGGAACTCAATCAACCCACCCAGCGGTCTCAACAGCGCAAAGCAAAAAAGTGATCGTTCGAGCAATCCAGGGTACTGTTCCAGCGCACGCAGACGGTGTCACGGTATGCGAAGCAGGTCAAGAGCTAACAATCGAAATCTTGGCGGATGAATTAGAGATCATAACACGGTTGGTATAATGACATTAGCCTCATCGATCATTAACCCCCCTATAAAAGCGATCTTGAGCACATTCCTGAATATAGATGATCGCGAAGTATCCCGCATCCCTATGCAGGGTCCATTGATCATTGCAACAAACCACATCAATACGCTTGACGCCCCGGTCGGTTTCAGCCACTTACATCCCAGACAAATAACCGCGTTTGTTAAAAGCGAGACTTTCAATAACTTATTCTTAAAGTTACTGTTTGACGCCTGGGATACAATTCCGATCAAACGCGGCGAAGTGGATTTTAATGCGTTTCGACTGGCTGAAGAAGCGCTTCGAAGTAAAAAAATCGTTCTCGTCGCTCCAGAAGGAACGCGTTCATACCACGGCCGGTTGAATACCGGCTATCCCGGTATCGTCCTTCTGGCAATCCGTTCAGGGGCTCCCGTTCTGCCGGTTGTATTTTATGGCAACGAGAATTTTAAAAAGAATTTTCAATTTCCCAGGCGCACTGAAATGACAATCAAAGTAGGAAGGTCCTTTACAATTGACCCAAAAGGAGCATCCCTCACTCGAAACGTGCGGACTCAGATGACCAATGAGATCATGTACGAGATTGCAAGAATTTTGCCGGAGAAAAACCGTGGAGTGTATGAAGATCTATCAAAAAACAAAAAAGAATATCTTTCTTTTATGAATGACGACCCTGCCGGGGATTAATTCGAACTCGTTTTTAGTTGACGCAAGAGAATTGAATGTGGTATTATTTATCTAGAGTGGGCCCGTTCACTGAACGGGCTTCTCTTAAATTGTATTTATCAGGAGAACACTATCAGTACTCAAAATTTTCGCGTAAATGAATTGATCCGCGTTGCTGAAGTCCGTTTGATCGGACCAGAAAACGAAAACATCGGAGTGGTTCCCGTTCAAAAGGCGCTACAAATCGCCAGGGATGCGGAACTTGACCTTGTTGAGGTCGCCCCAAACTCTGAACCTCCTGTGTGCAGAGTGATGGATTTTGGTAAGTTCCTTTATGAACGTACCAAAAAAGACCGTGAAGCCCGTAAATCTCAAACCAAGATAGAAGTGAAAGAGATCCGTCTCAGGCCAAAAACCAACGAGCATCACCGTGGATTTAAAACCCGCGACGCCCGGCGTTGGTTGTTGGAGGGCAACAAGGTTAAAGTAACCATTCGGTTCAGAGGACGCGAAATTACTTATCCTGAAATTGCGCTGGAAGATTTAAGAGAAATCGCTCAAGAATTGGCTGATGTCGCTCTCATTGAACAATCCCCCAATATTGAGGGCCGTACAATGGGAATGGTGTTGGCGCCGTCAAAACCAGCCAAAAAGAAAACGGCCGAACCAGATAAAGAAGCCAGCCCCCAAGAAGAATAATTCTCGGCGGTAAAGAAAAACTCTGGTATAATCGGCGGTTGTGCAAGCAACCGCATATTTTGTTGAGAGGAGTTCGCTGTGACACGCAAGGTAAAAACGACCAAGTACAAACTGAAGACTCATAAAGCTACCTCAAAACGGTTTCGCTTAACGGGGTCGGGCGTCTTGATGCGAACGAAGGGCGGAAAAAGCCATTTACGCCGCCGCACTTCAAAACGCACGAAGGCATTGTTCACTGAAATGGTCGCCGTAAAAGGTGAGAAGACCATTCAGCGCATCAATCGTCTCGCACCAAACATGGAATAGTTGCGAGAGGCTGATTTATTGTATCTGGATTAGTGCGTCTGTTGGATGCTCACAACTGGTTGATCAAACCGGCGTCCAGGGGTTCGCAAAGGAGTAAAGCATGGCACGTGTAAAAGGTGGTCCTCACGGACATCTGCGACATAAGAAAGTATTGAAATTTACAAAAGGTCAATTTGGCAGCCGGCATTTGCTCATCCGCCGCGCCAATGAAGCCAGATTAAAAAGCATGTGGTATGCAACCCGCGACCGCAAGAACCGCAAGCGCGATCTGCGTCGGTTATGGATCACCCGCATCAACGCTGGCGCCCGCCAGAACGGTTTGTCTTACAGTCAGTTTATCTTTGCCTTACGCAAAGCCAACATTCTGTTGAACCGCAAGATGCTCGCTGATCTCGCTGCACGCGACCCGAAAGCATTTGCTGCCGTGGTTGCCCAAGCAAAAACAGCGTAACAACACTCCAACAACCACACTCGGGATGGACTTTAAAAGCCATCCCGTTTTCTTTTTAATGTGTGTATCAGGTAGAATAAAGCTATGTCCACTTCTGAATTAGAGCAAATCGTTTCCACGAAAAACCAACACGTTCAACAAGTCAGGGAACTTCTGACCAAGAAATCGGCTCGTGAAAAAACAGGTCAATTTATCGTTGAAGGAGTCAGACTCTCAGAAGAAGCGCTCAACTCTGGCATTGTACCGATAAAAGTTTTTTACTCTGAAACATTATCTCCAAGAGGTCTCGAATTAGTGCAAAAAGCAAGCGCCTCTGGAAGCAGCGTTTTATTTGTTACTTCAAATGTAATGGATGCTCTTTCGGAGACGGAAACCGCCCAAGGTTTAATAATGGTGGTTCAGAATCTGCCCAAACAACTACCAGATAACCTTGACTTTATTATTGTGGTGGACCAGCTCAGGGACCCGGGTAACCTGGGGACAGTTTTACGGACAGCAGTTGCTGCCAGCGCTCAGGCGGTGTTAATTACCCCCGGGAGTGTTGACCCCTATTCCCCTAAAGTGGTCAGAGCTGCCATGGGGGCACATTTCTCCGTACCAATAATTTCCAGCAGTTGGGCTAAGATCCTTTCTTTATGCAAGAATCGAAGGCTGCCTTTAAGGATCATGCTGGCAGAATCTGAGCGAGGCACTCCACTTTGGCAAGTTGATCTGAAACAACCGATTGCAATTGTGATCGGCGGCGAGGCTGAGGGCGTCAGCGAAGAAGTCCGCGCAGACGCGGACACTCTGATTAACATCCCAATGCCCGGCGGAAGTGAATCACTCAATGCGGCAGTAGCGGCATCAATCATCCTTTTTGAAGTAGTAAGGCAGAGAAGCTCATGAAAATCAGATCTATCACCAGTTTTTTTGACCCTGCAAAAGCGCCTGTCAAACAGACGCTTGAGCCATTGGCTCGCTTCAGTCGCGACCTTCAAAAACGATGTGAGGAAAAAGGTTTTATTGTTCAATCAACACGAGCAGCAACTCCACCTTTCACCACTTACCTCTCCCCTCAACAGGAGAACTGGATCAAAGAGATCAGGCATCTTGAATCACTGACCCAGGAACTGGGCTGGGCTTATCTCTCTGCCGGACCAGCCACACCGGAATCCCCGAATTCGTATGTTTTGATCCCTTCTCTGCTTGCCGCAACCCAAAACGTCTTTTTCGGCGGTGTGATCGCAGACAAAAAACAGGTGTATCCTGCTGCATTGCGGGCTAGCGCAAACATTATTGTGGAATCCGCAAAAATATCCCCGGATGGATTTGCCAACCTTCGGTTTGCGGCGCTGGCGAATGTTCCGCCTTTTGCGCCTTTTTTTCCAGCGGCATATCATGAATCCGGACACAACCCGGCCTTTTCACTGGCAATCGAATGCGCCGATGAAGCAGTCAAGGCTTTTTCTGGCTTAATTTCACTTGAAGAAGCGCGCAATCGCTTTCTAATAGCGCTCGAACAAAACGCTGAACGTCTGACAGATATTTGTAACGAAATGTCTGCACAATATAAGGTGGTATTCAAAGGGTTAGATTTCTCGCCTGCTCCCTTCCCCGAAGATTGGTGTTCGCTTGGTAAAGCCTTTGAGACACTTGGTCTTGATCACATCGGAGGCGCAGGGTCGCTGGCTGCGGCAGCGTTTATCGCAGATGCCCTGGATCGCGGAAAGTGGCAGCGCGCTGGTTTCAATGGGCTGATGCTGGCAGTTCTGGAAGATTCCATTCTGGCGGCGCGCGCTGAAGCCGGTCTGCTCTCGATCAAGGACCTCTTGTTGTATTCCGCAGTTTGCGGCACCGGATTGGACACCATTCCTCTGCCGGGCAATACCACGGTTGGTTCTCTCTCTGCCGTCCTGTTGGACCTCGGCGCACTCGCTGTTCGCCTCGGCAAGCCTCTGACAGGCAGATTAATGCCGATCCCGGGCAAGCAAGCGGGGGATAAAACCGAATTTGACTTCGGCTTCTTTGCAAACAGCCGTGTCATGGCATTGGACTCTCAAGAAATTCGCGCCCCTTTGTTAACCTCTGAACCAATCCAACTCAATCCTCGAAAGACTTCTGCTCCATAGCAGGTTTATGGAGTTAGTGTAACCGTTGGTGTCTCCGTGGGAGTTGTGGTCGCGGTAACCGTCGGTGTTGATGTCGAAGTCGGCGTAACGGTCGCTGTAGCCGTTGGCATCGGCGTTTGGGTAGGCACTTGAACATTCAAGCGCAATAATTTTTCTGCGTAGCCATTGTTTTTTGATTTCATGTACAGCCGCAAAGTAATGATCCCGGGTTGGAGTCCGCTCATGTCCCAGGTTAGAAGTTTTTGGGGTGAGGATGAAATCCCACCGCCTGGTTCGATCAATCGCATCCAGCCGGATGGATTATCACCATACCCATATTCGAGATAGTAACTCTCAAAATCACTTGTGGCGTTGATTACAGCGTAAAGGTCAAGTGGATTAGACGTGATCGTTTGACGGTCTTCTACACCCACAAAAATGAGCGTGGGTCTTGGATCTTCAGCTTTACATACCCGGTTGGGAACAAAGATGACCGGAGGTTCAAACCCATTATTCTTTGCCCAATTTTGTCCGGCTGAACCCTCACGGATCCATTTAATTGCCCAAGGGTCTGTAACATTGAGGACATACTTTTCGGACGAGAATCCCTGACATGCAGGGGAAGTGCTCAAATTCGTCCAGGTATCTACCTGAACCTTCTTCCATAAATCTTCCTCTTTGGGCAATGGTGGTTGATCACTGGCAAAGATCTCACTACGCTGGTTCGGGCAATATTCCGACGGTTCAGCGCCAGAAACAGAGCATATGATCATGTCTACAATGCCAGAAGGACGCGTAAATGATGACGGCGAGTTATTGGTTAAATATGGGACTGCATATTTCATGAATTCAGCCCAGATCGGAGCAGCCCCCGATATGCCGGATGTGTTCTGCATTGGCGAGTTATCGGCATTTCCAACCCAAACACCAACAGAAAGATCAGGGGTATAACCTAGCGTCCAGTTATCCTTGTAATCATTGGTCGTACCGGTCTTTGCGCCGGATGGAAATGGTAAGTTGAGAATGGAATTGGCGCCGAACATCGGTGCGCGGGCTTGAGCGTCTGAAAGGATCGAGTTGATCATATAGGCATGTTCGGGTCGGATCGCCTGTTTTCCGGCAGGAGCTTCTGCCTGGAAAATCACATTTCCTTGATAATCTTCGATTCGAGTGATCGCAATCGGATCAATCTTGAGTCCGTTATTTGCAAAAATGGCGAAAGCAGAGGTCATATCAAAGAGAGTCACCTCTCCACCGCCCAGCGTAAGTGACATACCGTAATCATTCCGGTCAAACGTACTGATCCCCATACGCCTGGCAAAGGCGATCAAGCCATCCTGCTCGGCAGTTGCAGCATTATCGTAGATACCAATAAACTGCAGTGTTTTGACCGCTGGTACGTTATAAGAATTCGCCAAAGCCGTTCTGACGGTCACCGGACCATGGAACTTCCCATCGTAGTTCACAGGTTTATACGGTTCACGCGGATCGTTAGGGTCGCCGGATGGCGGAAACTCGCTCGGTACATCCCAGATGAGCGTCGCGGGGGTCCACCCTTTTTCAAAAGCGGCGGCATAAGTGATCGGTTTGATCGAGGAGCCAGGCTGCCTGGGACGCAGAGACATATTGATCTGCCCGGCAATTGCGTCATTATAAAAATCAGCAGAACCAACCATCGCCAGGATCTCTCCAGTCTGAGGGCGAATCGCAACCAACGCACCATCAGAGGCATCGTTACCCGCTAGAGCAGCAACCTGCTCGCTCACGAT
This sequence comes from Chloroflexota bacterium, assembly GCA_009773005.1. GTDB lineage: Bacteria > Chloroflexota > Anaerolineae > Anaerolineales > Anaerolineaceae > UBA6107. Next base: position 16,242 of record WOUT01000007.1, on the reverse strand, counting down.
CCGATCCGCTTCAACCTGTAATTGAGGGTCAAGGGTAGTATATACCCGAAATCCGGAGCGATAGATGGTTTGGGCATCATACCTGGTTTCGATCAGATAGCGAATATAGTTAACCCAGTGAGGATAAACCAAGGGGTTGGCACGTTGTACAAATGGATAATTTTCGATGTAGATGTATGCATCTGCAGCTTGCTGGGCTTCAAGACAAATTGGTTCATTGACTTCACTGACCCGGATACAATTTTTCTCTTTGGAAAGGTTATACATCGCTGTGAGCGTTTGCTTGTTACGAATGAGCGTAGCATCCCGCTCCGTGAAAATATCATAGATACCTGGCGCTTGAGGAAGTCCCGCTAAAAAAGCAGATTGGGCCAGATCGAGTTTATCTGCTGAAGTATTGAAGTACGTCTCCGCGGCAGCCTCAATGCCGTATGCCAGATTGCCGTAGTTGATCTCATTAAGATATAGCTCAAGGATCTCGTCTTTTGAGTAGCGTCTAGTCATTTCAGCTGCTAGAATAATTTCCCGCGCTTTGCGGCGTACGGAGACTTCCACACGTTCTGTTGCAGAAAAAAACAGAGTTCTGGCTAACTGTTGTGTGATCGTTGAGGCGCCTGATACCACTTCACCGCTGGTATAGTTCTGGACTAGTGCGCGGGCCAGGGCTACAACATCGAAACCAGGATGGTTGTAATATTCCTTATCTTCAATCGCGATCGTTGCAGCAATCAGATTGGCAGATATTTTATCCAGCGGTGTATATGTACGCCTGCCAGCATTTGGATCGATCATTTCATAGATCATCTGTCCATTGCGATCATAAAACCTGGTTGTTTCAAATTGAGAGGCTTTATTGCGGATATCTTCGATGCTTGGCAAAGTTGCAGCGATGGTGAAGTACTGGTAAACCAGAAACGCCCCGGCAATTACCAATCCAATAACAATTGCAAACAATAAGATCACGACAATTTTTACAAAGCATCCGCCAAAATCCATTCTCTTCTTTGGTTGGGTTGGTAGCTGTTGGCTGGCTTTCCTTATAGGTTTATGAGAATTTTTTTCCCGACCGATACTATTAATTTTTTGTGGATTCCTGATAGGGGGAGGATAAAACGCTGTAGTCGAAACCCGTGTAGCGCCAAGGTCGACCTCATCTACACGTTTTGGCAGCGGGTCAGTGCTGCCTGGGGGTGGAGTGGGCAATGAAGGTGCAATACCTTCAAAATTTGGGGTGCTGATTGGCGCAACTGCCTGTTGATCTGGTAGAGCAGCCATAGTAGGCAGATCATCAAACTTATCTGATTTCTGAACTCGAGCAGGATCTGTCGAATCATCAGGTCCTAATGGAAACTCACCCGCGCTAATCGATGCTTTCGTGATATTGGACTCGTCATTTTCCGCAGCCAGGATACGTCTCATCCGTTGCGCGGGTTCTTCAGGCAGTTCCGGTATCCCATCAGGTATATTGTTCATCAGATTCAATGGTTTTTTATCCAATCAGTTTTTTCCATTCTAGCATATTTCAATTGACCTTGCAGGCTTATCATTTTACAATGCTTTTATGAACCCACAGATGAAGCGTGTTGGAGAAATTCGCCAAATTTTAGCGGCTGACCTGCGTTGCGGTGAGGTTACTCCGGATAACGATCAGATTTGGGAACTCACTACCACCCGGGGAGAACCGCCCGCGGTTGCTCTTCAAACTACATATGGAATGAGAGCATTAGGCATGCGGGTTTTTCCCCGCTTTTTGCAAAATAAAATCCCGATTTCTGATCCGCGCGCTTTCTTCTCGCGTCCGTTGGTGGAATTTTCTGCTCCGAGCCTTGTATCGTTAAATTACAAACCGATCTCTGCCATAGACATCAACCAAAAGGTCTCGGTACCCAATTCTCAAACGCTGGTCGGTCAAATCACACTTACTAACGCCACTGAAAAAACAGTAACCCTTGGAATGGAGTGGGTGGTTCAACTTAATTCACTGGTTTCCGGTTCACCAATGTCACCCGTCCAGATCAGCGTCAATACTGTCTTGCAAGGTCAATCTCAACATCTTTTTCCGGTATTTTTCTTAACCGGTGGCCCTCAAGCGAATATATCAGCTTACCCCAGCCTTGGGATCGATCTTGTCTTTGCACCTCACACCACTCGTCAATTTACATGGGCGCTTGCCACGCTTGAATCTATAGAAGCTTCTTTCTTTAATGCCAGAAAGTATTGTTCTTATTCTCTGGTTAACGAGCACGTTAAGTTACAGATGTTACAAAAACATCAGACGATTGCCTTTGAGTTTGAAGGCACCAATTGGGGAGACCTGTTGCATCAAAGTCAAATAAAAACCTTTCAGGTTCTTTTACCCCCTTTTTATGACTTCAACCATAGTTCGTACACCATAAATCGTCTGCCTGATCAAGGGTTTATTCAAAATGTAAATGGGATCGATTCTGGATCGGTTTGGGGAATCCAAAACACACAAGAATTGTGGGAGCTCAATCACCTCCTTCTCCCTGCCAGGCCTGATCTTGTTAAGGAAATGCTTCAAAACTTTCTGGACCAGCAAACTGGAGATGGTGCAATCGATGCCAAAATTTCCTGGAAGAAAAGTCCTGTTGGTTTATTGGCTGTTCCTCTGGTTTCTTCTCTTGTTCTCGCCTTGAATCCATATTTAAACGATAAAGAATGGTTATCACAGGTGTATCCTGCTTTGGTCAGATCGATTCAAGTCTGGTTTAAACCAGAGCACGACATTGATGAGGACGGTTTCCCTGAATGGCAGTATCTGAGCCAAACTGGAATTATGGAAGCGGTTGGATTTACTCCAGAAATCCGCAATAAACTCGAAATCCTGGTTCGGGCTGCAGAATGGCCTTCACTGGCAGCCCTGCTCGGGCATGAATGTCAATGCCTGATAAAAATAGCCAAATGGTTAGATGATGACACTGATATGGAATGGTTGCAAACCCGGGCCAAGCGGCTGCATGATTTAGTTGAAGAATGTTGGAATGAAAAAAAAGGATCATATTCGTTCCGTGATAAAACCACTCATTCATCGGATAAAGGGAAAGTACTTCATACGTTTCGTCAGAACGGGTCGGTAATTTTAGATCTCCCGCAAAGCATTCCAAGGCGAATTTATGTTCAAGTTACCACAAAAGATGAATGTATTCGACCCATTGAGTGCCAGTTAAAAGCAGTATGCGAAAAACATGGAATTGACATTTTCTTGACCGGTAAAGCATTTCGATGGAACGATGGTTGTGGAACTGCTGTATCAGAAGAGGTACTGTCAGACATTAAACAGATAACCATCACCGGGTTGAAAAAAGGAGACCAGGCAATTGTTGGTTTTCCCGATTTCTCCTTTAAAGATCCCTCTTTCATGATTCCTTTATGGACAGGTATTCTCACAACTGAACAAGCCGAGAAAACAGTTTCACAAGGTTCAGAATACCTAAAAAAAACGGGGTTAGGTCTTCCTCTTTTCTTGAAGATCATGTGGATCGAAGGATTAGGAAAATATGGATTCAGGGAGCTTGCAGTTAAGTTTTACCAAGAATGGTTTTTGGATGTCTTAAAAGGCGAAAGAAATAATGAATATGATGTTATGACACTTCAAAAAGACCTTTCAAATGCTCCATTGGATGAGCTGCTTCCACTTACTCCCCTTCTGCGACTATTAGGAATTCAGAAATTTACAGAATATGAATTGATTCATAATGATTTTAATGAATTTTTCCCAAAGGTTAATGTACAATATAAACAGGTTATGGTTACTTTGGACACCGCGAAAATAAAGGTTTTCAATCTGAATGGAGAAACCATCACCCTTCATGACCCAGGTCCACACAGGATCGTGCTCTCCTAGAGAGGAGCAAATATGAAAGAAACAGGTACTCAAAAATGTAAGGACGGGTTGTTATGTATGGCAGTCGTACAAGCCCAGGACGCAGATATTGCTGAAGACGTCATCCGCGCAATGAATATTTCAGTCACCCGCCTTCCCAGTGTTGGAGCTTTTTTAGGCCGCCGCAATGCGACCCTATTGATCGGTTTACCAGTCGAAATGCAGCCACAAATTTTACAAGCATTTAAAGAAAATTGCCGCCAGCGCGTGGAGTATATCGCAGTCCCTTTAGAAAGCGCCCCTCTTCCCCTGCCCTCTCCAACCCCGATTACGGTTGGTGGAGCAACAGTTTTTTCACTTGAAATTGAGCATTTTGAGGAGTTGTAACTATGAAAATGATCATCGCAATTGTGAAAGATAATGATACAGAACCTGTAAGTACCGCGTTGACCACCTCTAATTATAGAGTAACCACAATTGCATCAACCGGCGGCTTTCTGCGCAGTGGATTGAGCACCTTGTTGTGCGGCGTTGAAGATGATCAACTTAACAAAGCTCTGGATGCAATTCGTGGTGTGTTTATTCCTCAGAAAGCGAACGGCGATAAGAGATGTACACTATTCGTGCTTAACGTGGCAGAATATCACCACTTCTAACCATAACCAAGGTCTATCAAATACCGCCTGAGCCTGGGCGGTATTTTGGTTAATCATTCTTCTTCAAACTCTTCTACATGGTAGATCATAACCTCTAGCACCTTATGTCTCCAAAGATCAGCAGAGGCGCCCATTTTTGCGCATAAGTGAGAAAGGAAAACTTCAGGGTCTGGGATTTGCTGCCAAACCTGGGGCAAGAAGGTGGCTCTTCTGAAACCGTCTTTTAAAATCACTCCATCGACAGGTGGATTTAGTAAATCTTTCAAATCCAATGGATATTCATACTTCAATGGCACAGGGACGGTGAGCCGGGATATTTCGATCTTCAAATGCGGGACCTCACCGATGCTTACCGGAGGGAACCGGTAATCTTCAAGAGCGGCTTGTACCGCATGCTCCTGTACATCTTCCACAAGGCTTTGATGTGCTTCGAGGGAGCCGATGCAACCACGCAATTCGCCGTTAATCTTTAGCGTTACAAATGAAGCACCTATTTTTGTCAATGTTGGCGAAAGTTGATCTTTATGCAAATCTGGCAATGGCTTGCGGTTCACAGCATTGGTGATCGTTTCACGGGCAAGCGACAACAAATATTTTCTATCTGAATCTGAAAGTGAATTCTCCATTACAACTCCATTCGGTGATACTTGCGATTGGCGTAAACAAGAGGTAAACGACCAGATCCTCTTCGGGTTTCCAAAACTTCGCCGATAAAAAGGGTTGAGTTGGGCATTTCATAGGTGTGAATGACCTTGCAAACAAGATGGCCTAACCCGCCCTTCAACACGGGAATTCCTTGAGATAATCGCATTGTTTCCAATCCTGCAAACCGGTCACCCTCGTCCGGAATTCGGCCAGCGAACCGGTCAGAAACAACCTCCTGCTCAGCAGATAAAAGCGTTACGCCAAAGAAACCAGAATCTGCCACCAATTTATAGGTTCTGGTATTGTTAGCCAGGGTAACAACGACCCTGGGCGGATCGATAGAAATGGATACCAGTGACCCAACGGTCATTCCGTGGAGCACACCATCGTTCTCGGCTGTTACGATTGACACGCCGGTGACCCACCATCGCATGACTTCTCGTAGTTCATCCATTTTTTCAACCTTATACACACTGACCGTCGACAATAGTTAACTATATAAATAGGTTATACTTTGTCAGGGATTCGAAGTCAATAAGATGAATGCGATTTGATTTATTAAATTTTGTATTTGGCACATTCCTTGCTATAATCTTTGAATATAATGACTATGAACGACTCTTCTTTCACGAATCCATTCATCGGCGAACCGGACACTAATTCAGGAACCACTGAATCAGCAAATGTTCCTGTGTACCAACCACACCCAGCCAAACCCGCGTCGTTTAATATGTTTAGCAGTATTCAAACGATCGCTACTTATGCCTTTTTACTGGCAACCCTGTTCACTTTATTTTCTCCTAATAATTTATTTTCTAGTGAAATGTTAACCAGAGTTTTTCAAGCCTGGCAAGCTAACCCGACCCTCGTTGCTCCTGTCAGTACTGCAGGGGTAAACCCGAGTATAAATCACATCGGGATAGTCTCTGGCCACTGGAAAAACGACTCAGGTTCGGTATGTTCTAATGGGCTTACGGAAGAACAGGTCAATCTTACAATTGCCTCACTCGTTCAACAACAATTGACTGCTGAAGGCTTCCAGGTTGACTTATTAGAGGAGTTCGATTCCCGCTTATCGCAATATAAAGCGATTGCTTTGATCTCAATTCATAACGATACCTGCGAATACATCAGTGATGCAGCTACCGGCTTTAAAGTCGCTGCTGCACCGCACAGCGCTTATCCCGAAAAAGCAACCCGTTTGACTTCCTGCATGGTTGATCGCTATGCTACCAGAACTGGTCTGGTTTTTCGCCCAAATACAACCAACGACATGACCTATTATCATGCCTTTGATGAGATCAACACCGAAACAACCGCAGCGATCATCGAGACTGGTTTTCTCAATCTTGACCAGCAAATTTTAACCCAAAAGCCTGACCTGGTCGCCCAAGGCATAGTTGACGGTTTATTGTGTTTTATCCGTAATGAAAGTGTTACGCCCACACAAACAACCCCATGAGTGATCAAACTGCTTATCAGGTAAAACTTGCACTAGTAAACGCTCAAGTCGCGCTCCAACAAAACAACAAGATGGAGGCAAGACGGTGGGCGACAATTGCAGCCCAGCTCGCTCCTGAAAATGAAGAATCCTGGCTGATTCTTGCAGGCATTTCCAGCCCTTCTGCCAGTGTAGCATACCTACAGCGTGCGCTTCAGGTTAACCCAAAAAGTGAACGGGCAATAAAAGGGATGCAGTGGGCTTTGGCGCGTTTATCAAATGTCCAAAACAGGTCTACTCTCGTCGGGACACCCCCCACAAAAGAAACCACCCAGCCCGTCAAATTAGTGCAAGAACCTTCGGAAAAGATATCTCGCGTAATAGAAACCGTTGAACATGTTCATCAGGAGCCTGAACCAAAGGATGAATTCCTCGATGAAATCCGTATTGATGAATCTCTTAAACAGACTGCCGTTAAACCGGTTAGAGTAAAAGAAAATAAACTGCGCAAATCTGGGAGTGGATTTTCATGGGGAGTGACCACAATTCTCCTTTTGGTCATTCTGAGCACCGCAGTTGTTGTATGGGCGGCGCTTCCAGGGTGGACGGCTCTCGCGCGCAGTTCTGCAGCCCCGATCCCGGGTGATGTGCTTTACAAACCATCACTTACTCCCACGCTCACCGCCACAGCTACTGTGACTCCAACGCCGACCCCAACCGAAACCCCCACTCCGACAGCTACCTTTACGCCACTCCCGACCAATACGCCGTGGCCGACCAATACACCTTTGCCCTTACCAACCGCTGCTCCCACAAAGAAAGCACCAACCAAACCTGTCGTTGACACTTCAGGCCATTGGATCGATATTGACCTCAGTGAACAAAGACTCTACGCCTACGATGGCAATTCAATGATTTCATCGTTCCTCGTCTCCACTGGCACTTCAGCGCATCCAACCGTGGTCGGAGAATTTGCGGTTTACGTAAAGTACCGCTACACCGATATGTCTGGTCCCGGTTACTATCTACCTGATGTGCCTTACACGATGTATTTCTACTCCGGCTATGGCATCCACGGCACATACTGGCACGATAACTTCGGCACACCAATGAGCCACGGCTGCGTTAATATGCGCACCAGTGACGCCGAATGGGTGTACAATTTTTCGAATGTGGGCACTCCTGTGATTGTTCACAACTAATTGCGTATGAATCATTCCCTTGATATTCGTCAAATATCGCGCCGTGAATTTCTAAAGTTGAGCGGCGCTTCGTTGCTATCTTTGCTTGCTTTTAGTCGTTCGTCCTTCGCATTTGCCGAATCCAGCCTGGAGCAAGATTCTCCCCCCAGTATGGGACGAATCACGACAAACAACGTTCCAATGTACAACCAGGCTTCCCTTGAAGGTAATATAACTCGCACTTTGTGGCAAGATCTGGTGCTGCCAATCACAAAAATAACTGTAGGCGCAGGGGAACCTACTCACAACCAGGTCTGGTATGAAATAAATGGTGAAGGTTTTGTTCATTCTGGCAGCGTCCAACCTGTAGATATCAAACTCAACGAGCCAGTAATTTCTGTCCCTAAAAAAGGTCTATTGGCTGAAGTAACTGTTCCATACACGGACGCCACCTGGAACCCGTTATTTAAGAAAATGGTGGCTTACCGGCTCTACTACTCCACCACACACTGGATCCTGGATGTAATTCGGGGCAGTCACGGCGAAACCTGGTATGAAGTATTGGAGGATTTCTATCAGTTTCGCTATTATGTGAATGCGAGCCATCTGAGGGTTATACCCGCTGAAGAAACCGGCACTCTCTCTCCTCATGTCCCTGAATCTGAAAAAAGGATAGAAGTAAGGCTTAAGGAGCAAATCGTGATCGCTTATGAGGGAGATGCACAAGTTCAAATGCTTCGATGCTCGGGGGGAATGAAATATTACAATCGATACCTTACCCCAACAGGCACATTCTACACAGATTACAAACGACCGTCTCGTCACATGGTTGATGGGAACAAAGCCAGTGCGAACAGCTACGACTTGCCTGGTGTTCCCTGGGTGTCCTTCATCGATGAATTCGGGATTTCTTTCCATGGCACTTATTGGCATAATGACTTTGGTCGACCGCGCAGTCACGGCTGCATTAACCTCCCTCCGGCAGGGGCAAAATGGGTGTACCGTTGGACGCTTCCAAACGTCCCCTATGAAGAACAAACCATGTATAAACGGGGTGGCACCCTGGTCGAAATTTCCTGAAATATAAAAAGGTTACCCGATAATCCACCTTAACATAGTGGATTCGTTTTATAATTAGAGAAGGTGAAACTTATGAGTAGGGAACCGTTATTCAAAGGGTTAATTATTGATGAAAACGATCGCCCTGTATCCACCGGGGTGATCGGCAGCGATCCATGTTATATCGTGAACGACGCTGGGTTCATGCGACACATTCTCTCTGACCCGATCGATCTAGAGATTCTAAAATCTTTTGGTGACCAAATCAACGGAAATGAGGAGTTTATAGCCGATCAAACCGCAAAAATGCTGGGGCAAGACGACCTTTTCACGCACGCGATCATTGAGAATCAACTGAAAAATATCGATAAAAAATTTGGACAAGTACTGCAGATGGGCTTGCCTGAAGAAACCCGTGTATATCTCGGGATGATGGGGTTCAAGGTAGTTATTGATATTCATGGCGAAATCATTCGCGTTGACCAACCTGCCGCAAGATCAGATGAAGGCGAAGGCGGCGGCGATAATTGATGCCGTGTTTGTCACTTGCTTGACCATTTGGAGATTGAGACTTGATGTCAGAATATATTAGAGCGGTCACTGAAAGCGACTTTGAATACGAAGTCCTGGCTTATTCGCAAAACATCCCGGTCGTAGTGGATTTTTGGGCGGAGTGGTGCAAACCGTGCAAACTATTATCTCCAATATTAGAGAAACTTGCCGATGAAGCTGATGGAGCGTTCCGTCTCGCAAAGGTTGATGTTGATGTTAACCCAAACCTCATATTGAGGTACAGCATCCGCACTATTCCAACTGTGCTGGCGTTCAGTCAGGGCAGCCGCATCAGCGACTTTGCCGGCTTGCAGCCTGAACCTCGGGTGCGGGAATTCGTCAACCACATCTTGCCTCCCAGTCCTGCAAACTTAATGGTGCAAAAAGGGAACAGTCTTTTGGCTTCTTATAAATTGGAAGAAGCCCGCGAAGCTTATGAGAATGCGTTAAAAATTACAGCAGATTATCCTGGAGCCCTGCTGGGGTTATTGAAGGTGAACCTTTTGGAAGGCAACTCTTTCTCAGCAAAAACTATTTTTCAATCATTCCCGGCCTGCAAGGAATACAATGAAGCCGAAAGACTGGGGCCTTTAATCAAAGCCATGCAAGATTCGATTAGCGACTCCTTGCCACAGGACAATGATCTAGATGCCGCATTCGCCAATTCGATGAGACTTGCCACCCGCGGAAACATCCTTGCCAGCCTTGACGGGTTAATGGACATATTGCGCCAGAATAAACATTTTAGGCGGGAACGCGGCAAACATGTGGTGCTGGGCTTGCTTGACTTGCTTGACCAGGAAGGCGACCAAACCCGTCAATACCGTAAAGAATTAACTTCGATTCTCTTTTAACTACAAAGGGCTGCCAAAAATCGGCAGCCCTCAAGTTTTAAAACTTTTTTATTTCACCAAAACCAGCTCACCCCAGGTGGTGGGATTGAAAACAGACAAACCTGCCGCGGTTGAGATCATGGTTTGCTCTTTATATGTTGTGACATTGTCATTGTCGTTCACCGAAACTGCAAAACCGAGTCTCATCCCATTGGTTGGGGTCACGCCAAGCATGGACCAAGGAATAGCGGCTTCAATGCGGTAGATCGGTCCGGTCTCAAAAACAGTTGACATGATCACTTGCGGGCGGGGACCTTTGACATTTGACGGATACCATAAGTAGGCTTCTTTGGCGAGTTCCATGCTTGGGTTGCCAGCAGAGAGTCCAAGCTGGTAATCATCTTTGTCCAGCGATGTATTGTAAAAATCACCAAGCAGGTTGGTATCGATCAATATTTCGACATCATCACCCATATAGATCTGATCACCGGTTTTCTTTTGAGTATATAATTCATCAGTAACTTTCACACCGATGTACAAATATGTACTGTCCCATCCTGCAGCAAAAGCGCCTTCCAAATCTTTTTGACCGGTCCAGTTTGAAGCGCCCCAAACCCGGTAAGGCAGTGTATATTTGGTGGTTTTTTCCACCCACTCTGCATAAGTCCCGTCCTGTATTGGTGGGGTGGCGAGGAACTTTGCTACCATTTGAGCGTTGCTGCGCACCATTGGAACGGCAGTAGGTTGTTCAGTTGCCGGAACTGCAATCGTAGCGGTTGGCGTTGCTGTTAAGACAACCATCGCAGTTGGAAGTTCAACCGTTGGTAATACCGGTGCAGCTGTCTCGATCACTGGCGGTGTGATGGTGGCAGGGATATTCTTGCTTGTATCAAAAAGTGCAGTGAGCGTCGCGTTCGGGGTTTGCTGCGTCACCGGATCAGCAGTGGTTGTGCCGGGGAGATTGCAGGAAGCAACGACAAATGCGATCAGTAGAAAAACGACAATGATCTTCGTGTAATGTTTCATATTTCCTCCATTTTTTCACTGCCTCGCGGTTTTAAAACGCACGAGTTAATAACCTTAAAACTACACAATTTTCCGTTGCAATAATTATACGAGAATTATAGTCTAAATTATATTTTGAGTTTATTTCTCGAACACGCTGATCGTTTCGATATGATAGGTTTGCGGGAAGAGATCAAACGGGGTAATACTTATAAGCGAATACCCTGATGTTGTGAGTTTTTGTGCATCACGAGCCAATGTGGAGGGATCGCAAGAAATGTATATGATCTGCTTTGGAGCAAATGAAATCACCCCTGCCATTGCCCCCGGTTCCATCCCTGCACGCGGTGGATCAAGGAGGACAACTTCCGGTTTGACCTCCAGCAAGGGGAAGACTTCTTCGACCGCCCCAATATACAACGAGACATTCTCGAACTCATCCAGGTTTACGGAGTAATCCCTGGAGGCGTCTTCTGAAAACTCAATCCCAACCAAATTTTTGACTTTTGGCGCCAAAAACGCAGAAAATAAACCGACTCCACAATAGGCATCGACGACCGTTGAGTATTCCGTGACTTTGATATTTGCTAGAACATGATCGACCATTGCCTCGGCTTGCGGTAAGTTGACCTGAAAGAACGAGGCGGCGGATACCTTGAAATTGCGGTTATTTACCTGCATAACAGAATAATCTTCCCCGGAAAGCAAAATATCCCCTTCAACGCCTAGAAAGACTACTGATACTCGAAAATCCGCTTCAAAATCAGGTGCCTTCGATACCTCACTTTCCAAGCCCACCAAAAGCTCGTCATCCGAACCACAACGGATAGAAACGCGATTGATGCCAGCGGCAGGATCCATCTCAAGGGACGGCCAAAGTTCGTTGATCGCGTGAATCGGCAGGTGACATTCCTTGATCTCGATGACCCCCGCCGCTCCAATCCGTTGAAAACCGGGTTTTCCGTTCACTGAAAGGTGAAATTGGACCGTATTGCGGTAATTCCATTCGTTTGTGGAGGGCACGATTGGTTTGACGGGAGGGTTCTCGATCTTACCGATACGCTGCATTTGTTCCAATACGATTCTCTGTTTCAAACTCAATTGATCGGCGTAAGAAAGATGCTGATAGTGGCATCCCCCGCATTCTTTGTAGTGAATGCAGCGCGGTTCAATACGGATTGCGGCAGGAGTGATGATTTTCTTTATTCGACCTCGGGAGAAGTTGCGCTTTTCATTAACAACCTCAACCTCCACTCTTTCACCCTGAATGCCAAAAGGGACAAAAATGGTCTTTCCGTCGGGCAAGTGGCCAATGGCATCCCCGCCAAATGAATAAGCAGTTAAATCTATATCAAATGTTGGGTTCATCGTCATTACCTTCTGAGTAATTATTCCCGTTGAGATATAAAACTATACCGCAAAGCTGAAAAAAATGCAGAAAAAGGGTTGACTTGCATCTAAAGGTCGGGTAAAATTTCATTCGCATTAAGAAACATTGCGGGCGTGGTTCAGTTGGTAGAATGTCTCCTTGCCAAGGAGAAGGTCGTGGGTTCGAATCCCATCGCCCGCTCTCAAACCCCAGTGATGGGGTTTTTTCTTTTCTATGTAAGGTCGTGGGTTTGCCTATTGGCATTTCCGCTTCGCTCCTACGAATCCCATCGCCCGCTCTCAAACCCCAGTGATGGGGTTTTTTCTTGACCAGACCCCCACTCTTTGATAAAATACTCTACACAAGGCGACGTGGCCAAGTGGCTAAGGCAAGGGTCTGCAAAACCCTGATCATGGGTTCAAATCCCATCGTCGCCTCTTTTTATTTAATTGGCAGTTCGCTTTCTTGAAACGTTATTACGAGCTTCCCTCACGAGCCAATCGACCCGTGTATTATGTAAATTCCCTGAGTGCCCCCTCACCCATCGCCACATGATTTGATGCGGTTTCGCTGCGGCGAGCAGTTCCTTCCATAAATCCTGGTTGGCAACCGGGCCGCTGCTGCCGCGCCAGTTCTTCGCCAGCCACTTTGGCATCCATTCTTCAATGCCGCGCTGCATGTATTGCGAATCGGTGTACAGGGTCACTTTTGATGGCTCTGAAAGCGCATTCAACGCCTGAATTGCCGCGGTGAGTTCCATGCGGTTATTCGTGGTGTAAAGCTCGCTTCCTGATAGTTCTGCCTTTTTATCTCCAATAATTATTAGCGCACCCCATCCGCCCAAACCTGGGTTTGGGTCACAACCCCCGTCAGTAAAGATCGTCACTGGTGGAGTTGTCATGGAGTACGCCCGGTAAGTTCATTGATGGTTTCATCCAATTGTGTTAACAGCGCAGGAATCTGATCTGCTTTAAATTCCGTCCTGAACAGTTGCCAACCAGCATCTTCCAGTACCATCTTGACGGTCTCCATATTCGCCTGGGGTGCAGCGGGTTTAATCACCGGCAGCAACGGGATAACCTCGTTCCATTGCGGATAAGTTGATCGAAAATCAGAGAGCAGCGAAAGCACTTTTGAGCCCAGAGGCAATGTGCCAGAAGTTTGTAGCAGGCGGGCTTGGTGTGCTGGCGACGCCATCCATCGGATGAACAACCATGCGGCCAGTTGTTGCTCTGAATCACTTTTAACAATTGTATAAGAAGGACCCTCCGAAATTATTCTTTGGTCTCCATACTCTCCAATAGACGGGTAAGCAAGGATTACCCATTTATCTTTATTATCGCTTCGCTCAAACGCCGCGGATTGTTTCATGATGTCCTGCATGACACCGCTATAGGCCAGTGTCTGACGGTTGGCAAAATAATCATAAGGCTGCGGAATCCGGCTCTGCCAGGCGCAGGAGTCTTTTTGCAAATGGTAGAGATATTCAAATGCCTGAGCATACTTTTCGGATTCAAATTTTTCCACTGACTTCGCGGTTGGAATTGCATCAAAAGAATTAAACCAACTCATCATTGTGATTGCTTGCGTGTTTACGATCCACCCGCCCAATGCATCATTGGACCGGTCGTTGTCTGTCTTCATGCTCGCATTGGCAGCGCAAACTTGTTTGCGAAAGTCAGTTGTGGTTTCAGGGTTTTCTGAGAAACTTGTTTCAGAAGCCCAGGTCACATTATAGAATATCACAGCCGCAGTTCGTTGGGCAGGGATGCCGTAACGTTTTCCATCCACGACATCTTCATCCCAAAAGGCAGGGAGAAAATCGTTCCTTTCTGCTTCATTCAAACCGTATTTCGAAGAAAGTACATAAGGGTTCAGATCAAGGATATTTTCTTTTTGCAAATCTGACGAAAAGACCATCGAAACCGGCGCAGCCACCACGTCAAATAGTCGGTGCTTCATTGCGTCTTCACGAAATTCCTGTGCAACCAATCCAGCAGAGCCCGGCGCCAGAACGATCACATGAATGCCCCATTCATTGGTCTGGTTGAATTCATCCACCAATAAATCGATCACCCTCGAAGTCTCTGCAGTCCATGGGTGAAGAAACTGGATCTGTAATCCATTGAGTTTTTGGATGTTTCCTTTAACCTCTGGCACTTTTGTAGGTACAAGAGTTTTCATAACCGGCGTTGAAGCCGCGCTCGTTTGATCCACTACTGGCGTGCCCTTATAAGGTGGCTGTTGAGGTTTACAGGCTGCCAGAACTAATATCACACCCATAATGCACAGAAGCGCTTTCCAACTATTTATCATGAATCGATTTTTTCCTCGGTTATAAGCGAATTTAGTATGAGATAGTTTACTCGAAGTTACCCTGGAATTCCATTCGAGAATTTGTTTAATCAAAATCGGTGGGCAGGTCAGGTTGGCGGTGATGCACGAACATGCGCTTGACCTCTTCAGGAGTAACTCGGGCCAGCGACAATGAAGGGAGTTTATTTTCAGCAAAGTAGGTGGGGTCTGATGTCTCAATAGGATCAGGAGTGGCTTCTGCAATCAGGTCGCACAGGAAAAAGAGTTTATACGCGTGAAACGGGTAAGGTGGATGTCCATGCAGGTTGCGGTCGAATACAGCCAGCAACTTTTTGGCTTTAACGATTACACCAGCTTCCTCGCGCAGTTCGCGTTCCACAGCCACGCTTGGCGGCTCATTGATGTCGATCCACCCGCCCGGCAGCGTCCACGCGCCACCGTCCAATAATTCTCTAACTAGTAAAATTTTATCGTCCTTAAAAACAACACCGCGCACATCAAGTTTCGGGGTGGCATAGCCTGCCTGTGCCGAAAATACCTGCAGCACTTCCCCAGCATCAGACTCGGTTTGCACTGCCATGATCTCTGCTGCGATGTGACTTAACTCGCGGAACCGTTCCGTATCAAAAGTGTTCTGGGTGTACTGCAAACCGCTTTGGGCAATAGCCTGAATGCGCTGCGACCATGCCAGCCATTTGGGGTATGTCATCCATGATCCTTTCCTGTTTCAACCGCCTGAAGTTCGTCATAATGTTCGTCATTGACGAAACCATGTGACCTCTGTATAATCAATTTATTCATTTTATATGAGTACCGCCAAAAGGAGTAGGCTGGCGGCAAGCTGAAAGAGAAGGAGAGCGACTGGCTGAAAGCCTCCACAGCGAACCACGGTTGAAGTCGTTTGGTGAGATTGCCGAAGAACCCCGATTCAGGGCAGTAGAACGGCACGGGTAAGCCCGTTAGCGCAGGCTCAAGAGCGCCAGAATTATGGCGAATCGAGGTGGTACCGCGGAAGTATCCCTTTCGTCCTCATTGTGGATGAAAGGTTTTTTATTTAATCAGCAACAGCATTTGGAGGTTTGACATGACAGAAGAAACACTTGCCAAGGCTTATGATTTCACTTCAACAGAAGAACGGTTGTACAAATTCTGGGAGGAGAACGGCTACTTCAAACCAACCAACGATCCCCGCAGCTCCCAGTTTGACCCAAAACGTAAACCGTTCGTCATCTCCATTCCCCCACCCAACGTCACCGGTGAATTACACACCGGGCACGCCATGTTTGTCTCCATGGAAGACCTGATGATCCGCTATCACCGCATGAAAGGCATCCCCACTCT
>WOUT01000060.1 GCA_009773005.1 Chloroflexota bacterium | reverse complement strand
GAATTTGCGCGCCAGGTGAATGAATTCATCGATCAGTACCGGCCAGCACTGGAAGCTCTATCCAAGAAATGATCTACCTGACCCCTGAACAAGTGCTTTTCATACACTCTCGCCTGGTGACTGAGACCGGTGGGAGTCATGGCTTACGCGATCTGGGTCTGCTCGAATCGGCTGTCGCCCGGCCGCAAGCCACTTTCGATGGCAAGGAACTCTATCCTGACCTGTTCACAAAAACCGCGGTCCTGATGGATTCTTTGATCAATAACCACCCTTTCTTGGACGGGAACAAGCGCATCGGCATTACTGCAGCTGGGTTGTTCCTGCTCATCAACGGTTGGAAACTGACCGCACCCCAAGAGGACCTGGAAACGATCACGCTACAGGTCGCCTCAGAAGGGATGGAAATTACCGCACTCGCCAGCTGGCTGCGCAAGAACACAGTTGGGAAAGATTAACACCTTATAGCTACAAGCCTGAATTATCCACAGGTCCAGATCGTCGATGAGCTATCTCCGTATCCTGATTAGTTTGCTTCAAATATCGTTGTAAAACAGTAATTCCCTCATGCCCCATTAATTTTGCTAGAGTATAAAGATCAGTTCCATTCCGGAGCATCGAGAGAGCAAAAGCACGGCGAAAATCATGGGGTGTAGGTTTATCCACACTGGCTTCATGTGCCCTTCGAGTTAAAATTTGTCGTAATCCGTCATACCCCAAACGCTCAGAACTGAAGCGTGGGTGAGTGTGTCACCCAAAGAGCTGAGTTGTCATCCTTGCGGTGTCTTAGGTAGCGCCTAAGGGCTCGCTTTGATTGCCTACCAATATAAACAGTGCGTGGTTTGCGCCCTTTACCCTGCCTAATAAGAATGTCCCCATGGATAAGATCAATATCATCCATGTTTATAGATAAGAACTCATTTGCTCTGGCACCTGTGTCAAGCAAGAAAAGAAAAATCGCGATATCCCGAACGCCAGTGAAAGAATTAAGAGGACAAACTTTTATCAACTGAGTTACCGTCTCAAACGATACTGGTTCCAGTGGTTCGGTCGGAACTTTAGGGGCTTTAACTCTATGGATAGGATTTGTCCAATTCCCCGGCTCTACCTCATTTTCGTACCAATATAAAAAAGCCCGTATAGTACGAAACGCGGCAAGTTTTCCACCAGGATTATGGCCTTTCTCTTCCAAGAAAAGAAGGTAATCGCGGATAAGAGGTGGAGTAATTTGAGTAATGTTTTTTACAGCTTGAGCTTCGCAGAAATTTGCAAACATTTTGAGTTTTATCCGGTAGAAGGAAAACGTTCCACTAGCAACGCCACTAGCTTTTCGGTCAATCAAAAAGGCTTCCATCCATGTTTCCAGATAATCATCAACGCTTGAAACTTTAATAGTCCTCCGGCTCTCGATTTTGACTGACATATGGCACACTCCTTCGTTTTTTGTGTGCCGAATCACCCCCTATATATAGAGTAAAATGCCAAAAATCCGCCTAATTTTGTATATATGGGGGTGTAGTTTTTAAGCCAAAAACGACGAAAAAGTGGCTTAACCGATGTACTTAAAATCCGTCGATGGTGACATCGTGAGGGTTCGACCCCCTCTCGCCCCACAAAAACACACTTCGCCGGTTTGTTTTTTCCCGCTCTGTTTTTCCGCTCTTTCCAAAAATAAACTGAAGAGTTATCATACGTTTGTCTTTAACTATGATTGAATTTTCGCATCGCAGCCAGTAAATAATATCGATGAAACCAGATAAACCCTTGATTAAAAAATCATTGTTTTCCCCAATCAGCCTGGTCATTTCGACAAGTTTAATATGCTTCCTTTATATTTTTATGGAATGGGTGTTCATTGTTACCAAACCCTCATTTATTAATTCCGCTTCATTTCTTGAAAAAGTTTTTATTTTTCTGAATACAGCTTCGCTGCTCTCGGTTTTTTCGATCTTTTGCCTTGTCCCATTTATCATCCTCTACGCATTCCAACACTCAAAAAAGGTTAATTCAATCCTGGGAGTTATTTTTTCATTTTTCCCGACCATAATCCTTACGTCACTCATTTTGTTAATGGTTGATAATTTCACTTATACGGTTTTTAAATTCGGTATTGTCTCATCAAAAGGCATCATTCGAATCCTTTATGCTGGGGCGTTCACTGGATTAGGATTCGTAATAAATCGGAAAGTGCTCAACTTCACCAAATCAATTGAACGCAATTATCTCAAGAATCCAAACCGGTACCAAAAACTCATTTTGCCTTTCCTTGCGTTTTTCTTATCTGTTTGCATCGCATTGCCAATCGTGTTCAATTCAAACGCAGGCAGCGAAGAGGGGATTTTTCCAAATAGAGCTGACCTGAGTAAAATGCCAAATATCATCCTGATCACCGGTGACGGAATCGACGCCAGTAAATTATCCTTGTATGGATATGAAAAAGATACCACTCCGTTTCTTAAAGCCTTATCCTCGCAATCATTGTTTGCTGAAAATGCATTTTCGAACGCCCAGGGCACAGTGGGTTCCATAACATCGATGCTGACGGGAAAATACCCGGCGGACACCAGAGTTCTGACAACTTCAGATATTCTCAGGGGGGATGATGCTTTTCAACATTTACCTGCAATTTTGAAGAATTATGGTTATTTCACAGTTCAATTGAGTTATTCTTATTATGCCGATGCCTACAACGTAAATATCCAGAACGGTTTTAATGAAGCCAACGGACGATCTCCCCAAAAATCACGGCTTGATACTTATGTTGCTTCACTTCTGCCTGCCAACTATTACTACTTTATTCAACAAGTCCTAAGCCGGGTATCTGACCGGTTAGGTCACATTTTCTTTCTTAAGGATATGGCTAATCCGTACTTGCAGGTCACAGAGGCACCTGAAAAGTTCGATGATCTGCAAAAACTGGATTATGCCATCTCTTTACTTAATAAAACGGAGAAACCTCTGTTTATCCATCTTCATTGGATGGGAACACATGGTCCGAAGTACCATCCAGATCAACAGTTTTTTTCAGCCGGACAAAATCCTGACATCCAGGAAAAATTCAATGCCAATTTATATTTAGATAGTATTTTGGAATTTGACAGGGCTGTTGCTATAATTTTTAAAGAATTGGAAAACAGGAACCTTCAGGATAATTCAATCCTGATTGTCGCAAGCGATCACACGCAAAGATGGTCTTTAGCAAGACTCCCATTGATTATAAGATTCCCACATTCTGAATATTCAAAAATAATCACCGAAAACGTCCAAAATATGGATATCGCGCCGACCTTGCTGGATTATTTGGGGATCGAACAACCATCCTGGATGGATGGACAATCGTTATTAACCAATTTAATCAAGAACCGGCCGATTTTCCTCATGGAAATTGGACGCTCCTCAAAAGACTTGGCAAATGGTGAAATCACTTATCCAGAAGCCAAACCGCCATTCTTCCAGTTCGGAAAAATATCAGTCATCATTTGTGACCGTTGGTATCAATTGAACCTGGAAAAACTAACCTTAACCGATGGAAACATTAATTCTCGTAATGGGAGTTGTAGTAACCAGAAATCCGACAAAACAATTGCCATCGCTCTTATCGTTGACCATTTTAGAAAGTATGGTTTCGATACCTCATCTTTAAATATTCTTGAAACAGGAAAATAATCCGGACCGACTAAAATCGATCCCTTTCTTCCAACCATTAAGACATTGGCCAGCAATTTGATCAATTTTCAAAAATGATTATAATCACAGAATTTATGCGGTTTGTCTAATCCCCAAAACAAACGCCCAGATCACGCGCGGTCAGCATTGTATCGCAGTCGAGCGGTACATTCTTCATGCGCTTGGTCGCATCTGAAAGAGGAACATATTTAACCGTTGGCGGGTCAAGCGCGACCATGATGCCGTTCTGTCCCTCATCCAAAGCGCGGATGGCTGCGGCGCCAAATCGTAAAGCGATCAACCGGTCGTTGGAGGTCGGCGAGCCGCCCCGCAGCAGATGCCCCAACACAACCAGGCGTGTCTCTTTGCCAGTTAACTCCTGCAGTTCTTCAGTGATCTTCTCCCCCACGCCACCCAGGCGCTCAGCTCGTCCGATTTCTTTCTCCAACACAGATAGCGTGCCGCCTTTGGGGATGGCGCCTTCCGCTACAACAACAATGGAAAAATTGCTGCCCGCCCTCTGGCGTTCCAATATCTTTTGCGACACTTTTTTCAGGTCAAATGGGATCTCCGGGATCAGCACCACATCCGCCGAACCTGCCACCCCTGACTCCAGCGCGATCCAGCCGGCGTAACGCCCCATCACCTCCACTACGATCACGCGTCGGTGGCTGGCCGCGGTGGTATGCAAGCGGTCAAGGCATTCGACTGCAAAACTCACTGCCGTATCAAATCCAAAAGTGACCACTGTTTGGTCGAGATCGTTATCGATGGTTTTGGGCACCCCCACTACCCTAAGCCCTTTTTGTGCCAGAGAATTCGCGATCGTCATTGATCCGTCACCACCCACCGAGATGAGCGCGTCAATTTCATGCATGGCAAATGACCGCATCAGTTCGTCCGAGCGGTCGATCTCGGTAAAACTCCCATCAGGATTTTTGACCGGATATTGAAACGGATTGCCCCGGTTGGTGGTGCCTATGATCGTGCCGCCTAAATGGGTGATGCCGCGAACCTTATCACGTGTCAGGCTGATCAAGCCGCCATCTACAAATTGTTCAGGCAGCATCAAACCATTGTAACCATCGCGGATGCCGTACATCTCCCAACCGCGCCCGATGCCTGCCAACACCGCAGCCCGGATGACCGCATTCAAACCGGGCGCGTCACCCCCGCCAGTACAAATAGCTACCTTGCGAATCTTTGCGGAATTTGGGCTCATATTCACCTCATTTGGATATGCGGGATCGGAAGATTACTAAAGATTATATTGTATTTCGCCCTGCGGAACTAATGGATATTTTCGACCAAAATTGATGTCTGTTCGACTTTTTTTCCTGAATGACCAATAAGCTATAAATTGCTAAAGGTGATTCTTAGCGGTCAAAATGCAACAGGACGATATTGCCGTTGAATGACGCCGCCAAACGCTCGGGCAGGTTGCCGATATTGGCAAGAAAGCGTTGCCGTGACCCGTACCCCGGAATGACCAGCAAATCACTCTCTGCGTTCTTGTGTAATCCATCGATGCGCAGCGATCCCTGCATGCGCACCACCTCGCATGGAGGTTCAAGATCCAATGGTTTCAATATTTCCCCCACCTGATGGAGAAAACTGCCGTCCGCCAGGATGCTTAGCGGCACATTAAGCGCCTCCGCAATGGTGACGTTCGCCAGAAGGATGCGCCGCAAAACCTCCGGGGCCACCGCCTTGGCAGGAAGAAGCAGCAGCACACGCTCCATTCCGTTGATCGGATAAGGCAGTTTGCCCACCATCACTGGCAGGTCAGACCCCCAAACCACTTCATCCAGCACACTTCCAAGAATATTCTGCTGAAAATTACGTTTGCCGCGCCAACCCATCAAGATCAGGGAAGCTTGGCGCTCCATGGAGGTGTGCAAAATACCCTGCGCGTATGTGTTCGCCAGGCGCGGGATCAACTCAATGCGGATATCAGGGTCGTTGAGCAACTCTGGAACGCGCTCCAGCAATTCTTTTTGCTTGTGCATCTCGTGCACCAATCCGCGCTCTTCGCGCGCCACATTCAGCGCCAGCACAACGCCTTTGCCAGCGCTCGCCATCAGGCTCGCCAGACTGAGCAAATTCTCCTGGTGGGAGGGGTCCGCCAGCGGTACCAGAATTCGATGGAAAAGTGGCAGGGATTCAGTCTCTTCATGCGCTTGATGCAGCCCGGGCGCAAACTTCTGCACCAATAATGGCGAAGTGATGGAGGTAAAGAGGATCATCAGGATGGCCGCGTTGAATAAATTGGCATCAAATAAACCCACATGCATACCGATCACCAGGGTCGGGATGGTCACCGCAGCCTGGGCATGCGAGAGGCCATATACCGTGAACAACTCGGCTTTGGTGTAATGAAAAATCCTGCCGGTGATCCACGCCGCGACGAATTTAGAGACGTAGGCCACTAAAAGGATTCCCACCGCGATGAAGATCGCTTGCGGGTTACGAAAGAGTGTCAACGGGTCGGTGATCATACCGCTGTAAAGCAGGAAGACTGGAATGAAGAAGGATTCACCCATAAATAGCACATGCCCGGTCACCGGGCTATGTCGCGGTACCGTAGCGTTAATTGCCAACCCGGCCAGAAAGGCGCCTACAACCTCGTGCACACCGATCAATCGCGCACCCAGCGCCGCTACGAACAGTACTACGATCACGAATTGGAATTCGATAGCCCTTCCGCTGAAACGCTGGAAAAACCATTTGCCCACCCTTGGCAACACAAAAAATATTGCCAACCCGAAGAGGATCAACAGTACGAATAATTTTACGAAGTACCCCACTGCCAACTCTCCGTCTTTGGCACCCAACACAATAGCCAGAATTACGAACGCTCCAATGTCGGTGAGAATCGTCGCCCCTGCGGTGACGGCTACGGCTTCGTTGCGAGTAACCCCCAACCGCGTGAGGATTGGAAAAGCAATGAGGGTATGTGAGGCAAAAGCCGAACCTAGCAGGACCATCCCCAACCAGGGCATTCCGAGGATCCAGCCCAGCGTCATGCCCATTAATTGCGGAAAGAGAAAGGTGAGCAAGCCGAACACCAACGCCCGACCGCGCACCCGTATAAACTGGTGAAAGTCCACCTCCAGCCCGGCGCTGAACATGAGATACACCAGCCCGATTACGGAGAGGAACTCCATGCGGTCGTTGGCAGCCAGCAGGTTCAGACCGTGCGGGCCGATGAGCATGCCGCCCAGGATGATGCCCACGATGCCCGGCAGCCGCACCCGCTCCGAGAGTATGGGCGCAACCAGGATAATGGTCATGATAACTAGAAAAAAAACCACCGGTTCTTGAAATTGTTCCATTAAGTCCGCGCTTGTATCCTCAATTGGCTATTGTTAACAATTATAAAGGTTCTTGCTCATGAGCATGCATCCTTTTTAATACTCTATTAATCGCCAACCAGTTTATAAGTATTGGTGATTGTCCACCTGCTCCCCTCCGCTTTTACAGCCAGGGAGGGGCAGACTCCCGGTCTTTGAAAAACCTGTGAGCCAATCCCATATTTCAAAATATTGCCTCCGCCGTACCAACACTCTATTGAATTGTTTTATAATTGAACTACCATCACGCACTCGGAGGGAAGTCATGACCGAAAAGATACTTGTTACATATGCCACCTGCACCGGCTCAACTGCGGGGGTCGCCGAAGCCATCAGTAAAACTCTTGCCGAGGGAGGCGCCAGCGTTGACTTGCGCCCTATGAGAGAAGTCACCGATCTCGGCACTTACCGCGCTGTTGTCGCCGGCAGCGCCGTCAATGGCGGGGAATGGCTGCCAGAAGCAAAACAATTCATTCAGACCCACCACATGGCGCTCTCCCAGAAACCCTTTGCCGCCTTTCTGGTGTGCATGACCCTTGCCATGCCGCAGGCCGAAAAATATCGTCCCTTCGTATCAGACTATCTTAAACCTGTCCGCTCCATGGTGATGCCTGTCAGTGAGGGTTTGTTTGCAGGTACGCTCAACCTCAGCAAGCTGCCTTCCCTGAGCGACCGCTTAAAATTTGGCGTGAGCGTGCTCTTGGGTATATGGAAGCAGGGCGATCATCGTGACTGGAACGCCATCCGCACCTGGGCTGCCAGTCTCAGTTCACCTTTGCTGCATTGATATAATTTTTAAAACCTTTCTTGATCCGTTGAGGAGGTGACCTGTTTGGTCAGGGGAGATGTCAATTGTTATTGACGGTATAAGTGTTCTTGCAAGTCGCTTGTGGCCGGTGCTCACCTTTCTGCTTGGCACGCTAGGGGCGGGTACATGGCTGGCGCATATTTTCACTCGCGGACATAAAAACCAGCATCTACTCACCCTCCTGCTCGGAATCCCGCTGGGGTTGATTCCGGTCGCTCTGCTTTACATCCTCCTCTATTACATTTCCCAATTCTTCCCCACCGCAATACTTATTGGCAGTCTGGCGCTTCTGTCAGTTTCCGTTGGCTTGCTGATGCTTTGGATACTGCTTGTAAAACCCCGCATTAACGGGTTGAGCGCATGGGTGCAAGCGCTCACAGGCGCCGGTGGTTTTGTGCTGCTCCTCACTCTGCGTCTTGCATTCCTCAAAGACCTGCTGCTGCCACCCTACAGCGATTCGCCCTTTCACGTGCAACTCGTCCAAGCGTATTTCACCCCGGGTAGTTTTTCGGATGGTTTATCTGCGAGCGGCTATTATCACACTGGTTTTCACGCTCTGACGGCGTGGCAGGCCAGCTTTAGCAAACTTGATACACTGATCGCCATACCGCTGGTTGGACAGCTTTTACTCGCGCTCACGCCTTTGGGTGTTTTTGCCCTGCTGCTCACTCTGACCGATAAAATGCACGCCGCCTGGTTCGCCGCCCTGCTAACCTCTTTCACCTGGTCTATGCCAGCCTTTGCCGCCAATTGGAGTAAATATCCGGCTCTTGCCGCTGTCTGTCTGCTTCCAGCAGTATTGACGCTTTTCTGTCTGCTGAGGTCAAAGCTTGAAAAATATTGGGTGAAGATCCTGCTTGCTGTTTTCCTCGCCGTTGGTTCGGCCCTCTACCATACGCGCTTGCTGATCGTTTATGTCATCATCGGCTGCTCCGTTTTGTTGGTATATGTTGCAAAGCGCATGCTGCCTAAAAAAGGAGTGACCGCTCTATGCGCATTGACTGCTGCGACCCTCCTTTGTCTGGTTGCATTTGACGGTGATCTTGGGCGGCTTTATGTCTACTCCTCATTTGCCACAATTCTGATCCTCCTCCTCGCGTTACCGTTCTCAGTGATGCGCTATCCAGGGTTAACTCTTGGCGTCAGCATATTTGGGCTGCTTCTATTGCTGGCGCGTCGCATCCCGCTGCCCCAAAACTTGACCGTTGGCGCTGAAACACTCATCGACCGGCCTTTTGCGGCGATACTGTTCTTCCTTCCGCTGGCGGTTCTCTGCGCGATTGGACTGAATGCCCTTTCTGCATGGCTATCCGCGCATCGCATGAACAGTCTTGTCGTTTTTACGACCCTCGTAATCATCGTTCTCTTCGGCACACTGGATACCAATGCATACAAGCCTGACCCTTGCTGCAACTTCACCAACCCCGCAGACCTCACAGCGTTGGAATGGATGAATAAAAACCTGCCTGCTGATGCAACAGTGTATATCGCGTCAATTGAGAAGGGAGACGGATTTTCCGGCTCGGATGCAGGCGTTTGGATTACGACTGTGACAGGCTTGCGTACTGAACTATTGCGCTTTGACCATGTCTGGTTTTCCTCTGCCGGGCATGTGCAAGCCTGTCAATTCGCCCCAGCTTATCTCTATGCCAGCGGACAGACATACAGTTTTCAGATCAATACCATCACTCGCCCGGATTGGTACAAACCTGTCTATACCCATGAACATGTCGTAATTTATCAAATAATTGGTTGTTCAGACATCTAACAATTGCTACTTGAATTAATATCAAATTTGAGCAACAATAGATACAGATTTCTTAAGGTGGAGGTGTTAAATGAAATCCTGGAAAATTCTATTGCTCTCCCTTTTATTTGTT
>WOUT01000059.1 GCA_009773005.1 Chloroflexota bacterium | reverse complement strand
CGAATGAATGCCATACCTTAATTCTAGCTCATCCAGACCACCTTTTAGTGTCCCCAAATTCGACTTTTTGAGATCAAAATCGCGATATTTTGGAAAAAGCGCGAAAGTGAGCAAGTCAGGTACTAAATAAGAAATTAAATAATAAATGAAATCTTTGTAAAAGACTTATAAAAATGCCTATTCGGTCTGAAAAATAATCAAAAACAGTTTAATTTGGTGCAATTCGAATTTATTAAGAACGGGGGATTAATTAAGAAAACCTCAACAATTTGAGGTTTTCTTGTTCGAGCGGGAGCGACGGGTATCGAACCCGCGATCTCGGCCTTGACAGGGCCGCATGTTAGCCACTACACCACGCCCCCGAACTTCATAAAGTTTACCACATCAAAAAAAACACGTCAAGAAGAATCGTTCAAGCAGAAGAATCGTTCAAAAGAATCGATCGAAGAATCATTTGATTTGTTCTTGTTAAAAGAAAATTTTCGCAAGTTTTAAAGCTTTTTGTTTCCATGGGAGACGATGCGTGAGACCAGAACCCCCCGTAAATGTATTTTTGTTGTCTAAATACCATAGATAATTTCTGATCAATGCCTCTTGGTTGGAATGCGAAGGGGCATAGCCAATTTGTTTTTGCGCTTTTTCAATGGATACAAAAGAATCTTTAGAGGCTGTTTCGTATATCCATGGGTAGAGAGGTGAAAGTTTTAAAAACTCTAAAATCCTTAATATTGCGATAACTGGCGCAACTGGAAATGGAACTATTCGCTTTCCAAACCCAGCTTTGTCTATTACGGTCTGATAGTCTTTTTTCATAGTTGAATAGATTGCTGCGCCTATATTAAAAGTATCATTTACTTTTGATTTATCTAATGTCATGCATGAATGTATTGCCTGGCACAGATCCTCAACATCAAGTAATTGGTAAAGGTTATGGCCAGATCCAATCATTGGAAAGTTCTTGCCTTCGCTGACCCATTCATAAAAAATAGCAAAAACACCCAGACGTTCAGGACCAACAAAAGATTTGGGGCGGAGGATTGGAATACATAATCCTTTCTTGCGATACTCCATACAGATCTCCTCAGCTTTTACTTTTGCTTCTCCATAATGCCCAACACCGTGAACTGGATCTGTTTCAAAGAGTGGATGATGGTCGGGAACTCCATAAACTGCAGTTGAAGAAATATGAATAAAACGCTTAACACCGTTTGCTAAAGACTGTTCCAAAACATTATTTGTACCAATGACATCAGTTGTGTAGATGTCTTCCGGTGCATATAACGGGAGAGCCGCCGCAGTGTGAATGACAACATCAGCTCCTTTCATACTTTTTTTCAAGGCTTCTAAATCTCGTATGTCGCCTTGTAAAAAATCGATTTTATCCCGTTCAGGATAATCAAAATTTACCAGATCAATTCCTGCGATATCGTTATAACCGTGTGCAATTAAGTAACGAACAAGGTTGATACTAAGAAAACCGCTTATTCCGGTGATGTAGATTCTCATCAGAGAACTCCTGAGTGTAAAATGAAATGTCTTGAGCTAGATAAAAGAGATATGAAGTCATATATGCAATAGGAAAAGGGTTATTAGATAAGAAAAATAGGTCACAATATTAATTTTTCCCCGTAAACCAATTTTCGTGGACTCTTTCCCAAGGAAATAATTCTGATTCAGAGAACCAGGTTGCGATCTCCATTGCTGAGTTTTCAAGAGAGTCTGAAGCGTGGGTTAAATTACGGCTGGTAACTAATGCAAAGTCATGCCGGATCGTGCCAGGGGCGGCTTCAACAGGATTTGTAGCGCCCATCGTTTGGCGGACTGCGCTAATTGCTTGGGGCCCTTCCCATACCATGGCCAGGAGAGGAGCGCTTGTAATATATTGAACCAATCCCTCATAAAAAGGTTTACCTACATGGATTTTATAGTGTTCCCGGGCGAGTTCTTCGCTAACCAAAATAAATTTCACTGCGATGGCTTTTAACCCTCTTAATTCCAGACGTGTAATAATCTCGCCCATTAAGTTACGTTGAACACCGTCGGGTTTTATTAAAACTAATGTGCGTTCCAAATTAAATCTCCAGTCATGAATTAATTGTGTTTATGAGAATTTCTTCGGCTTTCTCATAAACCAAAATTGCATCATCTAGTTTAGAATTCTGAGCATAGATATCCCCGAGACACTGCCAATAAGAGTAATTGGATTCTTTGTTTGTGGATAGCAATGATAAAGTATCAATCAAAGTCTCTACGGCATTACCACGTGATACCAAATCAGAAAAAATACCCGGAATTTTTTCAAATTCTTCGAGACTGATCAATTCATTAAAATATTCAACAGAGAGATCTGATGCAATGCTTTCTGGATCCTTTTCAAGTATATCAGGCAACTTTTCGTGTGCTCTGATTTCCCCAGTCTCGGAAACAGATTCCCGAGTTACTGTTAGCGTTGGAGCGTCGACTGTGATCTCATGTGCAAATAAAGAACTTACTTCATCAATATCCGGATGCAAGATTTTAGACATCTCGGGAATATTTTCATCTATGGAGGACTCAAGGTCGATACCGGAAGATGTAGAAGAACCGGCTTCGATAGCGTTTTCAGGTTGACTTATGCGGCTTCCTGACAAATCACCCAAGCGGTCTAACGCTGACTCCATTGAGGAATCATCTTCTTCAAAGGATATCGATTCTGGTGTATGAACCTCACTGCTCTCGAAATCCAATTTATCATCTTCGGGTTTCAATCCGCGTAACCATTCCAATAATTCATCATTGGTTTGTTGAGAAATCACACCGACTTCAGAGTGCTCTGAAGTGATTTTTTGGGTCATTTGCAAATCTGAAATAGGAAGTTCACTCATTTGTGAATCATCTTGATTAAACAATACGCTTTCCTTTACGTCTTCTTCTTTTTCAACAATGGTACCTTGGGTGTCCAAGACAGACTTGACCCAATCAGGAATACCATTGGTAACGGCAGTTGACGATTCGACAGACGAAGCAGTTTCTGAAAAATTCTGCGAAGCGGATATTTCATTTTGCCACCCATTTGGAAGGTCTGGCATTAGAGGAGGTAAAACCTGGTCAGACTCAATTTGGGTATCAGTTTTATGAGAATTAAGAAGATTTGTAACAATTTCGATTGATGGCTGTAAGGTAGTATCCGCGTCATTATTTTCAAATGTTGTTAATTCATTTGGTATATCCTGGATTAAGGGTCCTGCATTTTCGTTCTCAAGGATTGGACTACTGAATATAGTTTCATTAGGTTGCGAAACGTTGCCTTCTGTTAGCGGAACCGCATTTTGATTTGTTTGAAGGTTCTTTAACCAATCAGGAACATCAGTGTTGTTATTTTCTGCAACAGTTTGATCTTGCTCGAAGTTCTTCAACCAATCAGGTAAGTCTTGATCAGATGTTTTATTTTCACTTTTATCTTCATTTTTCATAAATTGAGACAACCAATCCGGTGATGAATTTCCATCTCCATTGGCGGTTTTATTTTCAATATCGTTATTGTCCATATTTTCCTCATGCTTCCAATCAGTTAATGATTGTCTTAAATTATCGACTTCGGTAGTTTGATTAAAAGGAATTGTGTTTTCATCGGGTGAATTATCTGGAGTAGTTATTCCATGCGGGATAGTTCCACCGTTCTGTTGGGAAATATTCTCAGAATTTATTGAGCTTAACCAATCAGGAGTATCAGTATTTTGATTAACCTGTGAATTGTCGTTAGAAATATTCTCAGACAGAGAAAAACTCTTTGGCTCTGTAGAACTCTCTGCAGGGACCCAACCGGCTTTTTTCATCCAATCAGGGATGTCGGTTTCTTGGGCTGAATCAGGAAAAAAACCGGATTTTGGTGTTGCAGATTCATCTAGTGTAGATTTGGAGTTTGACGAAGGGTTTATCGGAATGGTCTCATTACTAGCTGGTTCGTTATCTTTACCTAAGTTTGAAAGCCAATCATTATTTCCGTTTGATTGTTTTTCGTCCCAATCAACACCAACTGCTTTTGTCCATGCTGGGACCGAAGTTTCAGATGATACAGACGGTGAATAAACGAGTCTATCGATAACAACCTTATCATCATAAACCCCTGCCTTATTCGAAGGCGAGGATTGAAAGCGATAATATGGATCAAGAGTTATTAAACGATTACGAAATATAGTTGCGTTTTCAATATTACCGTTCTTCGTAAATATTTCCTCCAATATCTTGTTAGCTTCAAAACAAAATGGTATTTTTTCGACAATTTTATTACAGATCTCGGCTGCCTCAACTAATAAACCTGACAAAAAATACATTTTTGCTAAAACGACTTCCATATTAATACTTTTAGGGTCTTCTGCAAGGGCGGAGTGTATTTCGGCAATAGCTTGTTGGAAAAGCTCTCCTCTGGCATACATACGCACGAGTGCGCCACGAGTGAGTCGGATTTTTTGAGGTTGCACGCCGTCGCGACGACCAAATAAGCGTTTTAGTTCTTCCTGAATGGCAACATTTGATGGTTGTACGTCAAAAGCCTGTTCCATGTGCCAAATCGCTAAATCAAGGTCCCGTTCATCTTCATAGATGATACTGAGACCCACATGAGATATAAAGTCATCAGGGTAGACCGATAAAACACGTTGAAAAATATCCAATGCTTCGGTATATCTTTTACATTCAAGGAGTGTTTTGCCTAAATTGCGATATGTATCGATACATTTTGGATATGTGGTGAGAATATTCTTACAATGAGCGATGGCTTCATCGTACTGGCCATTGTCGATTAATGTTTCGATCTCTCGATTATATGCGCGTAAAGAAATCATTTAATATTCAATACCTCCTGCTTAAGTATGCAACAATCAACATATTTATGCAAGATTAAACAAAGAAGCAGCATAATTGCTGCCCCTTTATCATTTTATTCTCCGAGATAATCTCGAAGTTTCCGGCGGATCGATGGATGCCTTAATCTACTAAGAGCTTGGGCTTCAATCTGACGAACGCGCTCTCTTGTTACGCCCATTTTCCTGCCTACTTCCTCCAGAGTGTAAGCTTGTCCATCAAGCAGACCGTAGCGAAGTTGCAGTATTCGAACTTCCCGAGGTGGTAGTCCATTTAACACATCCTCAAGATGTTCTTTGAGTAGATTGTAAGTTGCTGTTTCATCCGGTGGTGGAGCATCATTATCTTCTATGAAATCACCCAATACTGAATCTTCCTCATCATCCGTCGGTGTTTCAAGGGAGAGTGGGCGTCTTGCAACCTGGATCATATTCTCAACTTTTTTTGGTGGTACATCGAGAGAAATTGCTAATTCTTCAACAGTTGGTTCTCTCCCTAATCTTTGGGTAAGTTGATGTTGAATGCGAAGTAACTTATTTATCTGATCACCCATGTGAACCGGAACGCGAATTGTTCGACCTTGATCAGCAATCGCTCTGGTGACTGCCTGCCTGATCCACCAGGTGGCATAGGTACTAAATTTATGTCCTCGACGATAGTCGAATTTTTTTGTGGCCCGAATAAGGCCAATATTGCCTTCCTGGATCAAATCAAGAAAGGGAACTCCACGCCCCATATATTTTTTTGCCACACTAATTACTAAACGAGAATTGGCAGTAATCAGATGCTCTCTGGCGGACCAGCCATCTTCAATTAATTTCCTTAATTCCAGTCGCCTTCTATTGCTGACATTTCCGCGAGCCAACTCTTCTCGAGCCATGCGCCCGCGTTCAATGCGCTGGGCAAGCTCAACTTCTTCTTCAGCGTTAAGCAGAGGAACTCGGCTAACTTCTTTAAGATACAGACCGATCGTATCATCGGTGTCAATATTTTCAAGGTCATCAGAAAAAAGAGTTCGAGTTCCTTCCGTTTCTTCATTTACAGTAAGATCTTCATCCGTTGGTTCTTCATGCAATGATTCATCTTCAACATAAGGAATTCCGGCGCTCATCAACGCGGCAAATGTTTCTTCCAGCTGTTCGACATCTTGTTCGGCGTCAGGAAAAAAATGCAAAATATCGTCAATAGTTACATATGATTTTTGGCGACCAAGCTCAATCAGCCTGGCAATCGCAGGATATTCTTCGTCTTCGTCTTCAACAATATTGATAATTGGGTTTTCCATTAAGCTTCACGGTCCTTATAGTAAAGAGAAAGTATGAGAGTGTAAATTGGATCTCAACCTTAATCTTCTTTGGTTTTAGAATACACAAGTTTCATAAGAATTTCAATAGTTTCTTCGTTAATTACCAGATTAAGCAAATTGACACACAAAGAGCGGAAGCTGTCTTCCGCTCAAAACATGTCTTTCCAAAACCGCGATTACCACTATACAATAGAACCCTGTTAAAAGTCAATATCTTTTAGAGATTGTGTTGAAAATCAAGTTTCACGGGAAGAAAAACCTCATTTTGTTACCATATATGGTGGTTTTCGGTAAAGCTGCAAAATTATCTTGTAATTCCGACTTCCTAAATACCCTCTTTTGTTTAATCTTTACATATTTATAAATACGAGTAAAATTACTTTTTTGTATTGCAAGTCAATAACCCAAACTGTAACCAACATAACAATTTAAGGAGGAGCAATGAACATTCTGGGACTTGGATTAAGGCATGGACTGAATGATTTCGAGCAAATTGCAATAGCAGGTGTCTTGGTTATCGCCTTCATCAGTCTGGTTTATGCCTGGCTTCTGAAACGTTCTGTATTAAAAAAAGATAAAGGCACCGAAAAGATGCAGGAAATTTGGGAGGCGATCCGTGTTGGAGCGGAGAGTTATCTACAGAAACAACTGAAAACAATTTTACCTGCTATCGGTATTCTATTTGTCGCACTGTTTCTTTCAGTTTATGTTGTGCCGCCCAGTTCAGAAGCTCTTTTAGAGTTTCCTGCTGATAAATACAATACTGTGTTAATTATTGCAATGGGTCGAGCCGTAGCCTTTGTGCTTGGCGCTTCATTCTCAATGATCGTTGGACAGCTTGGAATGCGAATGGCTATTCAAGCCAGTGTTAGATCCGCTTCTGCTGCCCGAAGACAATTTAATGAATCTCTTTCGATCGCATATTATGCCGGAACATTCACCGGCATGTTAACCGACGGTTTGGGATTATTAGGCGGAACAGTAATTTTCATCATTTTTGGCAAGGCTTCACCAGACGCATTGTTAGGGTTTGGTTTTGGCGGAACATTAATTGCCTTATTTATGCGTGTCGGAGGTGGTATTTATACCAAGGCTGCAGATGTTGGCGCTGATTTAGTTGGGAAGGTAGAAAAAGATATTCCAGAAGATGATCCTCGAAATGCTGCAGTAATTGCTGACCTCGTAGGCGATAATGTGGGCGATTGCGCTGGTATGGCTGCAGATATTTTTGAAAGCTATGAAGTTACAATTGTCTCCGCTTTAATCCTTGGCTTAGCGCTTTGGAGTCAAGATCATAGTCTGAAATGGATCGTTTATCCACTAATCATTCGAGGAATCGGCGTTATCAGTTCTATTCTCGGGACATTTGCCGTCCCTATATGGGAAAAATTCCCGATAAAATTCATGCGGGCACATGATGCAGAAGAATCTATGTTCCGCTCTTATGAAGTTTCAAGTGTTAATACTGTTGTATGGGCATTCATCGTTGCGATCTTGTATGCCAACGATTGGAAACTGGCAATGTTAACAACCATCGGTGTTGGTTTAGCGGTCGCTTTTAACCCGTTAACATCATATTTTACCTCTACAAAATTCTCTCCTGTCAAAGAGATCGTGGATTCAACCAAGACGGGACCAGCAACCACTATCTTATCTGGTCTTTCCATCGGAATGGAATCTAGCGTTTGGGCGCTCCTGGTCATCGCAGTTGCCTTTTTTGCAGCGTTAGTTTTATATAGTGGACAAGCCCCAATATACGTGTTGTATGGCATTGCAATGGTTGGTATTGGTATGTTAAGCCATACAGGCAATAATGTCGCAATGGACTCCTTTGGGCCAATTTCTGATAATGCCAACGGTATTGGTGAGATGGCATGGCACGACCAAACAGATGAGGCAACTCTTAAAGCCCGCCAGACTATGGCTGACCTTGACGCAGTTGGCAACACTACGAAAGCCATCACTAAAGGCGTGGCAATTGCTTCGGCAGTTATAGCCGCAGTCAGTCTTTTCTCTTCATTCATTACAGACGTCAGTCGTGTTCAGACGGATTTGATAACTAATTATGGAATGAAGATCGATGTTTTAGATTCGATTCGGATTTCAGATACAAAAGTGTTCATCGGGTTCCTGCTTGGCGGCGCTCTCCCTTGGTTGTTCAGTGCGCTTTCAATTAAAGCTGTTAGCCGGGCTGCAATAAAAATTGTTGAAGAAGTTCGACGGCAGTTTAAAATACCCGGCATCATGGAAGGTACAAGGAAACCTGATTATGCGTTGGTTGTAGACATTTCAACAGGGTCAGCTCAAAAAGAATTGATTCCACTGGCAACTATCGCAATATTATTGCCGTTGACTGTTGGAATGGTTCTTCAAGTTGAAGCGCTTGGAGGATTTCTCGCTGGTGTTATCTTGAGCGGACAACTCTTGGCTGTGTTTATGGCTAATGCAGGTGGCGCCTGGGATAACGCAAAGAAAAGCGTTGAAGATCAACCCAGAGATCTATTAGCTAATACAGGAAAAGGCTCAGAGCGCCATAAGGCCGCCGTTGTTGGTGATACTGTGGGTGACCCACTGAAAGATACTGCTGGTCCTGCATTAAACCCGATGATCAAAGTTGTTAACTTGGTTAGTTTATTGGCTGCCCCAGTAATTGTTCGATACCAGGATCTGGGAGTCATTGGCTGGGTCGTGGTCGCTGCTCTTGTGGGTGCAATGATCTGGGCTGTGATAGTAAGCAAGAAACCTGCAATATTGAATTAATACCAATTAGTGATTGTCAAAAAAACTCTGGAAAATTCTATCCGGAGTTTTTTTATTGCAAGTATGACAGTACCATGGAAAAATCGTCGGGATACCCCGCCGTGAAAGTCATATCAAGGTGTGTTGCTGGGTGTCGAAATGTAATTTTGTAAGAGTGAAGCGCTAACCTTTGAATCTGATCATTTATTGGTGAATTTGCTGCAAGACGTCCAATACGATATAGATTGTCGCCCACTACAGGGCTGCCAATTGCATATAAATGTGAGCGAATTTGATGTGTGTAACCAGTCTTTGGGCATGCAGAAACAAATGAAATGCCGGCTTGAACTTTTATAACACTAATGGAGGTTTGTGCAGGTTTACCGGAAATGAAATCTACAATAGTTCTATGCTGGCGATCGCCGTTCATTCTTAATGGGAGGTCAATCGTAAATTCAGATTCTGCTGGCGTGCCATAAATAACCGCGTGATACATTTTTTTTATTTGCCGATTTTGAAATAAATCATTTAGTGAGCGATGCGTGTTCTGACTGCGAGCGAGTACTAAAACACCGCTTGTTTCTTTATCCAAACGGTGGACGATCCAGCATTGCCCGTATTTGGGCTCAAGAATAGATTTGATATGAGGAAGCTCGGCTTGATATCCATCTTGAATCGACAATAAACCGGATGGTTTATTGATTACAAGAATTGATTCGTCTTCATAAATGATTTCCATAGCAGTGAATTAATGCTTTTTAAAAAACAAAAAAAGTTAACATATTTTGTTGTTGCTTTTCAAAAAACTATGCCGTAAAAAAACTTACGGCTAAAACGCCAGGACCGGCATGAACAATGATCGCGGGAGGTAGATCACAAATTAATATTTCCT
>WOUT01000058.1:10038-10665 GCA_009773005.1 Chloroflexota bacterium | reverse complement strand
TATCCAAAAGAATCAAATGGGTTAGAACTGGTTGTCAACTGGACTCCCCTTTGAATGCGCAATTTTTGTATCATCATCATTTTGGGCTAAATAAGTTCTAAGGATTGTTAGGCTAGTATGACCAAGTATTTTTTGTAATGAAAATACATCAACATCATTTCTAAGCATTGCCAGTGCAAAAGCTCTTCTAAATCCATGTATAGCCGGGGGTTTGATATTTGCTAATTTTGCTCTTCTTGTAACAATTGCTCTCAAACCGTCATAACTCAATCTATCTTTTGTATCAGCTATCCATAAAGCCGGGTTATTATCGGTTCGGTATTTCAAATATTTCCTTATCGCTTTCCTGCTTTTCTTCCCGAGATATACTTTACGCTCTTTATCCCCTTTTCCGTGTTCAATAGTGACTGTTCCATATTCATCAATATTATCTAAATTGATATTCAGAAATTCACTAGCTCTAGCACCAGTATCAAGGAGCACTAAACAAATTGCAAAATCCCGGCAACCCAAATAAGTATCTAAATCGCAAGTAGAAAGCAGTGAGTCAATATCAATCATTGAAACGGGTTCAATGATTTCTTTAGATTGTTTTGGGGGTTTTACTTTCTTTATAGGATTCTTGAA
>WOUT01000058.1:0-9997 GCA_009773005.1 Chloroflexota bacterium | reverse complement strand
CAACGCAAACTTCTATAAAATGCATGAACATTTCCCTTATTATTGTGTCTTTTTTCTGACATATAAAGCATGTAAGAGCGGATTGTATTAGCGGTGATTTGAGTTACATATTGAATTTGTTGGGAATTGCAGTAAAGGATAAATTTATCAAGTTTTTCTTTGTAGAATTCCAATGTTCTTATTGATAAATTCCCTGCTTTTCTATCAATCAGGAATGCATTTATTGCTATTTCCAGATAATGTTCTTGGGAAAAAACTGAAATAGTCCGTTGCGTTTGGATTTCCATAACTTCTAAACTCCTCTTTTTGGAGTCTAAAAAGTATGGTCATATATGGTGTTATTAGAAACTTTTGGGGATTACTCTCTATATTTACTAGGCAGACTTCGATATCTGTGGGGCGAGAGGGGGTCGAACCCTCACGATGTCACCATCGACGGATTTTAAGTCCGTTGCGTCTGCCTATTCCGCCACCGCCCCGATACAAATTCTATTTTATCGCAAAGTGGTTAAAGTGAGTAGAGAAAAGCAAGAAAAGCAGGGGGGTAATCAAAAATTAGGGCTTGGTATTTAGGAGTATAACTCGGCAAATCGTGATCAGGGTTCTCGTAGCCTGATATCTAATCACTAATTACTATTGCGTTATTTTTACAATTCGCGCCCATATTGAATAAAAGTGAACAAAGGGAGAAGAAATGGCGCCGACTGATTCACTTAGCTTGATGGCGGCGCGCAAGGATTCAGCGTCATGAAAATCAGGCAGATCGGAATACGCTCGCCCGATCTCCGAGGGGTGATGTCCGTCTGATCCGGCATTACCGGCAAGATTATGTTGGCGGGCGAATGCAAGCGCTCGGGTGTTGAATTCTTGCCGTAAGGCGCGCGCGTTCAAAACTTCCACCGCATCCAGTTGCGGAGCGAGCAAAACAAGCGTCTCACGAGTCCAGCCGGAGCGCTGCGGGTCAAAAGGGTGTGAAATACTGATGAAAGCGCCCTGATGCTTCAGACGTTTTAAGGCTTCCATTGGTTCAAGTCCGTGCGGGACTGGGCTGGTGACAAAAGCGGCGAGAAATTCACCCTGAGTGGTTTGTATTTCTTCGCCCACAATGATGATGTCGGGTGCGGCGGTAAATGCTTCAAGCGCCCCCGCGATGGAATTATGGTCCGTTACGACCAATTTATCCAAACCGCGGCGGCGGGCGGCCCGGATCAGCGCGTCAATTGAGGTGTTGCTGTCGGCTGAGTGATAAGTGTGACTATGAAAATCAACTTTCAATGATCCGGCCTTCTCTGGTGCTCAACCCAAGCGATTTGCCAGAGACAGACCAGAGTAGAATGCCGAAAAGAAAACTGATCCAGAACGTGGCAAGGCGGAAAAGAATTGTCGCGGCAACCGCGATCTCGGGTTGAAAGTTAAGCAGCAAAGTGAGCATCATCGCCATAGCGAGTTCGATCACCCCCAAACCTCCGGGCAGACGGGTTGCCAAACCGATAGTGGTTGAAAAGGCAAAGACAAGAATTGCCGTGGCAACCAATGGCAGAGAGGGTGGTAACCCTAGTCCAACCAGGATGAAGAAAAGCGCAGCGCCTTCAGCAGCCCAGGAAAGAATCCCCAAAATGAAGGTGATAGCCATATTTCCGGCGGTAAAGAGCGCCGGGTTGGCGTCAATACATTCCCTCAATTGGGGAGTGATTCGCTTTAGCATAGGAACTATTGTGCCAACCTCAGAAAGATGGGGGTCGGCAGGTTTGAGTCTTAAGAACACGGTTGCAGCGAGAAAGGCAAGGAACAGAGTGAGAAACAACGGCCACAAGGAGGGGTATGCGACGGTGCCTATGACAATTAACACAAAAACACTTAACCCATCGGAAATCTGATCTACCAAAAAGACCGAGACTGCCCGTTCCACTGGAATACCGGAGGCTTTAAAAAGCCAAATGCCTTTGAAAGATTCACACACCCGGTTAGGAGTGACAGCGAGCGGAAAACCGGCTACAAACAAACGAAATGATTCGATGAAAGTTACTTTTTGCACACCGGATTGATGGAAGTTCACGGCGCGTTTTAAAAATCGAAGCGATTGATTTAGGAAAGTGAGGGCGATAGCCAGAGTGAAGTAAATCCAGTTAAATTCAAATAGACGCCGGCTGACCTGATTCATGCCGCCCAGAAACGTGAGCCCAAGGAGGACGATGCCTCCAAGCATAAGACCTGGGAGAAGTTGTTTGTATATGGAACGATAGGGTGCATACATAATACTGTCCTTGATACATGCATTATAAGGCGAAAATTAGAGAAATGAATTTACATGGTTGTAAGGTCAAGATTACTAATTTGTAAACCTGACAAACCTCGAAAAGTTCAAAAGTCAATAAACACCTGCAAGAATGTTGCGAATAACACCGAAAAAATAATACAGGAATGAAGTGAACAATGATAGGAATTTGATAAGGTATATACACTTTTCTTTACTTTTCGACACGGGCAAGTTTTGGGTTGACTTTTATAAGAAATGAAACCATAATAAACCATTCATATATTTCCACTCAGTGGAAGAAAAAAACCAACCAAGGAGAATAGAAGTGAAACGCAAATCCCTGATTTTGATTGCTGCATTGCTTGTTGTAACATTAGCGCTTTCTGCTTGCGCCAAGCCAACCACAACTGTGAAGGTTGCTACAGACGCCACATTCGCCCCTTTTGAATATACCAATGATGCGGGCGAACTGGTTGGGTTTGATGTTGACCTGATGAATGCTATCGCCGAAAAAGCCGGATTTAAATTCGAATGGGTGAACGTCCCATTTGATTCAGTGCTCGCCGGATTATCTGAGTGTCAGTATGATGCCGCCATCGCCGCCATCAGTATCAGCGAAGATCGAAAAGCTTCAATGCTTTTCTCTGCGCCTTATCTGGATGCCGGTCTGGTAGTTGTCATTAATAAAGCGACCACAGACATTGCTGGCATTGACGACCTTAAAGGCAAAACTGTAGCCGCCCAATTAGGCACAACAGGAGAGATGGCTGCTCAAGAAATCGAGAATGTCGTATATAAACCCTACGATTCATATGAATTGGCTTTCCTCGAACTCGCCAATAAGGGTGTAGATGCAGTCATCGCTGACAACCCGCTGGCGATGGGTTACATTGCCGCAAATCCTGAAAAAATTATGGCTGTAGGTGATATCTTGAACAACGAACAATATGGCATTGCCATCTGCAACAAGAACGCTGATCTGCAAACCAAAATCGACAAAGCCTTGAAAGAGCTGATTGATTCTGGATATGTAGCAGAATTGGCTTCAAAATACATCAAATAAGATTTTTTCTGGAGGTCTGCGG
The DNA here is from genome assembly GCA_009773005.1 of Chloroflexota bacterium. GTDB lineage: Bacteria > Chloroflexota > Anaerolineae > Anaerolineales > Anaerolineaceae > UBA6107. The sequence goes on along the minus strand of WOUT01000058.1, from coordinate 6,655 downwards.
GGGAATGAATCCCGCAGACTTTTCATAACTTAACCTGACATTAAGGGCTAATCAATGAATCATACTTCTGGTAAACCAGCCGGAATTTTTGGTATTCGCAATTTTGACCGCTGGTGGATCATGGTGCTGGCTGTTGTAGGCATCATTCTTCTGCTCATTTTTACAAAACCTGACCCATATCAGCGAATCTTCCTTTTCGTGCGCTCTGGCATTTGGACAACCATTTCGATCACATGGATATCGTTTTTCCTGGTTATGTTCTTCGGGTTGATTGTTGCGCTCGGGAGACTTTCAAAGAATAACATTTTGCGAGGGATCTCTACGGTTTATGTCGAAGTGATCCGCGGAATTCCGATGCTGGTACAGTTGATTTTTTGGTATTTTGCTTTTCCTTCATTAATGCAACAAATTGGAGAGTGGTTAAATCTTCAAGCCTTAATGGATTACCGCGCGAACGCGATATCTATGGCAATCCTGGGTTTGACCGTGGGCTATTCAGCGTATATGAGTGAAGTTTACCGCGCGGGCATCCAGAGCATCTCAAAAGGGCAAATGGAAGCCGCGCGCAGCCTGGGGATGACATATTTTCAGGCGATGCGCTATGTGATCCTTCCGCAAGCAGTGCGGGTGATCTTGCCGCCTGTCGGGAACGAATTCATCACTCTGCTCAAAGATTCGTCACTTGTCTCGGTTGTGGCTGTGGCAGATATGACCCGGCGCGGACGGGAGTTTATGGCGGCGAACTTTATTCCGATCCAGACCTGGGTGATGGTAGCGTTGCTCTACCTGGTGATGACCTTGCTCGCCGCGAGACTAGTCACCTGGATGGAGCGGAAATTCAGGATGGAGAAATAGCCATGGCGCCAATCATTCATATCAAAAATATACATAAACATTTTGGCGCGGTTCACGCACTGAAGGGCGTCAGTCTGGATATCGAACGAGGGGAAGTTGTGGTGATCATCGGACCTTCCGGTTCTGGCAAATCCACGTTGCTGCGTTGTATCAACCGTCTGGAAGAGTTTGATGGCGGAATGATCGTGGTAGACGATATCCCGCTAGACAGCGCGGAAAACATCAACGCTGTCCGCACCGAGGTCGGGATAGTCTTTCAACAGTTCAATCTCTTCCCGCATCTGACCGTTCAAGATAACATCACCCTGGCGCAAAGGATAATCCGAAAACGCAGCAAAATAGAAGCGGAAAATATTGCGCGACAGCTTTTAGTTAAGGTCGGCATCCCTGAGAAGGCGGATTATTTCCCCGGGCAGCTTTCGGGAGGGCAGCAACAGCGGGTAGCCATTGCCCGCGCGTTGGCGATGAACCCCAAGATCATGTTGTTTGACGAACCCACCAGCGCACTTGACCCCGAGATGATCCAGGAAGTTCTGGATGTGATGCTTGGTCTAGCCAAAGAAGGTATGACCATGGTTGTAGTGTCGCATGAGATCGGTTTTGCCAAAGCCGCCGCTGACCGGGCGATTTTGATGGATGATGGACAGATTATTGAAGAAGCCACCCCTGAAGTGCTTTTCTCTAATCCAAAAGAGGAGCGGACTAAATTATTTTTGAGCAAAGTGCTATAAACTCATACTCGAGAACCACACCCGGCAGGTTTTTGAAAACCTATCAGGTGTGGTTTTAGGCTTTTTTTGACTTTTAACTCGATTTGTGCTATTCTATTTTCTTGTACCTTTTGTGGATAGTACAATCTATAAATCAAGGAATCATTGGATGCATCGAGAACGGGTTTCGGATAATGTTTATTGGTTCCAAAGCGAAGTCTATGCACAAGTGACTGCAGGCGCTATCACAGGTCCTCAGTGGGCGGTTGTAGTAGATACGCTCGCGCTGCCTGAAGAATCTATTGAAATGCGCAATTATATTGAAGAAACATTAGGAGTTCCGGTGCGCTATGTGATTAATACTCACTATCATGCCGACCACTCATGGGGAAACTGTTATTTCGCGGGGGCGACCGTCATTGCACACTCGCTCGGGAGAAAGATTGTGTTTGACAAGGGTGTGACCTCGCTTGAGGCTGCCAAAAAACAAAATCCGATCTTTAAACAGGTAAAACTAATTTCCCCGCAAATGACTTTTAATGAAGGTTTACTTTCGCTGCGAGTGGGGAAGAAAACTTTAATCCTGACGCCCACGCCAGGACATTCACTTGACTCGATCTCGGTGTTGGTTGAGGAAGACCGGGTTCTTTTTGCAGGTGATGCCTTTATGCCTATCCCTTATGTAGTTGATGGCGATGTGGAGGAATTGCTCGGGACCATCAAACGCATTGGAAAGATGGGTCTGGAAAATATTATTCAAGGCCATGGCGACATTATCCTGCGCGGTGAGATTGAGGAAGCCACGCGTGAAAATATCTCATATTTAACAGCTGTCCGCAAGGCTGTGCGAGCCGCTGCTAAACGGCGAAATCCGATGGAAGCGCTGGCAGAAATTGATATCGAATCCTGTGGAAAAAGCCGCGTCAGCCTCACAGGGTTGGGAATTGAGCTGCATAAACGCAATGTGATGCATATCTACAATCACTTATCCGAAGAGACTGAGCCGCTCTAATAAAAACCAGCCGATGAGGCTGGTTGATTTTTAATATTAATTCTTATTAGTTGGTTTGCCCAAGCTTTTTCTTGAAATAAGCGCGTAAACCAACTGCCCGTTCAGTGCCTTCTTTCAAACGCTTCAGGTTGGGGCGAAGAGCGTACAAGACGATTACAAGTGTGCATATCCCATAAAAAACAAATTCCCACGGACCAAAACCTGCAGCGGCCTGATAACCAAACAAGATCAGCGAGAAGAATGCAATACTAATGGTGGTGACTGACGCGTAACCGATTCCAAGATACACCAATATGATCAATGGCAGGATGATGATCCAGCTATAAGGTACAAGGGCAATTGCTCCACCGAGCGTTGTAGAACCGCCCGCACCACCCCTGAGTCTTAATTTGCCATCCGATTGTTTCTCAATGAGGAAGACCGAGAAGATTTGACCAACAACTGCCAAGATCACTGCAATGATCTTAATCCATAAACTGCCAGGCATAAACAAGGAGGCGAGATACCCCGCGAGAATCCCTTTGCCTGCATCGAAGACAGCCGTGAGCAGACCAGCCAGAAAACCAGCTGCCCGCATCACATTGGTGCCGCCGACCCGGCCGCTGCCAAACTTGCGGATATCTTTCCCTTTAATGAACCTGACAATTAGCCAACCTGCGGGTATTGAACCGATCAGATAAGCGCTTACCAATACAAGCATGCTATTTAACACCATTAATTATCTCCTAATACGAACACACACATATATAACACACTCAGTGAATAAAAGATACTTTAATTTATTTGGAAATTATAGCAATAAAAGAAAAAATCGAGAATACAATCAGAGGTTCGATCCACATAGTTTGGGGTGCACGCTTTTCTTCAATGTTGCCAGCCAAACTGATCAAGCCGTAAGTGATACCGAGAAGAACAAGGCCGAACTGTAGGGGTTTGAGAGGCAGGTAAAAGAATCCGGCTGTTATTTGAACTATCACGAGCGCGATTCCAATTGCCCAGGCGATATTCCAACCACCAAGCCTTAGATGAAGTGTTTTGGCGCTGACCAACCCGATAGCAGGGATTACCGCGGCGAGCACAAGATAGAGACGCAAGCCTGCTCCCCTTACAGCAATGAGCAGCACAAGTAACAGCGCTAACGAAACCGCCGATAAGCTTACCCTGGCGATAGCGTATCGAATGTCAGACTGGTCTACCGCAATGTATTCTGAAATAAAAACGCCTACGAGAAGAAGTCCGCCCAATCCAAACACTGCCCACCACGATGGGCTGACGCGCAGCGCATCCAATGGTACACCGATAACAAGGGCGGTGAAGGCTGGTAAAAGCCAATGTTGAACGCGGTTTTCATCGCCATAATGGGGGTGATCGCTGATCAACCAATCAGACCCGGCTGCAGCCAGGACGGTAACCACCAACGAAATAAAAGTAATAAAATTGATACGAACCGTAAACAGGAAACCTGGCAATTGAATATTAAGTAATTGCGTCGGAAAATTAATAAACGCAGTCAACGCGTAAGCCAATAGGATCATTGCAGTGACTACGCTGAGCCTGTCAATATTCGGCAAATGCTGGTGGTTATCCACTCCTTTATTTTACCCTTGAGAACCCCACTTTGCGAGTAGTTTCATCATACTGAAGTGTCACAAAAAATAAGACCATCCCATCTATGGTAAAATTACTTTTTGTATGAAAAATCAAACTGTAATCCTTACTGGCGCTCCCCCCAGACTCATACCAACGCTCTTAAAAGGTTTCAATACGATTGCCAATAACGCGTATTTGCTCCTTTTTCCGGTGTTTATTGATCTGCTGTTGTGGTTGGGACCAAAACTCAGACTGAAAACTTTGATGATGCCATTCATCAATGAATTTTCTGCTGATATGTTGAAGATCAGTCCACCTGAATTATTGGATACGGTCAAGACATCTCAAACATTGTGGGAGCAGCTGCTTAATCAATTCAATCTCGCAACCGCTTTGCGCACATTCCCGGTGGGTATCCCGAGCATCATCGCGCGGCAATCTCCCGCTGGCTCTCCGCTGGGGCAATACTGGGTCTACGAAATACCATCTGTCCAATGGGCTTTTGCCATACTCGGGGCGGTATTGCTGATCGGTTTTCTGCTAGGAAGCCTATATTTCTATTTTATTGCGCGCGTAACAGCGACCGATGTTGAAAAACTTTCTGGGAAACAGATTTTAACCGCATACGCCCAAAGCCTTATAATGTTTTGTTTATTCCTCGGAGTGGCGATTCTGATCATGATTCCGTTGTTCTTGATCTTGTCTATACTTTCTCTCGCAAATGCTGGAATTGGACAGTTTTTCCTCCTGGTAGCAGCCTTAGTCTTGTTATGGTTGGTGATGCCGCTGGTATTTTCACCGCACGGGGTATTCGTATTAAAACAAAAAGCATTGCCTTCAATGATGATCTCCATCCGCTTGGTGAGATTGTTCCTGCCCGGGACGGGATTGTTCGTGATGACCAGCGTATTGATCAGCGAGGGGTTAAATAATCTGTGGACTATACCCGAAGCGAATTCCTGGCTTACCCTGTTCGGCATCGGCGGGCATTCATTTATCATCACCAGTCTATTGGCGGCAAGTTTCATCTACTATCGAGAAGGTCTGCGATGGATGCAGGAAAACTTGCAGAGATTAGCCGAAGCGGCTCAACAGAAACATGAAAACGGAGGCACCACCCTTGAGCAACAATAACCTTACCTCATACGGCGCAAAAGATATTCAGGTACTTGAAGGGTTGGAGGCTGTACGCCGTAGACCTGGTATGTATGTTGGTGGAACGGATCTGAAAGCGCTGCATCATCTGGTTTATGAAGTTGTGGATAATGCCATTGATGAGGCGCTGGCTGGGGCTTGCAGCCGCATCGATGTGATCATCAACGCCGATAGCAGCGTGACCGTCATCGATAATGGACGTGGTATTCCGGTGGATATTCACCCCGAGAAAAAGAAATCGGCACTCGAAGTTGTCATGACCATACTGCATGCTGGCGGCAAGTTTGGACATTCTTCTTATAAAGTTTCAGGCGGTCTGCACGGTGTGGGTGTTTCGGCGGTTAATGCGCTATCTGAATGGTGTGAAGCGCGTGTTTATCGTGACGGACAAGAATATTTTCAGCGTTATGAACGCGGCGTTCCCAAAGAACCGGTCAAGGCAATCGGCAAATGCGACCCCAATAAAAGCGGCACCACCATCACTTTCCGTTTCGATAATGAGATTTTCAAGGATGAGATTGATTTCAAATTTGACACACTCGAACAACGCTTCCGTGAAATGGCGTTTGTCACCCGAAACGTAATGATCAAATTGATTGACAATCGTTCACCAGAGCGCGAAACTACGTTCCTATTTGAGGGCGGAATCGTCTCTTTTGTGCGATATATGAACAAGAACCGTGAGACGCTGCACCCGGTCTTCTACGTCGATAAAGAGATTGAGAATATCGGAATCGAGATCGCTATCCAATACACGGATGCGTACAGCGAAGCGGTTTATTCATTTGCCAATACCATCAACACCATTGATGGCGGCACGCACATGACAGGTTTACGCACCGCGGTCACACGGGTGATCAATGATTATGCCAAGCGCGCGAAGATCTTAAAAGACGTCGACCCGAATTTCACCGGTGATGATACGCGCGAAGGGATGACCGCTATAGTAAGCATCAAGCATCCCGATCCGCAGTTTGAAAGCCAGACAAAAGTCAAACTGATGAACCCGGAAGTGCAGACCTATGTTCAACAAGTGGTAGGTGAAGCTTTTGGCAGCTTTTTGGAAGAAAATCCGGCGATCGCCAAGGCAATCGTGTCTAAATGTTTAACCTCTGCCCGGGCGCGTGACGCAGCCCGCAAAGCGCGCGATCTCGTTATTCGAAAATCAGCACTTGAGAGCCTCACGCTGCCGGGCAAACTGGCAGATTGCTCTGAACGCGACAGCAACAAGACCGAAATGTATATTGTGGAAGGTGATTCGGCAGGCGGCTCAGCCAAACAGGGACGCGACCGGCACTTTCAGGCAATCCTGCCATTACGCGGCAAGATCCTT
>WOUT01000057.1 GCA_009773005.1 Chloroflexota bacterium | reverse complement strand
GAGATCGAGCAGCGTATTCAAAGGTTCAAAAAGGACACTGGTAAAAAGGGGTGATAGAATGCCTTGCGTACAATCGACGAACTCTGAGCAGCCGCGTATCATTCACAAGGGGACGGAAAAGAATTAGGTTTGGTGATTAGTGATCAGGAAAAAGTAAAAAACAGGGAGTGATTCTCCCTATTTTACAGAACACATATTCTAATTTATGAAATCCTATGCCATGATTTTTATTGCTGACTGATAACATGGCTATCGGATATTTTCTGATCAATGGGTTGACACATCTCTTTGCCTGGCATCTGACCTGCATCAAGGGCTACGACCCCGAACACGCCCGCATTATCCATGTGGGTAACGATACGATACATCATTCAACGAGTTGACTCTTTTAACGCTTTATCCGGATATCCTTTTTTTGCTATACTTCAAAGCGTCTTCATTTTCCCGACTTGTCTGCGACGCCTGGTTCTCACGGAGAAAAAAAATGGCGAAAAAACTAAGTGGTGTAACGGCTGTTATCATTATCTTAGCAATGTTGCTTTCAGCTTGCGCAAAGCCTTTGATCGTAGGAACGCCCATGCTTACACCTACGACAACAGAAGCGCCTCCAGTACCAACCGTGACTACGACAGCGCTGCCCAGAGTCTTTCTGCCTGTGCAGGGATTGTACGTGCAGTTCGAGCAGCGGGGCTCTCCAAGCCGGTACTGGTCAGGGCAGGTAATTACCCATTTTTACACGGATGACCCGGTCGTTGGTCATACTGTCGGGGAAGAAATCGCCAATCAACTGGATATTATGAAGGAGATGGGGGTTAATACCATCGCCTTTGAACTCAGGTCATCCGCAGAGAAATACATACCCGGACCGTTTGCACCACCGGACTGCAACATATCCCCGGCACTCGGCATTCAGTACCCACAGCCCACACCGGAGGAGATCACACACCTGAAGGCGTTTCTCGACCTGCTGAACAGCAAGGGGATGAAAGTTCACCTGAGGCTGGTCAACACTCACATGGCGGAAGCCCCCACCGCGAACAATGAACTATGGCTAGGTACGATCCTGAACGCGATCAAGGATCACCCGGCGCTTGACCTGGTACTTTTTGAGGGGAGCGTTTTCATGTACGACTCCGACGGGGATGGTGTAAAGGATAAATGTGGTGGACCCGCGGAACCCGGCCTTTGGGAAGGTCCCACGATGGTACCAGCGAGGTACGTGAAGTGGGCGATTGGCTATGCACATTCACTGGGGATGCCGTATCGCAACCTCTCGGCGCAGGCGATCGTAGGCAACTACTACACGATAATGCAAGCCCCGAATGGTTTTATGACCGACGGTCACCACTGGGAACCCATCGAAGTGCTCAAAGGTATTTTTGATGAGTTGGCAGTTCCAGAAAACCAGCGGACGTATGCGATCTCGTTCTATGAACACCGGAAGTGCAGCACAGCCAATGAACTACCGTGTGAGGATCTCAACCCGCACGCGTGGGCGCTCGAAACCGTGACGAAGCTGTTCGACACCATCGGGCGCGGAACGGGCGCGCGTGTGGTGGCGGTGGAAATGGGACTGCTGCCACCGGCAGAGCTGGGGTGGACGACCGAAATGGCGCTGCAGAGTCTGGTGTGGATTATGAAAGCTTACGACATCGAAGGGGGAGATTTCTGGCGATGGACCAGTTTTTCAAGTGACGAGGACCTGAATAAAACTCTTTCCATTCCGGTAAAGCTACGCGGAGTAGACTACCTTTATACCATGGTGAAACCCGTGCTGGAGAACCTGTACGTGATGGGGCAGACGGATGACCTGGCGCTGACACCGGACTCAACCGCGCCGGTGTTTGCCTTCAAAATAGTCTCACCCGCGACGGTCAAGAACGGTGACACACTGGAGCTCACCGCGGCGCTGGGTGAAACGCACTTGTTCGTCTCGGCTGACATCTCAAGGGTGGATAGCAACCAGGTCAACCCGGTGACGCTAATCGACATGGGGAATGGAACCTACAAGGCTTCGGCACCCATTCTGCTGTGGAATTCTGTTGGTAACGGGATGAAGCAGGTGACGCTCAAGGCGATGGACTTCTGGAGCAACACGGCTACGACGACAGTCGCGGTCGAGCTAAAGAACTCCGCGGCAACCGTGGATACCTCGACATACAACGATTCGTTTGATGGCACGGTACTGGACACCGCAAACTGGAAGAGAGACCTTTCAGGAGGGGGTGGTGTGACCCAGGATGGTCAGTTGATGATGACCACATCGGATATGGAAGCTTACTCGTCGGCGCGGGTGGAATCGGCGTGGGCGCTCAAAGGTGATTTTGACATTCAAGTGGATTTTGAAATCGGAGAGGGATGGAAGAGCCCGGAGGTTGAACATATAGACGGCGCCTTCCTGGGGGTAAAGGTGAGCGGGCAGAGTTACCACATCACTCGCATCAGGAGCCAATACAGCGATAACCTTTTCGCATGGAGTTCGGACAACCTGTTCATCGGGGTGATACCCACTGAAGCGGTGACGGGCAAACTGCGGTTACTCCGCAGCGGGAACATGCTGGTAGCGCTGTATGATGTGGGCGGGGGTTGGCAGAAGCTGGCGAGCGTAAACGTGACTAGACCCACAGCGGTAGTGTATTTCGGGAACGGGAGTGTTGGCTCATCAATGGAGTTCAGGACAGATTTTGACAACTTCCAGGTCAACGCGGGGAGTATAGCGAAGTAAGACCTTATACACGCAAAGCTCGCAAAGACCGCCAAGAAAATCATGTAATCCAAGAAGATCCATTTTATTCACGGAATATTAAGGTGAAAATGGATCGGGATAACATTAGCCAATAATAGGATTGGGATGAAGAGCCGCTAGAATTGTCTATTACTTCAATGTAATGTTGATTATTTTATCAGCAATGCAGATTTATTTGCCTGCCCCCTATTTAGTTAGTTAAGTGGTTAAATAATTTTCAATCGTTTTGTTTAATTGATGTCTATTTTCATTACAACCTCACATTCGTCTCCATTCGATTCCTTGAAACAATTCTCCAACACAAAAAACAGCCTCAACCATTATTCCGGTTGAAGCTGTTTGGTCTCACATCCTGGTTTTTACAAGGGGCACGTGAACGGGATGGGGGTCGGCGCCGGGCCTTCGCCTGAATAATCACCGCCTGTCGATCCGCTGGGCGACTGGATCCCGCCTCGCTCGGCGCATTGGCTGCTCAGTTGTCTCCACCACGCAAAATCATCGAGGCCTGTAGTGAATGACAGGGATTCTGCGAAAGTTGCCAGCACGATCACGGAATTGATCTTCGCCAGGTCGGGTTTTCCTTCAGGCTGGCCGCCCATGCAGACCGGGCACAGCTCCCTGGCACATTCGGTGAAGCGCGCGTTCAGGGCTTTTGCATCACTATCGATTTGCAATTGGAAATATTCGTTATGGTAATAAAATTGGTCAACTTTAGACCGCCACTCACTGAAAATGTATGCTGCCGTAGAAACCTGTTCACATTTGGTATTGGCGAGTTTATCAATCAAAGGTTTAACAAGTCTAGTGTGCGATTTCGCCAGTTGAAGCTGTTGTTTGCTCATTAACGGCGCCATTTCATCATACGGTAGTTTGATTGTTATTAGAGGAGCGAGATCATCCTCATCCTGGCTGGCAGGGCTCACAGGAGGGTGGGCTTGTTGAGCTTCAATTTCTCCGGCAACTACCGTAGCCACCCCGTAAATGCTGAAATGTGTAATGCCGAAAGTAAAACTGGTGGTGTCATTATAGTCTGCATAAGAGCTTGACATCGGGTATAAATGAAAATCGCCGCCGTTTCCATCCGCCGCAAACCCGATATAATCGGTTTCATGGTTTCCAGGGACAGTCAGTGTCACGGTGGCAGGCATCGCCATCAAAAGTCCTTCCGGACCGAGTTGAACCGCAGCCAGGAAACCCTGACTGAAAGGCAGACCTGCAATGGCAGAAATCGGCGTCATCGTCACGTCAGCACCAAATGCGGTTTCCAGGTTGCCGTCAGCATCCGTGTTGTATAACTTGTTATCGATAGACATATAAAATTCTGTGCCCTCGGCATTCGTGGTTTCCAAAATAAAAGAAAAGTCGTAGCTTGATTTGCTTACCTTGTTGGCTGTGTCAAGGGTCACTTGAACTGAGATCGGGTCAGGCGTCCGCGGAAAATCATCCTCGGTCTGATCAATGGAACCAGGCTGGGCTGGTTCTTGGGTAATTTCCAAATTTGGATCGATTTCAGAACTGTTTGGAGTATCTTTCTTGAGTAGATCCAGTCCCTTTGAAACGGGCGCGCAGGCGCTCACAAGCAAAAGCGCTACAGCTGCGAACGAAATGATAACATTACGACGAGATATTGCCATAAGAATTCTCCTTTTTGAAAGCTGATAAAGCGGGAAAGCCCGAAAATTAAAATTTTTCCGTGATTAGTTGGGTCGATGGTATAGTTTGAACGTCCCGGCTTCCACCAAACCCAATGACGCATATTCAGTGATCCATTCCTTTTTGGCAAAATATTCATTGCCAAACACTTCCCAATCTTTTAACTCGAAACCACCGCTCGCCTGGTTCATTTCAAACTGGTGAGTGACAAGGTAGGGTAAAATCGATCACTTTACCGAGTTCACCTTCCGGAATATTATTTTGTGGAGTGTAACCCAGGTCTATTGCTTCAAATGTGCCGCCGCCGCGGTTGCTTGTCACAGCACATCCCGCTGCACGAAATTCAAAAGCTTTGTTGACCAGCGGGGCTTGCCCACGCATCCTGATTTCATCGGCGTTAAACTGAATTTTAACCGTGGAGGTGACCGAGGATGTGTAACCGTCTCCATCTCCTGCGTTAAAAGTGGCTTCCGAATTGAAGATCAACTCGAAGGTCAGGCATTTTTGGGTTAATTCTTTGGCCAATTTGATGGCTTCAGTTTCATCACTACCGCCCAAGAGTTGGGACTGACGCCGCATTCCAAGCCAGACCGGGATCATGCGGTGAATGACGTGATCATTTTTGCACAGTTCGTATTCTTCTTTGACACATACCATGCCGACGGTGTCCATCAGTTTTTCAACTTCAGCCATTCCGTCCGATTCGATGCCCAGCAGCTGCTTCTGCCGCTCGAACCCCAACAGAGTCTGCAAAGCCAATCGCCCGGCTGCGCAGCTTTCTCCAGCGGCAGCAATGCGCGGTTTGACCACTTCTTCTTCATACTGCTTGAAAAGGTCAGCGAATTCACTCATCCCGCCAGATTCGTCGCCGGAACCCAGCAGCTGCGCCTGACGTTCGCGCCCAAGCCTTTCAGCCGCCACGCTCTGCAAGCGCCGTTCAGCGTCGCCGCCAATGCGCTGCCGCACAGGTTCGGTATCTGACAGCAGCCCCTTGGTCACACCGGCGCCGCTGAAGTGTTGTAGCAAGATTTTGATCTCGCGTGAATCGACCACCGGTGGAGCCAGGATCACATCCTGTCCGTTGCCCTGATAGCCGAACATGATCTGCTGATCGATGGGGATCTCTTGTGCCGGGGTGATGGTGAGAGTGACAAAGTTGTTGAAGAATAACCCTTCCGGTTCAAGTTGCACGGCAAAGGATTCGCTGCCGCCAAAAGGCAGACCCGTCAGACTGGCAATCGGCGTCATGCGGATGGAAGTTTCCACCAGCAGGGCATCGTTAGGAATGTCCAAGGTATAAGTGGTGCCGTCCATCCCTTTTGCAGTGAGCGAGCCGCCCTCAACGGGGATGAGCGCCTCGACGCTTTGACCTTCGTCCAAAGCCACGGTCACGTTGATGGGGTCGGCATTGGCTTCGAAGACATAGGCAAACTCTTGCGACTTACCACCGGAGGTTACTGATCCGAGCAGGTTCGCGACCGGCTGGCAGGCGGAAAGCACAAGAAAAACGACCATTGTTACTGAGATCAAACGTATCTTCATGAAACCTCCTATTTCAACACAGTAAACACAAAAAAGCAGCGAAGAAAGCGCTTTCGATTAAAAGAGTCTTTCTTCACTGCCAATCCTCCAGGGAACTTAATATTACAAAATAGATAATATTAGGTTAATTTTAGTCTATGGGAAGGATGTTTGTCAAGAGTGAAAAAACCCGTTTTAAGCCATTGTCATTCAGCATAAGGTAATTGAAAACCAGAGGTTGAGCATCGAGAGGATGGCAATGTTGTTAGTCTATGCAGGTTCAATCTCCAATTACAGTACATCAGCAATGTCTGGAATCCGATTCGTGGATCAACGATTTTCCATCAGACGTTCAACCAGTGGCGCGACCTCATTGATGTAGAGCTCAACCATCTTCAGATCGTAAGGGGCAGCCAGGCTCAAGACAAAATGCCCCACACCTCGGTCAACATAGGTCATCAGTTGTTCAGCCGCTTGCTGAGGGGTGCCAACCAATACCCGGCCGCGCAATTCTGCAACACTGGTATTCCATTGCTGTGCCAAAGTCTCGGCTCGCTTTTGGGCATTATGCTCATCCTCGGCAATAACGCCAGCGAAATGGATCGTTTTCTGCACCGTCGCAGGGTCGCGCTCTGCGCGCTCACAATGCCCGGAGAGTACCTCAAGTTTGTGATCATACACGTCCAGTGGCAGCATGTCCATATCCCAACCATCAGCTCGTTTGGCGACGATGCGCAGGGTCACTTTTTCGCCCTGCCCGCCCACCCAAATGGTGGGAGTGGGTTTTTGCAATGGCTTGGGTTCGCAGCGCGCCTGGGTGAGGGTGAAGTGGCGTCCGGTAAAGTCACTGTAGTCTTGCGTCCACAGCATGCGAATGACTTGCAAGGCTTCATCCAGTTGAGCCAACCGCTCTCCGGTTCGCGGGAACGGCATGCCGAATGCGAGTGTTTCGGCTTCAAACCACCCCGCGCCGATGCCCAGCTCCAAACGTCCGCTTGTGATCACGTCCAGGGTGGCACCCATTTTTGCCAACACCGCCGGGTGCCTGTAGATCACACTGGTGACCAGGCATCCAACGTGCAGCCGTGTGGTTTGGGCCGCCAGTGCGGATAGGAGGGTCCAACCCTCAAAACAAGGACCGGTGCGCAAGCCTGTAATCGGTATGAAGTGGTCAAACAACCAGGCTGAGTCATATCCCAGGGAATCTGCTTTTTGCCAGAGTTCAAGCAGTTCGCAGTAAGAAACATGTTGGGGTGAGCTTTGCAGCCCCCATTTTAGTTTTGACATAGTAATTCCTTCATGTGAACCTGGCTGCCGTCTTTCTGCTAATTCGACGCCGGATGATAGCGGAGCACAACATTTCCTGAAACGAGTGTCCGTGTTTCAATGAGCTTCAGCGGCATCCGGTTAAAACCTTTGAACATGGTTTGGCACGACCCGGAACAACATGGGGGGTTCGGGCGCCACAGCCGCTTGTAATGTTGGCCAGCAACCCGCCATCATCTGATATGTCATGCGTCCGAAGACGGGCGTGTCGATCTCCTGAACATTGCAAGGACGTATTGCACAAACTCAACGTCCATGACCTACCAGTCCAGTTCGTGGTTTAGTCCTTCCATTTAGCCATCAAGAGATGTCATCATATGCCAGATTAGTTTTCTCATTGCATGGCTGCCGATCCCGATACTACGTCCAATTCTCCAGCGTCTCTTTGACCTTTACTAAAAAGTTATCCGCAGCTTCGCCATCCAGCACACGGTGGTCGAACACAAAGGACAGGTACAGCATGGAGCGGATGGCAATGGAATCATTTCCGTCCTCGTCGGTAAGCACCACGGCGCGCTTCTGCATGGCGCCAGTGCCGAGTATCCCAACTTGCGGCTGGGTGATGATGGGAGAAGCGAAAAGCGAACCGCCCAGACCGTGGTTGGTGAGCGAAAAGGTTCCGCTGCGCACTTCTTCGGACAGCAGCTTTTTGGTGCGGGCGCGATTGGCCAGGTCGTTCACCATGCGGGCAACGCCCAGCAGCGAGAGCGAATCAGCGTTCTTGAGCACGGGCACGATCAACCCTTCCGCGCCGAGCGAGACCGCCATGCCAATGTTGATGTCGGGGTGGATCTGTAATCCCGCGTCCGTCCACGACGAATTGACCAGCGGGTTGGCTTTGAGCCCTGCCACGATGGCAGAGATAAAATAAGCGGTCAGGGTCAGGTTGACGCCGTCCTGCGCGAAGAGGGGTTTGTTCAGAGCGCGGTGCGCCTGCACGCGGCTGAGGTCAGCTTCCATCACGGTCAGCACGTGCGGTGAGGTACGCAGCGAGTTGACCATGCGCTCGGCGATCTGACGACGCAAGCTTGAGAGGGGCTGCAAGGTGTCAGTTATTGGCGCGGGTGCAAATGGGGCGGGGGTGACCGTATTTGAAGTTGGAGTGTCGGTTCCGCGCAATTCGAGGAAGGCAAGCACGTTCTGCTTGGTGATGCGCCCGTCCTGCCCGCTGCCGCGCACCTGGCTGAGATCAAGGTTATTCTCCGCAGCGATCTTACGCACCAGCGGGGAGAGAAAGCCGTCCTTGGCTGCGGGTTGAGTGAGGGCAGCAGCGACTGTTTTGGCGGATGGTTGTGGTGTTTTTTTGATGGCGGGAGTTTCAGGAGTGTCTGCGCCAATGACCTCGCCGGGTTCGCCAATCCACGCCAGGATGCCGCCCACCTTAACGGTCTGGTCCTGCCCGACCAGGATCTTGAGCACCACGCCCGAAGCCGGGCTGGGGATCTCTGTGACCACTTTATCCGTTTCGACCTCAACGATGGGCTCCAGCTCTTTGACGGGGTCGCCTTGCTGTTTGAGCCATTTGACAACGTTCAATTCTTCGACGCCCTCGCCCATGCGCGGTGCGGTTAGTTTATGAGCCATTGTTCTCCTCCCGTGATCAATACAAAACCGGAAACTGCGAGGGGTTTTCCTCGTGCATCAGGTCATAAATGACCTTAAAAATGGTTTCCGCGTTCGGTTTGGAATAGTAATCACCGTCCGAGCCGTAAGCCGGGCGGTGGGCAGCGCCCGAGAGCGTGCGCGGGGCGGAATCAAGCCAGCGGTAGCCGCCCTGTTTTTCCAGCACCTGCTGCATCATATAGGCGGAGGCGCCGCCGGGTACGTCTTCGTCCACAAAGAGGACGCGAGAAGTCTTTTTAAGCGATTCGAGGATCTGCCCGGGCAGGTCAAAGGGCAGCAAGGACTGCACGTCGATAACCTCGGTTTCGATGCCGGTTTCTGCCAGGGATTTCGCAGCTTCAAGCGCGGGGCGCACGCAGCCGCCGTAGGTAACCAGGGTGACGTCTTTGCCGGGACGCAGCACTTCAGGCACGCCGAGCGGGACGGTGAAAACTCCGATGTTATCCGGCAGGCGTTCTTTCAGGCGGTAGCCGTTGAGCGCTTCCACCACGATGGCCGGGTCATCCGATTGCAGCAGGGTGTTGTAGAACCCGGCCGCCTGGGTCAGGTTGCGCGGCACAAGCACGTGCATGCCGCGCACAAGGTTGAGAATACCCGCCATGGGGGAGCCGGAATGCCACATACCTTCCAGTCGGTGACCACGCGTGCGGATGATAACCGGAGCTTTTTGCGCGCCGGCGGTGCGCCAGCGCAGGGTAGCAAGATCGTCCGAGATGATCTGCAGGGCGTAGAGCAAATAGTCGAGATACTGGATCTCGCAAATGGGGCGCAGTCCGCGCAGCGCCATGCCGATGGCCTGCCCGAGAATGGTGGCTTCGCGGATGCCGGTGTCTGAGACGCGCAGCAGGCCGTATTTCTCCTGCAGGCCGCGGAAACCCTGGTTCACGTCGCCAAGTTTGCCCACATCTTCGCCAAAAGCGATCAGGCGCGGCTCGCGCGCCAGGGCAGCGTCAAAGGCGGCATTGACCACCTCGAATCCCATCAGGGTGGGCGAAGCGGGGCTGTAAACCGGCGGGACGACTGGCGCCTTCAACGGCGATTCCGCCGAGGTGGAATATAAAAAGGAGTTATAGTAAGCCAGATTGACTTTTTCAAGATCGACGGCAACCGCTGCCAGTTGTTGACGTTCTTCAGTACTATCGTTGCGCGTAGTCACAAAAGCAACTTGCAGCGCCACGGCAACATCCCGGCGTACAGGGTCGGTTAGAGCGGCGAGGTCTTCACAAACGCGCTCAAGCGCATCTTGCTGTGAGGAGACTTGGGCGAGACCTTCGAGCAATTTGACTGCCTGGGCTTGCAAGGCGCGGATCGGCTTTTGGAATGATTCGTACGCCGTCTTGCGCGCCGTTTCAACGGTCTGCAAGTCTTCAGCTTCGCAGTCGTCAAGTTCTGCCGCCGTGGCAACCTTGTTTTCGACCAGCCATTCGCGGTAGCGTTTGATGCAGTCATAGTCGGCTTCCCAAGCCAGGCGCTCGGCGGTCTTGTAGCGTTCGTGCGAGCCGGAGGTGGAATGACCCAGCGGCTGAGTGGCTTCGGTGACGTGCACCAGGGCGGGGATGTGATATTGGCGGGCAGTCTCGCCCGCCTCCTGATAGACTTTGAGCAGGGCGGGATAATCCCAGGCGGGTACGGAATAGAGGTCGTAACCGCGGTCGCACTGATCAGCGGGACAAGGCTGGCGTTCGAAGCCTTTGAGGATGGCGTAGATATTTTCCTTGACCATCTGGAACTGGTTGGGGACGGAGATGCCGTAGCCGTCATCGTAGACGGTGATGACCACCGGGGCGTGCAGTACGCCGATGGCGTTGATCGATTCCCAAAACAGCCCCTCGGCAGTGGAGGCGTTGCCGATGGTTGCCCAGGTGACCTCGTCACCGTTGTGCGAGAACTGCGGGAAGGCTTTGAGCGCTGGCAGCGCGCGGTAGAGCACGGAGGAGTAGGCTAGCCCGACGGCGCGGGGCATTTGAGAGGCAGTTGGCGCCAGGTCAGCCGAGGTGTTGTAACGGTCCACCTGACTGAGCCAGTTACCGTCCGCGTCAAGCAGGCGGGAAGAGAAATGACCGTTCATGTTGCGGCCGCCGGTGTTGGGTTCAAAGGCAGGGTCAGCGTGGGCGTAGAGCTGGGCGAAGAACTGCTCCAGGTTGAGCAATTCGAGAGCGAACATCCAGGTCTGGTCGCGGTAATAGCCTGAGCGCCAATCTCCTTTATTAAATGAGTGGGCGATGGCGAGCTGGGCGAGTTCCTTGCCGTCTCCGAAGATGCCGAATTTGGCTTTACCGGTGAGTACTTCTCGCCGGCCTGTGATGGCAGCCTGGCGTGAGCGGTAAGCCAGGCGGTAATCAGCGATCAGTTTGTCTGCCGGCAGTGGAAGTCTAGTTTTTGATGCAGTCATTTTCTTACCCCATAATCTGATAAATTTAGTCTAATTATACAAGATTTGAAGCGGAAAATCCAATATGGGGTGGGGGAGGCGGAATAGCTATTTATCTTTTCTGTCAAGATCTTTCATTAGCCTGTCCCGTTTGCGTTTGGCGATGAAAATCAACGCCAGACTGGCGGCGATGCCGATCATCCAGCCATTGGGCGGGAAAAGCAAGTTAACCATAATGGCCACCAGCGTGGTAAAGCTGGCGGCTAGGATCCAGTCTGAAATGGACATTCCAGAAAAGAAAGAGAGAAATGATTTCAACGGATGACCTTTCATAATCATATTTAATCAGTAATTAGTAATTAGACACTTTGGAAACCGGCACGCAAGCCCTAAACGCCTAAGCAGTTCATTAACCAAGCGACTTACACCAACTTCACACCCTCGTTGGCGATTTCGTTGTCGTCCACGTAGCGGCGGGGCATGGCCAGCGAAGACCAACCGCCGGCTTCTTGCAGCACAAAGGGGTCTGTGCCGTGGCGGGCGGCGGAAGTTGCCCAAAAGTGACGGCAATCGTGCGCAGAAAGGCTGTAGACGCCTATTTTTTCACCGAGAAAACATACCCGTCTGGTGATGGCGCGTTCGGTCATACCGGCGGCGCCCAGTTCTTCGTTCTTCAGGCTGCGTCGAAGCGCCAATCCGTTTAGGGGCATGTCGCCGTGGGATTGATACGCGCTTAGTGCGGCGAGCGTATCAGCGGTGAGGCGATGGATCTGTTCCTTGTTCACCTTGGGGCGGAAGAAGCGCAGTTCCTGCTCCTTGATGCTGAAGTCAGTGACGGAGAGGGCGGCCGCTTCGCCCACGCGCAGACCGTGATCCAGCAGCAGGCACATCAAAAACGTGTCACGCCGCCCCTGTGGGGTATCAGGTTGGCGCTTGAGCGCGCTGGCTTGCTCGGGAGTGATTTTGATAGGTTCGGCTTTTTTGAGACCAATGCGGGTGATTTCGCGCTTCTGGTCGATGCGGTTCTGTTCGCGGAAACTGT
This sequence comes from Chloroflexota bacterium, assembly GCA_009773005.1. GTDB lineage: Bacteria > Chloroflexota > Anaerolineae > Anaerolineales > Anaerolineaceae > UBA6107. The sequence goes on along the minus strand of WOUT01000057.1, from coordinate 2,437 downwards.
AACCCTGCACGGAGCGGATGAGCGCGTATTCCTGCGGCAGAAGGGTACCTGCTTGCATGGCAAGGCGCGCGTAAGTCTTGATCGAGGAGAGGTGCACATTAATGCTTTGAATGGCATAACCCTTTTGAACCTGCCATTTGACGAACGCTTCCACCAGACCCCAGGTGACCGGTCGCCAGGCTGAGGGCTCTTTGGCAAGATTTCCGGTACGCAGGTTTGTGAGGGCGAGAAACTCGCGAAAGAGCATCAGGTCCGCGTCTTGCCGGCGCAGGGTTTGTTCAGCCCGGCGCGAGCGGTAATCTGCAAAACGCGAGGCGGAGGCTGCCTGGTTGGCGCGATCTCCGATCAAGCGGGCTAGTTCGCCGGGCAGAAGGGACTGGATTTCGCCAGACGAATTGGTGACATCTGGTTTGCTCATAGATTCATTTTACACGAGATTACGGTTGGAGCCGCCGAATTGTGCATCAGGTCATCCATTGAATATATGGAGGTTAAGGCAGTCAGATACGTTGATAAACGCGGGTGGGATATGTATAATGATTTAAAAAGGAGGAACTCCCATGAAAGGTAATGAGAAAGTGATACAGGTATTGAACGAATCGCTTGCCGACGAGCTTACAGCCGTTAATCAATACATGGTGCATGCCCAAATGTGCGCCAATTGGGGATATAAGGGTCTTTCAGACAAGATCGAAAAACGCGCCATTGAAGAAATGAAGCACGCCGAGACCCACATTGACCGCATTCTGTTCCTGGAAGGCATGCCGATTGTGAGCGAGTTGAAGAAGATCACCATCGGCGCGGACGTATTAGCTCAACTTAAAAATGACCACGCTGCCGAGGAAGGCGCGATCAAGAGCTACAACGCTGCCATCAAAATCTGCACTGAGATGGCGGATAACGGCACGCGGGAGATTCTGGAAGACATACTGGGTGACGAAGAGGCGCATATCGACTGGCTGGAAGCCCAAATGGACCAGATTGCGCAAATGGGCATCCAGAATTATCTGGTGGAGCAGCTGTAATCCATAAGAGTTAATAAATTCACAGCCCCGGATTTGCCGGGGCTGTGTTGTTGAGTTGAGATTCAATATATGCGCGTAGCCATTATACTCCAATGCTCACACCGATCAAACGACCGATACCAAAAGTAATCGCAGCAGCCACGAGCCCAAAGAGGACCATGCGGAAGCCTGAGAAAAGTACAGATCTTCCAGTAAACAGGGTGATTACCGCGCCAAGAACGAATAAACCGACTGTACTGAGCGCCACGCTAAGGTAAACCGCGGTCATGCCTGAAAGGAACAAGAAGGGAGCAACCGGCAAAATGGCGCCCAGGGCGAAAAGGAGAAACGACGTGATAGCCGCTTCCCAGGCTGACCCGCCAAGTTCCTCAGGGTTGATGCCCAATTCTTCACGGGCGAGGGTGTCAATGGCAGTCTCAGGGTTGGATAAGACTTTATCTGCCAGCGATTGGGCGGTTTCTTTATCGAAGCCGCGTGATTCGTAGATCAGGGCTAGTTCTTCTTTTTCTTCTTCGGGGGAAGTCAGGATCTCTTCTTTTTCAGTGGCAATCTGATGTGAGTAGAGTTCGCGTGAGGATTGCACTGATAACCATTCACCGAGAGCCATCGAAATGGCTCCCGCCAGCAAACCTGCCAACCCCGCGATCAGCACGCCTTTGCCAGCCAGGGTAGCGCCTGCCACTCCCATCACCAGGCTGAGATTGGAGACCAGCCCGTCGTTGGCGCCAAGCACCGCAGCGCGCAGGGCATTGCCGCCCGCAGAGCGGTGGCGGCCTTCCAACTGCATCAGCACACTGCCTTCCAATCCGCCTCTGACCGCACCGGTGATCTGTGTGATCAGCCGGGAGTGCGATTGCTCCTGCGACTTCATGGAAGCCGCGCCAGACATTTTGGAATAATCCGAGGCGCCCACTTGTTCCATATTTTGGATCGAGGGCAGGATCATCGTCGGACCAAACTTTTTAGCTAGGCGCACAAGCGTGCGTATCCGCCAGGCGGGCTTAAATTCCGGGAAGATGATGCCGGTTTCGGCGGCGCGGTCTTTCCAGTGGTCCGCGTGCTCGGTCTCGGTTTTTGAGATGCGCCGGTAGACTTCTGCGATGCGAGGGTCTTTTTCCACTTCTGACATGGTCTGGTAGAGCAGCGCGCTGCTGCGTTCATCCAGGTAGGCTTTGTAGATCGGGTTGTTTTTATTCATGAATTATCTCTTTTCTAAATCAGGTAATGTTTAGATATTGTAAGTCAAACCATCCGATCTTGACAAATACTTCTAATCGCAAAATATAACTTCCGATTATTTAACATAATCAGAAGGTATCATCTCAATAAATAGGGGAAAACGAAAAGAAACTGAAACCTATTAATTTTTGTCATAGGCTGTTAAAATTTCTTTATGATATTAGACAACCTTG
>WOUT01000056.1 GCA_009773005.1 Chloroflexota bacterium | reverse complement strand
ACATCCTCGGACACTCGCAGCCCTCGACCACATTGAACATGTACGGTCATCAGTTCAGCGCCATGGAGCTGCAAGCAGCCTGTCTGGTAGATGACATCTTCGCCGAGGCTCAACCCACTTCGCTGCCTGCGGAGTTTCTCTCAGTAGCCAATCTTAAGAAATGATTTCCTAATCTTAAGAAAAGTTGAAAGAAACTCAAAATGTTTTGCACGTTTTTTGCACGTTTTTTTGACCCTTAAAGGCAATCGGACGGCACATACCACCATATATGCCGTCCGACCAACTTCTTACCCCTACATCTGGCGCCCCCGCCGAGATTCGAACTCGGAACCTACTGATTCGAAGTCAGGCACTCTGTCCAATTGAGCTACGGGGGCGAACGCATGTATTATACCGCATCCACTTCAAGCAGAAAAGTATTCCACTGGCTTTTACGATTGAGACAGACTCTCTAATTTAGTTATCTGCTGAAAAGAGCTTTGATAAATGAGCCTGCATTGACTGATTTTCCGGAGAGCAGGTTTTGAGCACGGAACATCCCTGCCGCCGCTCGAACGAGAAGATACGCCGAGCTTGCAAGCAGGACTGCTGCCAGACCAGGCTGCCAGAACGGCACTGTGGTTGCGGTGAGCCTCGTCATCATACTAACGGGTGATGTGAGCGGGAATAGACTGAAGAAAATCGACAAAGGGCTATCTGGCGTTTGGATCAACACACTGATAAACATGAGTGGTACGACCATCGGCATGACCACGATCGTTGTGATTTGGGAAGCCTCGCGTAAATTTGGCACTAATGCTCCGACTCCCGCCATCAAACTGGCATAGACAGCGTAGCCCAGCAGGAAGAACAGGATGCCCCATAACAGGATAGTGGGTGGTAATTTAAACGCATCGCCCAGGGCAAATTGTCTGCCAGAGAACATCAACATCAAATATCCAGAACCCGACCAAACAATCGTTTGAAGCAGTCCCACAAGACCCAACGCGATGATCTTTCCGGTCAGCATCTGGCTGGGGGTGAGCGAGGTCATCAAAATTTCCATCATGCAGTTTTGCTTTTCGATGGAGATGCTGTTGAGAAGTAAGGTCGAAGAGGTAAGAATGATTATGTAAAACAGAAAAGTGACAACATACGGAAGGAAAAAAGTTAATGGATTTTGACTATCCCGTTGCGGGGTTTGAGAAAGCGAGACCTCGGTCACATTGACCGGATCTTGTACCCGATAAGAAAGTTCGAGATCGCCATCTGTCAACGCATAAGCTAGCAGGGCATCCACCGAACTGGATTGTAAACTTCCACCGAGGGGATTAAAGTCAGGGCGGACATAAACAATATCACCATTTTCCAGATAATATTGGTCAATAATGTAATAGGAGGTGATCCTGCCTTCAGCCAATGCGCTTTTAGCCACTTCCTCATTCAAGAAAGGGGTCAGCCGGTCTTCATACCCTGGCGGGATCGATTTAACCAAACCGCTTTTATCGATGTATCCTTCCATTGACGTTTCGGTTTTGGGCGCAAAAAAATTATTCACCATCTCATTGGGATTAGCCCCGGTTGATTTTTGAATACCGGAGACCACCAAAAGTATGATGAAACTGGTCATGGGCAATAGGAATAAGGTCAAGAGAAAAGACCGTCGAGAGACGACCGTGATAAATTCATTTTTAAGAACTAACCATATTTTTAACATAGAAACACCGATCTCAGGAACGCTTAAATGCTTCTTTGAGGGATACTTTTTTGCCGTAGCGCAGCATTCCAATCCGAAATACTCTTCCCGATAACCATAGCGAAAAATATGCCAAAGCGCATAGCAGGGTGATCGTCGTAACGATCTGCCACCAGGGGACATCGGTGAAAACTGCACGCAATGGCAGCGCAATTGGAGCGGTTAATGGAAACAAACTCAACCAGACTGCCAGGGAGCCATTTGGATTGAACATGATCGGGGTCACAAACCAAAAGGGGACAACGATAGGAAGGGTGAACCACCCTGCAATTTGCTGAGCTTCACGCATCTCGGTGGCAGTGGATCCAATGGCGCCCATTGCTGCTGCGACCATCACGAAAGCGGGCAGCAAGGTTCCAACCAGGAGGAGGATATAGGTCAAGCTGATTGGTGGGGGCGCTCCAATGTCAAAGAACAAAGGAGCGATGGTTAACCCGATCACTGTAAACACAATCCAGATCGCCAGTTCTGTAAGCCCAACCATCAGATTGCCAACCACTTTACCAGCCATAAGTTGATCGGGTGAGACGGAAGTGACCAGAATCTCCATCGTCCGATTCTCTTTTTCTTCTACCACTGCTTGGAGCAGATACCCGCCGCTCACGTTAACAGCAATAATAAATAGTACACCCGCGAGCAGTGGTAGCAGCATGACCATCCAGTTTTCAGCGCCAATTTCACGTGCGCCGTCCAGTGATCGAATAATCAGTTTGTTGCCATCATTAAGACGTTTGATGACCGGTTCTGGCAAGCCTTTAATAATATTATAGGAAAGAAACTCGCCAAAATCACCCCTGGCATTATTCCCGGGCTTTATATTGGACACCATTGTTACCTCACCTGTTGATCTGTAGGTTTCTTGCAGGATGAAGTAAGCCTGGATCTCGCCTTTTATCATAGCAGCCTTAGCGGATTCTTCATCAGGGTACGCCACAGATTTCACAGGATCGAAAATTGATTTTTCTTTTTTGGGAACTTGTTGAGGATATTCCAGGATGTCGTACGAATCGATATAACCGACCGGCTTGTCATTAAATTGCAGCCAGACAGAGACAAAGCCAATTAAAACCATCAACCCGACGAAAAATGGCATGCTGAGGATGGCAAATATAAAACGTTTGCGCATGACATGGCGTTTGTACTCGTTCCAGAATATTAACCAGAACTTCTTCATTTAGTGGCTCCTGCATGGTTCACCACTTGAATAAAGATTTCATCGAGTGTCGGCAGGGCGATCTCAAACTGTTCGATTGAAATGTTTTGTTCGACCAGAACGCGCAAGATTTCTTGCGGAGTTTTACCAGGCGCCAAATGGAGAACGGTATGACTGTTATTCTTAATAATCTCGGTTACGCCTGATAGGTTGGCGGGTAAGTCCTGCAGCGCGCGAACGATGACGGCTTCAGAAGCAAATTGACGGCGGATTTTATTAAGCGGACCGTAAAGAACGGTTTTACCCTTATCGATAAGGGCAATTCGGTCTGCCAGTTCTTCTACCTGATGCATCTGGTGGGTGCACATGATGATTGTCGTACCCTTTGCTCGCTCTTCCCGCAACAAATCCTTGACCATTTGGGTGTTTACGGGGTCAAGCGCGCTGAAAGGTTCATCTATGATCACAACCTCGGGTTTATGAATCAATGTTGTGATCAACTGCGCCTTTTGCTGCATTCCTTTACTCAATTCTTTCACTTTCTTTTTTCTGGAACTGAAGAGGTCAAATCGTTCGAGATACTCAGCCACGCGTTTTTTTGCTTCAGTTTCCTCGATCCCTTTAAGGGTGGCGAGATAAACCAGGCAGCGTTCCAGAGGAATGTCTTGATATAAGCCGCGTTCTTCGGGTAAATACCCGATCTTGTTTTTCTTTTCTTCATTCATTGGACCACCCAGGATGCTTACTTTCCCTGAATCCGGTTTAAAAATATCCAGAATAATGCGGATCGAGGTGGTTTTTCCAGCTCCGTTAGGACCTAGCAAACCAAAAATCTCGCCAGGTTCAACATTAAAAGAAACGTTATTCACAGCCAGAAGTGAGCCGAAAGTTTTAGAAATATTTTCAACATTAATGGTTGCCATAATTTTCCTCTCTGATCAGTGCATCAAAAAATTATAACAGAAACACACCCCAATTTTATGACGACGGACGGTTGAAAGAGTTCGGAAGTTTAGTTTGCACTTATTACCTTACCTGAGATTATCCTTTCAGGAATGGAAGGGGAATAATTGTTTGAAGGAAAATATCCGGTACAATTATTTCGTAAATGGTATAAATTTTTCACTAACCCAGAGTTTGGAGCATACGATGCCTATAACATCCCGCGAAAGAGTTCGAGCTGTTCTCAATCATGAAATTCCAGACCGCGTTCCAGTAATTTTGGGAGTAAGCAATGCAACCGGGATCAAGATCAAACCATACCGCGGTTTGAAGAGCATATTAGGGGTCGTTTGTGAAGATCAATATATATATGATTGGCCTGAATTAGGTACCGCATTACCGGATGAAAGGATCATGCAGCGGCTCCACAGTGATGTTCGTGGAATCCTGGACCGTTTTCCACTTGAAGTTTATGAAAGAAATAAAAACCGTTCTCCACATTCACCTTTTATTGATGATTGGGGCGGAGGGCAGATGGAGATCAGTCCGGATGAATGGTATCCCGGTATCCACCCCTTACCAGATGCAGTCACGAAGGATGAATTGGATAATTATAAGTGGCCGGATATGGATGACCCTTACCGTGTGGCTCATGTGAGAGCAGAAGCCATGAAATTGCATGAAGAAAATCAATATGCTATCATGGCAACTCCGTGGTTGATGTTCCCCTTTGAGCGGGCTTTTGAAATGCAGGGGATGGAAAAATTTTTACTCAATCTCGCCATTGAACCTGATTTCGCTCAGGAACTGCTCATTAAAAACAATCAGCTTTGCATGCGCTTGATGGGGCATTTTCTGGATGAATGTGGTGACTTGATCGACATCATCAAAATTGGAGATGACTTGGGAACCCAGGAAAAATTGATGATTTCTCCACGGATGTACAGGAATATGCTGAAACCACTACATGCCGAGATGATCTCGCTCATCAAACAAAAGACGAAAGCAAAAGTATTCTTCCATACTGACGGCGATGTTTTTGATCTGATCGAAGATTTCATTGAGATTGGAGTAGATATCCTGAATCCGGTTCAGACTTCTGCTGGGAAAATGTCTAACCTGGAAGAGTTGAAAAATCGTTATGACAAACGGATAGTTTTCTGCGGCGGCATTGATACACAAAAAATCCTGCCATTCGGAACACCAGACCAGGTTAAACAAGAAGTTCGACGGGTGATTAATATTCTTGGAAAAGATGGCGGATACATGGTCTCGCCTGTCCATACCGTCATGAACGAGGTGCCGGCTGAAAATGTGCTGGCAATGGTGGACGCTGTCGAAGAGTTCGGATATTACTCGCTTAAAAATTAGGAAGGGACTGATTTCAGTCCCTTCCTGAACAATAGTAACTGGTAAATGCGAAAATCTTATTCTTTTTCGTAGGGTACGCCATCTGCCGCCGGCATCTGCCCGCGACCGACAACGCCAGCCAGGACAACGATCGTCGCCAGATAAGGAACCATCCCGAGAAACTCGCTTGGTAATGGTACTTGCAGTAATGAGGCTTTAACAGAAAGTGAATCGAAGAAGCCGAATAAAAATCCTGCTCCCATTGAACCAATCGGGTTCCAGTTTCCGAAGATCATGGCTGCCAGACCAATGAAGCCACGCCCGGCGGTCATCACTTCGTCAAAACGTCCCGATGATCCCAGTGAAAAGTATGTCCCTCCAAAACCTGCCATCATCCCACCGAGAATGACAGCCATATAGCGCGTCCTAAATACATTGATCCCTAAAGTATCAGCAGCTTTGGGGTGCTCGCCAACTGATCTCAGTCGTAAACCCCAGCGTGTTTTATATAAAAGGAAGGTTATAAAGAGTACAAAGAAAACCATCGCAAACACATAAATATTGTGATGGAACAATATGGGTCCGATGAATGGGATTTTTGATAACACGGGAACTTCAATTTGAGGGAACATGCCTGGTTCATTCAAGTATTGGAATTCTGAGCGTTGAATGTATTTAGAAGAAAGGTAGGAAGTAATCCCTATAGAAAAGATATTGATCACTGTCCCGGAAATGATCTGGTTAATCTTGTATTTAATTGAAAGCACACCGTGGATAACTCCCATAAAACCGCCTGCCACAACGCCAGCCAGGAGACCGATCACGAGACTGTGACTGAGACTTGCAAAAACTGTGCTGACAAAAGCCCCCGTGAGCATCATCCCTTCAATGGCAATATTGACAACACCTGCTCGTTCGCACAAGATTCCTGATAACGCGCCCAATGTTAACGGAACGGCACGGACAACCATTACACGTAATAATCCTCCCAGGTTGGTTTGCCCACCGGAGGTTGCCCACGATAAGAATCCAAATATGAAAAGGATAGCCACAAGAGCAAGGACACTATAAGTACGTTTGCCGAATCCACGCACTATTTGGAATGTGCCCAGCATGGCACAAATCCCGGCGATAATATTCAGGTACACTCCAGTCGGGAAGATCCAATCGGGCGCTACTGTTGAAGACCCTCCTGGCGTCATGACAAACCTGGTCATCGCATTGGGCGTCAAATTTACTGCGAATACCAGCCAGGTAAATGCTGCTGCCAAAAGGAAGAAGACCCCCATAGTGATTCGCCGGCGCCGTTCCCGATTGCGGATACCTTTGCTCATTGGAATAACGATTGTTTCAGATGCAGTTGACATGGATACTTACCCTTTCCAACTTTGCAGGGATACGATATCCTCAGCATGTTTAGGTTCTCTCAAACGGTAGATCGTCCGGATAATTGCCGGAGCAGCAATAAATGCCAATATCATTGCCTGCAGAATGGACACGATATCGATTGGTACACCAACCGTCAATTGCATCGAACGGGCTCCATTCCTTAGAAAACCGAATAATAAAGCGGAAAGAATGACGCCAAATGGATGACTTTTTCCAAGCAGCGCCAGCGCGATGCTGTCAAACCCATATCCGCTTGAGAACGCTGGAATGAGACGGTGATTTACCCCGAGCACCTCATTAGCGCCAGCCAGACCAGCAAGCGCTCCTGAGAGCACCATGGCAATTACCGTACTCATAGTGATCTTGATTCCGGCGTAGCGGGCAGCATTTGGGTTTGAACCCACCATTCGAAGCTCGAGCCCCCAGGTAGTTTTGAACAAGAGAAGATAGACAAGGACTGCCATTAAGAGAGCAACGAAAAAGCCGATATGAAACCGGATTGGAAGATCAAATAATTTGGGTAATTGTGCGCTCTCCAGTATCCAAGGCGTTTTAGGAGTATATTCGGTAGGGTCCCCCATTGGTCCTTTCAGTAACCAATCACTCAAGCGAAACGCGATGTAATTCATCATAATCGTCGTGATCACTTCATGGGCGCCAGTCTTCGCTTTCAGAAACCCAGGGACGAATCCCCAGATCGCACCGCCCAAGGCTCCAAATAACAATGCAACCGGAATATGGATGATCGGTGGCAAGCCATGGATGGCATAACCTGCCCATACACCGGTGATTGCGCCTATGAAGATCTGGCCCTCAGCGCCAATGTTAAACAACCCTACCCGAAAGCCCAGCGCTACTGCAAGACCTGCAAAAATATAGGGAGTTGTCTGGACAAGACTTTCAAAAAAAGGGTTGATCGCCCGGCGTATCATCAGCGGGTCACCGCTTTCAAAAGCCAGTCGTATTTTTTCCGGGTTACCGACAGAACCTGTGAAAAGCGCTACATATGTGTTCCATGCGGTTGTAAACGCTAACTTCAACCCTCCCCATAAAGAGACCTTGAATGCAGCGTAAACCTCGGTCGTAGTAGCTGCTACCAGTACTCCCCCCAGAATGATTCCGGTTAAAATCGCCAAAATAATTACAGTTAGATTACTTCGCGAAAATTCATCCCAAAAGATTGCAATACCACTCTTTTTTATTTGCTCTGGTTTTTCAGGGCTCATATCGATTCCTTTACGTGATCAGGATCTTATTTTTTTGGGGGACTTGCGCTGATTTCACATCTTCACCGGGGATGATCCCTGCCATTAACAACCCCAACATTTCTTTGGTGGCAGACTTCGCATCCACGATATCCATTAATTTTCCTCGATATAACACAGCAATCCTGTCCGAGAGTTGCATTACTTCATCCAATTCAGTTGAAACCAGTAAAACAGCACAACCCTCATCCCTTTTCTGAAGCATTCGTTTGTGAATGTATTCGATTGAACCGACATCCAATCCACGGGTGGGTTGTGAAGCGATCAACAATTTGATAGGACGCGAGAATTCGCGGGCTACTATTACTTTTTGCTGATTACCACCTGAGAGGGAGCTTGCTGGAGTAAACACACTTGGAGTTCGGATATCAAAATTCTTAACCAAACCTTCACCGTTTTTTAGGATTTCCTGCTGCGACAGCCAGATTGATCTGGAGAATGGTTGAAGGTAGTAAGTGTTCAAAACAAGGTTATCTGAAACCGGGAAACTTAGCACCAATCCATCCCTCTGGCGGTCTTCAGGAATATGGGCAGAACCATGTTCAATGATCTGGCGGGGTGATGAATGAGTGATATCGTGCCCCAAAAGACGCACCTCACCGTCAATGGACGGCAATAAACCGCTTAGCGAACGCACAAGCTCAGTCTGTCCATTTCCTTGCACACCTGCAACGCCCAAGACTTCCCCTTCGCGGACATTAAACGAAATCCCGTCAACTGCAATGGCTCCGCGAGGATCGAGCACTTTCAGGTTATCGACTTCCAGAACGACATCTCCTGGTTTTTTCTTGGTCTTTTCAACGTTAAGTTTTACGTCACGCCCCACCATCATGGTGGCGAGTTCATTTAATGTTGCTTCTTTGGGAGTTGTGCTGCCAACGACTTTTCCGCCGCGGATTACTGTGATCCGGTCGGCACACTCCATTACTTCAACCAGTTTGTGGGTGATGAAGATAATCGATTTACCCTGATCGATCAAAGTGCGCATAATTTTAAACAACTCTTGAACTTCTTGCGGGGTTAATACTGCAGTCGGTTCATCCATGATCAGGATATTCGCTTCGCGAAACAGTAACTTGATAATCTCGACCCGTTGTTGCAGGCCAACAGGCATGTCTTTGATATAAGTGTTTGGGTCAATATCCAGGTTATAGGTATCGGAGATCTGCATGACCTTTTCAGCCGCTCGAGTACGGTCAAGAATACCCCCAAACTTTACAAATTCTTCACCGAGCATAACGTTTTCGGTAACAGTAAACACAGGCACCAGCATGAAATGTTGGTGAACCATGCCAACCCCGGCTTTAATGGCATCAATGGGTGAGCGAACTGCCATTTTGTTACCATTTACATATATTTCACCTTCGTCAGGGTGATAAAGCCCGTACAGAATGTTCATCAGGGTAGTTTTTCCAGCCCCATTCTCTCCCAATAAGGCGTGGATCTCCCCTTTTTCTACTGTCAGGTTGATGTGATCGTTGGCTAAAACGCCCGGAAATCTCTTGGTAATTCCTCGCAGTTCAAGGACTGGAACCATGTATCCCTCATTTGATCAATGATATTTGAAGATGATATGGAATATTGTATCATAAGGAGTAAAGTTGATAACATAATTGGAGCCAGGATTTTTCTGGCTCCAATTATGTTGGATTAAACGAATTGACTAGCGAACCGGAACAGTTAAGATCTCGCCTGAAATGATACCCGGGATCAAAGCTTCAATTTCGGCTTTCAAGTCAGCAGGAATCTGAGCATCCATGGCAGAGCCGTAAGCAAAACCCACACCCTTATTTTCGAGAGTGAGAATATAGGGAGCTCCGCCTGCAAAGACGCCGTCCACTACCTGTTTCACGCTGTCATAGACAAAGACATCGATTTTCTTCAGAGCGCTGCCCAGAATGTAATCAGCTTTGTCGGGGTTGACAACCGCCCAATCCCAGTCAACGCCGATCAGTAAACCAGTTTTGCGTTCGGCCAACACTGCCAGAGAGCCCAAGCCAACTGGACCGGCAACCGGCATGATGATGTCAACGCCCTCATCAAGGAGTTGCTCAGCAAAGGCGCGACCGTCATCTAGGCTTTCAAAATTTCCGGTTTCAAGACCTTTTTGAGTTACTGGGTCCCAACCGAGCAATACAACTGACGTGCCGTGGATACCAACATAGGTACCGACTTTACCGGTCTTGGTCATGCCGGCAGCCAGGTAGCCAGCCAGGAAGGTTGCCTGGTCGATTTTGGCAGCATTGCCGCGGACATTGGTTTGTCCAAGCCAATCAACATCGACGATCGCAAAATTCTGATCCGGGTTGGCGTCAGCAGCTGCACTGGTGGCGTCAGCAAGAAGGAAACCAACAGATACGATCAGGTCACAACCAGCTTCGACGAATGAATTTATGTTTACTTCATAGTCCGACGCCTGCTGTGATTCAAGGTAAGCGATTTCTACTCCCAAATCTGCCTTGGCTCGTTCAAGACCTAGCCAGCCAGTTGCATTGAAGGACTTGTCATCAATACCGCCAACATCGGTTACTTCACAGGCTTTGAAGACTTTTGGGGCTTCAGTGACAACTGGAGCTTCGGTGACAACCGGAGCTTCGGTGGGGGCAGCGGTGGGTGCTGGGGTCGGTTTGGCGCAGGCGCTCAAAGCGAAGGCAGCAACCAACAGGACTGACAGTACA
>WOUT01000055.1 GCA_009773005.1 Chloroflexota bacterium | reverse complement strand
TCGAAACTAAATATTAAAGGACTTAAAAATAAACTTCAGTTTATCAAATAATTAATTAGTAGGCATACATCTGCAATTTACAGCATCCCACCACCAAGGAAAGCCTCCTTGTTGAGGATTTGCTTCAGCATTACATTGTGCATCGGTTTTAGTCACGCAACCAATGAATTTAGGTGTGGAAGTAGGAACTGGTGTTGCAGTTGGGACGATTATTTTACAGATATTGGTTAGCAAATTACTGGGTTTTCCATTGAATATCCAGCCGCAGGTGTTGTCAAACTTCCAGGCTGCGCTGTTCTGCAGGCTGTCAACAATCTCCATGCCTGCAGGATCAAGCCCGCCCAGCGCCGTCCACGCCCACCAGGCAAATTTCTGGTCGTGGGAAAGGATAATGGGTTTGAAGGCGAATTCAACGCTGGCGCCATCCGCCGGGTTGATGCGCGCCCAAGCCAGGTCAGGGTCAAGCCCCATACCAGCGTCAAACAGCAGGGTTTCATAGCCATCACCGAGCCTGCCATCAGGTGCTTGCGGTTTCTCGCCGCCCACATCATCGTTCTGGTCCCGCCATACCTGCACACCATCCGTGGTCCACTCTGTTGAATTTAACCCGGTGACCAGGAGCAGATAATCACCGCGTGAGTCAATATTAATGTCGATCTCAAACCCGATGATCAGACCAGCCGGCAAATTGCCCGCTGCATCCTTATACAGGTTGATCTTGCCAAACATCCAGACCTGGTTGGTGCCCATCGTCGAGCTGACGATATCCGCCGCCGGGAAGTACGTCCCGTTTGGAGCGTCGGCAGGGCGCTCCAGCCTGGCAATGTTCCTGTTCCAGTCATCGCACCCCACGCCGATCAGGGTGGTGACGCCCATCGCCTTGCGCTCGCCGGTGCTGCAGTCTTCCACTTTTTGCTCGGTCAGGTACTTTGGCTCTCCTGGCACGGTCACATGGGTGATGACCACCGGTTCAGCGGTCTCAACTCCGGTCACGGCAATAGCGGGTTCAGGCGTTGGCGGCGCAGTGGTTGGCATGGCAGGCGTTTCGGTCTTTGCCGCAATGGGTGCGGTGGTGGGGGCGGGAGCTTCTGCTTTTGGTTTTAGCACCGAACAGCCAGACATCACCACCAACAGAAAGACCACAAAAATACTGACAGTTAACTTTTTCATTTTTCCTCCTCCAGGATCATAAAATTCGATTGACTTGCTTTTTTTCAATTAATTGTGTTAAATAATTAGTTAAGGACTCGATATCCTTGAATACCTGGACTTCACGAGTCAGGGGGTTTTCAAGGGCGATATACCATACCTCCTCATCGAGTTCCCGCGTTTGCCAGAGGCGCATCAGGAAAGAGTGATATTTGTTGCGCTGCAGAGACTCAACTTCATCAGAGATTTGGTTTTTCGACATATTTACATCATAGAGAATCACCGTCAAAAAACCGTCAAACGAGGAAACGTCATACCAAAATGACAGAGACTCCGGTAAAACCCTTGATAATCAAAGCCCGGTTTCTGGGTTCCTCAGAAATCAACCTCAATGATTGTCCGGTTGGCGGTTTTACGACTCAAAAGGCAAAAGCCCTGTTCGCATACCTGGTGCTCGAAAACGATCGGACTCATGCTCGCGGCACGCTGGCAGCCCTCTTCTGGCCGGATGTGCCGGAGCAAACTGCCTTGCACAATCTGCGGCAGGCGCTCAGCACGATCAGAAAATCATTGGACAACTGCGGTGGCTGCGGAACAATCTTTTGCGCCGATCGCGATTCAATAAGCTTTCAGTCTGATGTTAAATTTCAGGTGGATGCACTTGAATTCGAGTCGCACATGCGCGCCTTGCTTGAGCGGCACAGCGGGAGCCCTGATCGCGGTTTTCCGATCCATCTGCTTTCACGGTTACTGGAACAATACAAAGGAGAATTGCTTGTTTCTGTTTCTTTGCCCGATGCTGATCTCTTCGAGGATTGGCTCGTGCTTAAACGGGAATCATTGAACCGCCTGGCAGCGGAATTATTGGTGAAGCTCGCCCCCTGGGATGAAGACGCCCACAGCCGGTTGATCCGGGTACTGTTGCAGCTTTCTCAAGGAAACGCTGCCCTGGCGCATTATAATTCGGCGGCGCGCTACATCCGGGATGATCTGGCATTGGAGCCCGGACGTCAAATGCATAAAGCTCTCACTGACATCAATAATTATGTTGATACCGGTGAAATTGAGCGTGTGGGCACGCTTGCTCCAATAAATATTCCAATGTACGCAACGTTGTTCATCGGACGTGTGCGAGAGTTGGAGATGCTGGAAGACTGGGTCTCCAACCCTGCCTGCCGGATTATCACCATCACCGGTCCGGGCGGCAGTGGAAAAACCCGGCTGGCTGCCAAATTGGCAGAATCGCAGCAAACACTGTTCAAAGATGGTGTTTTCTTCATCTCAATAGCGGGCTGTTTGAATATTAATCAATTGTCTTCCATCATCCTTGGATCGGTTGGCACGGTCACTGAACGCAGCACGGACGCGCTCGATGAGCTGCTGCAATGGTCTTGCAACCGTTACTCGCTGTTGGTGCTTGATAATGTTGACTCCTGCGGTGAAGCCGCCCTACTGGCAGCCCGCTTGACCGAGTCTGCCCCCAATCTCACGTTTGTTTTCACGTCCTACACCCGGTTGGACTTGGTGGGGGAGAAGGTTTTTCCTCTAGGTGGGTTATCTACATCCAGCGCCGATTTGAAAGACAGTTTGTCTGATGCCGCCAGGTTGTTTTATGCGCATCTGCAGGTTGAAAGTCAGCCTGAAATAGAACATCCCGAATTCGCGCAAAATGTGTCTCTCATCTGCGAGCTGGTCGAGGGGCTGCCCCTGGCGATCGATCTGGCGGCCGGTCAGGCCAAACGCATGTCAATAACCGACCTGCTGGGAGAGCTACAACAGAACCTGGATGTATTGCGCTCGCAATCGGTAAATCTGCCGGAACGCCACCGCAGCATTCAGGCTTCATTCGAAAATGCCTGGAGGCATCTCTCTGACATGCAGCGCAAGTCGCTCTCGGTACTCACATCCTTCCAGTCGCCGTTTACACCACAGGCAGCGCATCAAATCTGTGGCGTAAGCCCTGCAGATCTGCGTGATTTAGCCGGGCAGTCTTTGCTGACTTGGGACGCGCATGAACGATATCGTTTCCATCGAGTGATCGGAATATACGCTCACGAGAAAATTACCCTCTCTAAAGAAGAGAGTGAGCAGATTTCATCGCAGCACGCGAATTGGTTCCTGGATCAGTTGTTGAGGTATTTTTCAGATCGGAGCGGCGAGCGTTTTTCGATCTTTTTGATAAATGTCGCATCAGTTCTGCCGGATATTTTGAAATGTCTCAACTGGTTGATCCTCATTCATGACTGGCAGCGGGTGCAGCAAATAATCTTGCCGCTGTATACCTACTATGAAGGGCGCAGTCTCTTTCGTGAAGGCAGCGCTTTATTTGCGAATCTTGCCCATGCCTGCGATGTGGAGGAAAATTCCCTGATCTGCCGCGTCATGTTTTCATCCAGGGCGGCTTTGTTAATGGTACGCATTCAGCAATTTTCGAAAGCAATGGAATTGATTGAATTTGCACTGGCGAATGCGAAAGCGAAGAATTGGCAGGACGAGATTGCTTTTAGTTTGAACGCGATGTCGAATCACGCCTTGGTATGCAAGAATTCATCGACTGCGGAAGAATATGCGCGCGAAGCCTTAAACCTGTCGAGAGAGATTCATAACGCTGAAGAAGAGGCACGCGCGCTTTACAATCTCGGTTACGCCGAAACCAATAAGGGAGACATCACCAAAGCCGCAGAGGACCTGACGTTGTGCCGGAGTCTCAGCGAGGAGCAGAAGAACTGGGGAAGACTTTCGAATGTATTGAACAGGCTGGCTGATGTCGCCAGTTACCGTGGAGATTTTAATCAGTCGTTACAATATTATGATGAGGCATTGAAGATTGCACGTGCTATGGAAAATCGTTTTTCTGAATCGTTAATCACCAATAATATTGGAACAGCATACGTTGAACTCAAACAATACTCATCTGCTGAAGAATATTATAAAAAAAGTTTGACAGTTTGCCGTGAAATTAGAGACTACGAGGGTGAGGCTATTGCGCTTTCCAACCTGGGTGAGTTGGCCATGGCGATTAAAGACTTCAAAAAAAGCGTTGAATATAACCAACTAGCCCTCGAGATCAGCAAGGAGATCGAATCCGATTTGGGGGAGAGGTCGGCAAGAATCATCCTGGCGGAATCCTACCGCGAGCTGGGGGATAAGAAAGCAGCGGAAAACGAAGTGATCTTGCTGCTGGAGATGGCAGAGCAAACCGAGAGCAGGAATTTCTTCCACCGCGGGGTGGTGGAAGCTTGCCATTTGCTCATGGAGAGTGGTTTTGTTGAGAGCTTGGCAGACATCCTGAATGCGACCATTCAATCAGAAGGCGCTGAAGAATCAACCCGTATCAAAGCGCAAACCTTGCTTGGTCAACTGCCTCCGGATAAACAGAACGAGCAAAAGATGGATTCCAAACATATGACAGAATTCCTTAAAAATCAATTAAAGAAAACCTGACAGGTCTGGTTGCCCGTTGTGTTAGAATATCCCTCACAAATCTCAATTTACAGGAACTCTCATGCTCAACTTTGCTCAAAACATTGCCAAAGCGCTTAATTTGCGCCCCACTCAGGTGTCCGCCGCCATCGAACTGTTCGACGAAGGCGCAACCATCCCCTTTATCGCCCGCTACCGCAAAGAAGCCACCGGCACGCTGGATGAAGAACAACTGCGTCAGGTGCAGAGCCTGCTCGAAAAAAGCCGCGCGCTCGAAGAACGCCGCGCCGCAGTGATCGCCTCCATCGAGGAACAGGGCAAGATGACCCCTAAATTGCTCGAAAAACTGACCGCCGCCGATACCATGACCGCGGTCGAGGACCTTTACGCGCCTTATAAACCAAAACGCCGCACCCGCGCTTCCATTGCCCGAGAGAAAGGGCTGCAGGGTCTGGCAGACATGATTCTCGCCCAAGCGCGCACCCCCGGTGATGCGCTGAAAATGGCGCTGGGATTTATAAATGAACAGGTGCCTACTGTTGAAGAAGCGCTGGCTGGCGCGCGCGATATCACCGCCGAAACGATCAGCGATTCGGCTGAAGTGCGCGCTTCAACGCGCCGCAAAGCCATGTTGTATGGCACGCTTGCCAGCGAGAAGATCGAAGACGCCAAAGATGAGAAAGCGGTTTACGAAACCTATTATGCCTTCACCACCCGGGTGGACCGGCTGCGTCCGCACCAGGCGCTGGCGGTGAACCGCGGCGAGACCGAAAAAGTGTTGCGTGTCAAAGTTATTCTTGAAGAAAAGGACTGGAAAGGTTCCATTGTCGATTACTTCCGCCCGGATATGCGCTCGCCATTTTGCAATGAACTGGAACTCGCCATTGTGGACGCAGCGGAGCGCCTGCTGCTGCCTGCCATTGAGCGCGACGTGCGCCGCGAATTGACCATTACCTCCGAGACCCACGCCATCAAGGTCTTTGCCGCCAACCTAAAAGCGCTGCTGGGGCAGCCCCCCCTTGCCGGGCAGACCGTGCTGGGGCTGGATCCCGGTTTTCGCACCGGCACCAAACTGGCGGTGGTTGATCCCACCGGCAAACTGCTGGGTACCGGCACGATCTACCCGCACGCGCCGCAAAACCAGTGGATGGAATCAAAGGAAAAACTGAAACTACTGATTGAAAAACACGGCGTCACCCTGATCTCCATCGGCAACGGCACCGCTTCGCGCGAGACCGAATCGCTGGCGGCAGAGTTAACCCGGGATATGAGCAGCGTGCATTACCTCATCACCAATGAAGCCGGGGCGTCGGTTTATTCCGCCAGTCCGCTGGCGCGCGCTGAAATGCCTGACCTGGATGTCTCCATCCGCGGCGCGGTGTCCATCGCCCGCCGGGTGCAAGATCCGCTGGCTGAACTGGTCAAGATCGACCCGCGTTCCATCGGCGTGGGCATGTACCAGCACGATGTGGATCAAACCGCCCTGACCGCCGCGCTCACCGGCGTGGTGGAAGACGTGGTCAACCGCGTGGGGGTGGACGTGAACACCGCCTCGCCCGCGTTGTTGGCTTACGTTTCGGGTATTGGCCAGAAACTGGCCGAAAAGATGGTCGCCTTCCGCGATGAAAACGGCGCCTTCACTGACCGCGAAGCCCTCAAAACGGTGCCCGGTCTGGGACCCAAAGCCTTTGAGCAATCTGCAGGGTTCCTGCGCATCCGCCACGGCAAAAATCCGCTGGACGCCAGCGCCATCCACCCTGAAAGTTACCCGGTTGCCAACGCGGCGCTAAAAGTCGCCGGGGTGACAACCACTTCTTCATTGGAAGAGACACGCAAAGCCATTGGCAAACTGCAGAACCAGCCTATTCATGAGTTGGCAGTGGAGATCGGCTGCGGTGTTCCGACCCTGGCAGATATCCTCGAACAGCTCGTCCGCCCCGGGCGTGATCCACGCGAAGACACTCCCGCGCCCATCCTGCGCTCTGACGTACTCAAGATGGAAGATCTCTCTGTTGGCATGAAACTCAATGGCACCGTCCGCAATGTGATCGATTTTGGCGCCTTCGTGGATATTGGCGTCAAGCAGGACGGTCTTTTGCATAGAACCCAGGTGCCGCCCGGAATGATCCTGCAGGTGGGTGACATCATTGAGGTCAGCATCCAAAAAGTGGAGATTGAGCGCGGACGTATCTCGCTGATGATGGAGAAACAATGAGGAGTGACTAGAGAGTAGCGACCATGAATCAGGTTTGTTTTACCTGCCGCGTAATCTGTTTCGCTTGACAGTTCCTTGTATTCTGGGTAAACTAAATTTGGATAAGGAGTAGCTTTCTGATTTAGCAGGATAGACTGCCCTCAAGACGAACCACTGTTCCCGTCAGTTTATGCGCTCAATAACGAATAGCGAGACCATTACATAATTTATTGTGGTGGCCTTTTTTGTAAGATTGACCATGCACATGAGCTGCCATGGCCGATGGCGCCAGTATCGGCGTGAAGCATCCATTAATCATTGGCATGCAATTGGATCAAGTGATGGCCGCGCCGTTCGCTTGAATATAGCTGGCACCCATAATCACCGCGCATGGGCTGGTGGCTGGATGAGGACGCAACGCCAGGCAAGCCGGGGTTGAAATCATTGCCTTTCGCATGGTGCAGAACAGACAGATTTTGGATTACGGCGCACCGGCGGGCGTAAGTTGCCAAGAGAATCATTTTAAACAAAGCATCAGAACTGGAAAAACCGCCATCGATGGTTGTATAGTTTAATGCCATCGGCTGAAAGTGAATCGCATCAATTATGATAACGAGCGGGTGCGGTGTGCGCATCGCCAGACAAGCCCGTTTACCTGAAAAAATAGACGAGATGAGGAGAAAATAATGATACGACCAAACGTACCGAACGAACCCGGATTGAGCGGTTTCCTCAATCCAGAGCAGATCAACAGATTTCTGCGGTCATCGCGCCTTTTCTGGATCGTGGTAATCGGCGTAGTGGTTCTGTGGCTGCTTTCGGGCATTTACATGGTTGGACCGGGCGAACGAGGCATTGTGCTCACGTTTGGCCAGCTGACCGGCCAAAGTGAGCCCGGATTGCATTACCGGCTCCCGGTGCCCATCCAATCCAACTTTGTGGTAGATACTGCGCGCGTGCGCACTGCCGAGATTGGTTATCGCACTGAGGGTGATACGCAAAGGGTGGTACTTGAAGAGGCTCAAATGCTCACTGGCGACGAGAACATGGTCGTCGTACAACTATTCATCCAATATCTGGTGCATGACCCGGTGGCATATCTTTTCCACGTACGCGACGCGGAAGGAGTACTTAAGGCCTCCGCCGAAATTGCCTTGCGGTCCACCGTGGGACAGAACACGATTGACTTCACCATGACTGAGGGGCGGGTGCAGGCGCAAGATCAGGTTAAGGCGCAATTACAGGAATTGCTTGACCAGTACCGCACCGGCTTATTAGTCACCGAAGCCCGCCTGTTAGCCGTGGATCCGCCAAGTGACGTGCGTGACGCTTTTCATGATGTAGTGCGCGCTTTTGAAGACCGGGAACGGTTGGTAAAAGAATCTGAGGGTTACGCAGAGCAGGTGGTGCCAGCGGCGCGCGGCGAAGCGGCCCAAATGGTGCTGGAGGCTGAAGCCTACCGCGAACAGCGGTTGATCCGGGCAGAGGGCGACGCAGCCCGTTTCCTGGCATTGCTGGCCGAATATTTGAAAGCCCCTGAGGTAATGCGCGAGAGGTTGTACCTCGAAAGCATCGAACGGGTTTTATCCGGAGCGACTATCTTTGTGCTGGAAACAGGGCAGGGCGGAGTCTTACCATTCCTGCCCCTGACCGATCTAAACTCGCCAGCCGCGCCAGTGATCGTTCCCACCGAACCGACCCCGGCCCCATAAAGGGCAATCTGCAAGTTAAGGAGAAATCCCATGAAGAAAATAATAATCATCGGCGTATTAGTCCTGTTGGTCTTCGCCGCAACCAAATCGGTTTATTTCATCAATGAGGGGCAACAGGGTTTGGTGTTCCAGTTTGGTGAACCAATGCGAGTTGTACGCGATCCGGGCTTGTATTTTAAATTGCCCTTTGTCCAGGATCTGGTTGTGCTGGATAAGCGGGTTCTGGGCACAGAACCCCTGAGCGCAGAGTATTTGACCCTGGATAAGAAACGGCTGCTGGTGGATCACGTCTCGCGCTGGCAGATCACTGACCCTCTGATGTTTTACCGGACTGTACGCAGCGAGGTTGGTGCGAAGGCTCGGTTGGATCAGGTCATCGCCGGTCGGTTGAGGGAGGAAATCGCCAAGCATAACTTTATTGATGTCATCCGCGAGAAGCGTGAGTCTATCATGACGACCGTAACCGATGGAGCGCAGGGTGCAGCCACATCGTTTGGCATCACACTGCTGGATGTGCGCATTTTACGGGTTGACCTGCCATCCGAGGTGCAGGCTAGCGTCTTCGCCCGTATGCAGGCTGAACGAGAGCGGATCGCCAAGCGCTACCGGGCTGAGGGCGAGGAACAGGCGCGTGAAATTAGAGCTGAGGCTGAAAAATCACGTGAGATCATCCTGGCTGAGGCTTATTCCAAGAGTCAGGTTCTGCGTGGCGAAGGCGACGCCCAAGCCGCACAGGTGACCGCGAATGCGTTTGGTCAAGGACTGGAGTTCTACAGCCTGGTGCGGCGGCTGCAGGTGTATGAGTTGATCTTGGGAGAGGGTTCAACCATCATGTTGCCTCCGACCTCAGACTTGCTGCGATATCTAGAGTCGCCGATATTTGTTCCATAAGCTAACAAATGACGGGACGACAACCGATTGCCCGATTTTCGGGTTAATCTGACAAGGCAAAAACATCTCCAATGATTTACTTCTCCGGCTGCATGTAGGGTACCAGAGATTAAGTCATTACCGGAATTGCGCGAACCGTTAACTCTTTGATTCAGAGGAAAGCTGATAACCTTCCTCTGAATCAACAATTGGCGCAGTTACCCATGTTACCGCTTGCTACAGCGCTGGCAGGCTGGCGCAAGGCTAAACGCAGGATGTTTCAAACCGCATTCATGTTTCTAGCAAGTAAAAAAATCAAAGTCAGAATCTTTTACGCACCCAGGCTTCCATCAGTATCGGAACTCTCTTTTGCAATACTTTCGATCCAATATCCATACAGTAGCAATTACAAGTTGCTCGCATCCAGTTCCTGTTTCCACATGGTAAACTTAATTATTGTCCATAAAAAGGAGAAAAAGCCATGTTTGACATCGGGACGAAAATTAAGCGCGCCTGGAATACGGTCTGGAATTACAAGGTTCTGTGGGTCTTTGCCTTTCTGATGGTTCTCACCGGCGCGGGGGGCGGCGGCGGTGGAGGGGGCGGAGGCAGCTCTTATTCAGGCAACGCGGGCAACATGTTTCAAAATGGTGACTTGGGCTCAAATGACAGACTGGCTCCCTGGATGCGTGAGATGGGCGCCTGGATGGAGAAGAATGTTGAACCTCTCTTTGCGACCCCCGAAAAAGCCATCAGTACTGCCATCTGGATCGGCGCTGGAATATTTCTGTTCGCCTTGGCGGTGGGCACGCTCATGGCGCTCGTCCGTTATCCGTCCGAGACCGCCATCATCCGCATGGTGGATGAATACGAGCAAACCGGAAACAAGATCAAGTTTAAGCAGGGCTGGAAGCTGGGTTGGAGCCGGCGGGCGTTTCGCCTGTGGGTCATCGACCTGATCATCGGCGTCCCTGCTTTCCTGTTCATCCTCATAATCATGGGCTTGGGTGTTTTAATATTCATAAAAGTCTCCGAAGGCGACAAGAGCGCGGTCATTGCCAGCACGATTGCCATCCTCGGTTTTGGATTTGTATTCATTCTCGCGTTCGGGCTGGTGATGGCATTTGTGGGCTTGCTTCGTCAGTTCATTGCGCGCGCCGCCGCGCTGGAAGACGCCACCATTGGCGAATCGTTCAAACGTGGCTGGCACATGGTCACGCACAATTTCAGGAATGCCGCGTTGACCTGGCTGGTGATGGTCGGGATTGGCATAGGGTTCGGCTTTGCCACCCTGTTTGCGTTAATCATCCTCATTCCAGCCTTCGCGCTGATGGCGATCCCGGGCGCGCTGGTGAGCGCTATCCCGGGCGCGATTGCCTACATTATATCCAGCGCCTTTACTTCCAGTCCGTTAACCTGGATCATCACTGCCCTGGTGGCGATGCCGTTCTTCTTTACCATTGTCTTCTCACCGGCTTCACTGCTCAGCGCTTTGTATATGCTCTTTGAGTCCAGCATTTGGACGCAAACCTACCGCGAGATGAAGGCTGGCAGTGCGCTCCCTCCGGCTCTGCCAATCCCTGAAACAACCAGTAATAAGACGTTTGTACCAAAGATATAACCACAGATTCCGGGGTTCTGAAACCAGAACCCCGGAATTATTTTATGGTAAAGCCAATTTTCTACAGAACCCGGAATTATTTGATTGTTATTTTACGAAAATATCGTATGATTGTATAGACAACATAGTTTCGTTTATTAGGAGGATAAAGATGAAAAGATACATCTGCATTCTCACCATAGTTTCTTTGCTGCTGATAATTCTGGCTTCCTGCGACCTTCCAATCGATATAGTACAAAAAACTCCCGATGAAGCTGACCTTCAGGCAATTGAAATAACGCTTGCGCCAACACCCAGGCCAACCCCTTACTGCCCGGGTGCTTCCTCGTTTGGCAAGTTCTGGGAGCATTATCCACAAAATTTTAATTTACTGCCTGCCAATTCAGAGTTTCTCTGGTTCTACAATTTTCAGGGGGTTCAAGTTGGTAGTGTGGAAGCATGGGCAAACTTTTGTGTTCCGTCCTCCTTTACCCTCGTGTTCTCCACCGGTCCGGAATTCGACGATGAGATTTATGTCCCGGTGACCAATCCGTCACTTGTCTTCACCGCCGGCAGTCTGGAGGTGAGGTGGGCGCTCACAACCCCCCTCGAACCCATGAAAATTTACCGATGGGTCGCGGTCGGGGATTACAACGATATTCAAATCAAATACAATAAAATTTCAACTTTGCATGATGACACAAAGTGGCCGCCCCGCAGTACTCTTTTCAATATGGGCACATTCCTCACGGGACCCTTATGCGCTTTGGGGGCGATTGAGACTCCGGTGCTGGGCTTTCCTGCAAATGGGGAGGTCATCAGTTCACTGCGACCAAAATTGACATGGAATTTTACAAATTGCACGCCCAAAGAATATAAAATTCAGTTATCGAAGAACGCGGACTTGGAAAACCTGGCCAATAATTTCTGGTCGTTCTCAACTTTGGATTATACGGTCCAACCGGTATTAAAATATCCTTGGTTGGATGTGTCGGGTTTTAATTCCTGGCAGCCCCTTCCTGACTGCACCAGGTTTTACTGGCGGGTCATCGGCACCAGCTACAACGATGAAGCTTGGATCCGCGAATGGGGGGAATGGTCAGAGGTTCGCTCCTTTTACGTGAACAGCGGTTCCTGCCCTACCCCTACCCCCACACTTACCCCCAACCGCAACGCTGACGCCGAATCCAGTAACCGTTAATTGTTCGTTTTTTAAGGATAAAAATACATGTGAAAGCAATTCGAGTTGTAAATGGGTTGATTACGTTGTGGCTGCACCTGCGTGCGAAAAAAAATAATTTGTTTTCTTTGAATCGGGTGTCTTGAAATAATCAAACCGAAATTCTCGGGGGCAGGTCCAAGACCCGGGCCCACAAATACCATTGCAACTACTTTCATTGCAATCAAGTGTGAAACTATAAGGATTAAAATTTATGAAAACCTTACTCCTCATCTTCCCTTTGCTGATACTGCTTCTGACCGCCTGCAATTTGCCAACCACAACCAGACAAAACCCGGTCAGTCAGCAAAAGACTCAACTTCCCGAGATAATTAAGGATGCAACGGCAACGCCAACAACACAACCAGTGGTAATCGCGACACCTTCCTGCCCAAACTTCCAATCCTTTGGTAATCTAATTGGTGTCTCACCAGAAGACCTATCTCTGCAACCCATAAATCCCCAATTCACCTGGTACTACAGCGCCCAGCAGTTCTGGAATACCGAAAGCGCGGATCCCTGGGCTGAGATATGCATACCAGATTCTTATGAACTCTATTTCTCCACCGGTCCAGGTTTTACGAACGAATTTTCAATTCAGGTGACAAATCCAACTTCCACTTATCTTTCCAATTCCTCGGTTTTGCCTTTGGTTTGGGTCATTTCTCCTGCTCTTGAACCAGTGAAAGTGTATCGCTGGCTTCCGGTTGGTCATTACGGGACGATCGATATCGGCACATCAAAAATAGCCAATCTCCACGATGATTCGAAATGGCTACCAGTTAGTGATCAATGGCAGCAGGGGGTTTTCCGCACAGGACCCGCCTGTGCATCGGGGTCGATTAATATTCCAGGCTTGATCTTCCCTGCAGAAGGAGAGGTCATTTACACTCGGCAGCCCAAATTGACCTGGGAAACGACCACTTGCATGCCTTTGCGTTTTCAACTTCAAATATTTTCACCCCAGGTCGGAGATTTATGGTTCCAAGTCCAAACAAATTATCCCTGGTGGGGTAAGTACACAACCTCAGGCTCCATTTTCCCACAACTTCCGGACTGCGCCAGGATTTACTGGAAGGTCAAAGGGGGCGTTGATATAATTGGAGGTCAGGAATGGGGAGAATGGTCAGAGGTTCGCTCTTTTTACGTGAACAGCGGTTCCTGCCCTACCTCTACTCCGACATCTGCACTCCCCACGAGAACCCCCACACGTACCTCCACCGCAACCCCCGAGCCGGTGAGTGTCGATTGTGGAAGTATTAAGGATAGTACGATTTGTGACAATCATCCTGCATGTTATTGGAAGAAGAACTTATCAAATCCAAGTGCGGGAACATGTGAAAGCAATAGCCTTTGAAGAACAGGTTTACAGGTGTGATGCTGGTCTTTGCGGTTGCCTGGAATCAAGCAAGTAAACGAAATTGATCGAGAATCATCTGAACAGAGAGGATTCTCGATTGTTTTAACCAGTTTCCAATCTCAATTCTGCACAATCTCAATTCTGCCCTTTCGCGCAAGCCCAAGAGTGATAAACTAATTATTCATGCAAATGACCGAATCCGCCGAATTTACCCTCCCGCAGCAATATACGACCGACCGCCATTCACCAGCGCGCTGGATCTTTTCACATGCCCTTCGCCAGTGGCCGATCTTGCTGGCGGCATTGCTTGGCGCGCTGGGCAACGCTGGTTTTCTGGCAATCATTCAGGTCAATGTCGGAAAAGCGTTCAACCTGGTCTCAGCCCCTGTGTTTGACAGCAAAGGGCTCACTGAAATTACGTTGATCATTTTGGCTTGCGCCGCCGGGCGTGGAGTTTTGCAGTTTGCCCGCAATTTCGGTTTCGAACTGTGCTCCCAGCGGGTGGAGCGCAACGTACGCCGCGAACTTTATACCTGCCTGATCGGCAAGAGCATGACGTTTCACAACTTGCAGCCGGTGGGGGATACCATGGCGCGCGCCACCAACGATGTGCGCGAAGTGAACTTCCTCTTCAGCCCCGGATTGAACATGGTGGTTGGGTCGCTCACTTTTCTGATCTTTCCGTTAATCGCCGCCCCGCGCTACCATCCGCAGCTGATGATCATCCCGGCTGTCTTCATCATTCTATATTTCATCACCTTACGCATTTATATGAAGGGGCTCGCTCCTGTGACCGAGGAAGTGCGCGAATCCTTTGGCGCGCTCAACATCCGCCTGGCTGAATCGTTGGACGGAGTGGAAACAGTCAAGGGTTCTGCGCAGGAAATGGGCGAGATCGCGCTCTTCAGGAAAAACGTAAAACGCTACAAAGACGCGGCGGTGGAGCAGGGCAAAAAAGAAGCCCGCTTCCTGCCGCTGCTGCTGTTTGGCATTGCGCTGGCGGCCGGGCTGCTGCATGCCTTGCTGCTATTCCGCGCCGGGTTCATTGATCTGGGCGGAGTGGTGGGTTACTTTGGTTTGCTGCTCATGCTGGATTTTCCGACCTTTGCCTCTTTGTGGGCTTACTCACGCATTTCGCTGGGGCTGGCTGGAGGCAAGCGCATCCTCGAGTTAATGAACCGCGAGAACAACCTGGACCAAAACGCACTTGGTTATGCCAAACCCATGCGCGGCGAGGTCGAGTTCCGCGCAGTGACTTTCCGTTACGGGGATGGCGAACCAGTGCTTGAGAATGTCAGTTTCAAGGTTCCGCCCGGCCAGACCGTCGCCATTGTGGGTCAAACCGGTTCGGGCAAAACCTCGCTGGCGCGTCTGATCAACCGCACCTACGACATCACCTCCGGTCAGGTGCTGGTGGATGGGGTGGACGTGCGCGACTGGAACCTCGAAAACCTGCGCACCAACATCTCCATCATTGAGCAGGATATCTTCCTGTTTTCACGTACCATCGCCGAGAACATCGCTTTTGGCAAACCAAGCGCCACTCAGGCAGAGATCGAAACCGCCGCCAAAGCCGCCCAGGCACACGAGTTCGTCATGTCTTTTGCTGATGGCTACAAGACGGTCATTGGCGAACGCGGCGTCACCCTTTCCGGTGGTCAGCGCCAGCGGTTGGCGCTCGCGCGCGCCTTCCTCACTGACCCGCGCATCCTGATGCTGGATGATTCCACCAGCGCCATCGACTCCGCCACCGAGGACAAGATACAGCAAGCTATTTACGCCGCGGCCAAGGGACGAACCACCTTTATCATCACCCACCGCCTGTCTCAGATTCGCTGGGCGGATTTGATCCTGGTGGTGCGCGCGGGCGTGCTTTCTGCCTCGGGCACGCATGAAGACCTGTTGCGCACGAGTGAGTCGTATCAAAGGATATTTAGTGAATAAGAGCCGGGAATAGAAAATAGAGAATCGAGAATCGTACAATCAATTGAACTGACGAATCTTGCTTCTCAACTCCCGACTCTCGAAAGAAGTTTATGGGTTTTTTTGACGGGTTAGACGCTGAAAAATACGACCGCACTTATGCCGACCGGGATCTTGCCCGGCGTATTGTGGGTTACTTCAAACCGCAATGGCGGCGCTTGCTGCAGGTCTCGCTCATCACCCTGGCGATTGCCGGGGCGGGTTCACTGCTGCCTATCATCGTCTCAAAGGGCATTGACCTGCTCAAAGGAGTGCCCGCGCTGTGGAGCATGATTGCAATAGGCGGAGCCGTGCTGTTCATTGGTCTTGCCATCTGGTTCTTCAACTGGGGGCTGCGGCGGCTGATGGCGATCACCATTGCTGAAGTGGTTGCCCAACTCGCCATCGACGCCTACTCGGCTTCGGTGGAGCATGACCTCTCGTTTTACGACGAATTCTCCTCAGGCAAGATCGTTTCGCGCATCACCTCTGACACACGCGACTTTGGCGAGCTGGTCTCCATTATTACGGATGTGGGCAGCCAGGTGATAGAAGCCCTCATTTTGGCGGTGGTATTGTTCACCATTGAGTGGCGGCTCACCCTGTATATCTTCGCGCTCCTCCCGGTTGTCACGGTCTTTGCCATCCTGTATCGCAGCATCGCCCGCAAAGCCACCCGCCAGGGCATGCGCGCCATGGCGAATGTTAACTCTACCATCAAGGAGACTGTCAGCGGCATCGCGGTGGCCAAGAACTTCCGGCAGGAAGCCAGCATTTTCAATGAGTTCAGTGAAGCCAATAATACTTCCTACAAAGTGAACGTGCGTCGCGGACTGGCGCTCTCGGTCGTCTTTCCGACCCTCAATGCACTGTCTGGCATCGCGACCGGCGTGATGGTGTACGCAGGCGGACTTAGCGCGCTGGCAGGGGTGGTCACCGTGGGGGCGTGGTACCTCTTTATCATGAGTCTGGATCGCTTCCTGTACCCGATCATGAACATCACTTCCTTCTGGACTTCCATCCAGAACGGTCTTTCAGCCTCTGAACGCGTGTTTGCTCTGATCGATACCCCGACCGCGGTCGTGCAAATCGCGTCCGACCCTGTGCCGCCGTTGAAAGGCGAGATCATTTTCGAGAATGTCAGCTTCCATTATAAAGAGAGCGAGTCGATCCTGGCAGGATTCAACCTTAAGATCAAGGCAGGCGAGAACCTGGCGATTGTAGGGCACACCGGCGCGGGCAAGACTTCCATTGCCAAACTGATCGCGCGTTTTTACGAATTCCAGAGCGGCAGCATCCTCATCGACGGACGTGACATTCGCTGCTTCAACCTGAATGATTACCGCCGTCACCTTGGGGTGGTCTCGCAGGTGCCTTTCTTGTTCTCCGGCACGGTGGAAGACAACATCCGCTATGCCCGGCAGGATGTGCCGGAAGCGCAGATCATCAGCATCGCGAAAAAGATCGGCAGCGGCGATTGGCTCGAAACCCTGCCTAACGGGCTCGCCACCGAGGTGGGAGAACGCGGCGCGCGCCTTTCAATGGGGCAGCGCCAATTGGTGTCATTAATGCGCGTGCTGGTTCAGCAGCCAGCCATCTTTGTATTAGATGAAGCGACTGCCAGTATCGACCCTTTCACTGAATGGCAGATCCAGCAGGCGCTGGCGCTCATTTTGCAGCAAACCACCAGCATCCTCATTGCGCATAGGCTTTCTACGGTCAAATCAGCCGACCGCATCATCGTCATGGAAAACGGAGCCATCCTCGAAGAAGGTAATCATCAGGGTCTGCTGGTGGGTGGGGGACATTATGCCACGCTTTACAATACTTACTTCAGGCATCAGAGCCTGGAGTACGTGGAGCAGGCGCGTGCGCTGGCGGTTGAACCATAAATAACCTTACATATTTGGAGTTGCAATCTGATTGTGTTGAGTAAGGGTATTAGTGGAAGATGCTGAAGCGAAATAAACTGAGTTCACTCATTAAGGAACAAATTGAGAGCGTTAAGTTCACCTGACTTATGCCAAATTGAGGGGGTTAGCAATAGCTGATATAACCCCCCCTTTTTTGTCAATTACGATTTTTTTGACATTGAACAACGAAATCGGATATAATTAGTCTTGTTATTAATAGTCTATTCAACCAAAGGAGAATACAACCCGTGAAAAAGAAAATGCTG